>JANQQC010000060.1 GCA_028285145.1 Hyphomonadaceae bacterium
CCAGTACGGCACCGAAGGCATGAAGTTCTGGACCAAGATCAAGACTGTCACCCAGCGCTGGCCCGAAGGTGACGTTGGAGATCAGGCCTTCATCATCCCGACCATGCAATAGAGAGCCGGATGATGTCAGACCACAATACCCTCCTCGTAGAGCGCCAAGGCCGCGTCGCAACTGTGACGCTCAACCGGCCGGACAGTTTGAACGCATTGAACGCCGAGTTGATGCAAGAGGTCTCAACGGTCTTCGCTGAGATCGACCGCGATCCAGAAATTGCTGTCAGTGTTCTGACCGGCTCTGGCCGAGCTTTTGCGGCTGGCGCAGATATCGCCGAGATGCAGCCGCAGAATTTTTCAGACATGTATATTCGTGACTATTTCGCGGGCTGGGATCAATTTGCGGCTTGCCGCAAGCCGGTCATCGCTGCGGTCAATGGATTCGCGCTCGGCGGCGGATGTGAGCTCGCCATGATGTGCGACCTTATCATTGCCTCTGACAAGGCGAAGTTTGGCCAACCGGAAATCAAGCTTGGTGTGACGCCTGGTATGGGCGGGTCTGTTCGTCTGACCAAGGCGATCGGCAAGGCCAAGGCCATGGATCTTATTTTGACCGGCCGCATGATCGAAGCGGAAGAAGCTGATCGGATTGGATTGGTGAGCCGCGTGATCAGTCACGATGCTCTCTTAACCACAGCTCAGTCCGTGGCGAGCGAGATCGCTGCATACTCCATTCCATCCATCGTGGCCGCAAAGGAAATGGTTGGTCGCGCCCTCGACTTATCCACCACGGAGGGGGTCTGCTTTGAGCGACGCCTTTTCATGGGGTTGTTTGGCACGAGAGATCAGAAAGAGGGCATGACCGCCTTCATGGAGAAGCGTCAGCCTGTCTTCTCCGACGAATAAGTCACCAACGGATACCTGCGTGGTTTCCTCCCAGCGCAGGACACACTCGGCGTCCAGAACAATCCCTTTTCTGGACGCCGCTTCTTTAGGAGTAAGATTATGCGGATGACAGAAGAGCAGACCATGATTGTCGACATGGCGAGCGCGTTTTCCGTCAACCAGCTTCGTCCGCATGCTGAGCGCTGGGATCGTGAGAAGATGCTCGATCGCGATGCTCTGCGCGCGATGGCCGAGTTGGGCTTTGGCGGCATTTACACAAGCGAGGAACATGGTGGCAGCGCGCTAGGGCGTCTTGATGCGGTTTTGATTTTCGAGCAGCTCTCCAAAGGGTGTGTCAGTCACGCCTCGTTTCTGTCCATCCATAATATGGCGACCTGGATGGTTGATCATTTTGGTGGCGATGAGTTGCGCGCTCGCTTCGTGCCAAAGCTCACCACTGCAGAGCTGATTGCGTCTTACTGTTTAACCGAGCCTGGAGCTGGGTCGGACGCCGCAAGCTTGAAGACCTCTGCTGTGAGGGATGGTGATGAGTACATCTTGAACGGCGCAAAGGCTTTCATCTCCGGCGGCAGATTTTCAGATGTCTACATTGTTATGGCGCGCACCTCCGATGATGGCGCGCGCGGTGTGTCGACCTTTATCGTGGAAAACGGAGCACCCGGTCTCTCCTTTGGGAAAAACGAAGAAAAGATGGGCTGGCGGGCTCAACCGACAGCGATCGTCAATTTTGATGACTGCCGCATACCTGCGGGTAACCGGGTTGGCCCGGAAGGGGAGGGCTTCAAATACGCGATGGCGGGGCTGGACGGGGGACGTCTTAATATTGCTGCGTGTTCGCTCGGCGGCGCGCAGGACGCGCTCGACAGAGCGCTGGACTACTCAAAAGACCGACGGCAATTCGGGCGCGCCATCTCAGATTTTCAGGCCGTCCAGTTCAAACTTGCCGATATGGAGATCGAACTGCAGGCCGCTCGATCTCTCCTCTACAATGCCGCCGACGTCCTCGATCAGAAGCTCCCACAGGCGACAAGGCTCTGTGCTTCTGCCAAGCGGTTTGTAACCGATACAGGTTTCAAGGTCGCCAATGACGCGCTGCAGGTACATGGGGGCTACGGGTATCTTGCCGACTATGAAGTCGAGCGCATCGTACGGGATTTGCGCGTCCATCAGATCCTGGAAGGCACCAATGAGATCATGCGGGTAATCGTTGCCCGGGATCTCCTTACGTCGTGAACAGGTATTTTTGTGCCGGAGTTAATGGGCCGCGCATTCAAGAAGTGGAACTGACATGAAGATCGCATTTATCGGTTTGGGCAATATGGGGTCGGGTATGTGCCTCAATCTGATTAAAGCTGGACACGAGGTGAAAGTTTTCGATCTGGATGATGCAGCGGTCGACGCCATGGCTGCTGCCGGCGGAAAAACGGCCGGGTCAGCATCGGAGGCGTCGCAAGATGCAGCAATCATTGTGACCATGCTGCCGGCGGGCAAACATGTTCGCAGCGTCTACTTCGGAGAAGGTGGTGTGGCAGGCGCAGCGCCAGCAGGGGCATTGTTCATCGACTGCTCCACAATCGCTGTAGACGATGCCCGCGCTGCTTCGCGCGAGGCGAGCGAAGCCGGTTTTGTCATGGTGGACGCTCCGGTGTCAGGCGGTGTGGCGGCGGCGGCGGCTGGCGCGCTGACCTTCATGGTCGGTGGAGCCAGGGAAGCGTTCGATCGAGCCCGGCCCATACTGGAGCTGATGGGATCCAAGATCGTTCATGCCGGGGATGCCGGAAACGGACAGGCCGCAAAGATTGCGAACAATATGCTTCTGGGTGTCTCGATGATCGCCACTTGTGAAGCATTTGATCTGGCACAAAAGCTCGGACTGGACGCTCAAAGCTTTTTTGACATTGCATCAATGTCGTCCGGCCAAAACTGGTCGATGACATCTTACTGTCCTGTGCCCGGTCCGGTTCCTGCTGCGCCTTCAAATAATGATTATGCCGCCGGATTTGCAGTCAGTATGATGCTGAAAGATCTCTCCCTGGCGACCGATGCATCAGACAGCGTCGGTGCGGGTTCGAGTTTTGGACGGATGGCGCAGTCCATTTATGAAGCTCTCAATGACCAAGGGCATGGCGGTAAGGACTTCTCCGTCATTATGCAGCATCTAGATCGCAGCCATATGGCGGACTCAGAATCCGCCTGATGCGGCCTTTAAGTCTGCGTAGCGCTTGAAGCGCTTTTATCCGCCTTCTTGGCGGGCGTTCACCAGAATAATTCAAGGCAATCGTTTCATGTCCTGTCGTGATCTGGGAGCATTCCAACGATGTGGATCTTGCATGACGGGATGTCCATATTGGCGTCGCATGTGCCTTGACGGCCATGATAGGGGCCCAAGTCAACGGCTCAGCGATCCGGACCATTATCGGTCATCAACGATCCTAAGCGTCGCGATATGAGCATCGATCTTTGAGGCTGCGTCACCCGATAAAGGAAGATGCGTTTTCTCAGCTCGCCAAACCTCATTGAACCGGTCGACAGTGTCTCGTGCAGCTTGTCTGACCAAGGGCTCAGGAAGCCCTGCTTTTGCTGACAGATAGGCCAACTCATCAAGTGTGAGCTCGGTCATTTTCTTTGTGCGGGCATATTTGAGCGCTACATGCTCATCGTCGATATACGCGATGGTCGAGACAAAGTCATAAGCTGGCGAGATGCTGGGATTGCGGCGATCGCGATAGATCAGGGACCAGTTTTTCAGGTGCATGTCGGCATTGCCGACCAGCGTGTTGAAAACCAGGCGTCGAATAAACTCTTCGATGTCGGCATTGCTCGTTTCGATGGCCAAGACTTTTGCGATGCTGCGATACGAGGCTTTCTCATATTTCTTCTGTGGCATCACCCCGAACACCTGCGCGAAGTCTTCTATGTGAATCCGGTCGCCCTGATCGCTTCGGTCAAAACGCCTTATGGCGAAGACCGGCTCCTGGATCCGGCTGAGTTCCGGCGGCAGGCCATCAATTGCGTCATGGGCGACAAGATCAATGTCGGGTACGTCGATGCCGATGAGTGATGCAAGGCGCATCATTGAGTATTCGTTTTCTGGAACGCGCGCATAGGTCAGGGAAGGGAGCTTTGCGATCCAGTCGCCGCCGGTCCCGTCGATGGGAATGGTCAGTCCGCCATTGGCCGCTTTGACAGCGGAGAATTTAAGTTGCACGCCGGCCAGGGAAAAGCGAAGCGCATTGGAGCGCGCAGGAGATGCATTTTGATCCTCTGCAAGATCAACGTCTTCAAGCCAGCTGCGACCGTCGGGGGCCGTGACGTCCATCGCGCCGGGCAGATCCTGCCCAAGCGCCCATAGCAGGAAGAATTCCCGAACCGCTTTGACGCCGGCACGCTTGGCGAGATATTCGCGCAAGGGTCCTTCCGGGAGGAGGTTAGAGAAGAACGGGGCGAGGCTCGTCTTTGTTGGCCGCAATTGCTCGATCAACCCGCCGGTCTGGTCTTTAAATGACAGGCTCAAGGTCGGTCGGTTCGGATCGGCGATATAGTCTTCTGTGAATGAGAAGATGGACCGGTCGCCAGGCTGGAGGGTGAGCTTGCCAATCACCTCATCATATAGACGAACATCAAGCACGCGAACATCACTCATCGTCATCGTCCAGACTGTAGGCGGGGCGCGGTGCGCTTTCGCTTTCCAAGACGCCATGAGCCTTTTCATTTCGGAGGCGAATAAGCGCACGTAAGATCGGGGTCAGCGCGTCTAGGCTACCCGGTGTTGCATTGCTGAGTGCTGTGCGAGCCTGTTTCAGTAAAGATAGGTCGGTTTCTGTCAGGCCCACTACAGAAAGACCGGGAAGCACATTCTTCGCCCGTTTGAGCAAAAAATTGTCCGGTTGCTCAACAAGAAAACGCTCCAAGTTTCCTTCGATGTTCCTTAGAAATTCGGCTTTGCGCTTTGGATCGGCGTCCATCGCCTTCTCGCGAGTCATCGCCTTGATGGCGGGCAAATGGTGCCGCTCGGCGAGAATGACTTCCAGGCCTAGCGTGCGTGCAAGATCGATGAGGCTCGAGAGACGCAGATCGATGTCGCCGTTTTCGATCTTCGAGATGCGAGCCTGATCGGTTCCGGCTGCGTCGGCGAGGGCGCGCTGACTGAGGCCGCGCCGCTCGCGCGCGGCCTTCAGCGATTGTCCAATATCTTCGAGGGCATAGGTCATGATGTCTTTTCAATCATATTTTTCAGAAAAAATGTACAATAAAACATCTGATGACAGGTTTACAAGCGATATTCGATGTTCAATTAAACATCAAATCGGAATTTGATGATTCATTGATCATAATCTAGAGAGTGAGGCGAACGGACCCTCTTGGCTCCGGGCCCAGTATCCTCCAGCTTCAATGCTGAGCGTGCTCACCCAAATCCAATATCGCTTCGGCCGTGCACAGTTGAGATTTCGGCAGCACTCTCGAACGCACTGTCAGCGACGTCCCAGCCGCTAAGCTGATCAAAATCGATCCCAGTAATCGCAGAGATTATGGAGATCGGGACGCGTTTGGTTTCATAATCCCCAAACGCCTCTTCAGGGGTCGGCAGGAGATTCTTCTGTGTGTGACGATAGCCGGTCACCCGCATCCGACCATTTTCTTCAGCCATAGAAACGGTGTAGTTGCTTACATATCTTCGACTAGTCGACGTTGCTTGAAAATGGAAACGCCTGGTCAAGAAAGTGAGAGACGTCGGCGTAAACACGCCAGTCGAATATCTGCATCTCACCACCTTCGGACCGGAAGCGATAAACATCCGTGCAGGGGAGTTTGAACTCGGCACCCGTCGACGCGCGTCTGAAACGTGAGTCGGCTTCGATGATCACTGTGTCTTTGTGCTCGAGAACCAAATGAGAGTCGTGGCCCAGCCAGGTTACGATGCTGCGTTGCCACGTCATGTATTCTTCGATTCCCGAGACGCCAAGAAAAGCGGGTCGACCGGCGACATGATAAGCCACATCGGATGTAAACCATTTGGCGGCCGCTTCCCAATTCCCCGAACCAACATCGGCTTCCATCGCGACGACGTGATCAATAAGTTGGCCTTGTTCGATAATCGGTTCGGGTTTCATAAAAATCTTTTGCTGGCTTACTGTGGTCTTGAGTCCCACCTCTAAAAACTCCCACAGATCTCGCAAGTCCTTTTGATTGAAGGTCTGAGTGTCGAGCGGCTGCCAATTTAACGGAAATGATCGAGCGACACGAAACTGTTTCAAAGCCTAGCTAAGGAACAAGGGCAATCTCCAACGAGACCTCCCGTCCTGGTGATTGCGTGGCACCATGTCACCGCCTGGGACAGGGCAACTGGTGAGGGTGACGCACGAACAGGACCGTCGGCGCGAGCCGACGGTCATCTCGTAGGGCTTAGAGTTTCCAACCCAAGAGCCCTTACCCATCGGTCAGCGGCGGATGTGACTCCGGCTCGAAGATATATCATCCGTATACAAATGAAAAACCGGCCGACTTCATAAAATCTTTCCTAATGTATCATTGAAGCGAGATTGCGCCCGACCGTCCGGCCACTAGCTCTGCTGCGGTCAAAATCGACCAAGCGAGGGGAACCGCTATGACTGCTTTGACTTGGTTAAGACCTCGACATTTTTCATCACTTCTTCCGAGCACAGCGCTGGCCATTCTCATATCTGACACGGCGATGGCTCAGAGCCATGAGAGAAATGATCAAGCTCAGATGTGCTATCCGTCGAACGTGAACCTGTTTCAAGCAACGAAAAGATGTCCCGAATGCAAAGTATCTACGGCTTCCACAAAGTGGTGGAAACGTGCGTGAGGAACGATCCGTACCAACTGGGTTTCTCCTAACCCTTTGTAATAAATGGAATAATTCCGGATCTTTTTTGAGGGGTGCGACCTCCCGCACCCAAATAGGCCCCTGATTTCCTTGTGGATTTCGGGGGCTTTTTTTGTCTGGCGTTTGGATCTTTGCATCCTTCCATGAGGGCTAAAAGCCGGCCCAGCACACGCCATCCTGTTTCACGCGAGACACCGCTATTCCAACCTACTCGAAAGGTGCCTAGAACACGGGCTGGGAAATCGCCGCATATGACGGCGCTGGAGGAGACATCATCATGGCGATCAAGACACGATTTACAGAAGCATTTGGCGTTGAACACCCGATTGCCCAGGGCGGCATGCAATGGGTGGGCTATGCGGAAATGGTGGCCCCGGTCGCCAATGCGGGCGCACTCGGCTTCCTGACGGCGCTGACCCAGCCAACCCCGGAGGATCTCGCCAAGGAGATCGCCCGCACTAAGGAGATGACCGACAAGCCCTTCGGCGTGAACCTCACCATTCTCCCGGCGATCAAGCCGCCGCCTTATGCGGAGTATCGCGATGCGATCATTCAGGGCGGCATCAAGATCGTCGAAACCGCCGGCTACAAACCGCAGGAACACGTCGATCATTTCAAGGAGCATGGGATCAAGGTGATCCACAAATGCACCGCGGTGCGCCACGCATTGTCGGCCGAGCGGATGGGCGTTGATGCCATCTCCATCGATGGCTTCGAATGTGCCGGCCATCCGGGGGAAGATGACATTCCTGGTCTCGTTCTGATCCCGGCAGCCGCGAATAAGGTGAAAATCCCGATGCTCGCCAGTGGCGGCTTTGCTGACGGGCGTGGGCTCGTGGCGGCGCTGGCGCTCGGCGCGGACGGCATCAATATGGGCACGCGCTTCTGTGTCACTCAGGAAGCTCCGATCCATGACAATTTCAAACACCAGATGGTTGAGAATGATGAGCGCGCGACGGAACTCATCTTCCGTACGCTGCATAATACGGCCCGCGTCATGAAAAACGCGGTCAGCACCGAAGTCGTAGAAATTGAGCGCCGGGGCGGGGCGAAGTTTGAGGATGTGAAAGATCTCGTGGCCGGTGCGCGGGGCCGGGTCGCCATGGCCGAAGGGGACACCGATGGCGGCATCTGGTCGGCCGGAACGGTTCAGGGCCTGATCAACGATATTCCGACCGTGAAAGAGCTGATCGATGACATCATGAAAGATGCCGAAGCGATTATCGACGCGCGCCTCGCGAACATGCGCGCCTAGGCTGGCGTCCTGTAGGGCGGGGCCGGTTAATTGCCGGACTCGCCCAGCAGCCGGTCAAAGTCGCGCGTCCATTCCACTTCAAGCCTCGGCCCGAATTCAGGGTCGATCGACGTGCCGACTTCGACATTGCTGAGCGGGGTCCATTCCAGCGCGATGCCCGGCGCGCCGGACGCGCCTGTCTCGATCTCAAGATAGACGTCGTCGGCGATATAGCTTCCGGTCGACACCGTCGCGCCATTGTCGCCAACGCCGAAGTCCAGCCGGTCCAGCCCGGTCGCTGCGCGCAAAGGCCCGGTCAGGTCGAACGTATCGCCACCAGCCAGGGAGGCGGCCGCGCCGGCAAGCTGGGCGGCCTGAAGCGGGCTCAGCTGCGACGGCGACCGGCCAAACAGCGCCCGGGACAGGATCTCGTCTTCTGGAAGGGTCGGGTTTGAGCTGAGGGTCACATCCGGCGAGAGGGCGGGACCGGTCAGCGAAACGATGGTTTCGACGCCGCCCGAAGAGCGGCTTGCACGCAGGCGGATTCGCGTATCCTCAGGCGGCCCGTCAAAGCGGAGCGAGCCTTCAGAAAAGCGGAAGCGGCGGCTGACAAGGTCTGCCTCGCCGCGCACGAGGTTGGCCTCGCCATTGATCAGGGGTGCGCCAGGTCGTCCGGTCACGCGCGCATCGACCTGCCATTCTGTCTCTATACCGCGCCCGACAACATAGACTCGCCGGTCCGCCTGCACCCCGATGTCAAGCGTGACCGGGCGCGTGTCGGTCTCCTCGGGCAGGGGCTGGTCGCTGGTCTCCTCAAAGGAGACATCCAGCGTGGTGTATCCACCGCGTGGCAGTTCCTCGATGTTCAGGCGTGCCCGGTCGATTGTAAGATCGCCTTTGATGTCGGTGCGCCCGTCCACGCTCCGCATGGAGGCCGCGCCGGAAAGGGTTGCTGTAAGATCGCGGCGGTTCAGGGCGTCCAGTTGATTCAGCTGCAGCTCAATGCCGCCAGACCCATCATAAGCATAGCGTCCGGAACCGGTGAGCGTTCCGCCGTCGCCGCCATCCGCACTGAGTTGATCGACAATGGCCGCATCTTCGAGCAGGCGCGCATCGACCTCGACAGCCTTCAGAAAGAGACCAGATTGTCCGTCCTCGAACACACCATTCTTCAGGGTCGCTTGCCCGGTCGGGACGAGCTCCGTAATTGGACCAGAGGCGGCAAGATCAAGCTGCACATCACCCTCAAGTCTCAGGTCCGGCGGCCCAATCAGGGCGAGGATGGGCGCTACAGGTCCGCCGCCGGTCAGGGTGAGGTTTGCCGGTTGCGCGGCAGGAAAGCTCAGCCGGATGGGTGCCGTACTTGTCTCGACCGGCGCGGTCAGCTCCGCGCGGGCGTTCAGCGCGTCGGCTTCATCGGTGGCGATAAGCGTCGCGGTGAGGGTCTTCTCGGCGAGGCCGGCCATTAGCGCGACGTCTGCCTCCGGCGATCCACTTGGCCCACTCGCAAGCCCGATGACGTTTATCTCGGTTGTGCCGTCCAGTTGCCCTGTCTCGCCTTGCAGCCTGATGGCACCGCCAAGCGCCCCGCGCAGGGACGGGCGGCCAAGAAGCGGTCCGAGCCGCGACAGCGACAGGCTCTGGAATTCGGCCTGGGAGGTCTGCCCGTCGTCGGTCCAGTCGACATCAAAGTCGACACTGCCTTCGAGGAAGGAGAGCGCCCCGTCAGCTACGATGCCGTCATCGAATCTGAGATTCACGGGCGTGACCACTGCGAGCTGTGCCCCGCCGAGCGAGGCGCTCCCGCGAATGACCGCCGACCGCTCGGACAGGTCGAGGCGGAGCCGGGGCTCAAGCGAGACATCCGAGACAAGGCCGAGCACCTCGGCTTCTCCGTCGAGTTCCAGCGTGGCGGAGTAGTTCGGCCACGCGCCGGATATCGAGACATCTGCGGTTCGCGCGCTGATACCCGGCAGGGTCACATTCGTTCCGAACAGCGCGGCATCCACCTGCCGCCCGCCAAGCGTGATGCCCCCGTCCAGCGTACCGCCGCCCTGCGTGGTGCCGGCCACGTCAAGGTTCGCCACCAGCGAGGACACGTCCGCGCCCGTACCAGACAACTCCCCACTGACGGTGAGGTCTCGCGACTCCGCGTTCAGCTCGGAGATGGTCCATATTCCATCCTCTATCGCAGCAAGCGCAGCGATACGGAAAGGCGTGTCGTAGGCATTGCCTGTCAGAACCATAGCGGCGGCGAGCGGCTGGCCGAGCGTCAACCGTCCGGTCAGAACGGGTCTGTCGACCCGGATGCCGCGAAGTGTGACCGATGAGGATCGCACGCGGGTGTTGATCTCAGGTACATCGACCGTTCCTGCAAGATTGACGGTTCCTGAAAGAGGCGCAAAGCGCGCGCCCTGCAGGGTTCCCGCATTGAGGTCGGCGGTCAGCGTTCCGCCAAGCGCGCCATTCTGAATAGAGGCGTCGCCCGAAATGAGTGTCTCTTCGCCTTCAACGGTGATGTCCGAGAGCTGAAGATCGCCACCCTCGGCGCGGGCATACTCGGCCGAGACGGAAACGGTCTCTCCAAGTAGCGTGGCGACAGTATTGCCTGTGACTGTTGGTGTCAGGTCACCAGAGATACGCCCGGAGAGCGCCCCTTCGAGATCACCGCTGACACTCCATCTCAGTTCGCCATGCGCGGGCAGGGCCGCCGCATCTCTGATCCTGAGACGCCCCGCGAGATCAATCGGTCCGGATGAGATGGACCCGGCCCCTCTCACGCGTGCCGCTTCGGTTTCCAGCGAAAAGCGGTCTGCGTCGAACCGGGCGCGGTCGCGTCGATAGCGCCCGTCGATCCGACCATTGAGCGGGCCGGCAAGCATGTCTCCGGCTCTGCCCGAGAGACCAAGAAGCGCATCGGCGACCATCATCGTATCTACACGGACGACATTATCCTGATATCCAAACGTCCCATCGAGTTCGAGACCATTAAGCGTCCGCTCGCTGAGGCTAATACTTGGTGTCTCGATGGTGCCCTCAAACCGATATCCGGACAGGCCGTCAATGAGCCGGCCGTGCAGTCGTGCCTCAGACATGGAGATCGAGGACACGGCGGTCACCTGGGCAGCATCCATATCAGCCAGACCCAGGTCGAGGTCTTCGATGACCCGCGCGCCGTCATCTTCGGTCAGGCGTCCGGAAGCGTCCGCCTGAACGTAGGGCGCAGTCATGAGAAGGGTGAAAGGCAGGCCATCTTCGGCCTCGCTCGTGGAGAGGGCGAACGCCACTTGTTTACCGAACCGATCAACCAGTGCTTCTGTGAAACCCGACAGTCCTAGATTTGCAGATCCGGTAAGATCAAGCGAGCCGTTTACGCGCTCTCCTGCAACGGTGATCACGGTCTCCTCGCCGATCTCTCCGTCAGCAGACAGAACCCAGCGATCCTCTTGCCGCTCCGCCAGAACGGTCAGGGAAACGGCCTTGTCCGATTCAGCGCGGATGAGCGTCGCGAACAGGCCGGCAGGCTCGCCGTCGAGTTCGGCCCGTCCCGACAGGGGCGAAGACGGGGACCATGATAGGTCGACGTCCAGCTGATCTCCGCGCCCTTCCGTCGGCCTTAGCCGCATATCGATGTCGCCGGTACGATCCGTCAGCTGGAACGAGGCCGTTGCGGCATAAGATGCTGCCGGGCCTGCGACGCCGTCTTCCAGTGTCAGAGTCCGGATCAGTCCGTTGCCGAGTTCATAGGCGTCGAGGGACGTCCCGTTGCCGGAGCCGTTGCTTGCTCTCAGTGTTGGTCGTCTGTCAACGTCTAGCGTATCGACCATGACGTCATGCAGAGACAGTCGGCGCTCCAGCAGCGCCCATGGCGACCAACCAATCTCGACATTCTCAGCCGTCAGCCAGACACCGGCATCGTCGCTGACCTCGACCAATGACAGGCGCAGGCGGCCGAGCAGGTCTCCTTCAAGGCCATCAATCTCGATCGTCTGGCCACGAGTGTTCAGGTCTTCGATGAGATTTTCCGCATATGCGCGCCCAGCTCCGGTCGTCGCCCAGATGCGCAGGCCGATCATGGCGAGCACAATCAGCGCAAGCAGGCCGATCGCGCTCCAGCGCACCGTGCGCCAGGACGGAATGAAAGCGGAGCGATCCATCAGAAGGCCTGACCGATACTGACATAGATCTGTATCGGGTCCTCACCGGACTGCCGGTCCAGCGGCGTCGCGATATCAAACCGGATCGGCCCGACAACCGTGCGGTACCGCACGCCAAAGCCGGCCGAATAGCGCAGATCGCCGAGATTGGGCGACTGGTTCCGGCTCACATTCGCCGCGTCCACAAAGGCGACATAGCCAAGCTGGCCATCTCCGCGCCAGCGCAGCTCGCCTGAAATCTCCAGGAGCCCGCGTCCACCTGTTGGCGATCCGTCTTCTTCAGGACCGACGGATTGAAACTCGAACCCGCGCGCGCTGCCGCCGCCACCCGCAAAGAAGCGCCGGCTGACGGGCAGGGCGTCGATATCGGCCCCATAGACAAAACCGCTCCGGATACGGCCGGCCGCCACCAGCCGGTCTTCCTTCCAGAGAGGCTGATAGCCGGTCAGCTCGCCCGTCAGCGTGAAGAACTGCGTGTCCTCATCGCCGGTTGCGAGCGCAGGTTCGGCGCGCGCATTTGCGCGCCAGCCCCTGGTCGGGTCAAGCGGGTCGTCCGACCGATCCAGCCGCGCGCCCGCCGATGCGCTGAGGATTTGCAGGTCGCGCTGGCCGAAGGCGTCTTCCTCGCTCGTTACCTCGCTGGCAACGCCTAGTGAGTAGGCGAAGCTCTTGCTGTGCCGGACCTCATAGGCACCTGACAGCGTGACCGCTTCCCGGTCAAAGGCGTCGGTCTCATCGCGGATCGCGTCAGCCGAAAAGACAAGCGCTTTATCGAAGGCGATGGCGTTCGGAATCCGCCAGTCGACGCCGACAGTGCGTTGCTGGGCGGCGACTGTAGCGCGCGCGGTCAGCGTATCGCCGCGACGGGTCGCGTTACGCCGGGTCAAACTTGCCGTCACGCCGGGGCCCTCACTGGTGGAGACGCTGGCACCTGCCGTGACGGTGTAGCGGTCGCGTTCGGTCAGTGTGACGATCACATCCCGGACTTCGCCGCCCTCGGCAGTGGGTTCAGATGACGTTTCGTCGAGATGAGCGGAGGAGACCTCATAAAGTCTCGTATTCGCGAGCCGCCCGTTAAATTCCGACAGTTTGTCGGGGCTGAACACGTCGCCTTCCTCGAAAGGGATCAGGCGGCCCAGATAAGGCTGGCGGGTTCGCACGCCGTCATCGAAGATCACCTCGCCAAACCGTACACGGGGGCCGGGTTTCAGCCGATAGGTGATCGAGATCGTCCCGTCTTCACGGTCACCCGAAACGCGCCGCTCAAGGGCTTCGGCATCGGCATAGCCAAGGCCGCGCATGACGGCGATCAGACCGGCTTCCTGCGACACGACATTGTCGGCGATGGCGAAATCGCCGGGTTCGATGGTCATCGCGCGGGCGAGGCGGGCCTCGTCTTCTGGCGACAGCTCGCCACCGATAATCCGCCGCCGGGTTTCGGCGATGCGGTAGCGCGGGCCCGGTTCGACCTTGATCGCCGGGCGGGGCGGGGGCCCGGATTCCACTGAATGGCTGACCTCCGCATCGAAATAGCCGCGTGAGTTCAGGTATTCCTGCGCCCGGCGCGCCGCCTGCCGGGCCTGCCGGCGCGCTTCGAAAACGGTTTCTGCGGGGTCGGTTTCCGCCAATTGTCCGGAGATCCGCTCAACCAGCCGTTCCGATGCGGTGTCGCTGACAATCCGCACGCTTTCCGCTGATGCGACAAGCGGCGCGGTGCCGGCCAGAACGGCCAAGAGACAAGCGGTGCGGAGCATTCTGATCCTGATGCGGCCGAAACGGAGTTAACGTTGCAAGACGCGGTCCATTTTGGGCCAGCGTCGATTATTATGGTTACCTACTATATGACCTTGAAAAATCGCTGAATAAGGGCGCTGAAATGCAGGACTTCCAGACAATCGAAGCGAATGGCGTGAACTTGCGGGTCGCGGTCAAGGGGGAAGGCCCACTTGTGCTGTTCGTGCATGGCTTCCCGGAGAGCTGGTATTCTTGGCGAAAACAGCTCGATGCGCTGGCCGCTGCCGGCTATCGCGCCGCCGCCCCGGATGTGCGTGGCTATAGCGGATCGGATAAGCCGCACGCGATTGAGGCCTACGATATGGAAGCGCTCACAGGTGATATGGCGGCCCTCGCCAGGGCCCTCCAGCCCGAAGGACCGGCGGTGATTGTCGGCCATGACTGGGGTGCCCCCATCGCCTGGAATTCAGCATTGTTGCACCCCGAACAGTTCCGTGCGGTGGCCGGCCTGTCGGTGCCTTACATGCCGCCCGGTGAGCATGCGGCTATCGACGTCTTCAGGAACTTCTTCACCAAACAGGGCCTGTTTTTCTATCAGGTCTACTTCCAGGATGAGGGTGTGGCCGAGGCAGAGCTTGAAGCCGATCCCGCCGCGACCATCCGCAAATTCTACTATGCGATTTCCGGAGATGCCCCGGAGGGTACATGGCCGATCGATAAGAAGCATGGCGAGACGCTGCTGTACCGCCTGCCGGAGCCGCCCATGCCACTGCCCTGGCTGAACGAGGAGGATGTTGCCTACTATGAAAGCCAGTTCAAGGCGTCCGGCTTTCGCGGGCCTCTGAACCGTTATCGCAACCATTATCGCGATCACGACCTCCTGCGCGCCGTGCCTGACAGCCAGATCAAGCAGCCTGCGCTATTCATCGGTGGTGACCGCGATCTCGTCCTGAAAATGTTCCCCGGCGATGTTGTGAAGGACATGCAGCCGAACTTCGCGGATCTGCGCGGTGTGCACATACTGCCGGGCTGCGGCCACTGGACTCAGCAGGAGCGGGCTGAGGATGTGAGCCGCCTGCTTCTTGAGTGGCTTAGCGGCCTGTAATCAAGGATATTCAGGTGGAACGGCGTGTCTGAAACGAAAGACGCCCGGCGCGGAGGGGGGAGTCCGGCCGGGCGCTTCAAGGTGCGTGGGGAGGGGGATTAGCCGCCGAAGCGGTACCGCGCACCAATTGAGAAGATGTTCTGCTGGTTCTCGATATCGAGTGTGCCCGGGAACAGGTCATTGTTCACTTCGATATCGTCGGTTGCCCGATAAGCGTACTCGCCGAACACTTCCCAGGTATCCGTGACGAGGTATGTCGCACCGGCTTTCAGCTGGTAAGCGAACTTGGTCTCGCCATCATCGATGATGGCGATGCCTGATGGATTGTAGGTAACGTCCACATCGGCAAAACCAATTCCCGCGCCGACATAGGGCTGGAAGGCACCGCCGGCACCAAAGTCATAATAGCCGTTCACGAAGACCGCCGTGGAGGTGATGTCGCCCTGTCCGTCAGCGACCACGTCGGCAACCGTCACGCCGAGCGGGTCAGGGCTACCGGCGACCGAGGCCGCATCCAGCGTGCCGATCGGGCCACCGCCAAGTGTTACGTCAGTGTGCGTGTCGACGTCAGCGTCCGTGTAGGCGAGCTCAACGCCCAACCGCACGCCATTGGCATAACGCCGGCCAATCTCACCGCTGACGGCAAGGCCCTGGTCGAACTCCGTGCTCCAGCCATATGGCGTGCCTGCCGCCACGTCGAGTGTTGATCCATCGCCCAGATTTCCTGTGGTGAACGCGTCCGTGGTGCCGGAATTGTCGCTGTCATTCTGCGCGTTAATGCCAACTGAGCCGCCCACATACCAACCTTCAGCGGCGGCGGGGCTTGCGAGGATCACGCCGGCGGCTGCCAGTGTTGAACCAAGAAGAAGTCTCATCAAATCACTCCAGTGTTGTCCCGAGCTGCCTTGCTCGCCACTCCACATAGGATGATCGATCCCATCGTCAATATTTTATTTTATGTAATATAAGAAACGATATAACGCTTTCGTGATCAGGCCTTCGTGCTCAGGCTGATCCATGTGCGCAGTGTGTCCATAACGCCTTCGACCGGGACGGGTTCCATGGTTTGTGCCCCGAGCAGATCCTGATGCAGACTAACCACCAGCAGCGGCGAAAATGCGGCGAGGGCAAATGTCCGCAGCTCGCTTTCGCTGAGATGATCGGCCCCGCTGAGGCGGGCCTTTTCCATCAGTGCTTGCAGGGAGGGTTCAAGGATCAGGCTGGCATACACTTGCCCGATTTCGGGATCAGCTAACCCCTCAATGAGACCGAAGGCATGTGTGCGGACAAATCCGCCATGGGCGATGCCGGTCGCCGAAATCTGAAAGTAGGCGTTGAGTCCAGCCTCCACGCTTTCGGCAGGGGAGGCCAGCGCGTCCCAGATAACCCGGCCGCGCCGGGCAATGTCGGTCAGGATCGCGCGCACCACGCCGCGCCGGTCCTCGAAATAGTGCCGCAGCGTTGGTTCGGACACGCCGACATTCTGCGCGAACTCGCGAAGGCTTGGCCGGCGCAGGTCGCTGTTCAGGGCGAACTCGGTCAGCGCGAGTAACAGCGCTTCCTTCTTCTCGTCGAAGCGTTTGTTCCGGCTTCCCGCTGTTCTCGGCATTCAGACTCCCATCCCCGCTAACCGCTCTCCCGGCGATACTATGGCGCGATTGACCGGAGAACGCCAAAGACAGTGCTGAAAAAACAGCAGTATGGCCTCTTGCAGCAGGGTGTCCGATACAGGACTGGTTCTTGCAAGCGCGACGGATGGTTCATGCCGGATCGTTTCAGAACTGGCGACGGGTAATGGAGTCCGACATGCAGACACGGCACATGATTGCTGGCCTGGCCCTGATCTGGCTGGCTGCCGCGTGTTCAGGCGGGGGTGGGGGCGGAGGTTCGCCTTCAAGTCCCGCGACGCCGCCGTCTACGCCGCCAGCTGGTGCCCCGCAAAGCCAGTTCGACCAGACCTATGGCACCGGGCTCACCATGAGCGGGTCACGATCCCTGACCCTCGATCTCTATCAGTCCGGTGATTCCTGTACCGCTGCCCGACCTGTGGTGATTCTGATCCATGGCGGCAGCTTTCAATTCGGCTCCAAGACATCCAGCCCATGGCCCTCGCTCGCGTCCAGCCTCACCGACAGGGGATATGTCGCTATCTCCATCAATTATCGTCTCGAGCGCGATGATCCGGTGCCGTCAGCCGAATTCACACCCGTTCGCGACGGTTTGCTGAGCGGGGTGCCCACTCCGATCCCGGCAGACGCACAGCAGCAGGCCGACCTTGTCGCCAGCGCCTTTGAAGACGCGGTCACCGCAATCCGCTGGACCATCGACAATGCCGACGCCAATTGCATCGACACCAGCCGTATCGGTCTTTGGGGCGGCTCGGCCGGTGCCGTGATCGCCCTGCACACCGCTTACGGGCTCGACGAATTCGCCATCGATGTTCCTAAACCCGAGGTCGTGATCGATTATTGGGGCCGCTTTATCGGCTCTGGCTTCATGGAGGCATCCGACCCGCCGCTTCTCATCCTCCATGGCGACGCTGATGATGTCGTCTCCTACACCTTCGCGCAGGATCTGCAGACCGAAGCACAGGCGGCGTCCGTTCCGCACAGTTTCTACACGGTCGCCGGGGGCGGGCACAGTTTCGGCGCGATCCCGGTCGACACGATCCGCCTGGATGGCGTCACGCTGGAAGAGCTGACACTGCGTTTTCTCGATGCCCAGCTCATGGATGGCACACCGAACTTCGAAACACGCACGGTCGCAACCGGCGGCTAGGGCACGTTCACAGGTGCATTGGCAGCCTCAGCTCGCACTCCGAGACGTTGAGGGAGCTTAACTCGTGTATGACTTGAAGGTCATGATAACGCCGAGGGTCGCGAGAAGCGCAATAAAACCATAGCTCATCAGACCGGGTTCCATCTGCGGGGCGGTCGGGAAGAACAAGCGCAGCAGGCCACCGGCCAGCATCAACCAACCGGCGAGTGTAATGCTGAGCGTCCAGAATGGACGCCAGCGGCTATGGAACCGGATGATCCCGAGGCCAGCGGCGAACAACATCATTCCGTTCAGATAGGTGAGTGGAGGGTAGTTCTCCGTCCAGATATCGAAATTGATCCACTCCGAAATGGTCACAGCGACAAGGGTCGGCCCTAGCACAGAGCCGATCCGCAGGGATGTTTCATCGGTTTTCATGTTTGCTCACGTTCCGCGCAGCTAAGGTTGTGAGGTGTCTTCATGCCAGATCGATGCGGTTTTCAACCCATCGCCGATGTTCCATTCGGGCTCATTACGCATTTTCTGACTTAAGGCCCTTCGGAGCGAGCAATGCCAATCCCACGGTTTTCGCCCGCAGCGCTTACGGGACCAGCAAACTTATCCCCGCCCGTTCCGGCCCGGCTATGATGGCTGGCCATGTCGGATGACGTTTTTCTTTATGCGCGCGATCTCGTGACGCGGTTATCGAATTGCCTCGGCGCGGTGGTGCTGGGTGTACAGTGTGCGCTTGAAGCCGCTGTCGACGGACTGGTCCCGCGCAAGATCTATAACGAGGCCGTGCGGGAGTTACGCATGGCCGAAGCCATCCTCCGGCGCATGGCGCTTTTGATCGCTGTGCGAATGAACATCACACCGCTCCCGGTTTGCGGCCCCGTCCGGCCTCGGGCAGCGCCGTCACGCAAAGCTGAACGTAAAGAACCGGCGCATCGTCTCTCCCTGTTCGATCCATGGGGCTCAGCTCCAACTGAATGGCCGGCACCTGGCGAGAGCCGCAGGGGCCATCCGGCGGCCGGGCTCGCGCGGCGGCTGGCCCTCGTCACCGAAGCATTTGAGGATATCGAGCCCATGGCGCAGCGCATGGCGCGCTGGATGCAACGGCGCGAACGGCGTCTGGCGGCCCCTGTCGGGCCAAGGTCCCGGCCTGAGCATTGCTGGATTTGCCGGATCGGCCGACCGCCCGGCCTCTCCCGCTGGGACAGGGGATTTGTCGCCTCTGCGCTGGAAGGGCTGCAAGCGCAGGCGCGCGCCGCCTATCCGCCCTGACTCTGGACCAATTCAATCGAGTGCCCGCCCGGCTAAGCCTTGGCGGGACAGATGCGCTGGGTCACGCTCAGGTCTCGCTCTGCTGAACGGCAAGCGTGCCGAGGGTCTCCACCCAGACCAGCATGTCTTCCTCAACGCCCTGATCGCGAAGGAAATTGGTAAAGGCCGGGACAAACTGAGCCGGGCTGCCGCACTGGTCCACCGCAGCTTCCAGCTCTGGCATTATGTCGGTCTGGAAGTCGCTTGCCAGATCCTGAAACTCTTCCAGCTTCACCGCCATGCGCAGCATGGTGAAGGGGCCTGGGTCCTCGAGGTCCTGCGAGAAGTCGCGCAGATCATTGATCAGCCCGCGATTGTCCTGCGCAAAAGGAGTAAGCACCTGATCCGTCTTCCACTGGATCCATTCGGCCGTGCAGGGCTCAGGCTCCAGCGAAGCGCAGGCCGTCAGCAAGGCGGGCAGGGCCGCTGCGAAAAGAAGTCGTTTCATGAAAGGCTCCCTTTGCGGCGAGCCTATCAGAGCCTAGGCGAAGGTGAAGCGATTGGTGCCGTTGTCCTGCGCTTTCACCGAAACCTTCAACCCAACTGGGGAGGCTTCCTCTTGGAGACGCTTCAGGGCGTCCGGCTGCGAATTCGCGATGACCCGTTTCCCATCAGCGGTCCGGACAAAGGCCACACCGTCCCAGTTGCCCTCGCGATCGCGGAAAATCGTGAAGGACTCCAGCGTGCCGCTGTCTGTCGTTTCCGTGACCTCAACGCGCGGTGCATCCTTCGCCACAGGTTCAGCCGGTGTGAAACTGTCAGGGCGCGTTGTGGAGTAAACGCCAGCGGCCTCTTTCGTCATCCAGCCGCCATTGGCGAGAACGAGGCCGAAATTACCCGGAGCCTCGCGGAGGCGTTCGGAAATGCTTGCTATTCCGTGCAGGGAGTAATTGTTGCCCGGTCCACCAAAGAAAGGCAGCCCGCCTGTCACCGTGAGTTGACGATTATCTGTGTCAGGATTAATTCCCAGCACCGCTGTCGACGAAAAGACCGCACACGGAAAACAGGAATACAGATCGAAAACATCGATATCGTCAGGTGTTTTCCCGGCCTGCTCAAGTGCGCGGCCAATGGCGGTTTCCATGGCCCAGGAGCTGTCCATGCTCTCGCGTTCCGAAATCAGCGTATCGGCCGCTTCTCCGCCGCCATGGAGGTAAACACGTTTGCGTGCCGGAACGCCAAGCTCATCGGCCATCTCTTCCGACATCAGAAGCGCTGCTGCGCCGACATTCACGGCATCCTGCGCCACATGCCATTTCAGAAAGGGATCGGAGACTTCGAAGTTTTCCTTCGATGGCGTTGCCAGAAACTCGGCCGACCGCGCTGTCCTGAACTGTGCATTGGGATTGTCGGCAGCGACCGCAGAGAATTTCTCCCAAAGGCGGGACATGGAGGCGCGATGCTCGCTCCGCGTTTCGCCGTCGCGGGCGGCGATGGCGTTCTCGAAGAAGCCATAGAAGGTCGGCGGGAAAACGAGACCGTGCTTGATCTCGGTCTGGTTCAGCAGGCGGTCTTTATCGACGCGGTCCTCAAACGGCAGATCGGCAGAATCCGCCCAGTCGATTTTGACCTTGTGCCGACGCGCGCCCTTGGAGGCGCGATTGGCTTCAGATCCCGTCAGAAGGGCGCACTTGATTTCGCCCTCATGGATACGTGCCGCCAGTTCGTTGACCATCTGCTGAGGGCTCTGGCCGCCAAGACCGGTGTAGATCGCGCGTTCGGGCGTTGCGCCAATATCGCGCGCCACGGTGCCAGGCAGGTTTTCATTCTTGCCATTGGGATGGCCAAAGGGCGTGGAGTCCTCATTGGTCCGCACCACAGCAATCGTATCGATGTTCTTCGCGTCAACACCAGCATCGGCCAGCGCTTTCTTGGATGCCTCCACGGCGAGGCTGAGCGGCGAGGGAGCCCCTTCAGGACCGGCCGTGCCGTCCCATTCGCTGATAGACTGTCCTACACCGACCAGAACCGGCATCGCGCCCTTTGCCATGACTGAAACTCTCCTTCAATTCGGCCCGAGAATAGCTATCCGATCCGGCGCTGACGAGCCGCGACGTGGCGTCAAGACTGAAGATTGCGCGGCAGAAAGCGGGCTGCAAACAGCGATTTGCGGCGGCTTGTCTCTTTCCTGCGCGGCCGCGTCCTGTATTGAAGCGCGTGAGAAGGAGCTCGCCATGATACCCCGCTATGCCCGCCCAGAAATGACCGCCATCTGGTCGCCGGAAACCAAGTTCGGCATCTGGCTCGAAATCGAGACGCTTGCGGCTGAAGCGATGGAAGAACTCGGGCAGATTCCTGCGGGTGTGACCGCAGCCGTGAGAGCGCGTGGCGGCTTCGAAGTTGCCCGGATCGACGCGATCGAAGCCGAGGTGAAGCACGATGTGATCGCCTTTCTCACGAACGTCGCTGAGCATGTCGGTGACGAAGCGCGTTACCTTCACAAGGGCCTGACTTCATCGGACGTGCTCGACACCTGTTTCAACGTCCAGCTTGACCGCGCCAGTGCGTTGCTTCTGACCGCCCTTGATCGTGTCCTCACCGCGCTGGAAAAACGCGCCCGCGAACACAAGCTGACGCCAACCATTGGGCGCAGCCACGGCATCCATGCTGAGCCGACGACATTCGGTGTGAAGCTCGCCACCTTCCATGCGGAGTTCCAGCGCGCGAAATCGAGGCTCGAAGCGGCGCGCGAGGAGATTGCGACCTGTGCCCTCTCTGGCGCGGTCGGCACATTCGCAAACATCGATCCGCGCATTGAAGAACACGTCGCCAAGGAACTCGGGCTCAAGCCCGAGCCCGTCTCCACGCAGGTCATCCCGCGGGATCGTCATGCCATGTTCTTCGCCACCCTTGGCGTGATCGCGTCATCGATCGAGCGGATCGCGACGGAAATCCGTCACCTGCAACGCACCGAAGTCCTCGAAGCCGAAGAGTTCTTCTCCGCCGGCCAGAAAGGCTCCTCGGCCATGCCGCACAAGCGTAATCCGGTGCTGACGGAGAACCTCACAGGCCTTGCCCGGCTTGTCCGCTCCGCCGTGACGCCGGCCATGGAGAATGTCGCCCTCTGGCATGAGCGGGACATCTCGCACTCGTCGGTGGAACGTGGGATCGGCCCGGATGCGACCATCCATCTGGATTTTGCGCTCCATCGCCTGGCCGGCGTTATCGAGAATCTGGTGATCTACCCGGAAAACCTGATGAAGAATCTCGATCAGCTCGGCGGCCTGCACAATTCACAACGGGTGCTACTGGCGCTCGTCGAGGCAGAAGTCAGCCGCGAAGATGCGTATCGTCTGGTCCAGCGTAATGCGATGCGCACCTGGGCAGGCGAGGGCGATTTCCTCGATTTCCTGAAAGCTGATGATGAGGTGACGGCGCGTCTGTCGAACGACCAGCTCGAAGCGCTCTTTGATCTTGATTACCACTTTTTGCAGGTGGATCTGATCTTCAAGCGCGTTTTCGGCAGCGCTTGAGGTGCGTTCCATTGCGTCGAGACCTGACTCCGGCGCATTATCCCGCCGATGAGCGAGTCCGACGATCTTTCCGGCGATCACGCCCCAGACGACAAGACCTTCTCCATGTTTGGCGACGAGGAGATGGGCAGCGCCGATACCGGCTATCAGGTGCTCGCGCGGAAGTATCGTCCCCGGCTGTTCTCTGATCTGATCGGGCAGGAAGCCATGGTGAGGACGCTGGAAAACGCGTTCGAAACCGGCCGCATCGCCCATGCCTTCATGCTCACCGGTGTTCGCGGGGTCGGCAAGACAACGACGGCGCGGCTGCTCGCGCGCGGCCTGAACTATGTCCGCGAGGGCGTTGATGGGCCTTCCATCCATCTCGATCCGCCCGGAGAGCATTGCAACGCCATCATGGAAAGCCGGCATCCGGATGTTCTGGAGCTCGACGCGGCCTCCCGAACCGGTGTCGCAGACATGCGGGAATTGCTGGATGGTGTCCGCTATTCGCCAGTGTCCGCACGCTACAAGGTCTACATTATTGACGAAGTGCACATGCTTTCAACAGCGGCGTTCAATGCGCTGCTAAAGACGCTGGAAGAGCCGCCGCCGCACGTGAAATTCGTGTTTGCAACAACTGAAATCCGCAAAGTCCCGGTCACGGTCCTGTCTCGATGCCAGCGCTTTGATCTGAAACGGCTCGATGCCTCTGCGCTGACGGAGCATCTCGGCAAAATTGCGAAACGGGAAGGGGCTGACGTTTCAGAGGAAGGCCTCGGCCTGATTGCCCGCGCGGCTGAAGGCTCGGTTCGCGATGCCCTGTCCATTCTCGATCAGGCGATTGTGCAGACGACCGACGGCGGAGCCGTCACAGGCGCGGCTGTCCGGGACATGCTTGGTCTCGGCGATCGCGCACGTCTTCTGGATGTGTTCGACATGGCCATCTCCGGAGACGGAAAAGGCGCATGCGCCGAAGCGCAGGATCAGCTACTCGCAGGCGCGGATCCGCTCGTCCTTCTGAAAGACCTTCTGGACATCTGCGCGGATGTCGCGACGGCGCAAGTGTCCGGCGAGGACTACGCGCCGCCCGGACCATCAGACTGGGTCACCCGGACAAAGGAAATTGCCTCACGCCTGTCGCCGGCGCAGGCCGCGCGCTACTGGCAGATGCTGCTGTCCGGCTATAGCGACGCCCAGATCGCGCCCGAGCAGGATACAGCCATGCGCATGGTCATCCTGCGCCTGTCGGCGGCGGCCAACCTGCCATCGCCGGAAGAGGCTGTGCGTATGCTGGCCGGTGGAGAAGGAGGCCAGGGCGGGGGCAGCCCGCCTCCGGGAAAGGCTGAAGCGGCTTCGTCCGCACCTGCCAGCCCGAAAAGCTTCGATGATATTGCAGGGCTTCTCTCTACCCAGCGCGAAGCCATTCTGGCTGGCGAAGTTGAAACCTATCTGCGTCCCGCTTCGTTCGAGCATGGACGTATTGTCTGCGCGGTAAAGGAAGGCGCGCCCGCCGATATTTTGTGTCGGCTTTCGCTCTTCCTGGAGAGAGAGACTGGAAAGGCCTGGACTGTTGAGATTGCTGAGGCGACCGGCGAAACCATCAAGGAGCGCGCCTCCCGCATCCATGACGAGAAGGTTTCCGATGCTGCCAGCCATCCGACGATCGCTGCGGCGCTCGCGGCAATGCCGGGCACAAAGATTGTCGAGGTGCGTCAGGAAGGCCCGCTTGATCAGGACGAAGCCGGAGCCAATGTAGTGCCGCTCACCCCAAAGCGCGCCTGAACTCCAAGGAAGATGTGATGAAAGATATCGGCAAGATCATGCAGCAGGCGCAGGCCATGCAAAAGCAAATGGCTGAGGCGCAGGAGAAGATCGAGGCGACCGAAGCCACCGGCGTTGCCGGGGCCGGTCTGGTCTCTGTCACGCTCAAGGGCAAGGGCGAACTGGTCGGCCTGAATATCGACCCGTCCCTCATGAGCGATGAGGCCGAGATCGTTGAGGATCTCATCAAGGCGGCTCATTCCGATGCGCGTCGAAAGCTCGACGAAGCCATGGAAGAGGCCATGAAGGAAGCCACCAAGGGCCTCGGTGGCGGCCTGATGCCGGGCTTCAAGATGCCCTTTTAATTCAGGCTGCTTCGGGCATCGGTCCGCGATAGACAGATTTCGGACGGACAAGCCGGCCTTCCTCGATCTGCTCGCAGGCATGGGCAATCCAACCAAGCACGCGCGCGCAGGCAAACACGGCGGTGAAGGCATGGCGCGGAATGTTCAGCGCTTCCAGAAGCAACGCGGTGTAGAATTCGACATTCGTTTCCAGCGCCCGCTGCGGATACTTTTTCGCGAGACGATGCAGCACTTCACTTTCGATATGCTCTGCGAAATCGAGCCGGCCAGCTGTGTCCGGCAGCCGGTTGATAGCCGCCTTAAGTGCATCGGCGCGTGGATCGCGGGCGCGATAAACCCGGTGACCAAAGCCCATCAGCCGCTCGCCGCGTGCAAGCGCATCGTCAATCCAGCGTTCCGCGTTTTCAGGCACGCCGATATCGTCCAGCATATCGAGAACCGGTCCCGGCGCGCCGCCATGCAGTGGTCCTTTCAGGGCTGACAGGCCGGCAATCGCTGCTGACGTCAGGCCCGCGCGTGTTGAGGCAACGACACGGGCCGCGAAGGTCGATGCGTTGAGGCCGTGATCGCAGACCGTTGCAAGATACGCGTCCAAAGCCCGTACGGCGTCCGGCGTCGGCATTTTACCGGAGATCATCCAGAGGAAGTCCGCCGACGTTGAAAGGCCGGGATCGGGCGCAACAGGATCAAGCCCGGCCGCACGCCGGATGGCTGCAGCCGTGAAAACAGGGCCAGAGGCCGCGACCTGAATGGCCGTCTCCAGTGTTTCCTGATCATCCAGCGTCGCCCAGCCGAAACGAAGCGCACCGACCGTGTCGAGAGCAGATTCGGGTTCTATCATCGTGGCGAAAGCCTGCTCCCGAGCAGGGCCAAGTCTTGCGCCAAGCTCGCGCGCGTCCGGCAGGTCTTCGAAAAAGCCCGACCAAAGGAGATGCGCCACGTCTTCAAAGGCGAGCGAAGCCGACAGCGTTTCCACTGGCCAGCCTCGAATAACGAGCCGACCCTTCTCTCCATCAACGTCCGACAACACCGTTTCAGCGGCGACGATATGCTCAAGTCCTGTGTCCATGTGTTCTGCCTTTCATTTGGCCGCTAAGTCGGACAGGACTTGCTTGTCGTCAATCTTGATCAATATAATCAATACATGAAATGGATTGACCGGAATGAAGCCATCTCCCGTCTTGGGGTGAAGCCACAGACGCTGTACGCCTATGTCAGCCGGGGCCTCGTGGCCTCGCGACCGCAGGAAGAGGATCCGCGTGTCAGCGCCTATTCTGCGGCGGATATCGATGCCCTGATCAAGCGCCGACGGAGTGGGCGGGGGCGGGAAGCGATTGCATCGGCCGCCATTGCCTGGGGCGATCCAGTGATGACGACCCGGATTACCACCATCAGAGATGGCCGCCTGATTTATCGCGGCCACGATGCCGTTGAGTTGGCGGAGACCTCAACACTGGAGTCCGTCGCTGCACTGCTCTGCGGCGAGAATGATCCAGCCGAGGCATCAAGGATGAGTGCGGGGGCAAGTGGGGAGACCGGCAAGGCACGCATCCTGTCATTTCTGGCGGGACGCGCCGAATCCGACCTTCCAACATTCGGAAGGGCACCAACGTCGCTCGCGCGCGAAGGGCTTGGCCTTTTATCAGGGGTCTGCGCAGCGGCGGCGGGTCATCAGGGCAGGGGCTTTTGCCATCAGACGCTGGGCAGGCTCTGGCAGCTCTCTCCCGGCGGGATTGATCTGCTGAGGCGCGCGCTGGTGCTGCTGGCGGATCATGAGCTGAACCCCTCGACCTTTGCCGCCCGGGTCGCAGCCTCGACCGGCGCGCCACTCGCAGCATGTGCACTGGCGGGATGTGCGGCGCTGAGCGGACCGCTTCATGGCGAGGCGTCTGCCCGTGCACTGGCCTATCTGCGGCGTGCGGAAACCGAAGGCGCGCAGGCAGCGCTTGCAGACTTGGCGGCCCGAAGGGAGCGTCCACCAGCTGTCGGACATCCGCTTTATCCCGCTGGTGACCCACGTGCAGCCGCGCTGCTTGAGTGGATGCAATTGCCAGATAGCGTTGCCGGAGCGATCGTCGCTGCTGAAGACGCTTCCGGGGATCCTGCAAACATAGACATGGCGCTGGCCGCGCTGACAGTGTCGCTCGGGCTTACAGATGATGCGCCGTTTCTGTTGTTTGCATGCGGCCGGATGGCGGGCTGGATCGCCCAAGCCATAGAGCAGTCGGCCAGTGGCGCGCCGATCCGCCCAAGAGCATCATATGCAGGCGACTAGCCAGCCCGCTTGCCTCACGGCGGAATCACAGCCCATATGCGCGTCATGACAGACCGCGCCGCCGGACCGGAAATCCTTCGTATGATCGAACTGATCGGCAAGCTGCCGGGACTGGGCCCGCGCTCGGCCCGCCGCGCGGCGCTCCATCTGCTCAAACGCAAGGATCAGCTGCTCGTCCCACTGGCCGATGCGCTGGCGGAAGCTGCTGACAAGATCGAAACCTGCCGCACCTGTGGAAACTTCGACACGATGCAGCCCTGCGCCGTCTGTCAGGCTCCAGGCCGTGATGACGGGCTGATCTGTGTGGTCGAGGACGTGCCAGACCTTTGGGCGCTGGAACGTGCGGGCGCGTTCCGCGGGCGCTACCATGTGCTGGGCGGCGTGCTCTCTGCGATTGACGGGATTGGCCCAGACGAGTTGAACCTAGCAGCGCTGGAAACCCGAGTGTCTGAGGGCGACGTGCGCGAAGTCATTCTGGCGCTCAATGCGACGGTCGATGGTCAGACAACGGCGCACTATGTGGCCGAGCGTCTTGAGCCCAGCGGGGTGACTGTCACCCGCCTCGCACATGGTGTGCCCGTGGGCGGCGAGCTCGACCATCTCGATGATGGCACGCTCTCCACCGCCCTTCGTTCGCGCCGGGGCGTCTGACGAGCTCTATTCGCCGGGCTTCAGGCGGAAAATTGCGCCGTCGAGATCAGCCGTGGCGAGATAGAGATACCCATCCGGACCTTCGGCCACGTCGCGGTAACCGTAACCTTCTTCGGTTAGCAACGCTTCCTGTCCGACAACCGCGCCATCTTCCAGATCAATGCGGACAAGTTTCTGCCCACGTGGTCCATTCATGGCGCCAATAAACAGGTCGCCCGTCCAGCCGGGATACTGATCGCCGGTGTATCTGGTCATGCCAGATGGTGCGATGGAGGGCACCCATTTCTCAACGGGCTGCGCGAGGCCTTCCTTCTTGGTGCGATTGGTGATGATCGTGCCGTCGTAATTCACGCCATAGGTGATTTCCGGCCAGCCATAATTCGTGCCCGGCTCAATGACGTTCAACTCGTCACCACCCTTCGGGCCGTGTTCATGGGCAAAGAGTGTTCCGGTTTCATCGTCATAGGCGATGCCCTGAACGTTTCTGTGGCCGAGTGTGTAGATCTTGGGATCCGCGCCTTCCTGACCGACAAAGGGGTTGTCGTCGGGCGTCGTTCCGTCAGGCATGATGCGAACGATCTTCCCGAAATGGTTCTCCAGCGACTGGGCGTCATCCATGCGCATGAAGCCGTCGCCAAGCGTCACGAGTAGCGAACCATCCGGCAGGAACATGAGACGGCCACCAAAGTGAACGCCGCGTGGCTTGACGGCATCTGCTTCGAAGATCGTTTCGACGTCCGTCAGGCTCGCGCCGTCCTCGGAGAGGCGGCCGCGAACAACGGAGGTGTGGTTAGCGTCATCGTCGCCCTTGGAATAGGCGAGATAGAGCAGGCGGTTGGTGTCAAAGGCTGGATCAAGGGCAAGGCCGAGATAACCGCCCTGATTGGCGACGTAGGCTTCAGGCGTTCCAGAGACCGGCGTGGGGTCAAGCTCACCGTCGCGAACGATGCGGAGCCGGCCCTCGCGCTCGGTCACCAGCATTTCGCCGCTTGGGAGGAAGGCCATGCTCCAAGGGAATTCGAGGCCTTCTGCGACTGTCTCCAGGGTGAGGCCGGAGGATGAGGCGTTATCGCTTTCATCTCCAGATGCGACGGCCCCTCCACAGGCGGCCAGGCCTAGAACGGATGCAGCGGTCAATGCGATACGCATGAGGAATGTCTCCATTACGACGTTATCGCGAATATAGGCTGTTCGCGGCACCCGTGAAGCCTGAACCGCCAATGAAAAAGGGCGGCCCGAGAGCCGCCCCTGATCGTGTTTTACCTCAAACCGTTACCAGGACTTGGCGACGCTGACGCCCCAGGTCGATGGCTCGGTCAGGAAGATGTTCGTAAACAGACCAGAAGAGTCATCGGTAAGATACGCACCGGTAATGACTTCCTCGTCGGTGACGTTCTTGCCGAAGAACTCGACCGAAAGGCCGTTCTCTTCATTGTCGAGACGCAGCGACAAGTTCACGTTGTCCCAACTTTCCAGCTCGTCGCGGCCGGTGTTCCAGACACGGCTGAAGCTATCGGACTGCATGTAGTAGTCAACGCGGGCCGTTGCAGACCAGTCACCGAGATTACCTTCGCCGCTTGGCAGCCATGTGTATTCCGCACCAAAGCTGAACGTCGTTTCAGGCGCACCCGGGATGGAGTTGCCATCCAGGTTCTTGGCGTCGCCTTCGAACGGCTCCAGCAGGCTTGCGGTGCCTTGTGTTCCGTCGGGATTTGTAAAGGTGACCACTGCATCCGGATCCAGACCGAACCCAGCTTCGCCACCGGCAAACGCCCCGGTGCAGAGCCCTGCGCTCGAACCGGGAGCAAGCAAACCGGCATCAATAGCACCAAGAACCGTAGCGTAACCCTGGGCCGACACGACGCAGTTTGCGAAGTTCACCGCGTTCTTGAGAACGACGAGATCGTCGCGGCCATTGGCACGATCCAGCACATCCACACCGAACGTGTCCTGAATGCTTGTGTCCAGAAGACCAAGATTGGCACTCAGGACCAGCGTAGAGACAGGGTTCCAGACTGTTTCGAGTTCGAAGCCTGTCAGCTCTGCGTCGATGTTGAAGTTCACAGAGCTGCGGTTGATGATCTGCGTGATCTGGTAGCCTTCATAGTCGTAGAAGAAAGCACCTGCGTTCAATTGCAGGGCACCGCCCGCTAGCGTGTTCTTGGTGCCCAACTCGTACGAGTTGATGAATTCCGGCTCGAACTGAGGCGGGAAGAGCTCTGCCCCAGCAGGCTGCGGTGGGTTGATACCGCCGCCTTTGTAGCCTCGCGAGTAGAAGCCGTAGATCAGCGTGTCCTCGGAGAAGTTCAGATCAGGCGACCAATCGAAACCAGCCCTTCCTGTGACTTCTTCAAACGAGGCTTCTTGCAGACCTGTGGCGTTTCTTGGATCCCCATTCTGCGGAGTGCCCGGACCGAACGCGACCTCTGGCGTGAACAGATAGGTTGGGACAATGTCCTGTTCCTTCTGGTCATCCGTATACCGCAGCCCAAGGGTCAGGGTGAGGTCGTCGTTGACGTCAAAGTAGCCCTCACCAAAGAAGGCCAGCGACTCCAGACGATAAGGTGAAAGCGAGCGGAAATAGTTCCCGCCATCTCCGCCGAGCGTGCCCTCAAACAGAGCTTCACCATTTCCAGCTGTGTCGATTGGTACCGTAAAGGGGAACCCTAATGGACCATTTGTCATGCCTGATGGATCAGATGAAACAATGGCATTTTGCAGCTGCGTGAGAGCTGTCAGGGTGTTCGAGAAAACATAGTAGCCATTATTTGGATCAAACGGATCAATCGCTTCAAAGTCGACGTAGATGCCGCCGAGGTTGAAATTGAACCGCCCATCATAATTGGATTGAAGGCGAATTTCGTGCGTGATCTGCTCACTGTCGCCACCCGACAAATCAAATGTGCGGAATATGTTGGACGCCCCAAGCTGAGGGTCCGAAACCACACCGCCAGGGAACAGGGCGTTGTAGAGATCTGCACCAGGGTCGACGCCTGGTGGTATGGCTGACAGATCGTTGAACGCGATGTTCGGCGCGATCTTGTTGTAATCCTCAATCGACAGGACGCTGTCTTCCATATAGCTGCCGATATAGCTCAGCATCAGGGAATCATTGAGGTCATACTCTGCCTTGAAGGTGTAGAGTGTCGACTCTGCCTGATAAATCGGATCGAAGGCCGACTCGATCTCGCGAAGGTTCGGATTGAGTGGTGTCGTGAAGGCGTCGCCGTTTAGAAGACCCGCTGCTACGCCAAGACCACCGCCGAGTGTCGCTGCTGAGTTGACGCGATCAAAGGACTCGCTAAGCGGCGCTTCCTGACACCCAAGGCTGGTAAAGTTCTGATCAGCCGCGCTGATAGGAATGCCTGCAAAACTCGTTTCGAATGGGTCCTTGTCGCAGAGCTGCTTGCCGGTCCGAAGACGGTTGTCGTCTTCGTTGAAGTGCTCGACCATCAGCCAGGAACGGAACGTTTCAGTTGGCTCAAAGGCGAGTGTTGCGCGGAGGCCATACAGCTCTCGGCCGTCAATATCGGTGTTGGAAACAGTGTTCCTCGCAAACCCTTCGCGCTCGAGGTAGGAGCCGGCAACTCGAAGAGCCAGGTTCTCACCGAGTGGAACGTTCAGCATGCCTTTGACCTTGGCAGTACCGAAATTGCCGAGCGTGCCTCGGATGTTGCCTTGCCACTCCTCAAGAACAGGCTTGGCGGTAATGACGTTCACCACGCCGCCGGTGGCGTTCCGGCCGTAGAGCGTACCTTGCGGGCCACGCAGTGTCTCAACACGCTCAACATCGAAGAACTCGGCTTCGAAGAGGCGGTTGGCGGTCAGTGGAACATCGTTCTGGTGAACGCCGACGCCACTATCGCCGGACTGGGCGACTGCGTCATTACCGATGCCGCGGATTTTGAAGTTGTAACCGGCGAAGTTGCCTTTGGTGAACGAGACGTTCGGAATGGATTTAACAAGGTCCGGGCCACCAGCGAGCTGGAGTTTTTCCAGCGCGGCTTCGTCGAAAGCGGACACAGCAATCGGAACATCCTGAATGGACTCTTCCGTTTTCTGCGTGGTCACGACGATGGTGGTCAGCGTGCGCTGGTCATCATCCTCTTGCGCCACCGCTGGCGTCGCCGTGAAAGCAAGCGCGGACGCACCAGCCAGCAGGGCAAATTTCGACTGTAGTGTGGATTTCATTCTTTCACTCCTCCTCGAGCCCCGGTGGTTTCGGTGGCGTCGCAGCGTTTCCTAAATGGGCTTCCGTCTTGTTGCGGAATGCCTCAATTGCCATGTCAGCGTTGCAGGAGAGGGTTTGTCAACACGAAGCTGCGCCTGAACAGAAATCCCTAAAATGCAGTGCTAATTATGTGACGTTACGTCACTGACAGGATGCGATGGCGCTTGGTGGCGGGTCCCGCAAATGCTACTTCCCCCGCCATGACTACGGTAGGCAGCAAAGCGATTGTTCTTTTCTCTGGCGGGCAGGACTCCGCCGTGTGTCTGGCATGGGCGCTGGAGAATTTTTCTGCGGTCGAGACCGTCGGCTTCGATTACCGCCAGCGTCACCGAATCGAACTCGACTGCCGGATCGCTTTTCGGGATGCTTTGACGGCGCGTTTTCCAGTGTGGGGCGAGCGGCTGGGTCCGGATCACAAACTGGATGCCGCCGTTCTCTCATCGCTTGGCGAAACGGCAATGACGCACGACACCGCAATTCGAATGTCGAAGGAGGGACTGCCCAACACATTCGTACCGGGGCGAAATCTTCTGTTCCTCACCCTGGCTGGGGCGCTGGCCTATCGGCGGGATGCTGATGTGCTGGTTGGCGGCATGTGCGAGACCGATTTTTCTGGATATCCCGACTGCCGACGCGACACCCTGGACGCGCAGGAGGCGGCGCTGGTTCTCGGCATGGACCGGCCACTCAAGATCGCCACGCCCCTGATGACGCTCGACAAGGCGCAAACATGGGCGATGGCGCATGAGCTTGGCGGGTCGGTGCTGATCGATCTTATCGTCGAGGAGACTCACACCTGCTATCTGGGCGACCGATCTCGCCGCCATGATTGGGGTTATGGTTGCGGCGAGTGTCCTGCCTGTGAGCTGCGGGCCCGCGGGTGGGCGCGTTGGCGGGAGCAGGTGACGGCGTGACGATCTACACCGTGAAGGAAGCCTATGTGACCTTGCAGGGGGAAGGTGCGCAAACGGGCAGGGCGGCGCTGTTTCTGCGCTTTGCCGGTTGCAATCTCTGGAGTGGGCTGGAGCGCGATCGCGCCACGGCCGTCTGCAACTTTTGCGACACAGATTTTGTGGGGGCGGATGGCGAGAATGGTGGCAAGTTTGACGGCGAAACCGCGCTTGCCGCGCATGCCCTGGACCTTTGGAATGCAGAGCCACGTGGTGACGGCAGACCATACATCGTCTGCACCGGCGGTGAACCATTGCTCCAGCTCAAGGCTCCGTTGATTGAAGCGCTTCACTTGGCGGGCTTCGAGATCGGTGTGGAGACGAACGGCACCATCGCCGCGCCGAAAGGGCTGGACTGGATTTGTGTTTCGCCGAAAGCAAATGCGAGACTCGCCCAAACTTCTGGTCATGAGCTGAAACTCGTATACCCGCAGGATGAACCCGAAGCACAGCCAGAGCGCTTTGAGTCACTGGACTTTCAGCACTTTTTCCTGCAACCGAAGGACACGGTCGATCAGGCGGAGAATATCGCCGCCGCCGCAGCGTATTGTATGAAGAATCCCCAATGGCGACTGAGTTTGCAAACCCACAAACTGATCGGGCTACCCTGAGCCCTGATGGCGCGACGTTCGAGATCGAAAAAGCGGTCTCGTTCGAAGCTGCGCACTATATGGGCGGCAAGCCGGAAGGGCATCCATATCGCAATGTCCACGGCCACTCGTTTCGTCTGGAGGTCCGCATCGCTGGCGTTGTGAAGTCCGGTGAGGAATGGGTGGAGGACTTCTCTGTTCTTGAGGCCGCGCTGAAGGCAACGGCTGCAAAGCTGGATCATCGGCTGCTCAATGAGATTGAGGGACTGGAAGTTCCCACGCTTGAGCGCATCTGCCTTTGGGTGGCTGAGGACCTGAAAGCCAGCTTGCCCGGGCTTGCTTCTGTCACACTGGCTCGCCCCAGCCTCGATGAACGCTGCACCCTCAGTCTTCGCTGAAGGTCCGTTGACTAGTCTTCCGAAATGAAGGCGAGCGCCGCGTCCAGAAATTCGCGCGTGGCTGGTTCACTGTCGGTGAGACTGTGATTGGAGCTTTCAAGGCTCAGGAACCTAGCGTTCGGAATATGAGATGCGAGTTCGCGCGCTTCATCCATCGTGGCGATCCCATCACTACTTGAATGAGCGACAAGCGTCGGCGCGCGCACGGCTGAAAGGCGCGGCCTGACATCAAGCGTCCCGAAGGCTTCAACGAAGCGGATCGCGTTCTCAGCCGACGCCGCCTTGCGCTGAAACTCATTAAACCAGACCGTTTCTTCTTCGGTCGCCGTTGGCATGAAGGTTGAGGTGACGAGTTGTCTCAATCCGGCATTGTCTACGCCCCATTGCGTTTTGATGAGAGTTTGGATCGCCTCCCGTTCAGCGATCAACTCCTTATCCCCGGTGACGCGCCAGCCCGCCGCGAAGCCGCCTTGCAACACGATGTGGGAGACCCGCTCTGGATGTCTCGCGGCGTACTCGATGGCGACGGCGGCCCCTTGCGAGAAGCCGATCAGCGGGAACCGATCCAGCCCGGCGGCTTCAACAACCACTTCCAGATCCTCGACCATTCGATCGAACGAAATTTCCGGAACATCCCAGTCGGACAGTCCATTGCCGCGGCCATCGTAACGGATCAGCGTGTGACCTTCCGCGAACGTGCGCAGCTGACCGCCATCGACGGGCGAACTCCAGTCGAACTCAAGATGCGTCAGCCAGTTCGCCGCTTTAACAAGGGGAGGTCCGGACCCCGCGCTGGCCCAGGCGATGACAGTTCCATCGGACGCGCGCTGAAAACGGATCGTCTGCTCCAGAAGCAGGCGGCGCGTGTCGGGTGCTGCCGAAGGTTGCTCGACGGGCGCGGCCTGCCAGTCCATTCCCGCATCGGCAAAGCGGGAGATGAACTCTTCTTCTCTGAAGTCCGCATCTGCGTCGCGGCCGAGCCGGCGCAAAAGGCGAACAACGCGGCTTGCGCTCTCGCGGTCGTAGGGGTTGGCGTCCAAAGCAGCTTTAGCGAAGGCCAACGCCCTGTCGGGTGCAACGACTGGGTGATCGGCGATACTGGCGGCCAGTACTGCACGATCTCGTTCGAGGGCAGTGCGCTCACTGGTCAGCCATGCCTGATATTCGGCGAGGTCCGGCAGATCGAGGCCGTCGAGAGGATGACCCGCGATTGCATCAAAGGCTGCGATGAGCTCGTCAACCCCCCCGCTTTCTTCCAGTTGCGCCGCTCCCTTCGCTTCGACTTTCGCAAGCGACACGCGTTCTCGATCGGCGATCAGACGTTCCCTCGTTTGGTCGTTGATGAGGGGACGCAGCTTGCTGAGGGACCATCGTAACGCGGCGCGGGGATCGTCTGTTCGGTCCCAGAAGAGATCGCACAATCGCTCGCGTCGATGCGGTCGGGCGGTCAGCACGAGGAAAGCCAGAAGCGCGCGCGTCTTGCGGGACGCGGGCAGGGGAACCGGCTCGCCGTCGCGAAGCAGAGAGAACTCTCCATAAAGATTGAGGGTCAGGCCCACGAACGCATCCTCTCAAATTGCGGCCCGCAATCTCTGCCTTCGCCGCGTTGATTGCAACTCGAACGTGTCCGGCAAGAATTCCGACTGAAAGAAAAGTGGAGGCTTCTGTTGCCAGGCGCCTCCGGGCCCCGCCTAGGGCGCTGATGCCCTAGGAGTTAAGTGCGGTAATCCACGCACAGCCTACGCTGCGAGTAGTTCACCTTCAGCAAAGTTGTCATTAGCAACTATTGTTGATCGAGCTTCTAAGGGGGCTCAACCCGGCGAAGGCATCGTCTTTACACGTCCGTCGATCCTATTTCGGCCCCATCCTGTCCAGCTAATGACTGGAGGTAAATGGTGGAGCCGCCGGGTACCGCCCCCGGGTCCGAACCGCTTATTACACGCGCGTTTATCGCCATAGTTCCGAAGAACACTCTCAATATAGGAGGTGTTCGTGAACGAGAAAAGAACGAAACGCCTACTGGTTCAGTCTAAGGTCGGAGATTGAAGCCGCAATGTCTGCATAGGTATCGACGAGATCGGAGGCCGAGTTCGGCGTGTGGAAATAGCTTGGCTCCGTCGCGCAGTTGCGCAGAACTGTCTCAGCCGTCGTGTTGTTGAGATCGAACACGATCGTATAGACGAAAACGCCTTCCGTTTTCGCCGCGTTGCAAAGTGTCGTCATGCGGTCCCAGCCATTGCCATAGGTTCCGGCATCAGTGCGCCATGTGTTAAAGGCCCCATCCGTCATCATGATGATGACCTTGCGGACATTAGGGTCTGTATAGCCATGCGGCTCCGACCCGACCGGCCAGACATAAGACCAACCTGGAGAAATCAGGTACCAGCCCATCGCGAAGCCTAGGGAACCATTGGTTGCGAAGTTGGCGGTCAGCCCGTTGATCGCCGTGGTCAGCGTGGACTTGTTGTAAGTGAGCGGCACGACCTCTGACGGTGAGCAATCGTCATAGGTCATGTTCAGCGCGGTGTCGTTTCTGATGCGAAAGGAGCCGGTATTGGAAGAGGTAATACCGTCATCACCGCGCACCTTTTGATCATCATCCGCGTCGACGAACCAGTGAGGGTCTGCCGAGCCAAACCATGAGCCGGCTCCGGGCGCGGCATCCGTGAAGGCCTGCGCGCCATCTCGTTCGTAGATGCAGGTATTGTCGATATCATTATCGACATCGACCCATGTATGGTCGCCGTTCGGTTCCATCTGGTAAACCGGATCCCATCGGCGACAGCTCCCATCCGACCAATAGCGCCCACAAACGGTTCCTGTCTGAACGCGGGTCTGCGACCGCCAGGTCCGATCCGGTTGTTCGTCGGTCATGGCGTTGAAGTATGGGCCGACATTGATTGTGTGATCGTAGGGCGCGATGGCAATGCGCACTTCGCCTTCCAGCGCGCTGCCTGCAGGGGGGAGGAGTTCATCAAGTGCGTTAAGCGCGGCGGTCTTTAGGACGTCGAGCTTTTCATCGCTCGTGCCGGTGACGTCGTCTGTCATCGATCCGGACACGTCAAAGACGAACGCAATGTCGAGTTTGTTGATGCCGTATGTCGCCGAGGCATCGACCGCGATTGGAATCTCCTCGCGCTGAACCGCTGCAAGAAGCACGGTGGCCTGGCGGCAATCTGCGCTCGCGCGGACTTCGTCCTGATCGGCCGGGATCACGACATCAACCTCGTCACAGCTAACACCATGAGTTTCATCACTGATCATCTGGGCGAAATATGAGCGCACCGTCGTCGTGATTTCCTCATCCGTTTTGCCGACCTGAAGGTCGCGCGCGCCCGCGATGACAGCGGCGTCCATCGCGAACTGGACCTTTTCCTTGCTGTTGACCGTCAGGTGCAGGTCCACGGCGAGTCCTGTGATCGCCATGATCGGGATCAGCATAAGTGCGGTGATGACGGCCATCTGGCCGCTTTCATTGCGTAAATCGCGCGCGCGAGGCATGGCAACAGCCCTCCTGACGCACTGTTCTGTCACATCACGCTGACCGATCAGTTGATCCTGCTTTCGGGATCACACGGCTTTGTTCAGAAGCTGCTAACCATAAACGCTTGCTGCTTTGCATTTGGGCCGGGGCTGGTAAATCTTGTGCCGCGCAACCCAAAGGATTCGGCCCCAAGCCATGCAAACCTACCTCGACCTGCTTCAGGACATTCTCGACAATGGCGTTGATCGCGATGACCGCACGGGTGTGGGCACACGCGCGGTTTTCGGGCGGCAGATGCGTTTCGATATCTCAGAAAAATTTCCGCTGCTGACGACAAAGCGCCTGCATGTGCGGTCCATTATCGTCGAATTGCTCTGGTTCCTGCGCGGGGAAACCAATGTTCGCTGGCTGCAGGAACGCGGTGTTTCGATCTGGGATGAGTGGGCTGATGAGAATGGCGAACTTGGCCCTGTCTATGGCAAGCAATGGCGCAGCTGGGCGGCTCCAAACGGCGAGACGATCGACCAGATCCAGTGGGTGCTTGATGAGATCCGGACCAATCCAGCCTCGCGGCGGCTGATTGTGTCCGCCTGGAACCCGTCCGAAGTGAATGAGATGGCGCTGCCGCCCTGCCATTGCCTGTTTCAGTTCAATGTCATGAACGGCAAGCTGAACTGCCAGCTCTACCAGCGCTCGGCCGATGTGTTCCTCGGCGTGCCTTTCAACATCGCGTCCTATGCTCTGCTCACCATGATGATGGCACGCGCGACCAGTCTGGAAGCGGGTGAATTCGTGCTGACGCTGGGCGATGCGCATCTTTACTCAAACCATTTCGAGCAGGCTCGTCTTCAGCTGACCCGTACGCCGCGACCGGGCCCCAGAATGATCTTGAATCCCGACAAGAACGATATCTTCAGCTGGGAGTTCGAGGATTTCGAAGTCGTCGATTACGACCCGCATCCCGGCATCAAGGCCCCGATCGCGGTTTAATCAGACAGATTGCGGATCGATCAGGCCGGCGTCTTCCCGTCGCCTGACGGCGGCTGATACGATGATCGCGCCAACCATCTTCCCGATAAAGAACACGATCCAGTTGGCGGCGTGCAGCATGGTGCCGGCTGGCTCATCCAACCGCATCTGAATCGCAAGGTCTGCCCCGTACAGGAAGATCGTCGTGTCGATGGGGGAGGCGAGCAGGCTGGAGAGCAGGATGCGCTGGGACAGGCGGTACTTCGTGAAGGTGTAGAGCGCCCAGTCGGCCATTTCCGACACCGCAAATGCGATCCCCGAAGCGAGCGCGATGACGGGCCAAGCGTAGTAGAACGACCATGCGATAGCGAGCGCCATTACGATCAGCACACGCTGGCCCATGCGCCGTTGAACAAAGTCCCGAAACACAAATACGAGACCTGTCACCAGCGTCAGGGGGTGAAGTTCGACCCCCCGCGCAAACATTTCGTTCGGGTCCATCAATTGGAGGCTTGGCACGACGCCGAACGACCAGTTCAGAAACGGGATCGTTGCAAAATAGATGAAGGCCCATGTGCGCCCGCCCTCGCGGTAGATGATGTAGAGCGTGCAAACGAGCCCAATTGCGACAACAAGCAGGTCATCTGGTCGCCCACCGGTCAACGCGCCGACAATCTGTGTCACGAGAAATGAAACTGCGTTGACAATCTCTGCGATCATGGCGACCTCGAAGTGTTCGGCGACCTGTAATGGTTGCGCGGGTTCAGGTGTGCCAGTGGCATTCCCCGCCAGCCCACAAAGGTCAACTAGATCATGTCGCCGGTTGCGGCGAGGGCATCGCGCAGGAGATCAGCTCAGAATGAGGAAGACATGACCGGTGAGGTAAAGCTTTGTCTCATCGTCGCCCGGGCGCGAAACGGTGTGATTGGTGCGAAGGGCGGGTTGCCGTGGCGTCTGTCCGGCGATCTTGTATTTTTCAAGAAAACAACGCTCGGCAAGCCGATCATCATGGGCCGGAACACGTGGGAAAGTCTTCCGCGCCAGCCGCTGCCTGGGCGCGAGAACATCGTTTTGACGAAGGACTGGTCTTACGCGGCCAACGGTGCGCGGGTTTATTCGAGCTTTTCATCTGCAGTCGCCGCGGCCCGCGCCATCGCTGCGCGCGCGGGTGAGGACGAGGTCTTCGTTATTGGCGGCGGGGCCGTTTACGACCGGGCGCTCAAGGTGGCCGACCGCATCTATCTCACTGAAGTCGATGTCGAACCGGACGGCGACACATACTTCCCGGCGCTGGATGAAAACGCATGGGTGGAAACCAGCGTTTCAGAGTTCAAGGCCGACGAGAAGAATGAACATGACTTCCGTATTCGTGTCCTTGATCGCGACTTTGCCTCTTAAGACGGGCTCACATAGGCTGCCGGAAAAGAGGACACGCCGCCATGGAATTTGAAGTTATCGCCGAAGGCCTTCGCTTCCCCGAAGCGCCTGTCGTCATGACCGATGGGTCGGTGATCGTCGTTGAGATTGAGCGCAAGACTGTCACGCGCTGCTGGGCTGGCGGGAAGACCGAGGTGATCGCTGAGCCGGGCGGCGGCCCGAACGGCCTCGCAATCGGGCCGGATGGCGCGCTCTATTGCTGTAATAATGGCGGCTTTCTCTATCACGACGTCGACGGGCTGATGGTTCCAGGACATTGTCCTGACGACTATTCCGGCGGCCGCGTTGAGCGAATCGATATCGCAACCGGGAAAGTGGACCGGCTGTACGAAGAGGCGGACGGGATTGATCTGCGCGGCCCCAATGACATCGTGTTCGACAAGGCCGGCAATTTCTACTTCACCGATCTCGGTAAGACCTATTCCCGAAGCCGCGACAATGGTGGCCTATTTTTCGGCAAACCCGATGGGAGCGAGGTCAAATGCCTGGACTATCCCCACATCTCGCCAAACGGCGTCGGCCTCTCACCAGATGAGAAACACGTCTACTTCGCCGACACGATGTCAGCGCGCCTCTGGGCCTTCAATATCGCCGAGCCGGGGGAACTGGACCCGATTGCGCCGCCCTTCGCCAAGGGGAGAGTGGTCGCTGGCATGCCTGAGCTGCGCTATTTCGACAGTCTCGCTGTCGCCGCATCCGGCAATGTATGCGTCGCTACCATCGCAATGGGTGGCATCACGACGATCCAGCCGAATGGCGAGCATAGCCATATCGCCCTTCCAGATCCGTTCGTGACCAATATCGCTTTTGGCGGCGAAGACATGCGCGATGCCTACATCACGCTGTCCGGCACAGGAAAATTGATCAAATGCCGATGGCCGGAAGCTGGCCTGAAGCTGAATTTCAATGCCTGAGAGATACGGAGCTTGCCACTTTCCTGCCGCTTGTGCGTGTCACGAAGCGCCTTAATCTGAAGGTTCTCACCTGTCTGGAGTGTTCCGAATGCGTATAGCTCTCGCCGCCGCAGCCCTTTCCGCAACCGCTTTTGCTGCTTCCGCTGCAGCCGAGGAGGGCGGGCAGAGCGATGCCATGACCTCCGCGCTCGCCGCTGGTTACAAGGCTGCCTTCACCTGCTCGGCCACGTTCAACGCCAATCAGTCACTGGCCGAGATAGAAGCCAACGAACTCACCGGGATCTATCCTGACTATCGCTCGGCGCTGCGGTCTCTCGGGCGGGCCCAGATCGACTCAGCCAACAAGACAGTTTCGGTCGCCTATGATTCTGCTTTGCCCCCGCGCATGGCCGTCTGGCGGCCCGGCATGGGGTGCGCCCAGCTGCCGATCGGCGCTGATGCGTCCGCGGCAGACTATGTCCCCGGCTTTTCAAGCTGGCCGGAGCCGACTGCGCCAGATCGTTCAACCGCCATCGGCTCGAATGTGGTGATCACGTCTAACGTCGCCTTCTTCGAGCGTCTCGAAGTGCCTGTGACATTTGCCTTTGATGGTCAGTCCTATGGTGAGGACAACCGCACCAGCGCGCTCGTCATCGCGCAGAATGGTCAGATCATCGCCGAGCGGTATGCGCGCGGCATCGACGCCGAAACGCCTCAGCGCACATGGTCTGTGGCAAAATCCATTGCGGCGACGCTGATTGGTGTGGCGGACGAGCAGGGCATTCTGGAGCTGGACTTCCCGGCCGTGATCGAAGCCTGGACGGCAGGCGGCGACCCGCGCCGGGAGATCACCGTTCGCAATCTGCTCCATATGTCCTCCGGCCTGGATAGTGGCGAACGCGGATCACGGACTGACCGGATCTATTTCGGCGGCCAGCGCGTGATCGACAAGGCCGTGACGGCGTCCCTTGAAGCGGTGCCGGGTGCGCGCTGGAAGTATGCCAACAATGACACCCTGCTAGCCGTCCGCGCCCTGCGCGAGGCCATGGAGGACGATGCCGCCTATCACCGTTTCCCCTATGAAGCGCTGCTCCTGAAAATCGGTGCCGAGCGCACCACGCTGGAGACGGACTGGAATGGCGATTATCTCGCATCCAGTCAGGTCTGGTCGACCGCAAGGGACCTCGCCCGCATTGGACAGCTATACCTGCAGGATGGCGTGTGGGGTGGTGAGCGCCTGCTACCGGAGGGCTGGGTCGAATTCGTCACGACGCCAGCCCCCGACCAGCCTGAGATCGACCTCGGTTATGGCGCGCAGTTCTGGTTGCTGAACAATGCCGACGGCGTGCCGGAAGATACGTTCGCGGCGATGGGTCATCGCGGCCAGTTCATCGTGATTGTCCCTTCAAAGAACGTCGTGATCGTTCGTCGTGGCTATGATGAAAGTGGCGGTGACGGATTTGATATTGCCCGCTTCACGGCTGACGTGCTCACCGCGCTTGAGCCTGATGAGTATGAGCAGCTCGTCGATGAAGAAGGCTTTGCCGTCTACGACGAAGATGGAAATCCGGTTTACGTGCTCACCCCTGAGCAGGAGTTCGAGCTGGAGCTGAGGCGCGAACGCGAGCGTGCCCGGAACTAGACCCTAGCGGCCTGCCAGCGCGCAGGCCGCCAGGCCCTCGCCATCGACGACCCGCATTCGGGCCTGCAATGTGCCAGCCCGCTGACGGACATAAGGTCCGGGCGGGTCGAGCCGCCATTTGTTGGGGCTTGGCAAGACGGCTGCGAGCAGGGCGGCTTCGCGCTCGGTCAGGTCTGCCGCCGACTTGCCGAAGCGCACACGGGCGGCGGCTTCAGCCCCGAAGATGCCGTCGCCCCATTCAGCGACGTTCAGATACATCTCCATCACCCGCTCCTTCCCCCAGACGAAGTCAATAAAGAGCGCGAACCAGGCCTCGGCGGCTTTTCTCGGGTATCCGCCGCCATTCCAAAGGAAGACGTTCTTTGCTGTTTGCTGAGTGATTGTGGATGCTCCGCGACGGCCCTGGCCGCGTTCGGCCTCATCGATCGCCTGCTCGATCGCGTCGACGTCTATGCCGTCATGCTGGCAGAACCGGCTGTCCTCAGCGGCGATGACGGCGCGCACGAGATGAGGAGAAATCTCTTCGATCGGCACCGTGACTTTCCGCAGTGTTTCACCGGCAATGCCGCGCTCGGCCATGGTGATTGTGATCGGAGCAGGGGTGGCGATCAGGATCAGGCCATAGACGTGCACGGCCACGAAGAGCGCCCCAACGGCCCAAAGGAGCCTTACCAGCCAGCGCCGCAGGGGATGGATGTCGTTCAGGCCATCTCCCATTCTGCCCGAACCTCCGCATCTGTTTCACTGGCGAGCCGAGCCTGTTTTTCGGCCTCGAAGCGCTCAGAGTCCAGCTGACACAACGCCCAGACGGCCGCGCCGCGCACCAACGCAGACGCGTCATCCAGCAGGCTGGTGGCTGTTTCCACCCCATTCCCGGAATTGCCGAGTGCGATCAGCACGTTGCGCACGAAGCGATCCCGGCCGATCCGCTTGATCGGCGAGCCCGCAAAGATTTCCCGGAAATGCGCATCATCCAGAGCAGCCAGCGATTCCAGCGTTGGGTCGCGTAGCTCAATCCGGGCATGATAGGCGGCCTCGTGCGCGACCGAGGCGAACTTGTTCCAGGGACAAATAGCGAGACAATCATCGCAGCCATAGATTCGGTTCCCCATGGCCTGACGGAACTCAACAGGGACGGGGCCTTTGTGCTCAATCGTGAGGTAGGAGATGCAACGCCGGGCATCGAGCTGATAGGGTGCAGGAAAGGCATCTGTCGGGCAGACATCGAGGCAGGCCCGGCACTGGCCGCAATGATCTGTTCCGGGCGTGTCTGGCGTGAGCTCCTCGTCGGTAAGCATGACACCGAGAAACAGCCATGAGCCGTGCTCGCGGCTGACAAGGTTGGTATGCCTGCCTTGCCAGCCGAGCCCGGCCTTTTCGGCGAGAGGCTTCTCCATCAACGGTGCTGTGTCGACGAACACCTTCACCTCGGCACCGATCTCGGCGACAAACGCCCGCGCCAGCGCCTTCAGCCGTTTTTTCAGAACGTCGTGATAGTCGGCATTGCGGGCATAGACAGAGAGGTTTCCGATGTTTCGGCGCGCGAGTGTCTCCATGGGATCGTGATCCGGCCCGTAATTCATGGCGACGACGATTGCGGATTTCGCATCCGGCCACATGGCGGTCGGGGCCTTGCGGCGCTCCAGCGTTGTTTCCATCCAATCCATAGTGCCGTGCCGACCGGCCTCAATGAAGGCTTCAAGCTTCCCGCTCGCCGCCCATGCTTCGTCCGCCCGCGCAATCCCGCAGGCATCGAACCCAAGTTCTGTGGCTTGTGACTTCAGGAAGGCCTCTGAGGCAGACATGGCGAGTCAGAAATCGAGATCGGCATAGTGCGCTGCAGGTCTTGCGCCATCCAGTCGGTCAGCAAGTACGGCGCGCATGGCAGGGCGCGACTTCAGCTTTGCGTACCAAGTCTTCAGGTCTGGCGCTGACAACCAGTCAACATCACCGAAATAGTCGAATGCGGAGAGATGCGCCGCCACGGAAAGGTCGGCGACGCTCAGGCTACGCCCGCCGATCCATGGCCGGTGTTCAGCCAGCGCGTTGAGGACGGTGAGCTTGCCGCGCAGGGCATGCGCGCCAGTCCGCAGCGCGTTGCTGTCGGGCGCACGGCTCCGGCGGATGACCTGATTAACACGCTCAGCCAGGAGGGAAGCGGTCACCTCCGCCATGCTTTCCTCGGTCCACTGCCACAGACGGCGGGCCTCGGCGCGATCGAGCGCATTGATCGGCAGGAGGCGTGCGTCACGCACCGTCTCCTCAATGTGCTCGACAATGGCATGCGTGCCAACAGCGACAACGCGTCCGGCCGTTCCGTCCGTATCGATCAGCATGGGCCCGCGCGCGCCCGGTCCCGCCTTGGAGACTTCGGCATGCGGAGACCAGGGCGGCGACTCCACGAAGTCCACCGACTGAGCCTTCTCACCAAGAGCGAGTCTCGCAGTGCGTCCGTGTGGGTCGAGCAGCCAGTGGAACAGTCTTTTCATCGGCGGCGACCCTAGAGGAAATCCGGCCGGTGTTAAGCGGCGTCTTCCTCAAAGCTTTCGCCGCCATGAGACTCCGCATGGCCGCGCGGGTCCGGGTGGATCAGAATGTCAGCTGCCGGAAACTCGTCCAGAATGGCGCGCTCGGCGGCCACCATGCGTTCATGGGCGTCCACCAATGTGATGCCGGGCGGCAAGTCCGCATGGAATTGGATATGGACATAAGGCCCGGATGCGCGGGTACGCAGGGCATGAATGTCGAGAAGATGCCCGCCGGCGAGGGCAAGCTCCCGGATTCGCGCCCGGGCCTCGTCTGACAGCTCTCTGTCGAGCAGTTGGTTTATGCCGCCACGCGCCACGTCGAGCGCGCTCCATGCCAGCCAGACCGCAACACCCAGTCCGATCAGGGGGTCGGCCCATGGGGCATTGAGCATGGTGGCTGCGCCAATACCACCAATCACAGCGAAGTTCGCGGCAAGGTCAGCTGCGTAGTGGGCACGATCACCCGCTGTCGCCACCGATCCTGTTTTTCGTATGGCACGCGTTTGCGCCCAGACGAGGCCGATCGTGAGAACTATGGAAATCACCATCACGCCTATGGCGAGCCCGCCCCGCTGAACCTCGCGTGGCGCGAACACGTGTCCGATGGCCTCGCGCGCCACCAGAGCCGCCGCAACACCGACCAGCATAGCTTGCACGACACTGGCAAAGCCTTCGGCTTTGCCGTGCCCATGCCGGTGATCGTCGTCTGGTGGTCGCGCGGCGTAAGCCACAGCCGCCAGCGTGAACAGGGAGGCGGCGAGATCGAGGCCTGAGTCAGCCAGCGATGACAGCATCGCTACGGAATCGGAGACAAACCATGCCCACGCCTTGAGCAAGGTCAGCGTCGTGGCGACACCAACAGACAGAAACGCGGTTCGCCGGGTGATCTTTGCAGCCACGCCAGCTGGCAAGCCGCCCGGCAGATGGCCGTCACCCTCTGTTGCATGTCCGCTCATTCAAGCACCTCAACGTCAGGTGGAAGACATAAGCCCTGAACTCGAAATGTCAAAAAATCTTATTATAACAGCGTGTTAAATGAAAATGAGAGGCGGTGTCATTCTCAGAGGCGCTATGCGTCACCCACTGTGATCGCCTCGACCCGATCCGGGTAGGCGGCAAGGTGATCCTTGATTGATGCGACCGCCGGGAAGGGGGACTCATAGGTCCACAGCGCATCCCGGATCAGAGAGCCATCATCCTTGCGAATGTGAAAGTACGCCGCCTCACCTTTGTATGGGCACCAGGTTGTAGTGTCCGAGCGTTCCAGCCGGTCCATATTGGCGGCGCTTCTTGGTAGATAGGCGACCGCGGGATAGCTCGCTTCCTGCAGGCTCAGATGGGACACTGCGTCAATAATGGCTGCACCACCGGCCATGACGCGCACAGGTTTTGCGACCGCTTCAATGGTGATCGGGTGGTCGGGCCCCGGTTCGCGATGTTGCCGGGTCACGCCGCCTCCATGGCGATGCCCTTCTGGGCGAAGTGCTCTTTCAGTTCACCGGCTTCGAACATCTCTTTCACGATGTCACAGCCACCAACAAACTCGCCCTTCACATAGAGCTGCGGAATAGTTGGCCAGTCCGAATAGACTTTGATGCCTTCCCGAATGTCCTGGTTCTCCAGAACATTGGTGGAGACGTACTCAACACCCAGATAATCCAGCATCTGCACCACGACCGAGGAGAACCCGCATTGCGGAAATGTCGGTGTGCCCTTCATGAAGAGAACGACATCATTGGATTTGACGGCGTCATCTATGGCTTTCTGGGTCTCGTCGGTCATGGGGCGCTCCGAAATGGTGTTCTGGTTTCGCTAAGCTGAAGCTAGGAGCCTGACACGCTGCTTTCAATGGCTGGCGGCCATTGTCCGAACGACCGTTATGTTGCTGCGAAGGCGGTCGAGCCGCGTTGTAGTGGTGACTGCTACGTCCGCGCCGCCTTCACGGAGTGCCCATTGAAGCGCCTCGTCCGGGGCTAGACGAGCGCTTTTGGGGACTTCAGGTGTTGAGCGAAGCGTCTTCCGGCCCAGTCGCCAAAGCGCGCCCGCTGAGACCCCGTGGCCTTGTCCGAGCGATGGCGACATCACCTCAATAGCGAAAACGACGGCACCTGAGGCTTTCAGGGCGGCGACCCGCTTTGTCGCTTCGTCTCCGAGCCCGGCATGAACCGGCAGCATGACCGCGCTGAACGGTCCGCGATCCAAACCGGCCTCGACTTCCGCGCCGCGTCCGGCGAGTCCCAGATACCTGACCGAGCCGTCCTTTAAGCGGGTGCTGAGCCGTGTGAGCAGTGCGTTGGTTAGTTCCTCCGGGGCTGCGCCATGCATCCATAGCAGGTCGATCGCTCGCCCGAGCCGCTCGATTGACTGGTCGATTGATCGTTCAATGCTGTCAGGGGAAAAGTCCCTTGTCCGATGCCGGAGCCCGGATGATGACAGGCCGGCTTTGGTCGAAATGAAAATGTCTTCTTCCGCGCCAATCGCCCGTCCGAGCCGGCGTTCGGCGTCGCCGTTGCCATAGGCGGGCGCGGTGTCGAACAGGGTGACACCTTGCTCAATGGCCGTCTCGACCGTGTGCTGGACCTTGCTGGCGCTGAGAAGCGGTGTCGCCAGCGGACCGCTGATCCCGAAGGCGAGCGGCAATCTCGCATTGATATTGGCCTGCAGGCTCAACCGGGCGCGCTGGTTTTCAGGGCGAGGGCGTGAAGCTCGCCGCCCATTTTTCCCTTCAGCGCGGCATACACCATCTGGTGCTGCTTGACGCGCGGCACGCCATTGAATTGCGCACTGATAATCTCGGCCTGCCAGTGATCATTGTCGCCAGCGAGGTCAGTGAGGGTGATTTCTGCATCTGGAAAAGCGTCCTTGAGGAAGCCTTCCAGGGTTTCTCGGGTCATCGCCATGCGCGTCTCCAACATAATTATCGGACAGGTGGCGCGCCGGGAAGCCGCGGTCAAGGCGTGCTGCCGGGGAACGCGGGAATGCAAGCTTATTCTTGTTACGGATGATTAATCGGAACGCCTTCTTTCCGCCTGCGTTCGTTGGTGTCTCCGCTCCACGGAGCGGGAGAACCAACATACGTATAAGGACTTTCCATGCTTAAACAGACTTTGATTGGCGCTGCTTCCGTATCAGCTTTTGCATTCATGATTGCCGGGCCAGCAGCGGCACAGTCCTATGGACAGGAAGACACCGGCTTTTATCTGCAAGGCGGCTATAGCTATATTGATATCGAGCCTGACGGTGCCGATGACGGCGTCGACACCGATGCCATCACGGCGCGTTTCGGTTATCAGTTCACGCCTATGCTAAGCCTCGAGGCGGACTTGTCCTCGGGCATTGATGACGGCGAGTTCGACTTCAATGTCGATGAGGACGACTTCGATCTCGACGACAATAATGACGGCGACTTCAACGACCTGATTGCCGCCTCCGGAGACATCGGTCTGAACTACCTGCTGGGAATCTATGGCCGGGCAAGTATTCCGGTCACGGATCGTATCGATCTGTCCGGCCGGCTCGGCTATGCCTACATCGATCTCGATGCCACGGTTGTGACGCCGGGCGGGACACCGATCACCACGGTCGAGGACTCTGAGGACGGTGCCGCGCTTGGGGCCGGCGTCAGCTTCGACCTGACCGAAAGCTGGGAGCTGCGTGGTGACTACACCTGGTATGGCTTCGACAACACCGACACCAATGCCTTCACCGTCGCTGCTGGCTACAAGTTCTAGCCGTCGTTGAAGCTTGAAAACCCCAAACGCCGGCCTGGTTCAGAACCGGGCCGGCGTTTTTCCTTGCTTACCAGCCGCAGGTACGGCCTTCGTTTTCTTCCTCGAGATAATCGATCAGCGGCGCGAAATATTCGATGATCGCGCTGCCATCCATTTCCCGCGTTCCGGTGAACAGTTCCAGCGTGTCCGGCCAGGGCTGGCTGGACCCCATCTCCATCATTGCATTGAAGCGCTCGCCAACTTCTTCGTTGCCATAGATCGAGCAGCGGTGAAGCGGGCCTTCCCAACCGGCCTGCTGACAGGCGGCTTTGTGGAACTGGAACTGCATCACATAGCTGAGGAAGTAACGCAGGTACGGCGTGTTGCCCGGGATGTGGTACTTCGCGCCGGGATCGAAGGCGTCAGCAGGGCGCTCCCCGGGCGGCGTGATGCCCTGATAGGAGAGGCGCTTTTCCCACCAGGCGTCGTTGTAGCGCTCCGGCGGGGTCGAGCCGTCGAGCACCGACCAGCGCCAACTATCCATCGTTACGGCGAAGGGCAGGAAGGCGATCTTGTCGAGCGCCGTGTTCATCAACAGGCCGAGATCGGCTTCCGCCGGTGGGACTTCGTCGATCAGGCCGATCGCCTTGAGATAGTCCGGCGTGATGGAGAGCGCGAGGAAATCGCCAATCGCCTCGTGGAAGCCGTCATGAGCACCATCCTTGTAGAGGAAATCCTGATCCTTATAGGCGCGCTGATAGTAATTGTGGCCGAGCTCATGATGGACCGTGTGGAAGTCCTCGGCATTCACCTCAGTACACATCTTGATCCGGATATCGTCCTCATTGTCGAGGTCCCATGCAGAGGCATGGCAGACCACTTCGCGGTCGCGGGGCCGCGTGATCTGGCTGCGTTCCCAGAAAGTCTCGGGCAGGGGATCAAGGCCGATGGAGGAGAAGAATTCCTCGCCCGTCTCGACCATTTTCAGCGGCGTGTAACCCTCCGCAACGAGGCGCTCAGTGACGTCATATCCGGGATCTGCAGCGGGCGGGGCGACCAGCGGATAGATGCTGGACCATTGCTGCGCCCACATATTCCCGAGCAGGTCGGCGCGGATTGGCCCGCTGGCGGCCTGTACCTCATCGCCATACTCCTCATTCAGTTCGGCGCGCACATAGCAGTGGAGCTCCTCATAAAGCGGTTCGACCTGGCCCCAGAGGCGGTCGACCTCTGTCCGCATTGCATCGGGCTCCATGTCGTAATTAGAGAGCCACATGTCGGAGAGATCATCGAAGCCAAGCTCGTTCGCGCCCTTGTTCGCGATCTCCACCATGCGGGCATAATCGTCCTTCATGACAGGCGACACGGTGCGCCAGCCTTCCCAGACGGCTTTCAGTTCCTCCGGATCGCGCGAGGTTTCGATGATGGTCGAGAGCTCGTCGAGGTTCAGGGTCTGTCCATTGTAGTCGAACTTGCCGGTCGAGTAGGTGGCGTCGAGTCTCGTTGTGATCTGCGCCAGTTCATCAGCCGCGCCGGTTGTTGATGGTGCCGGAATGGTGATGCCCGAGCGCAATTTCTGCATCTTGCGCGCAAGATCGTCCGACAGTTCGACATCCTCAAACCGCTTGGTGCCATTGGCGAGATCGACGGCAAGCTTGGTGTATTCAGCGCCAGCCTTTGCCGCGAGCCAGTTGGTGTCGAAGGTAATGTTGGTGGCCTGCACCCAGTAAATGCGTCCGGCATACTCGCTCATCTCCGCGAGGCGGTGTTCGGCGTCCTCGATAAAGGCTTCAGCGTCGGCAAGAGCTTCCGCCTCCTTGTCCACTTCCACTTCGGCTTCCTGGTCGCTGGCGTCTTCCAGCGTCGCGATATCCGGCAGTCCGACGCTTTCACATGCAGACAGCGCAAGAGCAGAGAGCGCAGCAGCGCTCAAGAGAGCGGTTTTCATAGAGTCCTCCTCAACAGGCTAGCGGGCGAGCGCAAAGCCTGCAAATCTCTTATTACGCGAGAAAACCCCGCCAGCGATTCGGGGTCAATGGCGTGCGTGAGGGAGACAACCGGCAAGTTATAGATTCGGTTGTGGAATAGGGGGATGTCGAAGTGTTCAAGTGGATTCTTCCCGCAGGATTAACGATCCTGACAGCCGCTGCTGTCGTTTGGGTGAGCGAAGCCGCCCCTCCCGATTTCAAGCCGCAGCGATTCGATGCGCAGCAATTGCTGGACTTCACCGAGGCGCTCTCCAGCGATGAGTTGGCCGGGCGCGAAACCGGCTCACCCGGGGCGGCGAAAGCCCGCTCGATGATCAAGCAGCGTTTCGTGACCGCCGGTTTGGTGGCTTACAAGCTCGGCTATGAGCATTCCTTCAAGCATGGACCGCTGGACGACCCGAATGCGCAGAAGACGGCCATCAACCTCATCGGTCGAAAGGACGGTATCGACGCGGATGGTCCTTATCTCGTCGTCTCGGCCCATTATGACCATCTGGGCGAGGGCGGCGGCGAGATCTTTAATGGCGCTGACGATAATGCATCAGGCGTTGCCGCCCTGATCGCGGTTGCCGAATGGTTTGCGGAGAATCCGCCTGAGCACACAGTGATCTTTGTCGCGTTTGATGCTGAGGAAGAGGGACTGATGGGCGCGCGCACCTTTGTGCGGAACCCACCTGTCCCGCTTGAGCAGATCGCCCTCAACATCAATCTCGATATGGTCGCCCGCGCCGACGAGAGCGAGCTCTACGCGGCGGGTGCGTTTCATACCCCGCAGCTCGTTCCGATCATCGATCAGGCGTCGGCCGCCTCGCCCCTGAGTGTCCTGCGGGGGCACGACCGGCCAAGCGATGGTGATCAGGACTGGACGCTGCTGTCAGACCACGGCCCGTTTCATCAGGCCGGCGTTCCGTTCGTGTATTTCGGGGTCGAGGATCATGACGATTACCATCAGGTGAGTGACGAATTCTCAAAGATCGATCCCGACAAATTCCTTCGCGCGGTTGAGGCGATTGTCATCGCGACCGAACTGTTCGATGAGCGGCTGGGCGAAATCGCGGCCATCCCGCGCGTGCGAAAGGACTGACCTCATGAGCGACACCATTTCCTATATGCTGAAGGCCTCGACCGGGCAGTCGCTTGGGGCGCTGGCGAGTATTCTTGGAAAGGCCAAGGCGCATGCGAGCGAAACGGATGTTGAGGAGAGTGTGTTCCTGAGCGCGCGGCTTTTCCCTGACATGTTCCCGCTGCTGCGTCAGGTTCAGGTTGCGACGGATATCACCAAGCGCGGCGGCGAACGCCTTGCCGGTGTTGAGCCCGCCTCCACGCCCGACGATGAAACCAATTTCGATGAGCTGATCGCAAGGTGCGCAGCGGCGAATGAAGCGGTTCAAGGCCTTGATGATGATGCCCTCAACGCGAACGAGAATGTAACGCTTCAAGTCCCGATCGGCGATCAGACGATGCCGATGGAAGGGCGCTTCTTCCTGTCCAACTTCATCCTGCCGAACCTGCATTTCCACGCGGCGACGGCCTACAATCTCCTGCGGATGCAAGGCGTTGTGCTCGGCAAGCGTGACTTCCTCATGCCAGGCGGAGCCTAGGCACTTGGCTCTGAGGTGACTGACTGCCGCGAAGGGAAAACGAAGATGAGACGACATGCATTGATTGGCTTGATTGCCGGATCGCTTGGTGCCTGCGCCGTCTCTGACCCTGTTCCGGGAACGGCAAGTCACGAGATGTCGTGCAGCGGTGCGGAGGCGGCAATGTCCGCTCTCGACGCCTTTATGGAGACGTTTAACTCACGCGATGTTGCGGCCTGGGAGGGCACGTTCGCCTTCCCGCATGTTCGCATCGCCAGTGGTCAGGTCACGGTGCAGGAGAATGCCGGCGAAGGTGTCGAGCGTTTGTTCGAACGGCTGGCTGAAACAGGGTGGGATCACAGTGCCTGGATCTCGCGCGAACTTGTCCAGTGCGGCGATGAGAAGATCCATTTTGCGACGGAGTTCGCGCGATACCGCGCCGATGGGTCTGAGTTGGCTCGCTTTCAGTCGCTCTACGTCATGACGCTGGTCGACGGCGAATGGCGTGTCCGTGCTCGCTCCAGCTTCGCGCCGTAGCCGGCTGTCACCTATTCGACAGCGCTCATGTAACGCGGCAACCAGCTTTCGTGAGCTTCGCGGAGGGTGGAGAGGGGAAACTTGAGAAGTGAGTTCCCTGTTGTATCGGCAAAGATGTCGATGGAGTCGCTGCGGTCTGAAAACCAACCAGAATTTGTTCCCGGACCTGTAACTTCGATTCCGGCAGTACGACCCAAATTCATGATGATGCGATGATTTTCTTCACTTGTCGCAGCCAGATAAGCGCCAGCTTTTTCACCGAACAGAGCAAGCTCGTAAAATGCGCGCTTCTTCCATCCATGCGGATAAAGTTGATCGTAGTTCGAGGTATTTTCGATATCCATCCCAATGCCTAGCCTGCTCGCCAGCGCCATCTCTGCTGCGGCGCAGGCGATGCCGCCGTCGCTGACATCGTGCACAGCGTTGACCAGGCCCTGTTCGATCAGGGCGCGGACAAAATTGGCGTTACGCTTCTCTTTCTCCAGATCCACCGGTGGCGGCGGGCCGAGGTCTGCGCCCTTCAGGCCGAGCCATTCGCGGGCGTAGAGGCTTGCTCCCAAATGCCCTTTTGTCTCGCCGATCAGGATCAGCGCGTCGCCCGGCTGCGCACCTTTCAGCGTCGCGATCTTCGAGATATCTTCGATCAGCCCGACGCCGCCGCATACAGGCGTCGGCGGGATCGCGATGCCGTCGGTCTCATTGTAGAGGCTGACATTGCCGCTCACGACCGGGAAATCGAGGACGCGGCACGCCTCGGCCATGCCCTCGATTGCCTTGACGATGTAGCCCATCGTGTCCGGCTTTTCGGGATTCCCGAAATTCAGATTGTCTGTGATTGCAATCGGCTTCGCGCCGACGGCGGAGAGGTTGCGATAGGCCTCTGCGACGGCCTGTTTGCCGCCCTCGAACGGATCGGCGGCGACGTAGCGCGGATTGCAGTCTGACGTAATCGCCAGCGCCTTGTTGGTGCCGTGGATACGCACAATCGCGGCGTCGCCCATGCTCTGGGAACTGTCCACCGTGTCGCCCATGACGTGGCGGTCATACTGCTCCCAGATCCAGCGCTTGGAGGCCATGTCCGGGCAGGACATCAGCTTGAGCAGGACCTCACCATAGTCCTCAGGCTCAGGAAACGAGGAGATGTCCAGCGGCTTTCGCGGTGTCGGTTCAACCCATGGCCGATCATAATTCGGCGCATCTTCGGCGAGCGGTGCCACCGGGATATCGCAAACAACCTCGCCAAACTGTTTCAGGACGAGATGGCCGGTATCGGTCGTCTGGCCGATCACTTCCGCATCGAGATCATACTTGTCGAACACGGCCTTCGCGACGTCGATCTTGTCGGGATAGAGCACCATGAGCATCCGCTCCTGGCTTTCCGACAGCATGATTTCATAAGCGCTCATGCCGTCTTCGCGCTGGGGCACCTTGTCGAGGTCCATCTCCACGCCGATGCCTTCGCCATTCTCGCCGCCACTGTCGGCCATCTCTACAGAGGAGGAGGTGAGCCCGGCCGCGCCCATATCCTGAATGGCCTGAATGGCGTCTGTGGCCATCAGTTCGAGGCAGGCTTCGATCAGCAGCTTTTCGGTGAACGGGTCGCCGACCTGAACGGTGGGGCGCTTCTCTTCATCCCCTTCGGAGAATTCAGCGGAGGCCATCGTGGCGCCGTGAATGCCGTCGCGGCCCGTCTTGGAGCCGACATAGAAGATCGGGTTCCCCGGCGTTGCGCCGCGGGCGTAGAAAATCTTGTCCTGATCGGCGAGGCCAACCGCCATCGCATTGACGAGGATGTTACCGTTATAGCCTTCATGGAACTGGGTCTCGCCCGCCACGGTCGGAACGCCAACGCAGTTGCCATAGCCGCCAATGCCGGCAACCACGCCCGCCACTAGACTGCGGGTCTTGGGATGATCTGGCGAGCCAAAGCGCAGCGCATTCACCAGCGCTATCGGGCGCGCGCCCATGGTGAAGACATCCCGCAGGATGCCGCCCACGCCGGTCGCCGCGCCCTGATAAGGCTCGATGTAGGAGGGGTGGTTGTGGCTCTCCATCTTGAAGATTGCCGCCTGTCCATCGCCGATGTCGATGACACCTGCATTCTCGCCCGGGCCTTGAATGACGCGGTCATTCTTGGTCGGGAATTTCGACAGGTGCCGGCGGGAAGATTTGTACGAGCAGTGCTCGCTCCACATCACTGAATAGATGCCGAGTTCCACGAGGTTTGGCTGCCGATTGAGGCGGGTCACAAGGCGCTGCCACTCCTCGGCATTGATGCCGTGTTCGGCAGCGTTTGCTTCGGTCTGATCGGCCTGCATGGCCGTGATGATGGCGGATGCGTCTGTCATGGGCGCTGGCTAGCGCTTAATCGCCGAGTCGGGAAGTCCTGGTGTTTGTCGCGCCGCCCCTTGCGCCGCGGGGCCGAAGCGGGAGACTGACGCAAAGAGCAGGGGATAAGCCATGCGCAGACGCGATCTACTGGCAGGACTGGGCGCAGCGGGGCTCGGTGGATGTGTTGCCACGCCCACCCTTAATGCGCCGGTGGTGACCCCGCCGCAGATCGGCTCGGCCCTCGTTCAGCCTCTGGATGCGCCTATGGCACCGGTGCAATCTTCCATGGACCGCGTGACCCGTACGCTGGTGGGCCTCAGGCCGTTTCGCAAACCGGGCCCGCGTCTTGAGGCGGTCTGCGTCGGCGGGAAGGATGTGGTCCACAATTACGGCCATGGCGGGGGTGGGGTGTCCCTCTCCTGGGGCGTGGCCGAGCTTGCAGCAGATAACGCCAAGGCCTTCGGGCGGACGGAGATCGCTGTGCTCGGTGCGGGCTCCATCGGCCTCTCCACAGCGCTGGAGCTACAGCGGGCTGGGGCAGATGTAACGATCTACGCCAAGGACTTCCCTCCCTACACCACGTCCAACATCGCTGGAGCCATGTGGCACCCGGTGACGCTCTATGAGCGCGATCAGGTCAGCGCTGAGACGATGGAGATGCTCCATCTGGCCTCCAAGATCGCCTTCCTCCGCTTCATCGCCTACGCCAATGATCCGCGCTACGGCGTCTACTGGATCCGGCAGTATTCGCTCAGCAATCGGCCAATGAATACCAGCCGGCCTTATATGGGCGGTGATGCGCTCTATCCGGGCCTCAAACGCAATCAGCCCGGCGCACCTTTCGGCTTCGCCTACCATGACGCCTATTACACGCTGATGATCGATTCCGATCTTTACATGCGGGCGCTGGTCAATGACTTCCTCGGTACGGGCGGGCGAATGGTCGAGCAGACCTTCGACACTGCCGCCGACCTTGAAAGTCTGCCCCAAAATACGATTGTGAACTGTATGGGCCTTGGCTCTGGCGCTGTCTTTGAGGATGAGAGCATCATCCCGGCGCGCGGTCAGCTGACCTTTTTGCTGCCGCAAAACGATATTGACTATGGCTATGCCGGTTGGACGCGGGAGCACGGTCAACTCTACATGTTTCCGCGCAAGACTGGCGTGTTGCTCGGCGGATCGTTCGACAAGGGTGACTGGTCGCTTGAGCCCCGTGAGGATGAAGTCCACCGTATGGTGGAGGGCCATGCGGCGCTCGCGGCGCGGCTTTAGGTGGCCGTGGTCGCGTCGATTGCAGCAAGATGGGCGGCCTTTTCAGCGTCGGTGAGAAACGAGCCCTCAAAACTGTTCTTTGCAAGGCGGATGATTTCGTTCCGGTTGAGGTTCAGCGCGTCGGCTACGGCCTCGAAATTCTGGTTCATATAGCCACCGAAATAGGCCGGATCGTCTGAGTTGACGGTCACATGCAGGCCCGCATCCAGCATTCGTTTGACGGGACTGTCTTCGATCCTGTCGATAACGCACAGCGACAAATTGGACAGCGGGCAATTTGTAAGTGTCATCTGGCTGTCGCGCAGATGATCGATCAGCGCCGGGTCTTCCATCGATCGGTTGCCATGATCGACCCGGTCGACGGCGATATCGAACAGGGCCTCGCGGATATATGCTGGCGGGCCTTCTTCTCCCGCGTGCATGCAGAGCTTGAAGCCCATCTCGCGGCAGCGCTGAAACAGCTTTGCGAACTTAGCGGGTGGATGGCCCATCTCGGAACTGTCGAGACCGACCCCCACAAACCGGTCATGCCATGGTGTGCTTTCTTCCAGCAGCGCGAAGCCATCGTCTTCAGGCAGATGCCGCAGAAAGCTCATGATCAGCTTGGAGGTGATGCCGAGCTCTTTTTCGCCATCTGACAACGCTTTGAGGATACCGTCGGCAACGACTCCAAAGGGCACGCCGCGCTCCATATGGGCCTGCGGGTCGAAGAACATCTCGACATGCCGGACATTGTCCTGCGTGACGCGGTGGAGATAGGCCGAGGTGAGATTGTAGAAATCCTGTTCGGTCTGCAGCACGGCCATGCCGGCATAGTAGAGGTCCAGAAATTCCTGCAGATTGTCGAAGTCGTAGGCAGCCTTTGCTTCCTCAAGGGTCTTGAAGGGCAGGGCGATCTTGTTGCGTTCGGCCAGCTCCATCATCTGCTCGGGCTCGAAGCTGCCTTCGATATGCAAGTGCAGCTCGGCCTTGGGCAGGGCGGCGATGAGATCGGTATGGCTCGTCATTCGGCAGTCTCCGGATGATCGTTGTGGTTAGGCTGCCCCCACGAGGCTCTCAAATAGGGCGACCCCATCCGTTCCGCCCTCATGGTCGCCAATGGCGCGTTCGGGGTGGGGCATCATGCCCAGGATGCGCCCATTTTCCGAAAGCACGCCAGCGATATCCCGGGCTGAGCCGTTGGGGTTGCCGGCATAGCGAAAGGCGACCCGGCCTTCGTTTTCCACAGCGCTCAGTGTCTCCTCGTCGGCGACGTAGTTGCCGTCATGATGGGCGATCGGGATGCTGATTTCGTCCCGCCCGGCATAGGCCGACGTGAAGGCAGTGTTGGCATTTTCCACTTTCAGCGCCTGCGGCTTGCAGACGAAGTGCAGCGAGGCGTTGCGGATTAGTGCGCCGGGAAGGAGGCCTGTTTCACAGAGTATCTGGAAGCCATTGCAGACGCCGAGCACATACCCGCCGCGGTCGGCATGGCTGAGCAGCTGGCTGATAATCGGCGAATTGCCGGCGATCGCGCCGCAGCGAAGATAGTCTCCGTAGGAAAAACCGCCCGGCACCATGATGATGTCTGTGCCGTCCGGGATCGTCCCGTCCTTGTGCCAAACCATGGCAGGTTCGCTGCCAGTGGCCTGCTTCAGGGCGACTTGAGCGTCGCGGTCACAGTTCGATCCGGGAAAAACGATGACGGCTGTTTTCATGGCTCGCGCATTAGCAGCGAATCGCCTGTGAAGGAAACCGGCTTGTGTTTTTGACACGTCGAGGCCACTTATTCGGTCACAGTTAACAGTGAGGACCACTCATGAAAGCTCTTATCGCAGCCCTCGCGGCCCTGCCGCTTCTCGCCGCCTGCAATACAATTGAAGGCATCGGCGAAGATGTGGAAGCCACCGGCAAGGTCGTTAAAGAGACGGCGCAGGATGTTGAAGAAGACATCACGGACTAGGCGCAACCCTCCCAACGCGTTGAATCCCTGCGGTTAATTCCGCGGGGATTTTTCACTACAGGGCTGAAAAACTTCCTCCTTCAGCCAACAATGACATGCTCTTCGTTGAACCAGAGCGGTGAGCGCGACAGGTCGATGAATTTGCGCTCATCCTCCAGAAGCGCGGCCCCGGCGGCCTCCGCGCCTGGGTTCTCGCCAGCGGCAAAGAAGGCGTCCCAGCTTTCCCACCAGAGCTCAGCTATGCCGTCATACATTTCCGGTGCATCGCGCGAGGCCCTGATTCCGTCATTCATTTCATGCGTTTCTGCATGAGTTTGGACGTAGCGCCGGATGCCAAGGGTTTCGGCATGGCTCGAGACGAGCGGGGCATGCTCCTCCCGCCAGTATCGCTGAAATTCCTCCCGGCTGAGAGAGGGCAGGCGATGCAGGCAGAAGGTCAGCTTGATCATGCGGCGAGTTCGACCCGATAGCTTTCGATCACTGTATTCGCGAGCAGCTTTTCACACATTTCCCGGACGCGGGCCTCTGCGGCCTCCTGCGAGAGGCCGTCTTCAAGATCAAGCTCGATCACTTTGCCAATGCGCGCGCCCTCAACCTCATTATAGCCCATCCGTCCGAGTGTATCGGCGACGGCTTTGCCCTGAGGATCGAGAACGCCGGGTTTCAAACCGACATGGACGATGGCTTTCATTTCGGCGCTCCGTTGAAATCGAGAATTTCTGCACCCTGCTGGGATTCCTTGATAATGCCGAGCCGGCGGGCGACTTCGGCATAGGCTTCGGTGACGCCGCCAAGGTCGCGGCGGAACCGGTCCTTGTCGAGCTTTTCACCTGATTCAATGTCCCAGAGGCGGCAGCTGTCGGGGCTGATCTCATCAGCCAGTATGGTGCGCACCATATCTCCCTCATAGAGCCGGCCAAACTCGACCTTGAAGTCGATCAGGCGGATGCCGACGGCGGCAAACAGACCCGACATGAAATCGTTTACGCGCAGCGCCATGGAGATCATGTCGTCGAGTTCCTGGGTTGTGGCCCAGTTGAAGGCGGTAATGTGCTCTTCTGTGACGATTGGATCGCCCAGCTCGTCCTTCTTGTAGTAGAATTCGACGATTGAGCGCGGCAGCTGCTCGCCTTCTTCCACGCCAAGGCGGGTCGACATGGAGCCGGCGGCCACATTCCGGACCACGACTTCAATCGGGATGATTTCGACTTCGCGAATCAGCTGTTCGCGCATGTTGAGGCGGCGAATGAAGTGATTGGGCACGCCAATCGAGGTGAGGCGGGTCATCATGAACTCGCTGATGCGGTTGTTCAGGACGCCCTTGCCATCGAGAATGGCTTTCTTCTCGGCGTTGAAAGCGGTCGCGTCGTCCTTGAAATACTGGACCAAAGTGCCCGGTTCGGGGCCCTCATAGAGAATTTTGGCCTTGCCCTCATAGATCATGCGCTTGCGGGACATGTCGGTGTGTCCTTCGTCAAAAAGGGAATATGAGCGGTCCGGATTCGGCCCGCGCCAAAAGTGAGCGATACGTCTACTCCACACCGCGCTTTGAAACAAACACCATGATCACGTCCTGCGGCCTTGCGGGTGCTTGATTGGCAGGGCTCAGCGTCCCTATATGCCAGTAATATCAATGCCGACGCCATGAAAGGCCAGATGAGATGAACTCCTTCAATGACCGCGAGCGCGCCGAAGAAGCCAAATATGCCCTTGATCAGGACACTCAGTTCAAGGTCATGGCGCGTCGGAATAAGCTTCTGGGGCTCTGGGCGGCCGATCTGATGGGCCTCGTCGGCTCCGATGCTGAAGCCTATGCCAAAGCAGTTGTGCTGGCCGATCTGGAAGAAGCCGGCGATGATGATGTATTCCGCAAGATCCGGGGCGATTTCGACGCTGAAGGCATCGACCGGACCGATGAGCGTATCCGTGAGCATATGGCTGAGTTGCTCCCCGTGGCGCGCGATCAGGTTCTGAGTGAGAACAGCTAAGGTTTTTTATCGTTTTGTTCGCGGCTGATCCGGGCTTCGCCCGGGCCGCTGCGGCGTTGGTTAGTTTGACCCCCGCTTCGCGATGGATCGGGCTCAAGGCTGTACGTTTCTTGCGTTCGCTTCGCTCATGCTGACTGTGGGTTTCCATGGGGCCTGTCTCATAATCCGCTCATCCCGGCGCAGGTCGGGATTTCCCACCGCATTGCTGAGGGGTTTCAGTCCGGCTGAGCCAGATCCCGGATCAAGTCCGGGATGAGCGGGATAGTTTTCTGTCTCCTCCCGGTCTTTCCGTTTCGCGCCTCCCCCTCCTTCGGGGAGGGGAACCGAGGGGGCGGGGCGCTGACTTTTCGTTTGTGCTCTGACCTGACTATTGCGCCCCTCACCCCCAACCCCTCTCCCCGCGGGAGAGGGGGGCTGCACCTCAATCCGGCCCGCGTTGCCGCGTCCGGTTATCCCTCTGGCTCCCTCGAAGGGCCTGCGCGCGGACGCTTCGAACGTCTCGCTATTTCTAGTGCGCTTGGTTCCTGACGCCGGAGCGTCCGCGCGCGGATGTGTCTTTCACGCGGTCCCGCCGGGCCTCAGCCGTGCTCCATGCTTGCTTTCTACAAACCCCATGTCTCCACAGGGCCCAGCATGGCGGCCGGGGCGCTTCCCACCCGGGGTTTAACCGGGCACCCGGACGGCGTCGCTAGGCAGGCCATCAGAGCCGGCGCTCCGCCCCTGCCAGTCAACACACCCACCGCCGCCCGACCCAGCCGGTCCGGACCTGGCCCATGGGCGACGATGCCAGCATCATAGCTGGGCGTGGCAAGAGGGGGATAAGGTTTTACGAGGGCCTGTGGTTACGGGGCAAAGGGCGGGGATAGGCGAGCGCGATCCTTATTCAGTTTTGCCGAAGAGGCTTGGCGACGAGAGCACTGCAGCAGGATTAACCGGTCAGTCACTGCTCATGCTGTTTTACTGCGCCCACTGAATTGCGTTGGGTGGATAAGCTACGACATGAGGCTTTGGTTGATTCTGGCAGCCAGTATCGCACTTGCGAGCTGTGGTAGTGTCGACCGGCGCAAGGCCGGTTTCAGTTGCGAGGCGACGGATGAGGCTCTGCCACGCCACGGTACGAGCGTTCGCTTCCATTTCGAGAATGGTTTCCTGTTCGTTCAGAACGAGTCCGGCCGGGCGGATAATGTCTGCTCGCAGGCCGGGATGTTGTCCTGCCAGGTCAATATGACCGACGATCTCCTGACCTTGCGCCAGGACATCAAACCCGCGTATTGCGAGTTGCGCCGGTCGGTTAAGACCGCGCTTGATATCGATCGCATGTCCGGCGAATTCGTCTTTACGCAGGAGAATTGCGATGATCTTGGGAAGATGGTCGTGACCGGTATGTGCGCGATGAGCTGAGGCGGGCCGATAGTTGGCCTGATACTCATTACAAAGGACTGCGGACCCGGCTGGGTGTCAGCGTTGCGAGCCCGACCCCGCCAAGGATCAGCAGGCTGGCGAGGACGAAGCGGGTTGTCAGCGGCTCGCTTAGCAGAAGGACGCCGCCAGCAGCGGCAATCGCCGGCACGGTGAGTTGGGCGATACCGGCCTTTGTCGAGGAGAGCCCTTTCAGAGCCGCATACCAGACGATGTAGCCAAGCCCGGACGTGCCTGCGCCGGAGAGCACTGCCAGCGCGACGCCTCTGGATGTTGGCAGCGGCTCCGGCGCAATCATCAGGACCGGGACCGCCAGCACGGCGGCGAGTACCGAGGCTCTGATGAAGTTCCCAGCTGTCGCGGCTGTCGGATCACCTTTGCTCCGACCGTAGATGGAATAGAGCCCCCAGCTGATCCCAGCCATACCCATAGACAGGGAGCCGATCAGGGATGGCGCTTCGAGGCTCGGCGAGAGCAGCCAGGCGAGCGCTGCGACGGCGGCGGACAGGCCAAGCCATTGCATAAGTGTGAGCCGCTCCCCCGACAGAAGCCCCGCGCCGACCATGGTGATCTGCACGGGCGCGAAGAGGATGAGCGCCCCCGTCCCGGCGGGCAGGGCGATATAGGCGTAGGAGAAGAAGGCCGCATAACCGAGCAGCGCGGCGGCGGAGCGCCAGTCTCCTATGGCTGATTTGCGCGTGACGACCAGAATGAGGGCAAGTGCGATTGCGCCGCTAATCAGCCGGATCAATGCGAAGCCACCCGCACCGGCTTCCTGATCAACCAGCGCCAGACGCCCCAGCACCGAGTTGGCCGCGAAAGCGACCATGGCCGTTGTAGTCAGGGCGAATGTCCGGGCGGCGAGGTTCAAAACTGGCCGTGCCGGCCTTTGCCTCTGGTGAATTCTGTCGCGCCGGAACGAGTCTCGCCGCTCCTGATGACCTCAAGGCCTCGCCGGGTTTCGTCCTCCAGCGCGGTGGTCAGGTCCACATCCCATTGCTCATAGGCCGAGCGGCGGTCCGAGCGCATGCAAAGCTCCGGGAAGGCGGCGATGTCTTCGGCCAGTGCGATGGCCGCTTCGAGCGCATCGCCGGCCGGGACGCGGCGATTGGCAAGGCCGATCTCAAGCGCTTCTGCGGCATCGACCTCCCGGCCCGTCAGGATCATGTCGAGCGCGCGGGACTGCCCGATCAGGCGGGGCAGGCGGATCGTGCCGCCATCAACCAGCGGCACGCCAAAGCGTCGGCAGAAGACACCGAAACGGGCAGTTTCGGATGCGACGCGCAGATCGGCCCAGATTGCAAGCTCAATCCCACCCGCGACAGCGTAACCCTCCACCGCCGCAATGACAGGTTTTGAGAGCAGAAGCCGGCTCGGCCCCATCGGCCCGAAATCGCCGGTCGCCTTGATCGGATTGCCGTTGCCTTCGGAAACGGCTTTCAGATCCGCGCCAGCGCAGAAGTTTCCGTCCGCCCCCGTGAACACGGCGACCTTGGCGTCGGGATCGGCGTCGAACGCCTTGAAGGCATCGTACAGCGCGTGGGCGGTCTCACCGTCGACGGCGTTGCGCTTTTCCGGCCGGTTGATGGTGATGATGCGGACAGGGCCGCGCGTTTCGACAAGAACGACGGTCATTTTTCCATCCTCTCCTATCAGGCGTGCGCCTTATGGGTGTTTGCGACGTCCACGAGCACTTCGGTGAGCGCCTGCGGGGCGGACTGGGCGACGAGATGTGTTGCGTCCGGAATAGTGAGCACGTCCGCATGTGGTACATAGCCGAGAAAGCGCTCGACGGAGGCATCGGTGAGCGGTGAGTCCGTTCCGCCTCGAACCAGAAGGACAGGAAGCCGGAGTTGCCGGCAGTTCTCGCGGAGATCGTCCGCCCGGCTGAGAATATCGTCGACTATGGGCGCGTTGACGTCGACATCATCGCGGCCATCCAGAAAGCCGCGAACGCTCGGCGGGTGCAGCTCCGGCGTGACATCCAGCAGGACCAGACCCTCTACGCTCGTGCCTTGTCCGATCCGGGCAATCGCCGACAAGAGGGAAAAGCCGCCAAGCGAGCAGCCAACAGCGATGGGCGCGTCCAGCTGTTCAAGCATGGCGACGGCATCATGAGTGAAGTTCGGCAGCGACCCATCACCCGTCTTCAGGCTGTGCCCGTGTCCACGCTGATCATAGGCGATGGAGCCGAAGCCGGCCTCAAGCAGGCCGCGCATGACGGGCTTGAAGACACCGGCATGTTCACCTCCCGCATGGAGCAGGAGGAGATCGGGTTGGTGTCCGAGCGCGATGCCGCGAAGCTGACCGTCAGGACGGTCGAGTTGGATCGATTGAAATGTCGACTCGGTCATCAGGCCTAGCGCCCGAGTTCCTTCATCGCGCCGCCGAGGCCTTCCAGGGTCAGCTCGAACATGCGTTGCGGGCCGATCAGTTCGCGGATGAGCTGGATGGAGCCGGTATACTCCCACGCGCCTTCCTTGACCGGGTTCAGCCAGACAAGATCCGGGTACTGCTCGACAAGGCGCTGGATCCAGAGGCCGCCGGGCTCCTCGTTCCAATGTTCGACCGAACCGCCGGCATAGGTAATCTCGTACGGGCTCATCGTCGCGTCGCCGACAATGATGACCTTGTAGTCGCTCGGATACTTGTGGAGCACGTCCCAGGTCGGGATGCGTTCATTGTGGCGGCGGCGATTGTCCTTCCACAGGCCTTCATAGGGGCAGTTGTGGAAGTAGAAGTATTCGAGATTCTTGATCTCGGACCGGGCCGCGGAGAACAGCTCCTCGCAGACGCGGACATGCGGATCCATCGAACCGCCGACATCGAGCAGGAGCAATACGCTGATCGTGTTGCGGCGTTCCGGGCGCATGGAAATGTCGAGATAACCCTGCCGGGCGGTGTTGCGGATGGTCTGGTCGAGATCGAGCTCATCGGGGGAGCCCTGCCGCACCCATTTGCGCAGGCGCTTCATGGCGACCTTGATGTTGCGCGTACCAAGCTCGACCGAATCATCCAGATTCTTATATTCGCGCTTGTCCCAGACCTTCACGGCGCGGCGATGGCGGGACTTGTCCTGTCCGATGCGTACGCCCTCGGGATTATAGCCATTGGCCCCGAATGGTGAGGTGCCGCCTGTGCCAATCCACTTATTGCCGCCTTCATGTCGCTTCTTCTGCTCCTCAAGGCGCTCTTTCAGCGTCTCCATGAGCTTTTCGAAACCGCCCATGGCTTCGATCTCGTCCATTTCCTCCTTGGTGAGGAACTTCTCGGTCATCTTGCGGAGCCATTCATCGGGAAGGTCTTGCACGTTGACGGCGTCTTCCAGACTGTCGAGGCCCTTGAAGACGTGGCCGAAGACCTTGTCGAACTTGTCGAGGTTGCGCTCATCCTTCACCAGCGCGGTGCGGGAGAGATAATAGAAATCCTCCACATCCATATCGATCACGCCTTCATCCATGGCTTCGATGAGGGCGAGATATTCTTTCAGCGTGACCGGCACTTTGGCTTCGCGCAGTTCGTTGAAGAAGTTGAGGAACATGATCGGACTCCTTGAACGCATAAGGTAGCGTGGACCGGCCCGCCCTCCAAGACTCGCGTTGGGGAAGGGGGCCAATGATTGCAGCTCACGCCGGGCTTGCTCATCCCCCGTTCAGCGACGCATCGTAGTCAGCGGTATGGCCTGGCTCAGACCCATCCTCGTTGCGGCCGTTGCCTGCGGGCTTGCCGGTAGCATGGTTGCCGAGGAGCAAATGGAGCAGTTGCATCCGGTTTTGCCGGATCCGATTCTGGAAGAAATCTGGCAGGCCACCTTTCTTCTGCCTGAGGACAAGCGGGCGCGCCTGACCCGGCCAATGCTGGAAACCGCGGCTGCGAGCGGCGATGCGGCCCTGCTGAGCCATTGGGAGGCGCGGCTTGACGCCCGCGCGTCGGCGGGGCCGGACACCTACTATCAGTCGATGGCACAGCCGGGTTTTAACGTCTTGCAGGCCAAGGGCGAGGCGACTTTTCTCAGGCGGGTGCGCAGCGGGGCACCGCCCTTCAATATCGGGCGGCCGCAAATCCTCTCTGCTATGGCCATCGAGACCAGCGATGACACGCTGGCCCGCCGCATCATGAACGAGATGGACGGGCTGATGCGCGCCTCAGACCGGGATGGCGGCTTTGAGCGGGATATGCTTGCCCATGGTCTGGCCGAAGCGGCGATGCGGCGGTGTGATCTGACCCGGTTCGACCGCGCGCGATCCGTGACGCAGGACCCTGGCAGTGTGCGCTATGCATTCTGGCGCGCGCGGATCACAGGCCAGGTGGCAAGTGTGACGCCCCGAATTCAGGCTGAAGCCGAGCGCGAAGATACGCGTTTCGTGCGGCAGGCGCTGGAGGGCTATCGCGCGATTCTGGAGCATGGCGTGTGCGATCGACAAGCGCCTGTCTCAGCCGATATGCAGGCCATGCCGGACCACTGATCGCTACACGGGCTTCCGTCAACGGCCAGACTCAGCAATGATGCGGTATGGTTGAAGATGAAGACCCGCCATTTGGCATTTGCGAGTCCAAGGAAGTCGGTGCGATTGCCCACCTTTACCGGGCGGAGGTGTATCGCTCGACCATCTGGCGGCAAAGGCTCGACCAGACTACGAACTGGGCGGTGATCTCCACTGGCATCGGCCTGTCGGTTGCCTTTGCAAGTGTACAGGCCTCGCCGTTTCCCATTGTTCTGGTGGCACTGCTCTGCGTGGTCTTCCTGATGCTGGAAGCGCGCCGCTACCGATTCTTCTATGTGTGGCGGTTTCGCGCGCGCGTTCTCGAGATCGCGTTTTACGTGCCGATGCTTCGGGGCGAAGGCGCGAACATCTCGTTGGGCAAGGGGACAGCGCTCTCCGACGATTACGAGAAACCGCAATATCGAATATCCATGGCCCGCTCGATCGGGCGACGGCTGCGCCGTAACTATGGCTGGTTATTCTCGATACTCGGGGCGGCCTATTTCGCGAAGATTGCGATCCATCCGACGGATGTGTCGAGCTGGGAGGAGTTTGCCTACCGTGCTCATATCGGGCCGATCCCTGGCTGGGTTGCCTTGATCGCCGGCCTCGGGTTTCACCTCACCTGGATCAGCCTGGCCTGGTACACCTGGCTTCAGGAGCGCAAGGACAAGACCAAGATGGCGGACTTCCTTGTGTCGCGAGACGATGTGGCTCCGCAATCGCGTCCGGCCCGGCCGATGGTCGATCCCCGGCTTGATGACGCGATCGACTAGAAGTCCACGTACGAACAGACTGTTCAAGGAAAAGGCCGCCTCGAAAGGGCGGCCTTGAACTTTGTAAGCCTGTCAGTTTCAGGACGGCTTGCCGCCCGATGGTGGCACACCGAATGTCATCGATGAGGTGGAAGAGGGGGCGGACGGCGTTGACGGTGCAGCGGCCGGCGCTGCTGCACTGTTGGCAGCGGCAGGGCGTGCACCTGGCTCCGGCGCGCTGGCAGCTTTCGGACCTGTATCCTTGAGTGGATCGTCAGCGTGCTTCACCTGACCTTCGAATACGGCGTTTGACTGGATGGACAGCGAGGTGTGGACGATGTCGCCCTCGACACGCGCACCGCTCTCCAACTCAACCTTGCGGGCGCGGATGGAGCCGCGGATTGTGCCCTTCACCTTGACGACCTCAGCTTTGACTTCACCGACGATCTGGCCAGAGGCACCGACTGTGATGTCGGCCGCTGCGACGTCGCCATCTACGTGACCGTCGATCTGGAGGGCTCCTTCAGATGAGACCGAACCATTGATCTTCATGTCACCACAAATGATCGAGGCTGCCGCGCGTCCAGTCGGTTTGCTCGCCGCAGATCGGATCGCATCCTGAGTTGGATTGCTAGGGGCTGCCGTCGGCACCGGTGATTCTCCGGCCTTAGTTTTCGTGAACATGTTTGCCTGCTTTCAAGAACTTTAACGGATCATATGGCTTATTCTGGAACCAAACCTCGTAGTGTAGGTGCGGTCCGGTGCTTCGCCCGCTTGAGCCCATCAAACCAAGTGTATCACCGATTGCAACTTCGTCGCCAGTTTTAACACTTATGGCGTTAAGGTGGGCGTAACGCGACTTGAACCCGAACCCGTGTTCAACATCGACCATGCGACCATAACCTGATTTTCGTCCGGCGAACACCACTTTGCCCGGACCGGCCGAAACAATCGGAGCCTTGAAGTAGGCCGCCATGTCGATACCACCATGCCAGCCCGGGCGTTTCGTGAACGGATCAACCCGCAAACCGTAATTCGAGGTCAACCGTGACGGGACGCCGATCGGTGTCGCGAGGGGTAGGCTGTTGACGATGTCTTCGTAGTAGCGCGCTTCTTCCATGCGCGCTGCGACCTGATTGACCCGGCTGTTAAAGAGCGGGTCGCTGCTTTGCGTCGATCCGGTCGACAGGCTTGCGAACTCGACAAGCGGGCCGCCCATCTCGGCAGTAGAGTAGATGCGGCTTTTGTCGACGCCGGTCAGCTGGAGAATGCCGCGGGCGCGTTCGGCCCGATCAACGGCAAGGTCTTCAGCCGTTTCGAGAAACGCGACCTGATCCGTCGACAGATCATTGAGCTGGCCCGTGATGCCTGCCCGCTCAAAGGAGGCCGTCATCACTGGCGCGGACCGGGATTGGCGTGTGTCTGCCACATCAATGGAGGCACGCACGAGAACTTCCGATCCGTTTCCGCGAAGTGCAGAGGATTCGAGATCTTCTTCTTCGTTGAGCGCGTCGAGCAGCACTTTGAGCGTTTCGTGCCGCTCTTCGAATTCTACCGTGGCACGCTGGAAGGCATCGGTGCGTTCTTCAAGGAGTGAGCGAGAGAGGGCATCCTTTGCGCGGAGATCCTGGACCCAGCGCTCATACTTTTCCAGCTCGCGCTGATCGACGCCTTCGGCCATGCTGGACCCGCCGGACACGACATAGTCAACGGTAGCGAAAGCGGTCCAGCCTGCGATGGCGGCGACACCGGCCGCGAGAATGGCCTGCTGCCATGGCGAGACTGAAATGTACTGAACGGTGCCGCCGCTGCGATGGTAAATTTGGCGTTCAGGGAACACCCTGTTGAATAAAGACCGAGCCTTGGTACTCAACTTCGCCATATTACGCTGTCCACCGATTGGTGTTCTCACTCCGACACTGCTGCACAAGCAGATGCCGTTCCCTAACCCTTGGGGAATCTTCTAACGCAAATTCCAAGATGGGTGAAACCCCCAAGACACACGTTTGAACTATTATTTTCTGGACAGGTAAATTCTGCCTTAACGCTCTTGCTTTCTTACAAAAGCGACAGGTCCGATCAGCCCGTCACAGCCTCAAGAACGGCCTCCGCGTGACCGGCGACTTTAACCTTCCGCCAGACCTGTTCGACTTTGCCAGTCTCTCCTATCAAGAAGGTTGCGCGCTCAATGCCCATATAGGTCTTGCCGTACATCTTCTTCTCGACCCACACGCCATAGGCTTCGCATACAGAGCCATCTGCGTCTGATGCGAGGTGTATGCCCAGGTCATGCTTGGCTCGAAACTTTTCATGTTTGGCCAGCGTATCCTTTGAAACACCGAGGATTTTTGCACCGGCTTTCTCGAACGCATCGGCATGACCGGTAAAGGCGATCGCTTCTTTGGTGCAGCCGGGTGTGTCGTCCTTGGGATAAAAGTACAGGACAAGCTTTTTGCCAGCGAAGTCGGCAAGTGAAACTTCTCCGCCTGCTGTGCTTTCCATTTTGAAATCGGGTGCTTTATCGCCACTTTCGATCGTATTCGCCATGTTAACGCCTTTGCTTCAGTGCAGCTTGATGTGATGAGGGTCTATGTTGGGCCCGCCCACCTGACGGAGTGTTTTAGTTGGTTCGCCAAACCGCGAAAGTCGTGATCGTCGAAATCATCGGCGGATTGATCGTGCTCGCGGCGGTGCTTGCGGTGATTCTCGCGCTGCGGCTGGCCAGCGGTCCCTTGCAGATTGATATCTTCAAGGACGATGTGGCGGGAGCCATATCCGATGCTCGAGACGGACGCCGAACCACGATTGATAATCTCTGGCTGGAGTGGGCCCCTGAACAGCGGCGCATGCTGGTCGTCGCGCGAGGGCTCGCGCTCTACAGTAATACAGGAGAGCAGGCGGCCACGGCCGAGCAGGCCGAGATCGATCTGAACGCTTCGGCGCTGTTTACCGGACGACTTGAAGTGTTGCGGCTGCTGCTTTTACGCGGCCGGCTAGATGTCACCGAAATTGAACGCAACTCCTGGTCCATTGCCGGCGAACCGCTGCCGCCCATTCCCGAGAGCGACAAGTTTCCGGAAACGGGCGCGGAGTGGCTGGACGCGACCAACAATGCGCTACCTTTCATCCTGTCTGGCGCGCAGAGCATTTCCGAGCAGCTCAATCTTGAGCGCGTCGGTTTCGATGAATTCGAGATTCGCGTCGTCAATAAGGATGGCGAACAACTGACCTCACTGAGCAATGCCTCGCTGCGGCTGGACCGCCAGCCCGGCGATCTCGTGCTGCGCGTGTCGGGCCGCCTCGGAGAAGACGATGCGCGCCGGGGCCTCGCCATACAGCTGGCTACCACCGAAGCCTTTGCTGGCTTGCAGGCCGAGCTTGGCCTCGTCGGCTGGCAGCTATCGGAGCTGACCTTTGGCCGGCTGGAGACGCAGGCGGAGACCGATGCCCCTGTCCGGCTGGCATTGACGGCGGAGGCTAGCGCTGCCGATGGCGTGTCGATTGTGAACCTCGACGGTGAGATTGGTGCCGGTCAGTTCGGCCTTGCGGGTCTGCCAGTGGAGTTCCAGCAGGCAGCATTCGAAGCCGATTACAGCGCCGAACTCGACCAGCTTGATTTCAGCCTGCGCGATGTCGAGGCGGACAAGATCAGCGGCGATCTGGACGGCGTGCTGGATGGAACCCTTCGCGGCGCGGCGGCGCGGACCTTTTCGTTCGAGAGCGATCGGTTGCGTTTGGACGCAACACCGATGTTCGAAGCCCCGTGGGAGTTGAGGGACATCGAAGCCGATGGCGTGCTCGACCTCGGGGCGCGGCGGGTCGATGTTGGGACAGCGAGCGTTCGTATTGCCGAAGAAGCTGTGTTGTCGGCGCAGGGCGGGATCTCTCTCGGTGCCGGTGACAATGGCGCGCTTCGCGGAGACATCACCGCTCAGCTCGCCGGGCCCGCGAATGTCGGAGACGTTCTGGCATACTGGCCGGTCGGGCTTGGCAGCGGGGCGCGCAATTTCGCGGCGGATAACATCTCCAATGCCGAACTCGTCGAAGCGACTGCGGAGCTGACCCTTCGACCGGACAGCTTTGAAGCGGGGCACCTAAAGGATGAGCATCTACTGGTGGAGTTTACCGTCCGCGATGCCGAGGTCGGGTTCCTGCACGATCTGCCGCCTGTTCAGGGTGCGAGCGGGCAGGGACGCCTGACCGGCAATGGCTTCCGTGCCGATCTGGATACCGGCACTTTCTCTGGCTGGCAGCTCACTGAAGGACTCGTGGAGTTTCCCCAGTTCATGCCAAAGGGCGAGCCTTTCCGGATCTACGCCGAAGGCACGGGTGAGGCCGTGGAGATTTTGCGGACAGTGTCGGAGTCCCGCCTGCAGCTGGAAGCGGAGATGGGGTTCGACCCTGAGCGTGTGAGCGGGCAGGGCGAGGCCACGTTCGAAATGTTCCGGCCCGCTTTATCTGACGTCCCGTTCGAGGACATTCGCATGTCGGTGAAAGGCGTGGTGCGTGAGGGCGGGCTGACCAGCGTCGCAGCCGGGCTCGACCTGACGGAGGCCCGCGCAGATGTGACGCTGGATGAAAGCTCACTGACGGTCCGGGGGTATGGCGATCTCGGGCCGGCTCCGGTTCAGTTCACCTGGCGCGATGGGTTCAGCGATGGTGGCCGACCGGCCAATATCTCGGCCTCAGCCATTGTGACGCCGGACGTGCTCAACCGGTTCGGCGTGCTGGGCCGAGCCTTTCTGAGCGGTGAAATCCCCGTCGAGATGCAGGGGCAGGCGGCAGGCAACTCCGTCGCGAAGGCCGATGTCGCGTTCGATCTGTCCCGAGCACGGATCGATCTCTCCGAGATTGGATGGATCAAGCCGGCCGGGGATCGTGCGCGCGCCACGCTGAGTTTTGATGCGCAATCAGAGGCGCGCGAGGCCTCAGGTTACCTTGAAGCCGATGATGTCATTCTCGATGGTGACATCACTTTTGCCGAGGACGGACAATTGCTGGCGGCTGATCTGCGGCGGGCGTTCCTGGAAGATCGCGCAGATGTCAGCGGGAAAATCACGCGGGACGGCGATGGCAGCCTGTCGGTCAGCCTGTCCGGCGCTTTTCTTGATGTCTCCAGCGCGGTTCCAGATATTGGCGCGATGGGCGGAGCGGGGAGTTTTGACGATCCGCTGACGCTCGATGCCGAGGTTGACCGGCTCCGGTTGCGCGGCGGGCTGGAAATGCGCACGGCGCGGATGGCGATGATTTCGACCGCCGAAGGGCTGCAGTCTTTTTCCGCGGCGGGCCGGCTGGAGAGCGGCGAACCGTTCGAGGCGTCCTACCAGGCGGTGGAGCGGGGCGCGGAAGTCAGCCTTGATGCGGGCGATGCTGGGTTCCTGACGAGCGCTTTCCTCGGAGCTGACTTCCTGCAAGGCGGGCGAATTGAGCTCGATGGCCAATTGGTGCCCGGCTCCACGCCGTCAGAGATCGATATCAGCATCTCCGATGCGCGCCTGCGCGATGCGCCATTCCTGACGCAAATTCTTTCGCTCGCCTCTCTGCGCGGGCTTGCCGATACGCTGGGCGGGGAAGGCGTGTTGTTCAGCCGGATCGATGTGCCGCTGACGATTTCCGATGGCCGCTACATCGTGGATGGGGGCCGTGCTTCGGGGCCGGCACTCGGCCTGACGGTCAATGGCTATGTCGGCACAGAGGACGGGGACATCCATATCGACGGCGTCCTCGTGCCGAGTTTCGGCCTGAACTCGGCGCTGGGCGGGATACCGATCATTGGCGACCTTGTCGTCGGCCGCGATGGAGAGGGCGTGTTCTCGCTGACCTACTCCGTGCGCGGGACGCTGGAGAAGGCGCAGGTATCGGTGAACCCGCTTTCGGCGGTTGCACCGGGCATCATTCGGCGGATCTTCGAGAACCCGGCGCAGACCGATGTTCCCGAATTCCAGACCCGCGATCCGGATGATCCGATTCCGTCAGAGCTTGAGCCGCTGCCGCCGCCGGAAGTGGTCGACTAGACCGGCTTGATCAAAGCGTGGCGTTTCTTGCCGGCCGAAAGCTTGATCGCGCCATCGACGAGATCATCGGTTGAAAGCGTGGCGTTCTGATCGGCCACCGCGGTATCGTTCACTTTGGCAGCGCCCTGCTTGATCATTCGCCGCGCATCGCCATTGGACTTGGTGAGCCCTGCGGCTGTGAAGGCGGCGGCTACGAGATAGCCGCTCTCCAGTTCGCTGGCTGGCACTTCGGCGGTGGGTAAGGCGTCAGCGCTCGCCCCCGACTCGAAGACGGCTGCAGCGGCGGTCCGGGATTCGGCTGCGGCTTCCTCGCCATGCAGGAGCGCCGTGGCGGCGTCCGCAAGCGCGATCTTGGCGTCGTTGATCTCCGCGCCTTCCAGCCTTTCGAGGCGGGCGATCTCATCCAGTGGGAGTTCGGTGAAGAGGCGCAGGAAACGGCCGACATCGGCGTCTTCGGTGTTGCGCCAGAACTGCCAGTATTCGTAGGGGCTGCGCCGGTCGGCATTCAGCCAGACGGCACCGTCGGCTGTCTTGCCCATCTTGCCGCCGGACGCGGTGGTGATGAGTGGGCAGGTGAGGCCGAACGCGTCGCCGCCATCGGCTTTGTGAATCAGGTCCGCGCCGCCGAGGATATTCCCCCACTGATCGGAACCGCCCATTTGCAGGGCGCACCCATGACGGCGGAAGAGTTCGAGGAAGTCGTAGGACTGCAAGAGCAGGTAGTTGAATTCGAGGAAGGTGTAGGGCTGCTCGGCTGCGAGGCGCCGGGCGACGGTATCCTGCTTCACCATCGTGTTGATGGTGAAGTGACGGCCAACCTCGCGTAGCACGTCGATGTATCCAAGCTCGTTGAGCCAGTCCGCATTGTTGACCATAAGGGCGTCAGTTTCACCGGAGCCAAACGTCAGGAAGGGCTCGAACGCCTTGCGGATGCCTTCAATGTTGGAGGCGATCTGGGATTCGGTCAGCAGGGGGCGGGACTTTTCCTTGTCGGTGGGGTCACCGATCTTGGTGGTGCCGCCGCCCATGAGCACGATGGGTTTGCCGCCGGCCTGCTGAAGCCGTCGGAGCATCATGATGCCCATAAGCGAACCGACATGCAGACTGTCGGCGGTCGCATCGAATCCGATATAGGCGGAGGGCGTGCCGCTGGCGCAGTAGGCGTCCAGTTCATCCGTGTGCGTGACTTGCTTGATGAAGCCGCGCGCGTCTAACTCGCGCAGAAAATCAGATGTGTAGGCGCTCATATCGGTCTCCGTAAGCGGCGCGCACTAGCACGGGAGCCAACAGGTTTGAACAGCACGCATGAGGATTTCGAGCCTGTCTGGGCGGCAGGATTCATGTCTGGCACCTCGCTGGACGCTGTGGATGCGGCCCTGATTCTGACAGACGGCGTGCGTGTGCTCGATTTCGGGGCCGTTGCCGAGCGCAAGTACACGCCCGAGGAACGCGCCGTCCTACAGGACGGGACGCAGGCTGCGCGCGAGTGGAACTGGAAGGGGTCGGAGCCTGCGACTGCGTTCGCCGACATGGAGGCGGTCATCACGGCCACGCATCTCGACGCCTGGCGGATGCTGCTTGAGGATTGGGATGGACCGGCCCCGGTGATTGCCGGGGTTCACGGGCAGACGGTACTTCACCGGCGGCCGACGCCGGACTCCAAGGGTGCAACGCGCCAACTTCTGGATGGTGCGCGGTTGCAGGCTGAGCTTGGTCTCACCCTCGCCTTTGATTTTCGCACGGCGGATGTGGCGGCAGGCGGGCAAGGCGCGCCGCTGGCCCCGGCCTATCACGGGGCGCTGCTTGAGCGAATGCAGGGCGAGGCAGCGGCGGTACTTAACCTGGGCGGGGTTGCCAATATCACGGGCCGAGCTGCAGACGGGACGCTGTCTGCTTTTGATACAGGGCCGGCAAACGGACCGATCGATGAATGGGTAGAGGGGCATGGCCGCGGAACGCATGATGACGGCGGTCGGTTCGCTTCGGCCGGACATGTTCATGAAGGCCTGCTGGCGCAGCTTTGTGAGCATCCTTGGTTCGGGGAGGAGCCGCCAAAGTCACTCGACCGCTACGATTTCAACGCCAACATGGCGCGGGGCCTGTCCTTTGAGGATGGCGCGGCGACGCTGACGGCTTTTTCATCACGAGCGGTGGCGATGGGGCTGGCACTGCTGCCAGAGCCTCCGTCGGTCCTCGTTGTCTGCGGGGGTGGCCGTCACAATCCGGCGATGATGGCGCGCTTGCGTGAAGAGGTGCCGGCGCGGGTGATCACGGCCGAGGATGCCGGGTGGCGTGGCGATTCGATCGAGGCTGAAGCGTTCGCCTTCCTTGCCGTGCGGACGAAGCGCGACTTGCCTATCAGCTGGCCGGAGACGACCGGGGCGCCCGCACCGATGACGGGCGGGCGCTTGATCGGGGTTTAGGCCGCAGCGGCTGCAGTTTCGAGGGCCGCGCGGATCTCGGCTTCGGTCATGTCCTTGCGCACCACGCTCACAACCTCGCCATCATCGAGATCGACGAGCAGCAGGAGGCCGGTGCCGACGCCTTCATTGTAGTAGGCGCGAACAGCCTCACCGATGCCGGCTTCATCCGCAGCGGTGAAGTAAGCGACTTCATCCTTATCGGTGAAATCGAGCACGACGTGCAAGACGCCTTCAATTGGCTCACCGGTCCGAATGGCGGCGAGCTTCGGATCGAGGACCTTGCAGCTGCCGCACCAGTCCGCATAGGACAACGCGGCCACGAGGCGGGTCTCTTCGGTGATGATTTCCGTCACCTGAGCCGGGGACTCCGGTGACGCGGCAGGCGCGCCACAGGCGGCGAGTCCCAGAACAGAAAAAGCGGCGAATGCTTGAACAACGCGCATGACATCAAACTCCCTGGATGCGCGCCGGTGCTAGCATGCAGGGGAGAGCGAGTGGATTGACGTTCTCGTGAGCGTCAGTCTTCTTCGGCTTCGAGGCGCAGCTTCTCTTCGGCTTCGGCGAGGCGGCGATCGAGGTAGATGCCGCACTTCTCGATCAGCTCGTCCATCTTGCCTTCGTAGAAGTGGTTTGCGCCGGGGACGGCGTCGCGTTCGATCACTTCGCCCTTCTGGACACGGACTTTCTGAAGCGCGCGCTCGACGTCGGCCGGGCCCGCGACGGCGTCATTATCGCCATTGATGATCAGGCCGGAGGCCGGGCAAGGAGCGAGGAAGGTCAGGTCGTAGTGGTTGGCAGGCGGGGAGACCGCAAGGAAGCCGTCAATCTCAGGGCGGCGCATCAGCAGCTGAAGGGTGATCCAGGCCCCGAAGGAGTAACCGGCGCACCAGACATAGCGCGGGCTTTCGGTGAGGTTTTCGAGATAGTCGAGGACGTAGGCCGCGTCTTCGAGTTCACCGATACCCTGATCGTAGACACCCTGCGAACGACCGACGCCGCGTGAGTTGTAGCGAAGGACGCCAAAGCCGCGCTCTTCGAACAGCTGGAACAGGCGAATCGAGATCGGGTCCTGCATAGTGCCGCCCGCTTTAGGGTGGGGATGAAGGATCAGCGCAATTGGTGCGCCTTCGACGGGCGGCTCTGTGTAGCGGCCTTCGATGCGGCCGGACGGGCCGGGGATGATGAGTTCTGCCATGGGGCGCCTCTTCTGGGTGCGGCGTAAAGGTTGCCGGGATAAGCGATATGGGGTGCGAATTGCAAGTTTTTCAGCAGTCCCGCCATTGAGCGGCGCTCTAGCGCGAAAACTCGGCTGGTTCGAAATCCGGCATTGGGCTTATTTCGACACGATGGCTGCTGCGATGGTTCGAAACTCACCGAAGGCTTTTCGGTCGAATGCCAGCAGGCCAACGCCGTAAAACACGACACCGGCAACCACGAAGACCGGAAGCCGCAGCAGCGGGTCCGCCGGCATGAAGGCGAGGTCCAGGGGCCAGACCTGTCGAAGCGTGAGTGTCATGGCCAGAGAGATGACGAGGGGAGCCCAAAGCGCGCGGCCAAGCCCTAGCAGCGTTCCATCCACGAGGCGCAGAAGCGCCTTCATGCTTGGCAGGGATACGAGCAACAGCACAGCAACATAGATCTGAACCGCGGTGATCAGCCCGAACTGGATACCAATCGCAAAGCCAACAGAGATGAGTACCGCTTCGATGGTGGCCCATTTGAACAGAACGTCCGCGCGCCCAAGCGCCATGTACATGGCACTTTGTGAACTGAGCAGCGACTTCACGGCCCCGACCGGTGCAATCAGGGCGAGAATTGGGGCGGCCGCCGCCATACCTTCTCCAAGGGCGATATCCACGAGGGGTTCGGCGAGCGCGGCGATCCCGGCCAATGCGGGGAAGATGATCAACGCAACTAGACGATAAGTCCGCAGGCAGGCGGCGCGCATGCGGCTGGTGTCGGTATGGAATTGCGACATTGTCGGCAGAAGCACCGACGTCAGCCCCTGGGCGAAAATCTGTACCGGCACAATCATGATGCGAAAGGCGATTGAGTAAGCGCCGAGCGCGGTCACCCCGATCACCCTGCCGATCAACAGATTTGGCACGTTGTTGGCGAGGAAGGTGATAAAGCGTGTGCCGAGCAGGTTCGAGCTGAAGCCGAACACATTTGCGATCTCGCTCCAACGGTATTCGAAGGCGACAGTCGTATTCCGCGCAAATCCCCATAGCATGATGGTTTTCACGAAGAACATTGCGACCTGCTGATAGACGAGCGCCCATGCCCCAGCGCCCTGTATCGCGGTCACGACAGCGGCGGCGATCCCGCAGGAAATCGACACGACTTCGACGATTGTCATCTGCTTGAACTTGAGGTCGCGCTGTAACCGGGCTCCCGGCACAATGCTCAGGCAATTGAGAATCAAGGCGATCGACAGGGCCTGCGTGATCGGCTCGACTTCCGGTTCGCGGAAGAAGTCAGCCAGTGGACCGGAAATGGCGAAAAGCCCGCAGGTCATGATCAGTCCGAGGCCGAGATTAGTCCACAGTACACTCGACCACATGGCGCGTGATGGGTTCTCGGCGCGCACCAGCGCAGGACCAAGCCCGACATCGTTGAAGATCATCAGGAACAGGATGATCGGCATCGCGATCTGCATGATCCCGAAATCGGCCAGATCCAGAAAACGGCTGAGAATCGGGATGATCAGCACGGCGGAGGTGATGCGGGCGATATTGGCAAGGCTTGTCCAGATCGCGCCTTTGGCAACAGTGCCGCCCAGTCCGCCGGGTTTGGCGGCGGGTGGTCCGGAGCTCAAAGGTTGGGTCGGGGTTGCCATCTGGCTACGTGTCTTCCTGTCTTGTTCCAGACGCTTCCTGTACGGAAACGACGAAAGTAGGGCCGTTATTGCTCAGGAACGCCTCAAAGACGAAAGGCGTGCTTTGGCCGTTGGGCTGCATCCGCCTTCTTTGGCTGTGCCGGTAGCATAGTCCAGAATTTCTCTCAGCGTTCCGTCGCTTACTGTTGTTTGCGGCATGCTCTCTTCTTCTAAAAAAACCAACAGCTGCAGCTGCATACCGGCGCTGTAAGAATGTGACCGCAATCGCTGTGCCAGAAATTGATGACCCCTGGGTCCCGGATTTGAAATCTGACCTATGCTTGTGCATCAGCTGTTCTGGCAGGCTTGTTGCTTTACGTTGAATTGATGTCGGAGCTTTGAGGGCAATGGTAAAAACATGAGTGATGATCAGCCGATGCAAAAGTCGCCGTTTTCAAGACGCGCATTCCTAGCCGCGTCTGCAGCCGCCGCGACGTCGGCATGCTCTGAGAGGACCTGGATACCCGATGACAACCACGCGCCTGACCAGTTCAGCCGTGGATCAACGCCGTACATCGACACGCTGCAAGTCGTCGATGAGGATTATGATGGACCGTTCCGGACCAAGTTCGCACCTCATTTCGGCATGTTTGAAGATTCTGCCGGAACGGAGTTGATAGACCAGTTGGCGTTCGCTGCTGATCAGGGGTTCCGTGCGTGGGAGGATAATTTCATGCCACGCCGTACCCCTGATCAGCAGGAGCGGCTGGCGCTTGCCATGAGCGATCTTGGCATTGAGATGGGTATCTTTGTGGCCGCCGATCGTCATGGATGGAGCAAGCCCACGATGACGACGGCGGATCCGGATGCCCGAGCCATGTTCTTGGAACAGATCGAGGAAGGTGTTGCATGCGCGGAAAGAACTGGCGCGACGCAGATGACTGTGCTTGCCGGACGCTACGATCCCGGCGTTGAGCGGCAATACCAACTCATTAATGTCATCGAAAATCTTCGCTATGCCTGCGACCTGATCGAGTCTCACGGACTGACCATGGCCCTTGAGCCGATCAATTCCGGCACCGACTTCCCGCACGTCTTCCTGGACAATATTGACGATGCCTATCTGATTTGTCGCGCAGTGGACCGTCCTGGCTGCAAGCTGCTGTTCGACATCTATCATCATCAGGTGATGGACGGGAACATCATCCAGGCGATCGATACGAGCTGGGATGAGATCAGTTACTTCCAGATTGCAGACCACCCCGGACGAAACGAGCCGGGCAGCGGGGAAGTGAACTACTCAAACGTTCTCCAGCACATCCATACCAAGGGCTATCGCGGCATTATTGGGATGGAGCACGGTGTGAATGGCGAGGGCGCAGAAGGCGAGGCCCGGATGATCGCCAGGTATCGCGGCTTCGACGCGCTTATGAATCGAGACGGGTAAGGAGCAGGGTGGCTGTTCGCCGCCCTGTTTGACGGCCTAATCGTGAGACGGGGCCCAGGGGGCTTCGCCTTTTGTCCAGAGATCTTCCAGATAGTTGCGGTCACGCAGCGTATCCATTGGCTGCCAGAAGCCGGAATGGCGATAGGCGTTCAGCTCTTTGTCCTCAACGAGACGCTCCAGCGGATCGCGCTCCCAGACCGTATCCGGGCCGTCAATATAGTCGAACACGCCGGGGTTACAGACAAAGAAGCCACCATTAATCAGGTTGCCGTCCTCGGCCGCCTTCTCACGGAACGACCGGACCGGACCACCTTTTGAGTCGACAGACAAGCCGCCGAAACGGCCAGGCTGGATCACGGCGGTAAGCGTTGCCATCGCGCCGGATGCTTCGTGAGACTTGAGCAGCTCGGTGATGTTGATGTCTGAGACGCCGTCGCCATAGGTCAGGCAGAACGGCTCGTCGCCAATGTAAGGCCGAGCCGCCTTGATGCGGCCGCCTGTCATGGTGTTGAGGCCGGTATCGATGACCGTGACGTTCCAGTCTTCTGCTTCGGTATCGTGGAACTCTGTCTCGCCTGACCTCAGATTGATCGTGAAGTTGGACAGCGTGTTGCGGTAGTTCAGGAAGTAGTTGCGGATGTACTCTGATTTGTAGCCGGCGCAGACCACGAAATCCTTCAGGCCATGAGCCGCATAGGAGCGCATGATGTGCCAGAGGATCGGCCGGCCGCCGATTTCAACCATCGGCTTCGGGCGGATGCTGGTTTCTTCGCTGATGCGTGTGCCGAATCCACCGGCGAGCAGGACAACTTTCATTGCGGTATGGTTCCCATGTGTTTCGCAAAGCTTTGCTTCGCGGCTGGCAAGATCCGTGCCGGACAAGTGGCTGGGGTTAATGCTTAATGGTTTAGCTCGGCATAACGGCGTGCATACAATAGTGCCGATTTTGGATCGCGGGCTGCGAAGGCTTCACGGATGCGCCAGCGTAGACCGCGTGCAATGGATCGCAGAATCGCGGGACCGGCCGGACCGGTCTCGCCTATGGTTCGGATCAGGCGGGTCAGGCCCGGTGCCTCAATGATTTCACGGCACCCGTATTTCGAGCCGAAGGCGCGCCGCAGCGTGTCCTGTTCAATGTCGGACAGGTTGTCCGCACCGAGTGTCGCGGCCGTTGAAAAGTCTCCCACCGCCATATCCCATAGTTTTTTGCGGGCCATGATCACGCCGCGCTGAAGGAGGGCCCGGCGCTTGTCTGTGTCGGTTGTCACCGACAAAGTCCCGGGCAGGAACTCGTCGAGGTTCATCTCGGCATGAAGCTTCCGGAAAATCTCCTGATCGAAGGAGACCCATTTGGCGTCCCGCTCACCAGCAGAGAACCGGTCATCGCCGACGCCGCGATCACCTTCATGTTGGCGCTGATAAAAGACGATGTCCTGCGTCGAGACGCTGGATGAGACGCGCGCCAAGCGAATGAGAAGGTCGTAATCCTGCGAGCGGGCGAGGGACTCGTTCACCGGGCCAGCCAGAGCCAGGCTCTCGCGTCTGGCAATCATGCCGGGCTGATGGACGAAGAAGTCTTCGAGGGTCGTCGTCAGGAAATCGTCCGGTGTGCAGTCCTGCCAGTATCCGGTTCCGAGACTCTCACGGTGACCGGCTTCGTCCTCCTGGAACCGATCGTGACGGCCATAGGCAAAGCCGGCGTTTAACTGGCTGGCGAGAAGCCCGGTCAGCTTCTCCAGTGCGTCGTCAGCAACGATATCGTCATCGTCGACAATCCAGACAGCATCTTGTCGGATCATGTCCATGGCGAGGTTGATGGAGTGCGCCTTGCCGCGGTTTTCCGTCTTGTGGACGAATTGTACGGCGGAACCGAAGGCAGAGGCGGTACCTGCCGTTTCATCGCTCGACCCGTCGTCAACGATGATGACTTCAGCTGGCGCGATGGTCTGCGACAATAGGGCCTCGATGCTGGTCTTGAGGAGGCCAGCCCGATTGAAGGTCGGAACGATGACGCTGACCGCGAGGCTCATCAGCTTTCCGGGCTCATGCTCGCCCGGCAGATTTCGCTGAGCTGCAGCGACAGCGTGTTCAGATTGAAATCCTGCTCGACTGTTTCACGTGCTTTCTCGGCGCGTGCGGCACGTCCGGCGGGGTCCTGAACCAGAGCGACAATCTGCTTTGCGAGCCCTGAGACATCGCGCTCATCGGCCAGTAGACCGTTCACGCCATGCTCAATCAGTTCCGGGATGCCGCTATGACGCGTCGAGAGAACAGGCAAACCGCTCGCCATGGCTTCCATAAGCGAGACCGGGATGCCCTCCATATCTCCATCGGCAGCGACAACACTTGGCAGGATGAACGCATCTGCATCCTTGAGCGCTTTGGCGACTTCGGCATGCGGCAGGAACCCGTGAAAGGTCACTGCGTCTTCCAGTCCGAGCTTACCGGTCAGCGCCTTGAGGTTGTCTGCGAGGGGACCGTCTCCGATCAGGTCGAGCTGGAGCTTTCGGTGGCCGATCTGCCCGGCCGCTTCGGCCATGGCGCGGATCGCGTATTCAAGGCCTTTTTTCTCCACGAACCGGCCAACGGCGATCATCCTGAACGGGGCGTCGGGGTTATCGGGCCGTGGCCGGAAGTCGAACTCATTGGGATCGACGCCCATATGGTAGATTTCGATCTGGCGATCGGCGGCTCCAAGCTTGAGCAATTCGTGACGCCACAAATCGCTGATCGGCAGGAATGTGCCATCCGATTTCAGAAGATCGTCATAGCGGCCGGCTGAGCCGTCTTTCAGGCTGCGGGACATGTCATCGCCGTGGAAGATTGTGACGATCCTGGCGGCGTCGGGCAAGGTGCGCGTGTTTTCGAAGACCTGTTCGCCGAACCAGCCGAAATTGCAGACAACGACATCGGCCTCGCGCGACATGCGCCGGTCGGCGGCTGCGGTGAGGGCGAGTTTGATTCGATAGGGCAGGCGTCGATAAAGCGCCTGCAACCAGCCTGCGCGCGGTTGAACATAATGGGTGGCGGCGATGCCATCAGGCGCGCTTGCCTCTCCCGAACGTGATTCCGCCAGCACGGTGACCCGGTGCCCGAGCCCGATCAGGCCGGAGATCTGTTTCAGCACAAATGTTTCCGACAGCTTCGGGAAGCTCCCGACGCGGAAAGCAATGTTGAGCGGCGTGAAGGCGTCGGCAGGCATTCCGGTCTCGCCCAAGAAGGAGGAATCATCGGGCACTAGTTCGGCCAGCCCGACCAGTACTTCCTGACCCCCAGCTTGATCAGGAGCCAGTCATAGAACACCCCGACATAGTCGCCGGTGGTGATCGGTCCGCGTGTCTGTTCCAGCGCCTTGATATGAGGCTGCGAGGACTCTTCGCCATGCTCCTTACGCCAGCGCATGGTGCGGCGCAGATAATGGCGCTCATAGCGTCTGGAGACCTGCTCGAATTCCTTTGGCGAGAGAACGTCACGTCCGTGGATGTGCAGCGTCTTGAGCCAGTCAATGAAGTGCGTGTTTTTCTTCACGATCGTTTTGGCGGTTTCTGAAGCGTCATGGATTCGCACCCAGCCGAGATGGTCGTGGACCATGCCGAACTTGCCGCGTTTCAGAATGGCCAGAACCGCCTCGAAATCCGCGCCGACATAGGCGTCGTCATAAATCGGTGTGCGCCACTCGGACACATCCTTGCGCATGAGCATGTGCACGGCGAAGAAGCCCATCTCGTTCTTGAAGAAGCGGCGGACCACTTCCTCGCCTTCCATGACGGTTTCATTTGGCGGCCAGAGGAATGGGACGGGATCGTCATTCTTGTAGATGTTTGTGCCGACCAGAAGGATGTCTGGGTCTTGTTCGGCAATCTCGACCATCCGGCTTGTGCAGTCGGATGTCATCTTATCGTCAGCGCAGAGCAGGCGGGTATACTTTGCCTCGTCCGGGACGAGATCGTAGGCCGCGTTCCAGTTCTTGTAGAGCGGGTAAACCTCGGGGTTTCGCGCGGTCACGATGGGGACCTTCGCGCCCTGAAATGCTTCAATGATCTCGGCGGTGCCGTCGGTGCTGCTATTGTCGAGCACGACGTGCACAAGATTTGGATAGTCCTGCGCCTGAACGCATTCCATCGTTTCGCGAAGGAAGGCGGCACCATTATAGACGGGGGTAACGATGGCGACGAGCGGTAGATTTTCAGCTGTGTCTGACGACATAAAAGGGCCTCTGCGCTGACAGATCAGGGCGTTTTGTTGCAAACGGCACGCCAGATTTACTCGGGGAGCGCGCCTTCTTCTCCAGTATGCGCGAGCGCGCCGTTACGCTCTACCATCAAGAACAGCGTTGGTGGACGATCAATGCGTCTCTTTTCGTCTTTGATCGTCAGTTGATCCTAGTCAAAGCGCGCAAATGGATTGCCGCAAGGACGGTTCTTGTCCACGCCGAGGTAATAGACGGTGTCGACTGTCGGGTTCTCCAGCGTGAAGTAGTCTGAATTTGTAAGGAAGACGGTGATAACGGCGCGCCGCATATGGTCCAGTCGGCCGCGAACACCGGGAATCCAGCTCACGCCCCCCGCCCCGAGGAGGCCGACCGCAGCCGATATGCCACGAAGCGAAATCCGCTCCATCTGCGTCAGCCAGTAGGCCTGCATGAAATCCTGTTCGAACTGCCGGAGATCGGCTTCCTCGATTTGTAATCCGGGGAAGGCGTCGAGGAGTAGCTCACCAGCCAGCCGTTGCGAGGTGCGATGCAGCCCCCATGCGCCTGTTAGAACACCGCCCACCGCAGCGGCGGCACCAAGTCCCATCATCTGGCGTCGGTTCAGCCTGATCATGACGGGTCTTCCTGACTGGCAAAGGCGGTATTGGCGGCGCGAAGAGAGAGCGCCGCAGCTGTCAGACTTGGATTGGCGACGCCACAGCTCGACCAGACCGATGTTCCAACGCAGGTGAGGTTGCGGACGCGGTGATGGATGAGATCCTTATCCACAATTGAAGTTTCCGGATCCTCACCCATGCGCATGGTTCCCTGAACATGCGACGCCGTTACGAGCTGGTAGGCCATCGAAACGCTTTCGACAGGCAAGCCCGACAGAACATCGGGAAGGTTCTCCTTCACCTTGTCCAGCCCGCGATAGGCGTAATCAGACCAGTCCGGATGATCGACAAACGGAGCTGAGCCGTCCCCGACAGTCACACCATTGTGCTCCTGCGGGATATCTTCGATGACAACGAAGAGAGGCAGAATCTGACGCCAGCGTCCGTACTCGGTGCGCAGGCCTGTCCCCCAATGGTTTTCGGTGTAGAACGTCGCTGCGCCGTACTGCGACCGGTCGGCGGAATCATACAGTCCGTAGTTGAGTCCGGTTGAGGCCTGTCCGCCGTCGAACGCATCAACACCGTCGAGATGGACTTCAAAGATGGCAGATAGCTTTTCGTGCAGATAGCGGCCAAGCACCGGATGAGTATCGCCCGATTTCTGCAAAAGGTAGGGGCTCTGAATTGCGTTGGCCCCCAGAACGACAAGGTCGCCTGACGCACTGAAGTCCTGGCCGTCATGTGAGTAAGTAACCGACTTCACGACATCGTTCTGGATGTCGAGATGCGTGACTTCAGCGTCGGTCAGGACGAATGTGTTCTCCGCGCCCAGGACGTCCATCATGGCGTTCAGTGCATTGAACTTCGCATCCATCGGACAAAGATGGCACCGGCTCGTTGAGCAACAGGCCCCGCGACTCCCAACCGGTTCGCGAAGGCGCGCTGAAGGGACAGCAAAGTGGGTGTTGGGACTGGCAGCCTTCAGGAGTTCATCGGGAGTAGATAAGTGATGCGGCCGGGCAGGATAGGGCGCTGTGCCTGGAAAACGCCCCTCAAGATCATTGGGACCCGAGATCATCATGATCTGCTCAGCCTGACGGTAATAGGGGACTAACTCATCATAAGTGATCGGCCAGTCGACACCGACACCGAAGTTAGAGCGCATCTTGAAGTCTTCGGGGGACATGCGCGGCGTAATTCCCCACCAGCAAAGCGTACCGCCGCCGAGGGCAATTGTTGTGCTCCAGCGTTTCTGGCCCTCGGGCATCTGGTAGGTATCGGTATAGCCGATCTCTGAATTCTGTCCTTGCTCAAGCTGCCATTCGCGCGTGTGATACTTTCCTCGCTCCAGGACCAGTATCCGTGCACCTGGATACAGTTCCTGGTAGCGCTTGAGATAAAAGAGCGATCCAAAGCCAGTTCCCACGACCACGAGGTCGTAGGTCGAGTCTTGAGGTGGCCGGTTGATCAGCATCTGGATCTTACTCTTTACAATCCTTGCTTAGACCAAAAAAGATCGTCGGTCAGCAACCCTGCAGCCTTGTGTTTCATCAGCATTTTCAGACGGGTGTAGGGCGGGGCCTGGAACACGTCCGATGTCATGTCGATCGCCTTGAACATCTGGTGGAGCTGGGCGGCACCTTTCTCCGCTGTCCACTGGCATCCGAAGTCCGGCATAAGCTTCTGGATCTTGTCGAAGTTCACACGATAGGACCGATTGTCGCCGGACGGCTCGCCGACAACGAGTTCGCAATCCGGGAATTCGGCCGCCACGATCTTGGCGATGTCGATGACGCGGTAGTTTTGCTCAGAGGAGCCGACATTCATACGCTGGCCTGCGATCGCATCAGCATCAGCCTTCAGTGCGCAATAGACGGCCTGACACATGTCGAGCGCGTGAACGAGCGGACGCCATGGCGTTCCATCCGACAGGAGCTTGATCTCTTTGGTCGTCCAGGCGAGGCCGCAAAGATCGTTCAGCACGATATCGAAGCGCTGGCGCGGGCTCGCGCCATAGGCGGTCGCGTTGCGCATATAGCAGGTTGTGAAGGACTCATCCGTCATCGCCTCAAGGTCGTTTTCGACTTTGACCTTGCATTCGGCGTAAGCGGTTTGCGGGTTCACGGCGCTGGTTTCGTCTAGGACTTCGTCCGGCTTGCCGACGCCATAGACGGAGCAGGACGACATGTAGACGAAGCGCTTCACGCCAGCCTTCCGGGCGAGATTGGCCAATTGGACAGAGCCCTGATGGTTGATCTCGAAGGTCAACTCGGGGTTTTGCTGGCCGAGGGGGTCGTTTGAGAGTTCAGCGAGGTGCGCGATGGCGTCGAAGCCCTGCAGGTCTTCCTCGGTGATGTCGCGGATATCCTTCGTGATGATGGCCGGGCGGGGGCCGGACATCGGATAGAGCCAGCCTTCGCGGTAGTAGCCGGTGTCCAGACCGACCGCATCAATCCCGCGTTCGAGAAGATAGGGGCCCAGCAGTGCGCCAATGTATCCGTCGGCACCCGTAAACAAGACTCGCATGACTGCATCCTTCGTATCGTTTGCCGCCATGGCGGCTTTCAGTGTTGTAAAAGCTGCCCGAAACAGGCCCACCCCGCGCCCCCAGGCGCTTCGATTAGGCCTCTAGCAATCTTCATACCGTTTAGTAGGCCAAAAGCTCTTATATTTGTTCGGGTTATCGTGGCTTTATTGTCATCATTTGAAACGGAATGCGTCGTTATCGGGGCGGGCGTTGTCGGCTTAGCCGTCGCGCGAGCCATCGCGATGTCCGGGCGGGAGGTTTTGATCCTCGAAAAGGCTGGCGATTTCGGGACTGAGACGAGCGCCCGCAACTCCGAAGTGATCCATGCCGGCATCTACTATCCAAAAGGTTCAGTGAAGGCTCAGGACTGCGTGCGGGGCCGTCATCTGCTCTATGATTATCTTCGCGCCCGGAACCTCGCGCACCGCCAGTGCGGCAAGCTGATTGTTGCCTCTGGTGATCATCAGGTGGGTGACCTCGCCTCTATTGCCGGGAGGGCCCGGGACAATGGTGTTGACGACCTTGTAGAGATTGATGGGCCGGCGACGATCGCAATGGAGCCTGCACTAGATGTGTCCGGGGCGTTGGTTTCACCCTCCACTGGCATCATCGACAGTCACGCCTACATGGTCTCGCTGCTCGGAGACTCCGAAGATCATGGCGCGAGCCTTGTTTTGCAAACCACTGTTGAGCGAGCCGAGCTTTTACCTGATGGACGCAGCCGCCTGACATGCAGCGGCGCTGAGCCTTGCGAACTCGTCGCCGAGTGGGTTGTCAATTGCGCGGGCCTGTCGGCGCCGCTGATCGCGGAGAAATTTGAGGGGCTGACACCCGGTAGCGTTCCGCAAGCGCACTACGCCAAAGGCAACTACTTCACCTTGTCACGCCGTGCGCCGTTTTCGCGACTGATCTATCCGGTGCCGGAGCCGGGCGGGCTCGGCGTCCATTTGACGCTCGATCTTGCCGGCCTTGCGCGGTTTGGACCCGATGTTGAGTGGATTGATACGCCCGATTATCAGGTCGATCCGGCACGGGCCGATGCCTTTTACGAGGCTATAAGAGCCTATTGGCCGGGCTTGCCGGACGCTTCGCTGCATCCGGACTATGCCGGCATTCGGCCTAAGATTGTCGCGGCGGGTGAGCCGAACGCCGACTTCGTCATTTCGACACCGGACCAGCACGGTGCGCCCGGGCAGGTGCACATGTTTGGAATTGAGAGCCCGGGCCTGACGGCCAGCCTGGCGCTGGCCGAACGGGTTGTATCAGCGCTCGACTAAACCTCGGCGGCGTAGTTCACCATCTGGTTGGCCGCGCGCTCGCCGGAAATGAAGCTCTCATCGGTCCAGATGTAGGCCCAGTCACCGTAACGGCCGCAATAGGCGAGGCCGATATCCTTCAGATAGTCATGAACGAGCTTCAGGCATTTCGGCCGGTCGTGATCGAAGATCACATTGCCCCACGGCGCGTAGAGCGTTGACGTGTGGATGATCTCTTCCCGGTCAGCGATGTATCCGATCTTCATCAGGGACTCGATGGTTGGCTCGATCAGATCCTCGACAGTGCCGGTCATCGGCTTCCATTTGTCGGAGAAGTAGATCTCGGCCTGAATGGCGCTGCAGCCCTCCGGCGCGACACGCGGGGAGAACATGTGCGGGAAGGACAGGCGGGAGAAGGGCACGTCTGCATCGTAGAAGTAGGTCCAGTGGCAATCCGAAACGTTTGGCTTGTTCAGACCGATATTCACAAGGGCGACCTGGCTGCAGGAGAGCAACGCGGCCGATTCCCGCACATCACCAGGCGCGTTCTTGATCAACGGAATCAGCGCTGGCAGTGGGATCGACGAGATGAGCTTCTCGAACGGCGCGGTCGTGCCTTGGGAGAAGGTCAGCGTTTTCTCCGCCATGTCGATCTCTGTGACGCGGTGGTTCAGGTGGACTGTGGACGCCTTCGCGAACATGTCGAGATAGCTGACGAAGCCACCATGGGTCGGGTAGCGGAAGTCAGGGATGTAGTGGACGTCGTGGGTGTCCTTGTTCAGCGCCCCGTTCAGCACTTCGTCCAGATCAGGCTGATAGAGCCGGGGCCCGAGCCAGTCCGTGGTCAGGTTCTTGGCTTCGGTTGTGTGGTACTTCTTGGTGTACTCACCCGGGAAAGTATCGCCGAAGGTCGGGCCGAAGGCGGCGTGCAGCCAGTCCTGATAATGTTTGATCTCGCCGAATTCGTTGTTTTGGGCGTGAACGAAATCCTTGATGCAGTCGACGATGAGTTGCTGGGGGAGCCCGGCGAGGTTCACCTGGGCCGGGTGCTTGATCCAGTGGCCCTGCCAGTAATTGTTTACCCGCGATGGGAAGGCCTCAAACTCCTGACCGACGCTTTCGGCAAACAGCGTTTTGATGCGGTCATTCTTGGTGAAGGAAATGTGCGGGCCTTCGTCGAAGATGAAACCGTCATTGTAGTCGAAGCTGGACGTGTGACCGCCAATATGGTCGCGCGCTTCGTAGATGATGGGCTGCAGCCCCTGGGTTTTGAGCTGATGAGCCGCGCCGAAGCCCGCGCATCCTGCGCCCAGAATGCGAATGCCGGTATCGGCCGTTTGATCGCTGCTCATTGAATTCTCCGTTCGCGAAGCGCTTGCCTGATCGCCCCAATATCTACTCGAATTGATCAGTTGGAATGTGTCTATTCTGCGCGGTTCGCTTAGCCACCTGATATTACTGGAACGTCAATTGCGAAGCGCGTGCCAGAATCCAAGTATCGAACACAAATTCGGAGTTCAGATCGTGAAATTCCACGAAACACCGCTCAAAGGCGCCTTTTTGGTCGAGCAGGAACCAAGATCGGACGCGCGGGGCTTCTTTGCGCGGGCCTACTGCAAGGATGAGTTGGCCGAGATCGGGGCAGACTACGAGTTCGTGCAGGCAAATATGTCCGGCAACGTATCGGCCGGGACGCTGCGGGGACTGCACTATCAGGACGAGACAGCGCCTGAAGCAAAGTTCCTGCGCTGCATTCGGGGCGCTGTGTACGACGTCATCGTGGATATGCGCCCGGACTCGCCTACCAGATATCAATGGTACGGGGTGGAGCTATCCGCTGAGAACCGGAATGCGATCCTTATCCCGCCGCTTTTCGCGCACGCCTATGTGGCGCTAACCGATGGCGCTGAAGTGTTCTACCAGACCTCCCATGCCTACGCGCCCGGGACCGAGAAGGGTGTGCGCTGGGACGATCCGGGAATTGGCATCGAGTGGCCTTGCCTGGTCACGGATATCTCCGACAAGGACAAGGCGTGGCCGGATCTGGAGATCTAGGGCCGGCACTGACGCAAGACAGGTAATCTCAATCATGAGCCAGAAAATCATCGTGACCGGCGGAACCGGTTTTATCGGACACCACTCCGTCGCGGCCCTCAAAGCGAAGGGCCACGAGATCATCGTGCCTACGAGCCGTGCGCCGTCCGATCCGCAGGATGGTGTCACCTATGTCAGCTGCGACCTGACCCGTTCGGAGGACGTCGAAAGCCTCGTGAAGGAGTCCGGAGCAACGTCGCTGCTGCACATCGCCTGGCGAAATGCCGTCAGTGGCTTGTGGAGCGCCCCGGAGAATTCGCAATGGCTGCAATCCAGCCTTGAACTGGTGCGTGTGTTTCTTGACGAGGGTGGGGAACGGGTCACCGTATGCGGCTCCTGCGGGGAGTATGACTGGTCGAGCGGCCTCTGCCATGAGGACGATACGCCGCTGCGCCCGAGTACGATCTACGGAACAGCGAAAGTGTCGATGCTGCATGGCGTTAAAGCCATGTGCGAGACGGCGAGTGCGAGCTTTGCCTGGGGGCGACCTTTCTTCATTTACGGCCCGCGCGAGCATGAAAGCCGTCTGGGAGCGTCCGTCGTCCTGTCGCTTCTGAAAGGCGTTGAGGCGGAATGCTCCCATGGCATGCAATTGCGCGACTATTGTCATGTTGGGGATGTGGGATGCGGGCTCGCAGCGCTCGCGATGAGCGATCTGACAGGTGAGTACAATCTGGGGTCCGGACAGGCCATCCGCGTACGGGACCTGATCCATGCGATTGCCGAGGAAATCGGGAAACCGGACCTCGTCCGTCTCGGGGCGCGGGAAGCCCCGGCTTTCGAGCCTCCGCTGATCGTGGCAGACATGACCAAGACCCGTCAGTCCGGTCTCGACTGGGAGCCGCGCTTCACACTTGAAACCGGTGTCCGTGATACGGTCGATTGGTTCCGGCAGGCATGAGCCAAGCAAGGCTCACGACCCGGCAGAATCGAGTCACAAGACAGGTTGTGAGGAGCGCCAGCGGGTGACGTGAAGCCATGACGGACGTTGCTGTCATCATCGCCGCCTGGAACGCGGAAGCCTTTATCGGCAACGCCGTACGCTCGGCGCTGGCTCAGACTGGCATTTCACTCCAAGTAATAGTCATTGATGATGCGTCTGCCGACGAGAGCCTGGCGGCTGCGCGGGCGGCGGCAGGCGACGACCAGCGGCTGATCTGTGAACGGCTTGATGAAAATGGCGGGCCATCAGCGGCTCGTAACCGGGCATTGGAGATCGTGACGGCGCGCTATGTCGCTGTACTCGACGCCGATGACACAATGGCTGAAGGGCGGCTTGCCCGTCTTGTGGCGCTTGCCGATGACTCAGGTGCCGACATCGTGGTCGATAACATGGCGCGTGTGACCGAGCCGGGCGGTATACCGGACTGTGAACTTTTTCTGGCCGGACCGGATGCTGGGCGTGCGTCGACGATTTCGCTGACCGACTATGTGAACCCGAAAACAACGGCACGCTTTGGGGGAGGACTTGGCTTCCTGAAGCCGCTCTTTCGCATGGAAACCGTGCGCGCAAACGGGCTCCAATACGATATCAGCCTGCGAAACAGCGAGGACTACTATTTCGTGGCCGATCTGCTCGCCCGGGGAGCCACGATGACGTTTACGCCAGAACCGGGATATCTTTACACGGTGCGCGAGGGGTCCTTGTCGCATCGGCTCTCGCCGGCGCTGACGTCTGCGATTCTCAATGCGGAGTCTCGCTTTCAGTCTAAATGGAGCCCTGAGGCAGGGCCAGATTTGAAGGCTGCATTCAGCAGGCGGTTGTCTCAATTGAAACGCATGGATGCCTTTGAAGCGCTCGTGGATGCGATAAAGGCTAAAGACCCCCTGAGGTCCCTGGGCGTGCTGGCTTCGCGACCAGCTCAGGTGCCATTCATGGCAGGCCGGCTCATCTCCATTGCTCTCTCAAAAGTATTCGGCCGCGAAGACCGTGCTGCGCGCTGAGCTAGCCGCCGAAGATCATGTAGAAGATGCCGGTCCAGACCAGTCCGCAAAATCCGATGGTCAGGACTGTGGTTCGCCAGATAGGCCAGTCAGATTCTTCGGCAGGTGTTGTTGGGGCGCGCTGAGCGGGCGGTTGAAGGGCTGCAGTATAACGGGCGCGGGACACGCGTGTTCTCGACTGTGACGCGCCGTTTCGGCGCAGCTGGCAGGCAACGCGACTACCTAAACAGATAGGTCTTAACGAGAGATTCCAAGCCCTGCTCGCGATGTTGTTATCGCTTCGGTTGAGTCTTCTTGTGCCTCGCGCGCCGGAGCCGTCGCGGCGGCGTACGATTCAGCGATCATGAACATCAAGAGCCAGAGAAAGGTTGGTTCATTCAGCCCGGCACCGATGACTGCTGCAGCAAGCCCGATCCAGCAGAGGATCAAGCCGTGGGTGGCGTCCGGTCTGCCGCGGCGAACACCGCTCCAGAGTGTCTGAATGACATGAAAGAAGCCGAAAACGATGATGGCTGTGCCAGCTATGCCGATCTCCACCAACCATCTCACCGGCCAGAAACCGGCTTGTTCAACGCGGTTCAGTGCGCCGACCGCTTCAGATGTCGAAGCAGCGGCCATGATGTCTGCGTGAGCGCCAAGGCCGTGACCGAGCAGGGGAGATGCTGCCAACGCTTCAGCAATCGTATCGTGATGAGTGGCAAGATCGCCGCGTACATCGGTGCTGCCGGCAACGGCCAGCATCATCGAAGAGATCATGACCAGGACTGCAAGTCCTGCGAAAACAAGCAATGCCGGAAAGCTGGCGGTGCCGAAGGGAAATGGCTCTTCACCCTTACGGGCTTCGACATGGAGTGCGAACACGCCGCTGATCCCCAGGAATGCGATCGAAAACGCGGGGCCTGATGCCGTTTGCGCGATGCCGGCTACGGACAGAATGGTAAGTGCGACGGTACCGGGACGGCGCGCCGCGGCATCTGCCCAACGCTCTGCCATCGGCATGCTTCGGCTACCTCGGCGTGGAGGCACCGATAGCAAACGCGAGACCGCCATAACCATCAGCGACGCGTAGAGCAGGCCTGAGGCGTGTCCGGAGCCAAGCGCGTCACGGAAAACGGCTCCACCGCCCGATGCCAGAAGCCAGAGGAACAGCCACACCATGCCTGCAAGCCCTGCTACTAATCCGACTTGGGCACCTGGCGATTGGCGGCGGGCCGTTGAGCCAAGATGGAGACCGATGATCCATGCGGCTCCGCCACCGGCCAGCAATGCGAAGGTTGATACCGCTTCAGCGCGGGCAGACGATGTTGACGTCGCCCAAAGTGCTGCGAGCATGCCAAAGGCAAAGACCCAAAGCCAGTCGCCGCGTCGTGGACGGTCGGCCAGGCTGGTCAGGCAGGCGACGAGAAGCAGCAGTCCGGACAGGATTATTTGCGGTAAGGCGGACGCAACACTCTCGGTGATCAAGGTTGCGGCCAGAATCAGGGTCGCGAACAGCGCGCAGGCTGATCGTATGGCCGACATGGGTCGTCCAGAACGATCGCTTTCCGTTGCCGGGGCTGAGGGGGAGATTTCGGCTATGATTGGCTCCAGGGCAGTCCCATCCTGCGACGCAGGGCGAAGGATTCTTCAACAGAGCAAAATTGAAGCCGACCACGTCAAAAGAGCCTCGTTTCCGGGCAGAAACTCGCTCAACACTAGAATTCGCTTGGTAAAGTGTTTCGTGAGCCAAGAGAACGCTTGCTAAATCCGGTGTAAGGGTTAATCGATTTTAAGACTGGCAAAATGCCAGACTTGTCGCTGCGGCGGATGCAACCGGGACGATCTTTGAGGGAGCATCTAGATTATCCGCATAGGGCCGAAAGAATTTTCGGGTGGGAGAGTAGATTGCAGTTCCGGAACAAACTGGCGCGAAACTTGTGTTCTCACGGGTTGATTGGATCAATCTGGGATATGGGCCGAGTCAAATGAAGTATAGTCCAGCCATAGAAGATGGCGTCGACAAAAAGAGCGCTCATCAGGATCAGGGGACAAGCGAGCGTCCTGCTGGCCTGAAACGCTTTCTTGATCTCGCGATCGCCGTCCCCGCATTTCTGTTCCTGCTTCCGGTATTCGTGGCTGTTGGCGTCGCTGTGTGGCTCGATGACGGTCGCCCGATCCTCTTCCGTCAAAAGCGCCGTGGACTTGGCGGCGAAATGTTCGGTTGCCTGAAGTTCCGTACCATGTGCGTCGATGCCGAGGCAAAGCTGGCTGGGCTGCTGGCGAACGATCCCGTCGCTGCGGCCGAGTGGGCCGCAGATCAGAAACTGAGAAACGATCCGCGTGTTACGCGCGTCGGAAAACTCTTGCGAAAAACCAGCCTCGATGAACTTCCCCAGCTTTGGAACATCATTAAGGGCGAGATGTCGATTGTCGGTCCACGCCCAATCGTTGAGGCCGAAGTGAAACGTTACGGCGAGCATATTCAGTACTATGACAGTGTCCGGCCCGGTGTTCTTGGACTTTGGCAGGTCAGCGGTCGCAACGACACCTGCTACGAGAAGCGTGTTGAGCTTGATGTCGAGTATGCCCAGACGCACTCGGCGAAGGCGGATGTCATGATCATCCTAAGAGCGGTGCCTGCCGTGTTCCTGTCGCGCGGTGCTTACTAAGCAGGATAACGTTCTATCGGGCGATATCGATACCCAGAGCGAGCGCGCGGCTTCTTATGGCAGCTGCGCGTTCTGCATGTTCGGGCTGGAGCAGGCGATCATTTAGCTCATCACTGGCAGCTTTCTGAAGGTCTGCGGGCATCCGCCACCAGTCAGCAAGAATGAATTCCGCTCGCCAGATCGCAAGGTTTGCGTCGCAGGAAGGGCAGGCACGGATCGACTGGCGCAATGCATTGATTGTGTCTTGCGTTGTTCGGCCGGCGCGGCGGCTTTCAAGGTAGGCAAGATGCGCCCAGGCATAAGGACGATCCGAGTCCTTATGCAGCGCCTGAACGATATGAACGCGCGCGGAGTAAGCATCCGGCGAGGGCAGGCGGACCGCCCGTTCGGCCAGATACTCATGCATGGGTGCTGACCACTGGATCGATACGCTGCCACGAGACAGCAGTTCCTCGACCTCCGTATCCGTGTAGCGCGTCAACGCTTCGGCGCGGGCTTGTGTAGATGTTGCGCTGCCAATCGTAAGAGCCGTTGCTGCCAGTGTGGGCACCGTCAGGAGCCATGCGGTGGTCATTGCCAGCGCAGTCAGTGTCGAGCGGCGGTTTGCTGGGGGATCTCCGGCCGTCATCGTTCTGGTGGACCGAAAACGAACTGTCTCAGAAACCCAGTGGCCCAGGCGGTGTGCATTGTGCCGGACGCGGCACCTGAAAGTAGGCCGCACAGTGATCCATGACGCGCGGACACCAGCACGGACGCTGCCAGCAATGCGCTGACATAGAAGGCCGGATAGGCCAGCATCCATGGGAAAACAAGCGATCCTGCGAATGCGCCAACAAGGCCAAGCAGGTTGAGAACCGGGATCATCTGCCGGAGGCGGGGGCGTGTTCCGTGCTTGCGCATGTTTCGTGCCCGGCCGCGTCCGTAATTATAATACTGCCGCGCCAGCGCGCTGACAGTCGCACGCGGGGCGTAGGCCAACCGGATATCCGCATCCATGTAGATGCGACCCCCCGCATTCGTGACGCGCTGGTCGTACTCTGCGTCTTCATTGTGAGAGAAGGTTTCGTCATAGCCGCCGAGCGCATTGAAGCGAGCCAGTCGGAATCCGGCATGGTGTCCGTGATCGATATCGCCGGATTTGCGACCACCGCGATGGGCCGACCCGCCAGAGCCGAGCGGCGTGTCGACGATCCAGGCATTAGCTTTCTGGAAGCAGGTTTCACCAACTGCGTCCATGGGGACAACGACTGAGTCTGCGCTGGTCTTCTTCAGCGCATCGGCCACCTGCATGATGAACCCCGGAGGGTAGATCGAGTGGGCGTCGCAGCGGATCAGATACTCGCTTTGGGGCGATGAGCAGTCTCGCGCGACGGCGTTCACAGCGGCCGACTGAAGGCGCTTAGGGTTGTTGATCAGGGAAAGGTTCGAAAACTCGCCCTGCAGGCGCTCTACGATCTTGCAGGTTGCGTCAGCGCTTTGGCCATCGGCCACGACGATGCGAACGTCTTTCAGACGCTGATCACCCGTCAGCAGGGACCGCAGGCAGCCTTCGATGTGGTCTTCTTCATTGAAGGTTGGCACCGCAACGAGTACGGACGCGCCCGCCACCGGAAGGGTGGGGGCGCTTGTGCCGCCAGCGGCTGCGGCAGGGCTGGCATCATCGGCCATTGCGGGGCTCGGTGTGTATTACTCGGACGCCGCAGGTGCGCTGCATGCGGGATGATCATCACCTGGCTCGGTAAAGGAGATGCAGTCGACCCGGGCCTGACGAGGCTCTGCGAACTCGACGCCGCCAGCCATTTCAGCCATGCTCGCCTCGGCGGCCCACAGATTGACGAGCAAGGTGGCCGGGGCCGTTGGCGGCAGCGGCGCGCCTGCAACGGTTTCATGAGCCAGTTCACCGTCCACGAACCAGCGAATGGTCTCGTCGTCTCTCTCGAAGCCGTAGAGGCGAACCTCATCGGCGGCGTCAAAGCCGAGATCGTGGACATGGGAATAGCGCGCACCGCCTTCGCGAACGTAGGTAAAGCGGACTTCCGTCGTATCGCGGCCGGCAAACTGGATGGCCACTTCGCCATCATTGTCTGCGGCTTCGCTCGAAGAGTAGAGGAAGAAGTTGGTGATCAGGCCGGAGCCGGACGCCGGCCGCAGCTCGATCTGGAACGTTCCGTCGCCATAGCGGCGGAAGGAGCGATACTCACCGCTTCGATAGTATCCATCAGCTTCGGCTGGCGGGGAGATCGAGATCATCATGCCGGTATCGTCGAATGATATGTTTTCGGGGAGATAGCGCGATCGCTGGACGTCGGACGTTACGGCATAGTCGCCGCGCCGCCAGTAGCCACGCGGGTCGCCGTCCGACAGGTCGGACATGAATGATCCTTCCGTCGGGCCGGCATTAAGTCCGGCTTGCGTTGAGTCCGTGCCCGGCATGGCGGCGCAGGCACCCAGCAGAAGCGTGGCGGTCAGAGCGGTGGCGAAGGTTCGGCGCATTTGTCGACTCCATTTACTCGCATAACCGCCCCAAAAGCTGACAGGGCGGCCTTTGTGCCATCATACTTCAATTCCCGTGCCACGCGTATTCGGAAAACCGGGTGCACGTGAACTGGCATGTTTTCAGGGCTTTGGAGGTGATTTTTGTCGAGAGATCAGTTTTGCATTCCGCGATGCTGTAATCCGGGCTAGTCACGCTGAGATTGAGAGGGAGGTTTGGGTGAAATCGAGACCGCCACGACTGCGTGGGCGCAATGCGAAGATTGTTGCGACCCTCGGGCCCGGGAGCCGGGCACCCAGAACGATACAAGTGCTGGCCGAGGCCGGAGCCGACATCTTCCGCCTGAATTTCAGCCATGGTGATCATGTCGACCATAAGGCGGCCTTCGAAGCTGTGCGTACTGCGGAAGCCGTGGTTGGTCGACCGCTTGCCGTTCTTGCGGACCTGCAGGGGCCGAAAGTGCGAGTCGGCGCGTTTCCTGAAGGAAAACTGAAACTGGCCTTCGATGGCGAATACCGGCTCGTCGCGGCTGAAAGCACCGGGGAGGCCGACACGATCCCCGTGCCGCATGCAGCGATCCTCAAGGCGCTGGAGGTCGGCGATAAGATCCTTTGCGATGACGGCATGGTTATCCTGACTGTGTCCGAGGCCGGGAGTACGCCGAAAGTCACATCGGCTTTCCCGGCGACACTGAAAGATCGAAAGGGCTTTACGGTGCAGGGCAAGGCGTTGCCGGTGTCGGCGCTGACCAGCAAGGACCAGGACGATCTCGATTTTGCGCTGGAACTCGGCGTTGACCTCGTCGCCCTGAGCTTTGTGCAATCGGTCGGCGACATTGATGAAGTGAAGAGCCTGATTGGCGGGCGTGCGCCGCTGATTGCCAAGATTGAGAAGCCGGCGGCCGTGGATGACCTCAACGCGATTGTGGAAGCGGCTGATGGCGTCATGGTTGCGCGCGGCGACCTTGGTGTTGAGTATCCGGCCGAGCAGGTGCCGATCATCCAGCGCCGTATTGTGCGCGCGGCGCGCGCCATTGGACGGCCCGTGATCGTGGCGACCCAGATGCTGGAATCCATGATCGACAATGCGGCACCGACCCGAGCGGAAACAGGCGATGTCGCGACCGCGATCTATCAGGGCGTCGATGCCGTAATGCTGTCTGCCGAGACTGCCGTTGGCCGTCATCCCGCGACAGCGGTGGCGATTATGGGGCGGATCATAAAGGCGACGGAGGGTGCCGAAGACTACCGCCAGTCCCTCTGGCAATTCATGGGTGACCGCAGCACGGAACTCACTATTGATGTGGTTGCGCGTGCCGCGCAGTCACTGGCCTACGCAGAAGAGGCATCGGTCGTTGCGCTTCGGACAGGTTCCAGTCGCCGCCTTGCCCAATTCGCGAAGCATCGCGGCCGGTCGCTTATCCTCTACGGCTCGATTGATGAGTCGCGGCTTCGTCAGGCGCAGCTCCTCTGGGGCGTTCACCCTATTCGGATCGAAGACATTGAGAATGAAAACTGGCCGCTGGAATTACTCCGGACAGCCGAGATAACAGGCTCAGCGGCCTATGCTGCATGGCGTGGCGACGGCGATGACGACGACATGGCCTGGGAACTCGGTATCAAGCAGGGATAGGGGCAGAGCCTCCCTCACGATCAGGCTTTTCGGAACTCCAGCCCCTTGAACTCGCCGGATGAGCGCCATTTGTCGATGTGCTGGAAGAAGGCGCGTGCGCCGGCGGGATGGCCGAGCCCGTGCCTGTTCTTCTCCGTCAGGCCCTGGCCCTCATTGTTGTAGTAGCCCGGCGTACACTCCGTTGAACCGATCATCATGCCCGACCCGCTCAAGACCAGATCCACCCAGGCAGTCTCGGCTTCGGATGTCGGTTCGACTTCAGCGTAACCTTCGGCTTCGGCATGAGCGACGATGGTGGAGATGGTGTTGGCGTGATCGACAATGTTGTGTGGGACATTGGAGATCAGGTTTGCGGCCTGGCTCGGCTGTACGATGAAAGCGTTCGGGAAGCCGTGAGACTGCAGACCGTGAAGGGTCCGCATGCCTTCGGACCAGTGCTCGGACAGCTTCTGCCCGTCCCGGCCGGTCAGATCGAAGCCGGCGCGCTCGGTGTATTCCGAGCCGACCTCGAAGCCTGATGCGTAAATGATGCAATCGACTTCGTGCAGTTCACCGTTTGCGACGACGCCTGTCTCCGTGATCCGCTCGACGCCTTTACCGTCCGTGTGGATGAGGCGTGTGCCGGGTTCGTTGAATGCTTGAAGGTAAGCATCGTGGAAGCAGGGGCGCTTGCAGAGCTGGCGATACCACGCTTTCAGGTCCTGCGCGGTGTCTTCATCTTTCACGATGGTGTCCACGCGCGCACGAATCTCGTCCATCTTCTCGAAGTCGGCATCCTCGAAGGCGGCCATCATGGTTTCCGGGTTCCATTCGGATGGTGGCAGGGTGAGCACCTTCTCGCGAATGCGCCGGGAGAGCTCTGTCCAGCCGTCCATGACGAGATCCTCGGCGGGCATGCCCTGGGACTGGTTCTCCACGAAATTGTCGAACCAGCGCTGCTGCCAGCCCGGTGTTGCAATGGACTCAAACCACTCCGGGTCAATCGGATGATTGTCACGCACATCTACTGAAGATGGCGTGCGCTGAAAGACAAGAAGCTCCTTTGTCGCCGATGCGAGATGCGGAACGCACTGGACCGCAGTTGCACCAGTCCCGATGATCGCGACGCGCTTGTCTGACAGTTTGTCCAAAGCGCCGCCGTCCGGGGTCCCGCCTGTGTAGTCGTAGTCCCACCGGCTGGTGTGGAACGCTTTACCCTTGAAACTGTCGATGCCTTCGATGCCGGGGAGTTTTGCAACATGGAGTGGGCCTGTGCCCATGCCGACATACTTCGCCGTGAAGTCGTCACCGCGCGAGGTACGCACACGCCAGCGCTGTTCGGTCTCCTGCCATTCGAGGTCTGTCACTTCGGTGTGGAAGAGCGCGTGCTCGTAAAGGTTGAACTGGTTGGCAATGCGTACGCATTGGCCCCGGATCTCGGGAGCATGGGCGTACTTCTCGGTGGGCATGTGCCCGGTTTCCTCAAGCAGCGGCAGATAGATCATGGAGGCCGTATCGCACTGGGCTCCGGGATAGCGGTTCCAGTACCAGGTGCCGCCGAAGTCGCCGCCTTTCTCGATGATGCGCACATCCGAGATGCCGGCTTCTTTCAGACGCGCGCCAACAACGAGGCCGGCAAAACCGCCGCCGATGAAGGCGAATGTCACATGGTCCGTGACCGGGTCGCGCTCTTTCCACGGCGTGTAAGGATCGGCGGCGAGGTCATCGAAAACGCCTTCGAGGCGCTGATACTGCGCGTTGCCATCTTCACGCAGGCGTTTGTCCCGCTCTTCCAGATACTTCTTCTGGATGGCTGCCTTATCTAGCGTGGTCGTTGTCATGGCCGGCCCTGCATTCTGTTCGATTGGAGACTGTGCATACGACTATGCACAGGGCTTCCCAAACGGAAGACAAGTCAGGCTGGCGATTTTCGGACACGTCTAGACGTCGAGCAGGAGGCGTTCCGGATCTTCCAGCGCTTCCTTCACGCGGACGAGGAAGGTTACGGCCTCCTTGCCGTCCACGATGCGGTGATCGTAGGAAAGGGCGAGATACATCATCGGACGGATCTTCACCTCACCATTCACGGCAACCGGGCGCTGTTCAATACGGTGCATACCGAGCACGCCCGACTGAGGCGGGTTCAGGATCGGCGTGGACATGAGCGAGCCATATACGCCGCCATTGGAGATCGTGAACGTGCCGCCTTGAAGGTCAGCCATTGAGAGATCGCCGTCGCGGGCTTTCGCACCCAGTTCGCCGATGGCTTTCTCGACCCCGGCAAGAGACAGCGCGTCGGTATCGCGGACGACTGGGACAACAAGGCCTTTTTCTGTGCCGACGGCAACACCGATATCATAGTAGTTCTTGTAGATGATGTCCGTGCCGTCGATCTCGGCGTTTACAGCCGGAATCTCTTTCAGCGCCGAAACACAAGCCTTCACGAAGAAGCCCATGAAGCCCAGCTTCACATTGTGCTTTTCAAGGAACAAATCCTTGTATTTCTTGCGTAAATCCATGACAGCGGTCATGTCCACATCGTTGAATGTGGTCAGCATGGCAGCCGTGTCCTGCGCCTCTTTCAAGCGGCGGGCGATGGTCTGGCGCAGGCGGGTCATGCGGACACGCTCTTCGCGCGGGCCGATATCGCGAGGGGCCTTTGCTTCCGCCGGCGCGCTGGCTGTCTTGGCGGTATCGCTGTTCACATAATTCATTGCATCAGCCTTGGTGGCGCGACCACCTTTTCCGGTTCCGGGGATATTGTCTGGATTGACGTTGTTCTCTGCGGAGATACGGCGCACCGATGGGGCAACCGGCCGGCCTTCTGCCTTGGATGCGACTTCGCCTGTCTGGGCAGGCGTTGCTTTTGTTGCGGCACCGGTGGATACCCGCGCTTCTTTCGCGGCGGGGGCACTGTCTGATGAGACACGCGCAATCACGGCCCCCGGCGTGACGCTGTCACCTTCGGCCACCAGCCATTCGGCCAGTGTGCCATCGGCTGGGGCGGGCACTTCTAGGGCGACCTTGTCTGTTTCAATCTCGGCGATGGTTTCGTCTTTCGAGACGGCATCGCCGGGCTGTTTCAGGAAGGTCGACAGCGTGCCTTCAGAAACACTTTCGCCCATGGTGGGTACTTCAACATCTGTAAGCGCCCCATCGCCCGCGCCGGGCGTGGGGCCCGCGTCTTCGCCGGGGCCGCCATGGTCGGGCAGCGCTTCCGCGGCGGTTGAGTCCGCGCCGTTAGAGGTGCTGGCACCCGAGCCTTCTCCGATGCGGCCCAGCAGGGCACCGATTTCGACAGTGTCGCCTTCATTGGCTGCGATTTCGCTCAGCGTACCGTCTTCGGGCGCAGACACTTCCACAGAGACCTTGTCCGTCTCCAGCTCCACGAGCACCTCGTCCTTGGCCACGCTGTCGCCTGCGCTTTTCAGCCACTGGCCGACCGTCGCTTCGGTGACGCTTTCGCCAAGCTGGGGCACGGTGATGTCGGTCATGTTTTCTTCCGTCTCGGGCTATGGGCGGCCGGCGCGTTTTACGCCGTCACCACGCTGTCTTCCACTTGGGCTTCGCCCAGTGCGGCGTCAATGAGCGCGTCGCGCTCCTGATTGTGTTTGGCGAGGAGGCCGGTCGCCGTGGCGGCTGATGGAGCCCGGCCGGCATATTTCGGCCGGGACTGCTCGGCCCCGATCTGATTGGCGCACCATTCGATCTCGTCGCGAATGAAGCCCCATCCGCCCATATTGCGCGGCTCTTCCTGACACCAGACAAGCTCCGCTTTCTTGAAGCGCTTAAGCTCGGCCATCATGGACTTGCGTGGCACGGGATAGAACTGCTCGATGCGCATCAGGTAAATGTCGTCGATGCCCCGCTCTTCGCGGGCCTCGAAGAGGTCGTAATAGACCTTGCCCGAGCACATCACGACCCGGCGGATCTTGTCATCCTTGGCAAGCTTGACCTTGCCTTCGCGACCGGGCGTTTCGGCATCATCCCAAAGGATCCTATGGAACGAAGACTTGGTCGTCATGTCTTCCAGTGTCGAGGTTGCCAGCTTGTGACGCAGGAGGGATTTAGGCGTCATGATGATCAGCGGCTTGCGGAAGTCGCGGTGGATCTGACGGCGCAGGACATGGAAGTAGTTTGCTGGCGTGGTTAGGTTGCAGATCTGCCAGTTATCCTCGGCGGACATCTGCAGGAAGCGCTCAAGACGGGCCGAAGAATGCTCTGGCCCCTGACCTTCGTAGCCATGCGGCAGCAGCAGGGTGAGGCCGGACATCCGCAACCATTTCCGCTCGGCGCTGGAGATGAACTGATCGAAGAAAACCTGCGCGCCGTTGGAGAAGTCGCCGAATTGGGCTTCCCACATGACGAGCGTGTTCGGGTCTGCCAGGGAGTAGCCATACTCGTAGCCGACAACTGCTTCCTCAGAGAGGAGGGAGTCGATGACTTCGTAGTTTGCCTGGTTCTCTCCGAGATTGTTTAGCGGCGTATAGCGCTCACCTGTCTTCTGATCGACGATATGAGAGTGGCGCTGTGAGAAGGTTCCGCGAGCGGAATCCTGCCCGGAGAGGCGCACCGGGAAGCCTTCTTCCAGAAGCGAGGCGAAGGCGAGATGCTCCGCAGTCGCCCAGTCGATACCTTTGCCGGAAGACACGGCCTTGGCCCGGGCATCGATGACGCGGTTGAGCGTCTTGTGGGCTTCCACGCCATCCGGGATCGTCGTGAAGGCCTTGCCGAGGGCCTGAAGTGTTTTCTTGGAAACGCCGGTTTTGCCGCGGCGTTCATCATCCTCTGGCAGGCCGAGGCCCTTCCATTCACCATCAAGCCAGTCGGCTTTCTGGGTTTCGAGTGACTTTGCCTCTTCAAAGCGGGCGTCGAGGAAGTCCTCGAAGCGCTTCACTTCCTCGGCGACCTCGTCAGCCGTGATTGAACCTTCGGCGATGAGCCGCTCAGCATAGATCTCGCGGGTCGATTTGTGAGCCTTGATCGTCTTGTACATCACCGGCTGGGTGAACATGGGCTCGTCGCCTTCATTGTGGCCGAAGCGCCGGTAACAGAACATGTCGATGACGACGTCCTTGCCGAACATCTGCCGGTATTCGGTCGCGACCTTGGCGGCATAGGTGACAGCCTCGGGATCGTCCCCGTTTACATGGAAAATCGGGGCCTGAACCATTAGCGCGACGTCTGAGGGGTAGGGCGATGAACGCGAATACATCGGGCTCGTCGTGAAGCCGATCTGATTGTTCACAATGAAGTGGACGGTCCCGCCTGTGCGGTATCCTGCGAGACCGGAAAGGGCAAAACACTCCGAGACAACACCCTGGCCCGCAAAGGCGGCATCACCGTGCAGGAGAAGAGGCAGCACCTGCGCGCGCCGGCCTTTGCCTTGCGTCTCGCGCTTCAGCATAGCCTGCTTCGACCGCGATTTCCCGAGTACGACGGGATCGACCGCTTCGAGGTGGGACGGGTTTGCGTTCATCGACAGATGGACTTCGTTGCCGTCGAACTCGCGGTCTGAGGAGGCTCCGAGGTGGTACTTCACGTCGCCGGAGCCGAAATCCTCAGCGCCCTGCGTCGAGCCGCCCTGGAATTCGTGGAAGATTTTCTCATACGGCTTGCCCATCACCGCTCCAAGCATGTTGAGCCGGCCACGGTGGGGCATACCGATGATGATTTCCTCGACACCGAGCGCGCCGCCGCGCTTGATGATCTGCTCTAGCGCCGGAACAGCCGCCTCACCACCATCGAGACCGAAGCGCTTCGTTCCGGGATAGCGCTTGTGAAGGAAACGTTCGAAGGTTTCCGCCTCGATCAGCTTGGCGAGAATGGCTTTCTTGCCTTCCTTGGTGAAGGCGACGCCTTTATCCGGGCCTTCAATGCGCTCCTGCAGCCAGGACTTTTCCTCCGGGCTGGTAATGTGCATGAATTCGATGCCGATCGTGGAGCAGTAGGTCCGCTTCAAAATGTCGAGCATCTCGGCGACGGTTGCGTATTCCAAGCCGAGCACGTGATCAATGAAGATCGGCCGATCCATGTCTTCGGGACCGAAACCATAGGTTTCCGGCTCAAGCTCAGGAAGGGGGCCGGGGTCTGCAAGGCCGAGCGGGTCGAGATCGGCTCCAATATGTCCCCGAATCCGATAAGCGCGGATCATCATCAGCGCCCGCAGGGAATCCTTTGTGCTTTGGGAAATCTCCTCGGCGGTGGCATTGGCGGGCGCGCGCGCCGCAACCTTCTTCTCAAGGGCGGGTTCGACAACGGCCCAGTTGCCGTCGAATGCCGCGACCTGATCGGCGTTTTGCGGTTTTGGCCAGTTGTCGCGCTTCCAACTTGCACCTTCTGCGTTCTTCGTGGCGTCGTCAGTACCGTCTCCGAGTTCGTCGAAGAAAGCGCGCCAGCTTTCCGGCACGGACGAGGGGTTGCGGGCATAAGCGGCCTGCATTTGCTCGATCCACGTGGCGTTGCCGCCATAGAGAAAGGCTGTCTCCAGCATGGCGGCGTTAAATTCGCCGCGTCCGCCATTGATCGGTGAACCGTCGTCTGCTGCCATGTCTTACCGTCCTTATCGTCTCGGACGGCCCGGCGGGGTCATATCTGGCCTCGTCTGACCGTCATGTCAGTCAGCGGTTATAAGACGCCGCTAACCTTTAAGAACCTCTACCATCGTCGTGCCGAGTCGGGCAGGGCTTGGGCTCACCCGGATGCCGGCCTCTTCCATTGCCGCGATCTTGGACTCCGCGTCGCCTTCACCGCCAGACACAATTGCACCTGCATGGCCCATTGTTCGGCCCTTGGGAGCCGTCCGGCCTGCAATGAAACCAACCATTGGCTTGGAGCGACCCTTCTTGGCCTCGTCCTTAATGAACTGGGCCGCAGCTTCTTCGGCCGTGCCGCCGATTTCACCAATCATGATGATCTGCTCGGTTTCATCATCTGCGAGGAACATTTCCAGCATGTCGATGAACTCGGTGCCTTTGACCGGGTCGCCGCCGATGCCGACGGCTGTGGTCTGGCCGAGGCCTTCCACGGTCGTCTGATAAACGGCTTCATAGGTGAGCGTTCCCGAACGGGAGACGACGCCGACAGAGCCTTTCTTGAAGATCTTGCCGGGCATGATGCCGATCTTGCACTGCTCCGGCGTCAGGACGCCCGGGCAGTTCGGGCCGATCAGGCGGGAATTGGACTTGTCGAGCTTGGCCTTCACGCGAACCATATCGAGCACAGGCACGCCTTCGGTGATGCAGATGATCAGCGGGATCTCCGCGTCGATCGCTTCTTCAATGGCGGCAGCCGCGCCTGCTGGCGGCACGTAGACAACCGATGCGTTTGCGCCGGTGGCCTCTTTGGCCTCCGACGCGTTGGCGTAGATTGGCAGTTCCTTGCCGCTATCTGCCGTCCAGTTCGTGCCGGCCTTTTTGGGGTGCGTCCCCGCCACCATTTGGGTGCCGTAATACTCGAGCGCTTGATTGGTGTGGAAGGAGCCAGTGTTTCCGGTCAGGCCCTGGACTATGACCTTGGTGTTCTTGTCGATGAGTATGGACATGTCTCTTAGGCGCCTTTCACAGCGTTCACGATTTTCTGGGCGGCGTCGTCGAGGTCATCAGCTGGGATGACGTTCAGGCCGGAGTTCGAAATGATCTCCTTGCCTTTCTCGACATTGGTGCCTTCGAGGCGGACGACGAGCGGGACGGCGAGATTGGTTTCCTTGACGGCCTGAATGACGCCTTCGGCGATGACATCGCACTTCATGATGCCGCCGAAGATATTCACGAGAATGCCCTTCACGTTCGGGTCCTTCATGATGATCTTGAAGGCCGCGGCGACCTTCTCGGCGTTGGCACCGCCGCCAACATCACAGAAGTTGGCTGGCTCCTCGCCGTACAGCTTGATGATGTCCATCGTCGCCATGGCGAGGCCTGCGCCGTTGACCATGCAGCCAATCGTGCCGTCGAGCGCGATATAGGCGAGGTCCCATTCGGAGGCCTCGATCTCTTTCTCGTCTTCCTCGGTCGTGTCGCGAAGCTCGACGATGTCGGGATGACGGAAGAGGGCATTACCATCGAAGCTCACCTTCGCGTCGAGCACGCGCAGGTCACCGCTGTCCATGACGATCAGCGGATTGATTTCCAGCATCGACATGTCTTTCTCGGTGAAGGCTTTGTAGAGGATCGGGAACAGCTTCATGCCGTCTTCCCGTGCCTTGCCATCCAGTTTCAGTGCGTCGCAAAGCTTGGCGGCGTCGGCGTTCGTGACACCGGTCGTCGGGTCGACCGCGAGATTCAGGATTTTCTCCGGTGTACTGTGCGCGACTTCTTCGATGTCCATGCCGCCTTCGGTCGATGCGACGAAAGCTGGCGCGCCGCTGGCGCGATCGACGACCATGGAAAGATAGAGTTCGCGATCAATGTCTGCGCCGTCCTCGATATAAAGGCGGTTCACCTGCTTGCCCTCAGCGCTGGTCTGCGCCGTGACGAGGTGATTGCCGAGCATCGCCTTGGCGTGCGCAATGGCTTCGTCCTTGGAGAAACCGAGGCGGACGCCGCCTTTTTCGCCGGCAGCGGCCTCAATGAACTTACCCTTGCCGCGTCCACCTGCGTGAATTTGGCTTTTCACGACCCAAAGAGGCCCTGGAAGCGCGTTCACCGCCGCTTCGATATCATCTGCTGACAGGACTGGGACACCGTCGGCGACGGGCGCGCCGAAGGATTTCAGGACGGCTTTCGCCTGATACTCGTGGATGTTCATTAGGGGGGAGCCTCTTGCGCCGCTTCTTGGCAGCGATGAATCAGCGCCGCCTGCTGATCCGCTTATAACAAGCGGCTCTCGGCAGGCAACCGGCTGGGTCCAGCAAGCAGTACCCAGCTTCCCTTTTCCTGCAATTACTGGCTTCTCGGGTCGATGTCGGCCCCAGCAACCGAGGTTGGCTGTGCAATCTCCCATCTCTCTTGATCGGCGGTTTCTGTCTGGTCGCGCTGGGTACGCCGGGTAAGCATTGCGATGGTTACGAAAAGGCTGAGCGCGGAGGCGAGAATGAACAGCCCGCCAGCGCCGAGCTGGGATCGGAAGGCCAACCCTGAAAGGGGCGGTCCCACCACGGAGCCCGCCGCCCAGACAAAGAGTAAACCAGACATCACACGCGCGATCTGTTCGGACGTGGACCGGTCAATCGCGTGGGCGACTGCAACGCCATAGAAGGATAGTGAGCCGCCGCCCCAAAGCGCCAGCAGGACGAGCATTAATCCGTAAGGTGCGTGACCGGTCATAAGGCCAATGGCCAGTGCTGCGATGGCAGATATGCCCGCCATAATCGCCACGACCAGCCGCCGGTCAACGCGATCTGAGATACGACCGGCCGGCCATTGGGTCACCAGTCCGCCCAGCCATGCCGCCGCCATTGCGAAGGCTGCGGCCTGTGTGGCGAGATCAATGCCCGGCGACATCCGCACGGCGAAAACGGGGAGCAAGGACAGCGTGCCTGAATTGATGACCCCGGCCATGAAGGCGGCAATGACGGCGGCTGGTGCAAGCTTGAAAAGATTGGCGAGCGAGAGTGGAGCTGTTTCGGGCCGGGGCGGTTCGCCGCGACGTGTCAGACACATGGGTGCGAGCGACAGAGCGAAAAACACGCCGCACCAGAGATAGGCCCGCGCATCAAGCGAGACGGCACCCGCCGCAAAGAATGGCCCGATCAGAAGGGCGGCCTTCGCTACGACGTGGTAGAAGCCCGTGACAGCGCCGCGATTACGCGCCGGAGTTGCTTGCGAGAGCCAGGCTTCTGCGCTGGCGAACATCCAGGCAAAGCCCGCGCCGTGGACGATCCTTATGACTGTCCAGGCAGCTGGATGCTGGAAGAGGTGCATCATCAGCGCGCCAGCGGCGGCGAGGGCTGCCGCCACCGAGAACACCCGAATGTTCCCGAAAGCTGTAATGGCGGCCGGCGCGGTGGCGGCACCTGCCATGAAACCGGCAGCATGGACAGCGGCGATCAGGCCGATGGCAAAAGCATCGACCCCCAGCGCGCTGAGGCCAAGTGGTGCGAGGAGGCCGAGCAGGCCGCCAGCGAGTTGCAGGATCCCGACGCCAATGATGATGGCGAAGACGTTCCTGTAGTCAGCAAACATTGCCCCCTCTCCACCGCCTGGTGATTAGCGGAATTTGGCGGTGGTCTCGCGCACCGTGACGCCCTCTACGTCATGGATGGCGAGATCAACCGTGCCGGCCTCCCAGTCGATCGAGAGCGATCCGAAGTTTTCAAGCGCATAGCCATCGCCAATCTGTGCCGCGTCGTGCTCTTCGCTTGTTTCTGAGAACGACAAATTGAGTGAAGAGGCTGTCAGTTCGTAGGCTGGATAGGGCAGGATATCGTCGCTGCGATAGAGGAATGACGTGTGGCGGTCTCCGGACACGAAGACGACGCCGTTTGCATTGGTGCGTTCTATCAGGTCGTAAAGATAGGCGCGCTCGGTTGGCATTTTGTCCCATGACTCCCAGCCATGGGCATTGGGAATGATTTGTATGGACGATACGATGAGACGAAGGTCGGCCGGCTTGACGAGTTGGTTTTGCAGCCACGTCCATTGCGTGGAACCGAGCATGTCCTGCATCTGGGTTTCCGGTGCAGGGATGTAGCGTTCCTTGCCTGTCACACCCCATTCGTCGGTGGGCGTAAGGTCGGAGCGGAAGTAGCGCGTATCAAGGACGATGATCTGGGTACGCTGGCCCTCCGGGCCGAACATTCGGGCATGGTAGGTGCCCGGCCATGCCCCCACATCCTCATCGTCCAGACCCCAGAATGTTTCATGGATCTTTTCGGCCAACACCTTGAAGGCGAAGTCGCGTCCGCCATCATTCTCGCCATAGTCATGATCATCCCAAGCGACCATCATTGGATGCTTTTCGCGGACCGCGCGGAACTCCTCACGAAGGGCCAGTTCGTAGAAAGACTCTCGTAGCTCATCGAGCTCTGGCTGGTTGTTGACGTATGACCGACCGTCCCGGTCGCCATAGACGTTATCGCCAATCATCAGGAAGAGATCAGCATCCTCTTTTGCGATCTGGGCGAGGGCGGGGCTGTACTGCTCTTCGTCGTTGCAGGACCCAACAAGAACGCGGGTCAACGGCATCGTGCTCGCCGGGAGCGGCTTGCCCTCAGGCGCGACGGGTAGATCAGCCTGAGGGAAGTTGCGATAGTAATCGTTCAAGGCTTCCACGGCGCTGCCGGGAGGGGCGAATTCGCTCAGGATAGGAATGTCGCGGACGACAGATGACTGGCACCCCGCCAGAACCAAAGCTGCCAAACCGAGCCCGATGCGCTTCGCCATGTCTCTCTCCTCCAGAACACATACCGTGTTAGCGCGCCTTACAGGACGTTTCACCTGCCTGACCTGAAGAAAGTCGACAAACTTAGCAATCGCCTGTTCAGGCAGCGGCCGGGCCAGGCTCGAGGTCGTTGAGGAGCTTTCGAACGAAGGCGATATGGTTTCGCAACCGATAGAGATCGTCAGTGTAAGAAAGGGGGACGTCGACCTTGCCGACCTCTTCCTGCAACCGGTCGAGTTGCTGACTGACAATATCGCGGTCTGGACCTGTCTTGGCGTTTCGGCCCTGAGTCTCAAGCTCCCGCAGGTCTGAGTACCAGACGTAGATCTTGCGTCGGACGCGCCAGCGATAAACCGGTGGGGCAAGCCTCACCAGCGGGATGAGCAGGGTGAGCAGCGGGATAAGCAGGATCCAGGCACGCTCAAGGAAATTGGCGACGCTGAACGAGAAGTAGCGGCGCAGAGCCGATGGGCCGCGCTCGTAATAGCGGCGGGCTTCGGGAGACAGGTCGAGATCGATGAACTGGCCCGTCGGGAATGTTCCTGCGGGGGCGAGCAAGGAGCTTTCCCCGTGGATGAGCGTCGCGGAATCCAGCAGGAGCGACTGAATCGCGGGGTGCAGTTCCTTGCGGACGGTCAACTGAGCAACAGGCGCAATGAGCGGGATATCCTCGGGTGGGGTGTCCGCGCCCACATCGACCACGCCGCGCAGCAGTGTAGCCGCGGCCAGAGCTGGTGAGCGGCGGCCAAGCGCGGGTGCGTGCTCGAACCGCAAAAGACGCACCTCCGGCGATAGTAGCAGCCGTTCAATGTAGGGTGCGTCAATCGAGGCGGAGAAGGCGGCAGCATCAAGGTCGCCGGCGAGAAGCGCTAATGCGGCGGCTGATCCACCCAGCGTGTCTTTTGCGGTATCGCTCCACGTCCCATTCCATTCGTTTTGAAGCATGAGGGCGAGGGCGCGTGTACCGGATCCCTGCGGCCCGATGCCAAGCCGCTGATTTCGCAGGCTCCCGAAGTCTTCCGCCTCACTATCGGCGCGGACAAACACCCAGAAGGGCTCATAGAAAAGGCCACCAAGTGTCTGCAGGTCCAGATCGGCTTCACGGTCACCAATCCCGCCCTGAACGAGGCCGATATCGGCATCATTCATGGCAAGAAGAGAGAGGTTCTGAAGCGAGCCCGCTGTTTCAATGAGTTCGACCTCCACGCCTTCCTCCCGCATCAGCGCGGCGTATCGCTCTGCATAGGCATAGTAAGCGCCGCCGGGGCTTCCGGCTGCAATTGTAACGGTGTCAGGTGGCGCGGGATCGACATGGCGAAGAGCGATGATCATTCCGATGGTGGCGACAATCGCCAGCGGGCCATAGATCTTCAGAAAATCCCTCATGGCACCCCTCTTCGTCCGGCAGGAACCCGTAGCGGTCTAGCGCGTTCACTTCAAGACAAGCGAATAAGGCGATGCCATGGCAGGCTCGCCCGGAAATCGCCCAATGCAAGCCGCGTATGAACCCTATTCCAGATCGACAGTCGTACTTACAGAACACAGCGTCCATTTAACACTCACAACGAGACGCAGAACACGCAAGGAGCCAACCAATGCAAGCTGATCATATCATCTCCCGTAGCATGACCATCGGTTTCATGGCGATTGTGGCTCTAACAGCGCTGTCCCTTGCGCTTGCGCCGTCTCCCTCGCTCTTTGCGGGCTAGTTTCTGACCAAGACCCTGCTGGCGGCTTTCCTCCCCCTCCCACGCCGAAAGGCGACGCCAGTTAGGAGGCCCCCGCGATGGTTCGCCCGTCGCGGGGGTCGTTTGCTTCAGGCCTTGTGGTAGGGCGTTCCGGCCAGGATCGACGCAGCGCGATAGAGCTGTTCAGCGAGCATGGCGCGGACCAGCTTGTGCGGCCACGTCGCGACCCCGAAGGACAGGGTGTCCGGCGCAGCGGCTTTTATGGCCTCGCCATAGCCTTCAGCGCCGCCAATTAGAAAAACGAGATCAGTGTCGCCTGCGTCCCGCCAGCGCGCGATGTTCCGGGCAAGAACCTTTGAGCGCTGTTCCGGCCCGTATTCGTCCAGCCGAATGACCCGAGCGCCCGTCGGGATCTTCGCGATCAGCCGTTCGGCTTCTGCCTCCAGCCCGCCGCCGCTGGCGACTTCGGTTTCGGACAGGCCGCGAAAGCCGAGCTGTTTGCCGGACTTCCGAAAACGTGTGGCATAATCGTCGAAGAGCTCACGCTCCGGCCCCGATTTCATCTGGCTGACGGCGATGATGTGCAGTTTCAAGCGCGGTCAGTTCTCGCGGGCGTGACTGCTCGCGTCTTCGCCCCAGATGCGTTCCAGATTGTAGAAAGCACGCACTTCCGGGCGGAAGATATGGACAACAATGTCGCCTGTATCAATCAGGACCCAGTCTGCATTCGGCAATCCTTCGACACGCGCACGACCGGTGCCGAGCTCCTTGAGCCGGCGCACGACATGATCAGCCAGCGAGGACACGTGCCGCGCGGATCGCCCGGAGGCGATGATCATCTGATCTGCGATGGAGGATTTTCCCTCAAGGTCGATGACGAGAAGCTCTTCGGCTTTATCATCCTCAAGCGAGGCAATAACGGCTTCGGCGAGTTGTTCGACGCTTGCTTGGGCTTCGGAAGCGGTTTTGGTGGACCGCTCATGTGAGACAGGCAGGGTTTTGATCCTCTTTCTATTCGAACCAATTCTTAGCACGGCTTGGCGAGCGCACCTAGACGCTTTTGATGCCGGTTAGCTGACAGTCCTGAAAGGATTCCGCGCACGGGCCGAGCGGCGAAGCGCGGTCGAGGATGCCGGATGCCATGGTGCGTTCAGGTAAGCCCATGCAGGTGGGCGGGCGAGAGGCAAGAGTGGAGCATCGGCGCTGTCGTAACGGGCTGAGCCGAATGTTGTGGCAAAGCGAGAGAGACGCGCCGACGGCCCCGCGCCCGGACGAGCGATCACACAGATCGGGATCTGATGCGCGATTTCTTGCCAGCTACCCCAGTGGTGGAAGCCGGGCAGGTTATCCGCGCCCATGATCCAGACGAAGTGTGCAGACGGCGCGCGCGCTTTCAGACGGCGCAGCAGGTCTCGCGTATAATTCACACCGAGCCTAGTTTCGATGTCAGTGACAATCATGCGTGGATGGGCCGCGAGGCGGGCAGCCGAGGCGATGCGGGCATCATAGCTGCCATGGCTCTCTTTCAGGGGGTTACCGCGCGCGACGATCCACCAGACCCAGTCCAGGTTCATCCGGCGCATCGCGGTTTCCGCAACATGGAGATGTCCTTCATGCGCTGGATTGAAGGAACCGCCGAACAGGCCGATTTTCAGCCCTGCTGACGGCCCGGGCAGTTTGACGGAGCCGGAAGTCACGCGGTCAGATTCACGGGCGAGTCTGGCCCGTCCCCCGAACGACGTATTTGAAGATGGTCAGCTGATCGGCACCCACGGGCCCGCGGGCATGGATGCGGCCGGTCGCGATGCCGATCTCAGCACCCATACCGAACTCTCCGCCATCCGCGAACTGTGTTGAGGCGTTGTGCATGACGATGGCGCTGTCGACATCCGAAAGGAAGCGTTCGGCGACCGCCGCATCCTCGGTGATTACCGTTTCGGTGTGTCCGGACGACCATTCGGAAATGTGGGCAAGGGCCCCATCGATACCGTCTACGATTTTCACAGCGAGGACCGGCGCGAGATACTCGGTCTGCCAGTCTTCTTCCGTTGCAGTCCTCATCTCCGGAACGAGTTTGCGAGCCCCCTCATCGCCGCGAAGTTCACATCCGGCGGCGATTAGGGCCTCGGCAATTGAAGGCAGCAGGTCGGCGGCTGCAGCGCTATCGACAAGCAGTTTCTCGAGAGACCCGCAGATTCCGGTGCGGCGCATCTTGGCGTTGAGGACGATCTCAACGGCTTTGGCAGGATCAGCCGCCTTATCGACGTAAGCGTGGCAAAGGCCCTCAAGGTGCCCAATGACGGGAACGCGGGCTTCGGCCTGGACGCGTTCGACGAGACCGCGGCCGCCGCGGGGAACGACGACGTCCAACTGGCCGCCCAGCCCGCCAAGGAGGTGCCCCACGGCTTCTCTGTCGGTCGTCGGTACGAGCTGGACCGCGTCTTCAGGCAGCCCTCGATCGGCCAGCGCGCCGCGCATTGCAGTGGCGATGGCTCCGGAAGCGTTCGCGCTTTCCGATCCACATCTCAGAATGGCGGCGTTGCCGGAGCGAACGCAAAGCGCAGCGGCGTCTGCGGTCACGTTCGGGCGGCTCTCATAGATGATGCCGATCACACCGAGCGGAACGGCGACGCGCGCGATGTCGAGGCCGGAAGGCACTGTCCAGCGGGCAAGTTCCCGTCCAACCGGATCGGGCAGGACAGCCACTGCTTCAAGACCGGCGGCGATGCTCTCGATCCGGGCGGCGTCGAGTGCAAGGCGGTCCATCAGTGCAGGGGAGAGGTCTTTCGCCCTGCCGATGTCCAGATCCTTCTGGTTGGCGGCGAGGATATCGCTTTCGGCGGCGCGGATCGCATTCGCCATCGCTGACAGCGCGCGGGAGCGCTCATCCGGCGTTCGCTGCGCCATGGCTCTAGACGCCGCGCGCGCGCGGGCCCCCATGTCCATCATGGCGTCCGCGAGCGCGGCGTCTGGCAATGCTTCGTGCTTGGTCATGTCAGGTCTCCAGAACCAGATCGTCGCGATGGATGACGGCGGGCCGCCCTTTGTATCCTAAGATGCGCTCCACATCGCTCGTTTGCAAACCCATGATCTTTTCCAGATCAACTGAACCATAAGCAGACACGCCCTTGGCGATCAGCTGTCCGGATGGGCCGTTGATGGTGACCGCTGCGCCCCGGTCGAAGCGCCCGTCGACCATTATGACGCCGACGGGAAGAAGGCTTGAACCCTTCAGCAGGGCTGTGACGGCTCCCTCGTCGACTCTGATCGCACCTTCGGGCGTGAGGTGACCTTTGAGCCAGATCCGCCGCGCTGCCTCGGCCGTGTCGGCGGGCGTAATCCATGTCGTGCGCGCGCCATTCTCCATTGCCAGCACGGGGTGATCCCGGTCGCCCTCGGTGATGGCGGTCGCACAGCCAGCCGCATAGGCGATCTTCGCAGCGGCCAGTTTGGTCGCCATGCCGCCTGAGCCAGTGTTGGCTTCGCCTGCCATCGTGTCGTGTTCGGCAGTGATCGTGTCGAGGCTTGGAATATGGGTTGCGCCGCCATTCTTGCGGGGGTCGCTCGTGTACAAGCCATCGACGTCGGATAGGAGGATGAGGCAGTCCGCGCCAACCATTTGCGCGACGCGTGCGGCGAGCCGGTCATTGTCGCCATATCGAATCTCATCGGTAGCGACCGTGTCATTCTCATTGATGATTGGCAGTGCTCCGGACGCCAGAAGCGTTTCAAGCGTTGCGCGTGCATTCAACCAGCGGCGGCGACGCTCGGTGTCTTCAAGTGTCAGTAGCGCCTGCGCTGTGCGGATGCCGAGCGGATCGAATGCAGACGAAAGAGCGGCCATGAGCAGGGGCTGGCCGAGGGCAGCAGCGGCCTGTTTTTCTTCAAGCAGGCGCGGTTTTGAGCCTCCAAGCCCAGTACGCCCCAACGCGATTGCGCCAGATGTGACGAGGATGACCTCCTGTCCGCGCTTGCGCAATGTGTCGATATCGGCCGCGAGTCTGGCGATCCATGCATGGCGCGCCTCGCCGCCGCTCGCAACGAGCGCCGAACCCGTCTTGATGACGATCCGTCGGGCGTTTGCGAGCTTTGTCATTCAGGGCTCCAGCCGTCTTCTTCTTCCGCAGCGAGTTCTGCGGCGGCGTCTTGCATGTCTAGATGGTTGGCGAGCGCGCCAAGCGCAGCTTTGACGCCTGTGCCGCTGACGCCTGATACGAGCAGAGGTTTCTGTCCGCAAGCGGCTTCGAGTTGTACCGCCTGATCTTCGATTAGCTCGTCATTGAGCGCGTCGATCTTGTTCATGGCGACGATTTCGGGCTTGTCGGCGAGACCGCCGCCATAGCCCGCGAGTTCTTCACGCACCGTCTTGTAAGCTTCGCCGGGATTGTCCTGTGTGCCGTCGACGAGATGCAGGAGCACCCTGCAACGTTCGACATGGCCAAGGAAACGATGACCGAGCCCGGCCCCCTCGGCGGCACCTTCGATCAAGCCAGGAATGTCGGCGAGGACAAAACGGCGGCCCTGGCCGAGATCGACAACGCCGAGACCGGGCGAAAGCGTGGTGAAGGGGTAGTCTGCGATTTTGGGCTTCGCGGCTGTAACGACACTCAGAAATGTCGACTTTCCTGCATTGGGCAAGCCGACCAGACCGGCGTCCGCGATCAGCTTCAGCCGCATCCAGATCCAGCGCTCCTCGCCGGGATCGCCCGGATTAGCGCGGCGAGGGGCGCGGTTCGTGGAGGTTTTGAAGCGGATATTGCCCCAGCCGCCATTGCCGCCTTCTGCGAGGAGAACGCGCTGGCCGACTTCGGTCAGGTCGGCGATCAGGGTCTCGCGGTCTTCCTCGAAGATCTGCGTGCCGACGGGAACTTTCAGGACGACGTCTTCCCCGGCGCGCCCCGTCATCTGCTTGCCCATGCCGTGAATGCCGCGTTCGGCTTTAAAGTGTTGCTGGTAGCGATAGTCAATCAGCGTGTTCAGGCCTTGAACAGCCTCAGCCCAGACATCGCCGCCGCGCCCGCCATCGCCGCCATCCGGGCCGCCATACTCGACATAAGCTTCCCGCCGGAATGAGACGCACCCATTTCCGCCATGGCCGGCTTTGACGAAGACTTTGCACTGATCGAGAAACTTCATGGGTGGTCTCTTAAGGGGTTCAGGCGATCCGCGCCATGTCCACGCAGTCCACAAGCGCTTCGCGCCCGAGGCAGTGGTATTTTGAGCGCCCTGCAGGAAGGAAGCCGACTTTCCGCAAAACCCGCCCGGATGCGGGGTTATCCTCGAAGTATCCGGCTGTCAGGCCTTTCAGTCCGACAAAGTTGTGCAGCCAGTTGGTGTAGGCGGCAGCGGCCTCCGTCGCATAGCCGCACCCCCATGCCACAGGGGCAAGCCAATAGCCGACGTCGAAGGCGCTGCCCCACATGCCAAAGCCGCCGCCGACCATTCCAATCGGCAGTGTGCCGGCTTCGATGAGGAAGCCGTAGCCGGTCCCATCATCCCATGATGCGCGGGAGCGTTCGAGAAAGGCCTGAGTGTCTTCCAGAGTCTGGCCGGGCGGGATCTTGCCCACGTTGCGATAAATCTGAGGGTCCTGGATGCACGCATTGATCCAGGGCGCATCATCCATGCGCAAACGGCGCAGTTCCAACCGCTCTGTCCGGATTACCTCTGCCATATCGACCTCCGTCGCTGCCTGATCTGTCAGGCTGATAGTGCTGGGAGGAATGAAAAAGGGGAGGCGCGGCCCGCCTCCCCAAACATGAGTTCTGTTTGATCGGGCCGTGTCTCACGGCCCGATATGTGGACCGCTATTCAGCTGCTTCGGCGACCGGAAGGACAGAGACGTACTGGCGGTTACCGGCCTTGCGGCGGAACTCGACCTTGCCTTCCACGAGCGCAAAGAGGGTATGGTCCTTGCCCATGCCGACATTCTGACCCGGATAGGTCTTCGTGCCGCGCTGGCGAATAATGATATTGCCGGGCACGACATGCTCGCCGCCATACTTCTTGACGCCGAGATACTTAGGATTTGAGTCGCGACCGTTCTTGGATGAGCCGCCTGATTTCTTATGAGCCATCTCTGGTCTCCGTGTCTCTTGCCGGGTCTATACCCGAATTATGCGTCGCCTGCGAGGTCTTTGGCCTGGGCAACCCAGTCATTGCTCTCGAACTTGCCGGATGCACCGATCTTCTCTTCGAGCGCGGCAATGTCGTCTTCCGACATCGCTGCGATCTGAGCGAACGTCGTTACGCCTTCGCCGTTGAGTTTCTCAGCGAAGACTTTGCCGAGGCCCTTCATCTTGGTCAGATCGTCGCCGCCTTCAGCTTTCGCGGCAGGCGCTGGCGTAACCTCCTTGGCCGTTTCAGCTTTTGGCTCGTCAGCTGGCTTTGGGGCCGCCTTCTTCTTGGCGGGGGCCTTTTTGCCGTCGGCAAGGATCGACGTGATCTTCACAACGGTTTCGAGCTGGCGATGACCCTTCTTGCGCCGGTACGTATTCCGCTGGCGCTTCTTCATGATCAGCTTTTTGTCGCCCTTGCGCTGCTCGGCGACTTCGCCGACCACGCTAGCACCGGCGACCAGAGGCTCACCTATTGTGACGTTTCCGCCGTCTCCAAGCATCAGCACATCGCCGAACGTAATGTCAGCGCCGGCATCGCCGTCGAGCTTCTCGACCACGATTTCGTCGCCCTCTGCGACTTTATACTGCTTGCCACCTGTCTTGATGACCGCGAACATGGCCTCATCCCTTCGGCATTCGTCAAAATGAAAGGCACCCGCTCGCTTTCGCGGCGGGGCCGAAGAGGGGGATAAACACTATGAGTCCCGTGCTGTCAAATGCCGTCTTCAGCCCTTTGTTCATGGGCGGCTGACCGGGTCCGGACATTCGGCTCAAAAGCTGGTTGGCCCAGCCTCCGGATCGGGGTTCGTGCTGTGTTTACAGCGCTCTAGGGCTTATTCGCGGAAAGTGCGGGCCATTGAGTCGCGTACCGGCTTCGTCAGGTAGGACAGAACGTTGCGGCTCTCTGTCCGAACCATGGCTTCCACCGGCATGCCGGGCACAAGCACGAAGCGATTCAGTGACGCGTCATCTTCTGGCAGCTCGACGACGACCTCATAGAAAGGTGCCCCAGTCTGTTCGTCTTGTATGGCGTCGGCGGAGACACGTTGAACTTTGCCGGTCACCTCAGGAGTTTCGCTCTGGCTGAAGGCCGAAAAACGGAGCGTCGCAGCGCGACCCGGATCGACCTTGTCGATGTCCTGCGGGGAGATGCGAACGAGGGCGATCAGTTTGTCGTCAGCTGGAACAATGTGAAGAATCGGCGTGCCCGGTCCGATGACGCCGCCGATCGTATGCGCGCGAACACCGATGGCCCGGCCACTGCGTGGGGCGCGGATATCGAGGCGGGCGCGGCGATCCGTGAATGCGGCGCGCTCTTCAAGGATTTCAGCGATTTCGGTCTGGACTTGCGCCAGCTCGTTAAGCGCGTCCTCGCGGAAGCCTTCGGTCAGGCGCAGACGCTCCAGTCGGGCTTCGCCGATCTGGACGCGGGTGGCTTCGATCTCCGCGCGCAAGGCATCCCTTGCCCCTAGGAGGTCTGAGCGCTCGCGCTGCAGCGCAAGGATACGAGTGCGGGGAGCAAGACCTTTGTCAAAAAGAGACTGGAGCCCCGCAACTTCTTCGTCGATCAATGGGATCTGCGCCGATTTCGCAGCAACCTCAGCGTCGAGGCCGTCAATGCGGCGGCTGAGCTGCTGGATTCGCTGGTTCAGGACGGCGAGCTGGGTCGTCCGGCTTTGTCCGCGGGCTGCCATGAGTTCGCGTTGCGCGGTTTGAGTGGCCTGGAGTTCTGGCGAGTCGCGCAGGTCTTCCAATCCTGCCCGCATTTCGGTATCGGCACGGCCTTCCACCTCTGCTGACAGGCGCGCTTCGCGGGCCACAAGGTCGACCAGACGCGCGTTCAGGCGCGCGAGGGAGGCTTCGACCGTCGTATCGTCTAGACGGATGAGGACGTCACCGGCGTTTACGGTATCACCTTCAGTGACGAGGATTTCCGAGACGATGCCGCCTTCCAGATGCTGGATAGCCTTATGGTTGGATGCAACGCTGATCGAGCCGGATGCCATCACGGCCCCTTCAAATGGGGCAAGCGCCGACCAAGCGAACAGGCCGCCAAACACGATGACGATAACACTCCAGCCTATCATGAAGAATTTGCGCCCGGAGACGCGTTGAATTGGCTTATCCATTGCTGTCTCCTTTCCGGATCGGCGTGACCTGGCCAGGCGCGTTGTGCGAGCTGGCGATCTTGGCGAGTACTTCGTCTTTCGGACCGTAGAGGCGTTGCTCACCCTGACTAAGAACAAGCAGTTGATCACAGTATAGTATGGAATTGGGGCGGTGGGCGATAATCAAAGTCGTGGCCCCGCGCTCCTTCAGTTTCAGAATGGCATTCTGAAGAGCCTCGTCGCCCGCACTGTCGAGGTTCGAATTTGGCTCATCCAGGATGACAAGATTTGGATCTCCATAGAGGGCCCGGGCAAGGGCGATACGCTGACGCTGACCGGCGGAGAGATAAGCGCCCCCTTCGCCGATTTCAGTTTCGTAGCCATCCGACAGGTGAAGAATGAGATCATGACAACCGGCCGCCTGCGCTGCCGCGATGATCGCTTCCGGCTCGGCGTCGTCCTGAAATCTTGAAATGTTCGCCTTCACCGTGCCCGCGAAGAGATCCACCTTTTGGGACAGGTAGCCGATCTGCAGACCAAGCGCCTCGCGCGACCACGCTGTCAGCTCCGATCCATCGATCCGGACACTGCCGGAGAAGGGGCGCCAGACGCCGGAGATGACCCGGGCAAGCGTCGACTTACCCGACGCACTGGGGCCGATCACGCCGAGCGTATCGCCAGGAGAGAGTTCGAAGTTGATCCGTTTGAGTGCCTGAAGTCGTGTTCCGGGCGGTCCGGCGGTCATATCTTCGATTGACAAACGACCTTCAATTTTTGGCAGGGGCATGGGCTCTTCGCCGCGTGGCGAGCCTGCGATTGAGGCCTTGAGCGCTGACCATGCGGTGTGAGCACTGGAAATGCCCCGCCACTGGCTGACAAGTTGCTCAATCGGCGCGATTGCACGGCCCATAATGATAGAGGCAGCAATCATGGCTCCAGGCGTCGACTGGCCGATAATGGCGAGCCATGCGCCAAGCCCGAGGATCGCGGACTGCAGGAACAGGCGGAAAGCCTTTGTGCCGGCGGTGAAAGCCCCGAGCGTTTCGCTGGAAGACGTGTTCGCCTGATCTGACGAGTCCAGGCTTTCGCGCCATTTCGCTTCAAGAGGCCGCCGCATGCCGAGCGCTTCCATCGTTTCGGCGTTCTGAGTCATCTCACGGGCACGCTGCTGCGCCCCCCAGTCCTGCTCTTCCGCCACCCGCAGGCGATTGGCGGTAATCGCCCGATTGATCAGGCCGAGCGTGACGAGGGCTGCGCCGCCGAACAGCGCCCACAGACCAAATGCCCAGTGCAGTGAGAACAGAGCGAGGAAGAAGATGGGTGACCAGGGCGCGTCAAACAGAGCGGGCAGGGCAGGGCTTGAAAAGAAGCGCCGAACTGTTCGCAGGTTTTGCAGCGGGCGATCCGTCGATTGGCCGGGATCGTTCAGGCTCGAGGCGACAGTTGCTTCCAGCGTGCTGTCGGCAAGCCGGTCCTCGACTTGCGATCCAATCACGGAAAACAGGCTTTGACGCGTCCAATCGAGCGCGCCGAGCGTGAGATACAGGCCGGCAATGAGGGCGGTCAGCGCCATCAGTGTCGGAACAGAGCCACTTGCCAGCACCCGGTCATAGACCTGGAGCATGTAAAGCGGCCCTGTCAGCATCAGGATATTGATGAAGAAGCTGAACCCCGCCAGTCCCCAGAGGGACCGTCGGGACGCTTGGACCGCTTCAGCGGGCGTGAGGTCCCTCTTGGCCTCTGGGGGCATTCAAGTCTCCTGCGGTGTGGTCTCTAGCCGAGACCCATCCAGCCATCATCGTCATCGAGCAGTCCAACTCCGAGATCAAGGAATGGATCAGATTCTGTGGGGATCGGTTTCGAGCCGGTCGTTTCGGTCTCTTCCTGCTCTGCAAGTTCGACGCCAAGCGGTTCGCTTGATGGACCTTCTAGCGATCCACCAAAGTCGATCTGATCGCTTTCCATCCAGTTGTCGAGCAGATCGCCTGACTCTGGACCTGCAAGGGAGGTTGCGAACAGAGCTGCTGCCGGAGCCGGACCATCAACCAGCGTGAAGTCGAGTTCCACCGGTGCGCCGATCTGGGACCCACCGCCAGCATTACCGCCGTTCGCGTTGAACGTCGTGTAACGGAAGGTGACGTCACCCGGCGAGAGCTCCGCAGGATCAATCCCGAATTCGAAAGCCGAGAAGCTCTCATTTTTCGATGCGATCACGTTTCCGCCGGCATCCAAGAGTTCAAAGAAGAACGAACCTGGATCAGACCCATCGTCCAGCTCCAGTTCGATGTTGAAGACATCATCGAACAGAGACAGGTCGATCACATCTCCATCCTGAACGTCGCCATCGATCGGCGTCGTCGTCTCATCATTCGTATCGAAGATCGCAACATTGAAGCCTTGCGTTGTGTCGGACGGAATGACCACGTCACCAACCAGGGTAAAGTCGACTTCCACAGGCGTGCCCACCTGCGATCCGCCGCCGCCGGGACCGCCATCCTCATCGAATGTGGTGTAGCGGAGGGTCACGTCGCCTGGTGTAAGGTCCGCGGTGTTCACCTGGAACTCGAACGCAGCGGCGTTTTCCGTTTTCGTAGCGATCACGTTGCCACCGGAGTCCAGGAGTTCAAAGAAGAACGAGCCTGGGTCCGAACCATCATCAAGTTCCAGAAGGAAGTTGATGAAGCTGCCATAGTCTCCAAGGTCGACGACATCGCCCTGTTGCAGGTTACCGTCGATCGGCGTCGCGGTCTCATCACTCGTATCGAGTACAGAGATGTTGAAGCCCGGTGTGCCAGGATCGATCGGCTCATCAGTCGAGAAGACCGAATTCGATGCGCCTGTGGCTGGCGTCGATCCCTTGAACAGTTCAAGGAAGTCAACGTGATAGCCTTGGCTTCGGCCGGCGACTTCGATTGTGTAGAAGCCTGCTTCCGTGATCTCCAGCTGAGCGCCGAAATTGCCGGGAGCACCATCGATCTGGCTGGCGAAGCCGAAGTTTCCGTTTCCGGGGCCGCCAAACAGCTTGATGTAGCCGTTGCTCACCGGCTCAGCTTCGTTAGCACCCGAGACCAGGAAGTCCTCTATTTCTAGAGATGGGTTCGATTCGGACAGGAAGTTCACCCAGAGATCGTTTTGCTGGTCACCTGGAAGGCCGTTATTGTCCTGAGCCACACTGAACCGGAGATTGTAAGTGCCCGTCTGACCTTCGGGGACGAAGATCCGGTATTGCAGAACGCTGTTGTTCTGGACACCGTTGAGGGCCGAGGAACCCGGGTCACCCCAGACATAGTAGCCTGTGCCTTGGGAGTTGCCATTGTTGTCCGCGGCACTGTCTTCCGCCACATAAGTCCACTGCCCGTTCGGCGAGAGGCCGCCGTTTGGACCACCATTGACGTCCTCAATCTGGATCTTGAAGCGGTAGTTGTTGCCGCTGCCAATACCCTGGAAGAAGCCATCAACTGGTGCTTCACCATCAACCGGAGTCTGGGTTGGGTTGGTGAGATAGACAGGCGCGCTGATCGGTCCTGCAGCGACATTGCTGTCGCCTTGCAGAACGTCTGGCGAGTTGTCCGTGACCGGTGTGATCACCGCTGCCGTAAAGGCAAGCGGCTGCACATCGTCACCATTGAAGCTCGCGCCGCTGCTGGTGCTGTTATAATCGAAGGCATTAACCGGCAGAGTCGCCGTTCCATTGCCATCCAGCACCACATCGAACGTCTGCACATCGAACGCATTGTTGACCTGGAAGTCAGATTGCGCGTCGGCCAGCCGGTCTGCGACAAGATCGGCGATGCCGTTCGAGTCATTGGTGACCGGATTGAAGCCTTTTTGCAGAGTCACGCGGACCGTCGCTCCAGCAGGACCATCGACCGTGATGACGGGCGCATCGGCGTCATAGGTGCCGGTTCCCCCGCTATCGACGAACTGTCCGCCTGTTTCGATGGTGAGCGTTGCAGTTTGGGCGCTGCGGCCTTCAACTGCCTCGCCAATGCCACCAGCCTGGCTTTCATCGCTGCCGATGTAGCCCGTCGCCGTCGTGCCGTCGTCAAAGAGGACGGTGAAGGAGGAGCCGATCAGTTCAGCACCGCCGACGCCGCCAACGTCCCAGCCGGCAATCGCGCCTGGATCGACACCATTGGCACCGCCTTTGTCCAGACCAGCGATCGAATTTGGATCCATGTCGCCCGAGAAGCCGACCGTCTCGCCGTTGACGAAACCACCGTCTGAACCGTCGAACTTGATCAGGATGCCCCGGAAGCCACCATTTGAGGTCTGCCCGGTACCGGTTGTGTTTGGCAGCGGGTTATCGCCTGCGAACTGGTAGACGTCTGAAAGATCCACAAAGGCACCGGTCCCGCCATCGGTGCTGATCGCAAAGTCCTTGGCAACATTATCACCGCCCGATCCATCAGGATCAACGACCGAGTCGTTGAAGACCGCATCTCGGAAGTCGATGACAACACCAGCGATCTGCTTGTCCCCAGTATTGGTCAGTTGGAAGGAGTTCGAACCGAAGTTCGACAGCGCAACGTTTTCCTCACCATCAAGAATGGTCAGGACAGCGGAGCCGGTTGCGCCAGCGCCATAGGATCCGTCAGAGTCGACATCGTTGAGCGCTTCCAGAATGGCCACAGCGTCATCGTCGCTTGGCCCGGGACCGATTGGATCCTCGCCGCCTTCTACAATTTCAAGTCCACTGACAATGGCGTTGTCGGTCCCGTTATTCACGAACCCTATATTGATCACATCGTCTGTGACTTCGATCGCAGTAGAGATCACACCGCCGCCGCCAGCGAACTGGTCGGCCACGTCCAGATCGTCGATTGCCGTTGCACCCTCAAGCGTGACATCGAAGATGCGCTGACCAGGGCTGTTGTTCCCATCGAAAGCTTCCGCGAAGTAGAGGTTCACGGTGATCACATCGCCAATCTGGACACCAGACAGCTGAGAGATCGGGATATCGAATGAGAATGGTGCGTTGTCTGAACGCGCGGTTTCGAAGATCTCGTTTGGAACGTTCGGCAGGTTGGGCGTTGCCGGTGTTCCATCTGTGTCACCGCGGTTTTGAGAACTGCTGTAGAACGGGCTTGGATTTGCCGTCGTGTCGGCGAGCCAGTTCGGCCCGTCGTCGGCTGCTGCCACTTCTTCGCCGAAGGCATTGATGCGCAGAAGCACGTCACCAAGCTCAGGCGGAAGAACGGGCGGTACGTTGGCATCCGGATCGAATTCAACAACTAGCGTGTCGGAGAGTGTCTTCACATCGCCGTCAGCATCGACAATGCCGGCTGCGAAGTAGTTGAAACCAAGGTTTCCGTTCGCATTGCCTTCCTGTGTCGTCGACCTGGTAACCGGGATCGTGCCGTTGAACTGACCGTTTTCGTCCAGTTGGACATCCACCACGACGGAGAAGGCCTGTGCATTGTTACCCTGGATGGCGTCGGCACCGCCGGGCGGGTTGACGCTTGCGCTGTCACCATTGCTGACGAACGCCGTGTCCAGAATGTAGACCCGCGCCGTCCCATTGGCGTTTTCAATCCCGGCATCGACCGTGATTGGAAGGTCAGCTTCATTGACGACACGAGGCGCGATGGAGCCGTCGCCTAGTGTGAGCGTCGGAGCGACTTCGACCTGACCGGCCTGAACCAGTGCAGAGGCTGCCACACTGCCGCCATCTGGTGTGATGGAGGATGTAGCAGAGGAGCCGTCTTCGAAGACAACGGTTACTGTGCCGCCCGCGAGTTCCTGACCGGAGACAGCACCGCCGATCGCGCCGACCGTGGCAGTGACCGGATCGATATCAATCGAGAAGGACAGAACTTCGCCGACTGCAAATGCCCCAGGATTGAAGTCCAGGATGAGCTGGTTATTGCCGTTATCGAAGGGCAGGGCCTCAGATACTGTGTAGTCCGTGTTCAAAGTCAGGCCATTGGTTTGACCATCCTGCTGGAACGGTTTGTTTGCCGTGTCGCCCGCTGGAGGATTACCCGTATCGAACACCGTGTCCGGTATGAACGTGTTCGACAGATCGATAATGACCTGCGCGATCGCGACACCGTTTGCAGACTGGTTGGTAATCTGCATAGAGTTGGTCGAGAAGGTCGAAGCACCTATCAGCGATCCGCCCGTGGCGTTTGCTGTAAAGAGCGCCTGGCCGTCGGTTGGGCCTTCGACAGGGCCGACAACGATGTTGAAGGTCGATGTCGCCGTTTCGCCATCTGCGTCGGTTGCAATAACATCAACGGCAAAGATGCCATCCGACGTCGGAGAACCTTCAAGCGCTCCAGTGGTTTCGTTGATCGTCACGCCGTCCGGCAGAGTTGCCGGATCGAAGGCGATGCTGAGCACTTCGGTTGTGTCCGGCAGCAGCAGGTCTTCGTCCGTGAATAGCGTATCGACTGCGGGCAGATCGAAAGCGAATGGCTCGCCAACTTCTGCCAGTTGATCCGCAATCGGAGATGGGTCGATTGCTTCCGGTGCGTCATTGATGTTCTCTACCGTCAGCGGGAAGGTAGTGGTCGTTGATCCATCATTGTCGGTTGCTACGATGGCAATCGTCAGGTCCGCGATGTCTTCCTGTGCCGGTGTACCAGACAGGATGCCTGTTGTTGGCTCAAAAGTAAGCCATGCTGGCAGCGGCAGAAGCGGGTCGCCCTCGATAGCCGGCGCGAGACCGACTTCCAGAGTGAACACGTCTTCGTTTGTTTCCGCGAACACCGCGGACAGATCCAGTGAGAACAGTCCGTCTTCAGGCGCAATCTGTGGATCAACCGGCGTTAGAACCGCTGGCGGTACTTCCGGGTTCTCTTCGAGATTGAGCGTGAAGGTCTGCGTGGCTGGCTGGTTGGAGCCGGTAACGTCAGTGACGGTTACATCGAACTCGAATGATCCGATAGGAGCGTCAGTTGCCGAGAGTTCCCCAGTGACGGGGTCGATCGAGAGGAAGTCTGGCGCGTCTGCTCCGAGCTCGAAGGTGAGTGGATCTTCTTCGGGATCGCCGAATGCGAGACTCAGATCGATCGACAGAAGGCCAGAGAAGCCCTCCAGTGCTGTGTCGAAGGTCGGGATTGGGAATGGACGGAAATTGCCAACCTCACCAGAGATTGATGTGAACTCAACATAGTCGATACGCATCAGCTCGGTTTGGCCCCCGCCGATCGTGCCAGAGAGGCCGTCGAGTTCTAGCGTTGAGCCTGGAGAGACAACAACACTCGGGAATTCAACTGTCCGCAGGTTCTGAGCCTGAGCGGCGGATGCGCCGCCATCTTGGTCGAAGGTGATTGTATCTTCAAAGGTGATCGCACCGGCGTCGTCGCGAATACGAACCTGCAAGACACTGACGCCGTCGCTTTCGTCGAAGAAGGTCACTGCCAGTTTGTTCTGACCAGTTTCCACGCCCGCCCCATCGAGGTCGAGGCTTGCAACGCCAACGACGTTGCCTGTCGCAACGCGGATGACCTGACCCTCGTCTGCAGCCCCTTGGTTTTCAATGAAGAACCCAGTTTCGAGATTGAAATCCTCAGCTTGAATGCGAACTGGATCACCTTCAACAACACCGCCGAACACGTCGATGGCGAAGGTCAGGAACGTCTCTGCGCCGTCCACATCCGTAGCCGTTACGGTCACCGTACTTGAGCCTGGTGCCGTTGGAGCGCCGCTGATGGTCATCGTTTGGTCGTCGTAGGTGACGCCATCCGGCAGGCCTGCCACTTCGATCGTAACAGTGTCTCCAAAGACGGCATCGGGATCGGTCGCGATTGCAGACAAATCAATTGGGGCGATCGCTTCGCCCGCATCGGCCTCTACATCGGCGACAGGCAGGATTTCCGGCGCGTCATTCACATTGACCACATCAAGTAGTGTGAAGGTTTGCTGGGTAAAAAGCCCGCCAGGATCCGTTGCCGTTACAGTCACAACGACTGGCGCACTACCTGCGTTGAAGAAGTCGACGGCGTCATCATTTGTTGGATTGGCGGTCAGAATCCCGTCCACGACAGTGAAGAGCGGATTGTCGACAGTAATCGTAAGCGGGTCTTCGTCAGGATCAATGAAGGTCGGGATCGGCAGCTGCAGATCGAACTCGAACAACTCATCCTGGGTCAGCGTTACATCAGCGATCGGCGCAATGGTCTGTGGCCCTTGGTTATTCGGATCGACGATGACGGTTGCAGCAACGAACTCTACATAGTCGATACGAAGCAGCTCTGTCTGGTTCGGGCTGAGTGCGCCCGAAACACCATCGAGTTCGAGTGTCGAGCCGGGTTGAACATCAACGCCGTCGAACGTAACGGTCCGAAGGTTCTGTGCCTGCGCAGCATTTGCACCACCATCTTGATCGAAGATTATGGTGTCTTCAAACGTTATGGCTCCGGAATCGTCGCGAATGCGGACTATCAGTGTACTGACACCGTCAGCCTCATCAAAGAAGCGGACAGATAGATTGTTTTCTCCCGCTTCAATGCCAAGGCCATCGAGCGGCAGCGTGGCAAGCGCGGCGATATTGCCAGTTGCGACGCGGATCACCTGACCTTCATCGGCCGCCCCCTGGTTTTCGGTGAAGAAGTTCGAGAACGTGCCCCCTAGGTCATCGAAGTCTTCAGCCTGAATACGGACCGGAATAGCCGGGGCATCCGGCGCAAACGTAAAGGTCGTTTCACCGGTCTCGGCATCATACTCGACCTGGAAATCGTTCGGTTGGAATGATTGGGATGGATCTTCGAAGACGCCGCCTTCAAGAGTGAGTTCGGTTTCGATCGTGCCAGTGTTTCCATCGGTATCGATACCGAGCGTCAGGGAACCGGACTCAGTTGTTACGATGTTGGCCTGCGGGCCGGCTGGGCCGTTTTCAAGGGTGAAGCTGTCGCCTTCTTCGAGGCCGACAATGGTGAGGTCGTCGAGTTCCTCAGCTGTACCGGAGACGTTATCCGTTCCGCCGCTGCTGATGTCGATGACTTCGTCCTCGACCTCGACGTCGATGGACTCGTCGCCCGTCGTGCCGTCCTGCTGGGTTTCTGCAGCGATCTCTGCTGCAGCTGACTCGCCACCGGCTGCAACCGGCAGGGACTCGCCGCCCACGACGGCATCCACAATCGTGACGGTGAAAGATTCAAGCGCCTCGACGATGTCGTCATTGAGGATTGGAACGATGATGTCAGCCGTCAGGTCGCCCTGCGGAATGATGACCGATGTTTGCGTAACATCGATATCTTCACCATCTGTCGCGTCCACGCCTGCAATTGCAAACGTGACCGTGACATCGCCTTCGGCTGCTTCGCTGAGTGAGAGTGTGAAGGCGGCTTCCGCGCCTTCCACTTCAGCGATTGGGGCGAGGGGCCCTTCAATGCTGATTTGTGGCAGGGCATCGATGGTGACGTTGACGGTGACGGGAGCACTTTCGTTACCAGCAGCGTCGACCAGCGTGTAGGTGAAGCTGTCTGCGCCTTCGAAGAGCGGATCGGTCGGCGTGTAGACAACGTTTCCATCGAGATCGACTTCGACCGTACCCGATGTCGGGTCGCTCAGCTGAGCGACTGACAGTTCGGACGCATCGCTATCTGCGTCGGTGTCGTTTTCAAGAACATCGATAATTAGAGGTTCGCCCGGACGGCCTGCTGCGACATCTTCTGTCCCAACTGGTGCGAAATCGTCTTCTGTGACTGTACCGCTAGAGGCACCCTGAACGACGTTCAGCGCGCTGCCATTGGCTGAGCCGCCGGTTAGAACGACATCAAAGACCTCGTCGCCATTGGCGAGATCGTCCTGGGCAGCCTCAACAGTAAGTGTGCCTGCACCGTCAACGAAGCTGATGACTGCTTCAGCCACTTCGCCATTCACCGTGTAAGCCACTGTTGCATCGCCGGTGAAAGAACCGGCCGTCAGCGCGAAGTTGAGCGCATCGGAGGCATCGTCGCCACCTTCTACGATGGTCTCGCCAGCACCGATCGAAATGTCGATCGCGTCGAGAGCGCGAATGGTGAGATAGTCGTAATCAGCGGTGATCTGGTTGGCAGTGCCGCCGCCGCTGAAGTCGCTGACGAAGATGCCGTAAGCAAGGCCACCGGTTCCACCTGTAAGCGGGTTTGCCCCATTGAGGGCCTGCTCAAGTGAGCTGCCCGTCGCGATAGTACGAGTTTCAGTCGTATATGACGTCAGGGAGTTACCTGCGGTATCGAAGAACTCAGCCTGACCGACAACCGTACCAGCCGTCTTGTCGACGACGAGCTTGAAAACAATGTCCTCAATCAGCGCTGGATCGAGATTGATCGCCTCGCCTACGCCGATATTGTCATTTCCTTCCCCACCATCGAGCGAACCGTTATGCGCGATTTGGATGCGGGGCGCGCCGGTGTTCTGGTCGCTGATCACGATCTTGACGAAGTCGTCCACACCGCCAGCACCCAACTGGATACCGAACTGCTCGAAACCGTTCGTCGTTGCCTGCTTTGTCAGGAAGTCTTCGCTGGAAACGCGTGCCTCGACTTCAAACGTATCGACTCCGGACACATCGACGCCGGACTGGTAGCCATCGCGAAGTGTGTTGTTTCCGCCAGTGCCCGTGGAGAAGGCGTCCTGCTCCGAAGACGTCACGCTGAGGACACCATCCGCAATCGTGACTTTGTCCTCGTTTGTGAGTTCGCCTAGTGGATCGCCGACTTCAACGCCAGCGGCGTCGAAGTCCTGATTGATCAGAACGCCGCTGAAGCCGGCCTCTGCGCTGAAAGGATCCTCCGTTGGCGTTTCGAAGTCCTGAACAATCTCGCCGCCGGCCTCAAGCGTACGGCCGAGGCCGTTGCTCGCATCGGTCGCGAACGGGTCATCGATGTTGAGGATACCGTCAGCGTCAACGTCAGCAGGGGAGGTCTCGTCTTCGTTGACAATACCCTCAGCGCTGGCACCGGGCCCATCGAAGCGCACGAACTCTGCACCAACCGTCACGCCCGTGATTGTGACGCTGATGGCGTCGGGCCCATCGAACACATCATCATTGGCAACATCCACGGACAACACGCCGCCCGTGGTTCCAAGCGCCACATCCTGCGTGGTGACCACACCCTTATTGTCGATCTCGACCGAGATCGTGATGTCGGTTGCAGGTGTTTCCGAGAAGGTGATTGGGAAGTCGAGCGTGGTAACGCCAACGTCGCCGGACTCATCCACCGGCAGCGCATCTCCGATGGAGACCACAGGACGCGGATCGTCGACTTCGCGAATGACGATCGCGTTGACCTTGCCATTATCAACGCCGTCGTCTCCAAGCGCTTCGAAGTTGATGTTCAGCACGCCGTCTGCGCCTGGGCTGTAGAGGCCCGGCAGGGTAATGATCTGTGACTGGTTGAAGTCATTACCGGTCTCGGCCAGCAGATCGTAGTCATCAACGACCAGTTGACCTTCGACAAGAATATCAAAGACGCGCTGGCCGGCCGTGCTTTGGAAGAGCTCCGCCATGTAAAGCTCGATCTGGTACTGACCCTCTGGCAGCGTGCCAGTGAATTCGAGATCGCCAGCGAAGCGCTCTGTTTCGAACGGTGTGTTGTCGAAAATGGGCTGTGGGCCGTTGCCGCCGCCGCCGTCACCAAACGCGGTACCGTTCGAGAAGAAACCGCCAGTACCGCCGCCGGTGTTTCCGGTATTTGCTGCGAAGTCGATGCCGTTGAAGTTAATTGCAGGGCCGCCAGCGTTCACGGCAAGTACAACATCGCCCACCGTGACCTCAGGAACGTCATTGACGTTGACCGTGACCGCGGTCGACGTGTCGACACCATTTGCTGTCGCAACAACGTTGATGTCGTAGGTGTTGTCGCCGCCTGTATCGATCGGAGCCTCGAAGTCGGGAGACGCGACGAAAGACAGCTCGCCTGTGTTCTCGTCAATGCTGAATGCGGCCGCATCATCCCCTGTGAGGGAGTAGGTGACGGTGTCGCCATCCGGATCGGTGGCATCGAAGTCGGCCAGCACGCCAGTCGAGTTTTCAAAGACGCTGATTTCGCTCGGGGTCGCCGCATCGAACACAGGTGCCGCGTCCGGAGCGTCCGTTAGCACGATGTCGAGCTTGAGGCGGGATATGTCGAGATTTTGGTTCAGCCAGAATGTGTAGGTCCCCGATGGCAAAGCACCTGAGAAGCCGGGGCCGGCGACAATACCGGCACCCAGATCATCAAGGATATCAGTGCCTTGCTGCGCATCTCCGATCAGCGCGCCGCCGATCAGGTTGGAGTCGACTGGTTCGGACTGGCTGGAGGTCGCCGCGTCTGGATCAACATTGATTGTGTCGGAGTCCGACAGCGCGAGGAAGGCGAGATTGTTGTCGCCGCCACCGGCCTCGTATTCGAGCAGGTTGATGGCGTTCAGAACCGTTCCCTCGGGCACGACGATTGTGAAATAGTCACGGTCCGCGGCGAAGTTGACCTCGTCGCCGTTGCTGTCGGCCGCGGCGAGGCTGACAATGTTTGATCCCAGCGCAAGCGTACCAAGATCTGTCGGTGCTTCGCGATCGTCAGACATGTCGCCATTGACGTTCTCGTCGTAGATTTCGTCTGTTTCCAGAGCAAGCGCGAGTCCTACGGTTGGTGAACTTGCTGCAGCGTTTGGATTCGCAGCGGCATCGAGGACAGCGGCATCAGCAAGATCGACCGAGTAATCACCATTGGCAAAGCCGGCGACAGGCGCGTCGAAGGTGACAGTCGCGGACTCGTTGTTGGCCGCGAGCACGACAACGCCGTTTGTCAGTGTGAGGCCGTTGGGACCATTCAAAGTCACATCGTCGGACTCTAGGCCGGCGATCGCTTCGCTGAACGCGATCGTTGCGACAAAGGCGTCCTGAGCATCGGTGGGTGCTGTGAGACCAACATTTGCAACCGGTGCAACAGTATCCTCATCGCCAGCGGCGCGGATAACGATGGCGCTGATCTTGGCGTTATCAACGGACGGAGTGAAATCGATGTCGAGTGTGCCATTCGGGCCGGGTGTGAAGACGCCCGGAACATCGAAAACAATCGTTTGATTGATATCGCCGCCATTGGTCTCAAGGATGTTCAGATCGTCGATGACGTTGACGCCTTCGATATCGACATCGAAGACCCGCGTGTCAGCGCCGTTGGCAGGGTTCGGTAGGAAGATCTCAGCGAAGTAGAGCGTGATCGTGTATTCGCCTGGCCCGAGGTCCGCCGCGAAGTTCAGAGATGGGTCGCCGGTCCCGCCACCGAAAAGCTCAGTCTCGAAAACGGTACCATCGAAGACAGGTTGCACGCCGTTTCCAGAAGCGCCGTCACTGAAAGCAGAGCCGTTCAGGAAAGGCCCTGATGCAGCTGGACCAGCAATGAAATCGATACCGTCTTGGCTGAGGGCGGGGCCGCCTGCGTTGATTGCGAGGACGATCTCACCCGGTGCATTGTCATTATCCGAGATCGTAACGTTGGCTGTATCGACGCCGATTTCGGCGTTGTCACTGACGCCGACGATCGTGAAGTCGAAGTCTTCTGCGTCTTCGATCAGGATATCGTCGTTCAACGCGATCTGCAGCTGAACGTCGGAAGATGTGCCGGCGATGGTGAGCTGGCCGGAATACACGCCATTCTCGAGCGTCGCGCCTGGCAGGTCGATCGTGAAGTCTTCGCCTGCGGTCGCCGAGCCCGAAGAAAGCTCGAAGTCGATTGTAACGGTTTCGTCGCTTGGAACCGTCTGGTTTGTCAGCAGTGAGATAGAGACGGTGCCGTCGTCTTCATTCACGGTCTGATCGCCGCCCACAACGTTGACCACCAGTGGTACTTCGATCGCACTGCCTATGCGGGCGATCTCAATGCCGTAAAGATTTGGATTTTCGACATCGTGAATGAATTCAAGGTCGAGCGTGCCATCGGTAACTTCGACAAGCGCTGTAATTGCGCCGCCGACACCGTTTCCGAAGAGGGCCACGGGATCGATGTCATTGAAGGCGGATGGCACTTCGCCTTCGACTGTGACGTCGTAGATGCGCTCGCCAACCTCTGACGCACCCGGGAAGCCATTGCCGGTCAGCAGGGTGACTTCATAGAAACCCGGAATGGCAGCCGGGAACTCCCACTTCATTTCCGGGCCGGCCGCGGGGTCAAAACGTGCGGTAGTGAAGAGCGCATCCGGCACATAGCCGGGTACACTTGCGCCCGCGGTGACGTCGAAATTGTCGAAATTGTTCTGTCCAGCGACACGGAATTCGCTCGGATTCGCGCTTGAATCTTCCGCGAAAGCCGGACCGCCATCGAGGGCGGCGAGTTCTTCGCCGCCAACATTGATTCGATAGAGAACCTGACGGCTCTCGTCGCCCGTCGCAGTCAATGAGATATCATCGAAGATCGCCTGGAAGGCATCTGCCTCGTCGGCATCGCCATTGGTCGACCAAAGGCCGAGCGCGAGTCCGGTGTCCTGTACGCCGGTCTGGAAGTTCCCATTGATTGCCTCGAGAACATTCGAGCCGGACAGATCGATGGCGGAACCTGAGACCTGAGCAGTCCCCCCTGCAGCCAGTTCGTAAATGATGGTTGGTGTCGCGGTGCCTGCTTCCACATCGACTTCGAGGTCAATCTGGATGTTGCTGGCATTGCTCGACTGATTGGTGAACAGGTCCGCTGCTGCAATGAATTGAGACGCAACGCTGATGTCGTTGTTTTCAAGCTCGACAAGAAAGCCTGGGCCATTGGCGCTGGATTCGGTCGCAACGACTTTCAGGAAGTTGCTCTGATCGCCCGTTCCGATGAAGCCGCCAACTTCCTGATTGGCACCGACCGTGAAGCCGCCGCCATTTGTGCTCTGAGATGGCCCAAACCCTGGATTGAACACATTCCAGGTGACCGTGAATGTTTCCACCGTTGGCGCGATGGTTACACCGGTCTGGAACAGGAACTCCCCATCATTGGAGTTGCCCGACGCGTTACCATTGGACACGTACTCAATCACAGTCGTACCGCCGCCTGCGGCGGTCTGGAACTTCACATTGTCGAGTTGGGTGTCCTGACCTGGACGCGTGGATTCCTCGAGGAAGAACTGCTCATAGTCAGTCGTTCCGTTAGCGGCAACGCCGGTCAGACCAGTGGCGATCCCTTCTGGTCCCGGCAGATTTCCATCCTGGTTCGGATCGAAATCGAAGGTCAGTTCTGTCCCTGCAAAAACGAACACGGAGCTGCCATTGCTGGCATCGCGACCGAATGGATCCACGGTGTTCAGGAGGCCGTCATTGTCGAAGTCTGGATCGTCCGGAAGTACGAGATCGGACGGCGCGAAGATCTTGATGTTGTCGGGACCAAATTCAGCCACGAAAATCATACCGGCAAACTGCGATCCTGCCGGTCCAACCGTGACGTCGAGCGGTGACCCCTGGCCGGTGATGATGGGGGTGAAACCGTCAGCATCCTGAACCACGTCATCAGCCGTGCCGAGAATGCCGTCATTGCCGGGATTGATCAGTGGATCGACGCCGTCGCCAGCGTCATTAACGTTGATCAATGAAACGCTGCCATTGAACTGCGTCACCAGCAGAGCGCCATCGATGGCACCGTCAAAGGCGTCGCCGACATATTCAGTGATCCCGTTCGTGGATGAGCCGGTTGTCAGAATGGAATTGGATTCATTGCTGTTACGGTCGACGCGAATGCCGCTTTCCAGCAGGCGGGCTTCAAGTTCCTCCTGCGTTAAGTCGTCGAGATTTTGACCCGGAGCAGCGGCGAATTTGGACGGGTCGATCAGATAGCCGTCGGCGATGTTGACCGCGTCCGGAACAAGCGCTGAGAGGTCGGGTACTGTGTTGACTGCCAGAGAACCGTCCGGATTACCGGAGTTATTGTAGACGGTGTGAGATTGATCCTGGTTGGAGCGGATCGGGTTTGGGTGGCCGTAATAGCCGCCTTCGACCAGTTGGAAGAGCGGCTCGGGGTCGCCGTCGCCGCCATTGTTCGGTATATTAATGGCTTCGCCATTGCCGTCGGTAAGTGGATTCCCGCCGAGGTTGCCATTCGAGCCGTTGTCGACAGTGAAGAATTTTCCGTCTCGCGTCAGAACAACATCATAAGGGTTGCGCAGGCCGTCAGCGTAGATGCGCAGCGGAGCGTCGGCGGGCAGAATCGCCTGATTCAGACCGTCATTGCCGCCCCACGGACCGTCTTCGTCCATGCCGAATTCGTCTTCACCGACACCGTCTGTGATGTTTGCAGTGTTTGGATCATCTAGCGTCGGCAAATCGTAGATGTAGCTGCGGGACGTTCCGTCCTGACCGCCATTCGGGTCCATCAGGATATCGCGGCTCTCAATGTCGACGAGGTCGATTTCCAGAAGTGCGCCGGAGAGGGCGTATTCAGACGTATAAGAGAAGAAGGCGCTTGGGGCACCATTATTCGTGAAGCCGCCAACCTGGAGGTATAGCTTGGTCCCGTCTGGGCTGAGCTGCATCCCGTTGACTGCGTGGTTCTCTTCGGAGCGGGGCAGGCCGCGAATAATGTCAACAGATTCCCAGGTGAAGCCGCCACTACCGTCAGGGGTTCCGGTAACACGCGTGACAACGCCTGAATTGGTGTCGAGGTTAACTTCGCCATTGGAGGCGATACGGGGATCGGAGGAGGAGATGTAGAGAACTGGCGCATCGGCTTCGCCGGTGACGACAATACCTGTGACTTGACGGTTGTCTGTGTTGCCACCCGGTTGAGGCCCGCTGACTTCCGTTCCGTCGTCGTTGTGATTCTGGATGCCCTGGACGACGCCTTGTCCGTTTCCTAGCGTCAGAAGTTCATGGGCAACAGCAACGACTTCACCGTCGACGATGTCGAGCGTGAAAGCATTGATCTGCCCGTTTTGTTCAGAGACATACAACCGGCCGTCTGGACCAAACTGAATAGACGTTGGATTGGGAATGATGTCGCCATTGCCGACGCCACTGAAATTCCCGACCTGATTGAAATTGATTTCCATCTCTTATCCCCTGCGTTTGGCTTTCGCCTTGCTCGACGCATGGAATAGATTGAAAAGGTCGCTGCGGACGGAGTGCTTGTCACCGCTCAGAGAGCGCTGTCCTACCTCGAAATTTCGTCCCCTAAAGCGACATTCCCCCCACAACCCGTACGTCAGTTTCTACATCGATCAACCGCTTCTTCTGAGCGGCGAACGGATTACTCCTTTGTCATGTATGACGGGCGAATTGAGGACACGCAATCACGTTAACCTATTGTTAGTATAAAAAAATGCGTTTTCGGGTGTCAGGCGAGTGCTTGTTCTTACGATTTCGGCTCTCAAAGGCTGCCGATAATTGCGATTGCTTGTCTCGACAGATAGAATATCAATTTGTCGGGGCTATCGCTAATTCAACTGAAGCGCGCATTTTGAGCATGAATGCTTCGCGACGCGATGCGGTACTTATGCTCATGATGGCGCTTGGGCGCGGACAGAATCTCGTTCTCGCTGCTTGTGTTCTCACGCCCCGGACGTCCGAGGCGAAACCTGACCCGCTTCCGTCGGCTGAGGGTCCGATCCAGAGAGACGCAAGCGTCCGAATCGGAAAACCAGCACCGCTGAGGTTGCCAGCGTCACTGTGATAGCGATCGATGGGATTGTGTTCATGTCGGCCGGCACCTGCGCTTGCTTGAATTCTTCAAGGGTTTTCTAGGCTGGAAATGCTCGTGTCTTTGGCTGGCGGGGAAGAGCAAACGAAATCGCTGCCTAGTGTGAGTCTCGGCCGCTGGCTAAATCATGCAGAAGCGGGAAACACTGGCCATGCGCCAACAATCTCGCCATCTTCGAAGATTGCGATGTCACCGAATTGAAGGAAGACGGCTTCGCTTTGGTGAGGCCGGAAGAAGACGAACTCATCGGGACTGATTTCGAGATCAGGGCCACCGTTCAGCATTTCCTGATTAGAAGACCGGCCGAAGGTTGAGTTGTATTCAAGCCCCGGCGGATCGACAGGATCGGCCAGCCAGTGCCCGCCATAGATAAAGACCGTCTTGTTGTAATTTGGGTCCCATGCGCGTTTTACGCCATCAGCGAATTCCAGACCCGGCATGCGGGTTGTCGGCAGCGACTTGATCACCGGAGTCGCGATGAAGCTTGCCGGTAGGTGTGGTTCCAGAAGTTCGCTGTCGAAATGCGTCGGTTTTACCAGACAAGACCCCGCAGAGATTTCGTTGGCAATCTCAGTATCCTGATAATAACGATAAGTGGGGCTGCCTGCTGCATTGCGCGTTAGTCCGGACACGGCATCGGCACCGAAGATGTCACGCGCCTGACCGAGCGCGCCTTTGTACTTATTCCACGCGCCTGCCAGCGCCTTGTCACGCCAGCCGAGGGTTGTCGGCAGGGCCGGTATGTGGGGCTCGTAGCCCATGAAGCCGGCAAGTCGAAGATTGGGATCATTCTGGATGGCTTGCAGAACAGTGCTTAGCTCCGCGCTTGGTTCAAAGCCGCCGCGATGAAGGCCGACATCAAGCTCGACATTTATGTCCAGTGTCCTGTTCTGTTCGCGGGCCAGCGACGCGTATTGCGCTAGTCGCTCTGGTGTATCGATCAGCCATTGAATCCGGCCTGCCGATGCAGAAGCGTCTGGCGGCAGCAACTCGAAGTAGGACTTCGCGGCCTGAACCGGCAGAGGCTTACCGAGCAACTGATTTGCGTCGGGTATCGCTATACTCAGTTTGGAGAGCATAGGCTGATTGAAGGTCATCAGCCGGTCTGTCCCAGTGCGTTCGCGAATGTGCTGGATCAGACCCAGCGAGGGCAGGGACTTGGCAACGATGCGATAGCCCATCCCAGCCGGCAGGTGACCCAGAAGTGCATCTATATTGGCATTCAACCGGGTTCGGTCGATTACAAGAGTTGGCGTTGCGATGCCTGCTCTCATCAGTGCGGCTTGCAGCTCAAGGAAATAGGGTGTGCGGGGACCGCTCTTGTCCTCTGGCTTTGTCATCAGCGCTGTTACTCCTGCAATCGCTGCACCGCCAAGGATAAGATGGCGACGGGAAACCCTATACATCAAATGACTCCCCGAAGAGTTTGGCGAGGTAAGGGTTCAGGAACCTGCCATCAGGGTCCATCTCGCGCCGCAGTTCGAGGAAGCGATCATAATCTGTGTAAAGATCAGTCAGTTCTGCGGGACCTAGAGAATGGATCTTTCCCCAGTGCGGACGGCCACCATTGGCGCGATGAACCGGTTCGAAGTCTGAGAAGAAATAGTCATAGGGCTCATCAACGGCGGCATGGATTGCGATGGAGAGACACGGCCCTTCGTTGAAGGGGCTGAGCCAGGCATTGTCCGGGGCGACAAAGCGAACTTCCATGGGGAAGTAGGCGTCTTTCCGCCGATCGATCATGGAGATGATCTGCCGGAGGGTTTCGACGCCGTTTTCCCGCGGCAAGTGATACTCCATCTCGTTGAACTTGATCGGTCGTGTGGTCGACAGGAGCCGCCAGGACTGGTCGCTCACATCTTCCAGAACGCCGCTTGGAAGAGCGGACTGAGCAATTCGGCGACGCAACCATGGCCACCAGCCGAATTCGTCTCGTAGCTGTTTGAGGCCTTCCAGCGTTTCATCGTCTTCGGACGGTGCCGCACCCGTCATTGGGCCTTCGTGCTGGTCATGTGTCAGGGTCGCAGCGATACCAGTGCCGGGCAGATAGAAGAACTCGAAGTTTCTGTGCTGATCGGCAAGTGCTTCTGCGCGATCCAGAACATCTTCGATCGGTTCAGCACGCAGGACGCGGTGCAGATTGAAAGCTGGGACTGTCTGCAGTGTGTACTGCGTAACAATACCAAGCGCGCCAAGCGACACTTTCCCAGCCGCGAAAAAGTCCGCATTGGTTTCAGAAGATACGTCGAGAACGTCACCGCTGGCGGTTACGATCCGAAACCCTGCTACATAGTCATGAAGCGCCGTCAGGTTTGTACCCGTTCCGTGCGTGGCAGTTGCAAACGATCCCGCGAGTGTCTGCACGTCGATGTCGGGAAGATTGGGAAAAGCTCGTCCGAGCTCTGCAAGTTCCATCGCTGCCTGGAAGAGGCGGGTGCCAGCCCCAAAGGTCGCAAGACCCGTAGTGCCATCATAGGAGACAAGTCCGGACAGCTTACTGACATCGACCATAATGCCTTCACTCGGAACAAGGCCTGTGAAGGAGTGACCGCTTCCCATGGGGCGCACGCGTGAGCGAGTTCCGCGCAGTAACTCAGCGACCGCATCTTCGGAGTCAGGAAGATCGATCGACCGAGGTGTCGCTTTTTCGATGCCTGACCAGTTGACCCAGCTGTCTTCTCCGGCCGGTGGATCAGGATAGTCCGGCGAGTAGTCGCTGCGCCGATAATCCCTCGTTCCCCAAGCAATGTGCTGGCCAACCGGGATCGCCGCTGCAATGACTGCACCTGCGCCAATCTGTATTGCCCGCCGTCTCGATAATCTCATTGTTTCAGCCCGCCAAAAAGAGTAGTTATAACTATCGTTGTTGTTTTTCGTGGGCCTGTCAATTCTGCATCCAGAAGGGGATCATGCCTGTTTCGTCCAAGCCAACCACGTCCAAGCGAACCGCACCTCGGCAGGCGCGCAGCCAAAAGACGGTCGAGCAGATCCTGCGGGCAACGGCCGAGTTGCTGGAAGAGCTGGGGTTTGAAAAGCTGTCTACGAACCTAATCTGTCAGCGGGCCGGCCTCACACCACCTGCGCTCTATCGATACTTTCCGAACAAGTACGCGGTCCTGAAGGAACTCGGAGAACTCCTAATGGAGAAACAGAACGCCTTACTCGACGACTGGATGTTGGAGGACCTGACAGGGGATCGTTTAGAGGTGCAGACTGAAGCGCTCTTGAAAGCGACGGTCGATGTCACACGTGCCCAGCCAGCGGGTGGCTGGATTATGCGATCGCTGCACGCCAGCCCCTTTCTGTCGCAGGTTCGGCTCGAGTCTCATCGGCGGATAGCACAGGTCTTGGCTGATCGATTACTCGAGTTCGATCCTACGCTTGATCCTCAACAGGTCTTCGAGAGGACGCGTCTGGGGGTCGAGATTGGGTATGCGATTGTCGAAATGGTGTTCGACGAAGATCAGTTCGACGACGACGCCGTAGTCCGACGCGCAGCGGGACTTCTTGCCTTCAATATGCGGGAAACGCTCAACGGTTTGTAGAATCGAATTCGGCAGGATCGCGGATGCCAACCAGCACGCTACCGACCTGTTCGACGTAGGCATCGCTTTCATCTACGAAGCCGCCGATATAGGGCAGCAGATCTTCAGCGCGCGGTCGCAGCTCTGCCGCCCGCGAAGTGACACGCGCCTGCCGCAGGCCCTGGAAGTCCGGGTGGCTGGCATAGAGACTTGCGAGGGAGTTGGCGGCATCAAGGAGCGTTGGATAGCCTCGATCAAGTGACAGACCGAAGAGGGCGTTACGTGAGACCATCACCTGGGAGCCGCCCCAGCCGGTCGCGATCGCGGCCTGCGCTGTCGCCAGCCGCGGTGGCACTTCATCGATCCGGTTGAGCAACTCATCAACGGTCTGGAATGTCAGCCCGTATCGTCGTGCGATTTCCTCCACATCGGCATCCTGCGACAGGCTCAGCGCACGCCCGGCGAGTTGTTGATCACGCAGGGCCGTCAGTTCAGCGCGGTCCAGCCGGATTTCTGCATTGGATCTCTCAACGACGGCAGTGATTGTTTCGATGAAAAGTGGTTGGCGTTCTTCGGTTGGTAGTTCGTAGAAGCCTTCCGGAAAACGGGCGGGTGTTTCGAACTCGCTTTCGAGTGCCGCACGAAGGTCCTGCGGCGTGTCTGGTTCGACGAGCATCATATTTGTACTGGGGGCAAAAGAGACAGCGAACCAGCTTGCGACAGCGACAGTCCCGGTCACGGCTGACAGTCGTGCAATCGTTTCGCCGCGTTCTATGGAACCGTCGCTTTCCTCAGACAGGCCAAGGGCACGCCCGACAACTGGCGCTGTCCAGCCTTGAATGACCAATGAAAGCAAAACCACCACTGCCGCCGTGCTGAGATAAAGATTGCCGTTCGCGACTCCAAAAGCCGCCGGGATCAGGCCGAGATAGATTGGTGTGGCACCGCGAAGGCCGACCCAGGCAATGAAACCCATTTCCTTTGGTTGAAACCGGAAAGGGAGTAGGGTGACAAACACGGCGATTGGTCTCGCCAGGAAGATCAGCGCAAAGGCGATCCAGAGAGAGGGAATGACCACGCCGGCAAGGTGAGACGGTGTGATTAGAAGCCCAAGCAGCAGGAAAAGGCCTGTCTGGGCTAGCCAGGCCAGTCCATCGAACAGGGGTCCCGTGCGTTCGGCTTCATATGGAGCGCGGGTGGCAAATACGAGGCCGGCCAGATAGATGGCGAGAAACCCACTGCCTCCGAGCGTCTCGGCGAGACCAAAGCCGACGAAGCCGACCGAACCGGCCAGTATTGAGCGCAGTCCGCCGGTCAGATTAGCGCGTCGCAGCAGGAACGGAATCATCCCGCCCGCAACAAGGCCGCAAATCATGCCGATCGAAATCTTCTGAAAGAACATCACGATCCAGCCGACGGCGGTGACGGATTCGATGGTCAGGGACGTTGCGAGGCCGACCACAAGCATGATTGCGATAGGGTCGTTGTTTCCCGATTCCACTTCGAGCACCGCGGACACACGCTCCGGCATCTTCAGACCAGTTGCTGCGAGCGCAAAGACGGCGGCGGCATCCGTCGCGCTCACAGTCGCGCCGATCAGGAGCGCAATCTGCCAATCGACATCGAAGACCCATTTGGCAACCGGTGCCAAAATGAAAGCGGTCAGCAAGGTTCCCGCCACGGCCAGCGTCAGACCGGGCGGGGCTCCCATTCTAAAGACGGTGTACTTCGTACGAACGCCGCCTTCGAACAGGATGGCCGCAAGTGCGACGGATGCCCAGACGATAATGGCGGGGGAAGCATCGAGCGCGATGCCGCCAGGACCTTCATTGCCGGCAAGCATGCCGACCAGAAGAAAAACCAGAAGTACAGGCGCATCAATCTTCTGACCGGCCGCGCCGGCCAGTATGGCACCGGCACAAAGCGCGGCGCTCGCGAGAATGATAAGGCCAATCTCCATCCGCCTTGGGTAGGCGGGGGATGGCTACAATGAAAGGTGCAAGTGCGGGTAGGTCGCTTGTTTTGGGCGATCTTGCCCAGTAGGCGCTAGTTCATCTGCGATGCTGACCGGATATCGGCATTAATCGATGCAAGCTTGACGCTGACGATGTAGGCCTTGCCGGACTCCATGCCTGCCAGGACCTGACCGGCCTGATCGCTTGGCATGAGTTTGAGGAAGCCGGCAGCGAAACCCGGATCCATCTGATCGAAGATCGTTGCCGCTTCGCTCGGCTTCATCGCGCCATACATTTTTGCGAGATGGAGCAGGTCTTCATCAGAGGTTTCGCGCATTTGGGCCCACCGCGTTTCAAGTGTTTCGTGCAGCGCTTCCAATTCAGCAGCTTGCCGGTCAAGTTCGAGCTGCCGAGCATCAAGGGCGAGTTTGCGTTCGCGCTGAGCTTCTTCCTCTTGCTCGAACATCCACTGATCTTCGGCGAGTGCTTCGGCCGCTTCATCCGTGAAGCAGACGCTCTCGAGCGGAATGGTGTTGCTCTGCGCCTTCGGCGTCACGGAGGATTTGCTCTCGGTTTCTCCGGTGGTGAGAGCGGCCGTCCTGACGGGTGCCGCCTCGGTTGCGGGAGCGGCTGCCTCTTCGGCCGTTGCGATGTTTGGAATGAAGCGTGTAGCCCCGCCGATCGTAAACAGGACACCAAGTGTAAGGAGAACGTTTGAACTGGTCGAGTTGCCTTTGATCATTGTCTCATCTCACCTTGAAAATAGGTCGGGGGTCGGACGCACCACTTCTGGCCGCCTCGCGGCCCATGGTTTTTGCCGACTCCGTCAGCGCCTGCATCTGGCGCATGAGGGCCGTCATTTCGTCCACGCGTTCTCTTGATTGCTCCAAAAGGCCACGAACTGTCGTCGTCAGTTCGGTCTGGGCGTCGGTCGCTTGATCACGCATCATGCCCGTCATCTCCAGAATGCGTTTCTCGGATTGGTCTTGAACATCGTCGACCAAGCGCGCCATTTCGGCCTGCGCAGTGCTAACTCGCTGAGAGGATTTTTCCTGTGTCTTTTCCATAGTTTGCGTCAGATTCTTGATCCGCGCGCACATCCGATCAGCTTCATCCAGCAGCGAACTTAGCTGCGTCGCCATTTCCGATGCTTTTGCACGTGTTTCATCGGTCGTCGTCGACATTGTTGAGATCGACTTGGAGAGCGCCATGATCGTTGCGCCAATACCATCCTTAGTATCGTGCAAGGCTTTCAACCGGCGGCTGAGGACCAGGCAGTAGAAGCACGCCGCGAACGAAACGAGGAACAGAGCAATATCGATGGGCTGAACGGACATCATCTACCTCAATAGAAATTCAGTGATCAGCACGCCGTCTGATCCTGAACTTCCCAATACGAGTTCGGCGCGTCTGCCCAGTTGTTCGCGCATATGAGGGTAGAAACCGGGGTCTTCGAAGTCTGCAAGCGTGAGAGACCGGAGGTAGTTGTTGAAAGCGTCCATTAAGACCGGTTCGGCCTTCTTGACGTTATCCAGACTGTCCTTTGGGGCGACAACCGAAATGGACATCTTCAGGTATCGCGTGGCGGGGGCCTGACCAACCGTAATCAGGATCTCGGGAAGCTCCTGATAAGCCATATCTTCCTTGATGGATGAGGGAATGGAAACCGTGGCGACTTCGCCGGGCACGCATGCCTCAATCGGGGCGGAGGGAGCGGACGGTGTCAACAAATAGACCATTCCGAAGGCGCTACCGGCACAGCCCAGCGCCAGCATGATCATCCCGATCACTCCACCGCCCGATTTCGCAGCGGGCGGCTCGTCGTTTGTTTCTTCGGTGTCGGCGGCCTCAGCCATTCATACCCCTCGCCGAAACTGTATCAGCCTAACTGCGAGTACCCACGCGCGGTAAAGGGAAAGTTAACGTTTTGAGAGCTTTCGTTAACCTAACGAGTGCTGATGATTCCTAACGACATCCCGGGGAGGCTGTTCATTTGCTTGATACGTTGAAGTCGCTTTCCCTACCGCGCCAGCTCACACTGGCGGCAGCTCTGATGGGTGTCATTTTCGCAATGACGTTCATGGTCCGGGGCGTCACGCAGTCACCAATGGCGTTGTTGTATTCCGGCCTCGATGCCAGCCATGCCGGCGAGATTGTCGAGGAACTCAATCAGCGCGGCGTTGAGTATGAGATTCGCGGAGCAGCGATCTTCATTCCCGAACGCGATCGAGATGCTGTTCGCTTTGCACTGGCTAAGGACGGTCTGCCGCGACAGGCCGTTCAGGGTTACGAGCTGCTGGATGACGTGAACGGCTTTTCGGTCACTTCCGAGATGTACAACGCCACCTATTGGCGGGCTAAGGAAGGTGAACTGACGCGGACCATTTTGGCCATCCCCGGTGTTTCGTCCGCACGCGTGCACATCGGAGCGTCGCTGCGCTCGGGCTTCTCCCGTGCTCAGTCGTCTCCAACCGCGTCTGTGACGGTCGCGACCTCCAGCACGATGAGCAAGAGCCAGGCTGAGGCGATCCAATATCTTGTTGCGCTGGCCGTGCCGGGTCTCAGCCCTGAAGAAGTTGCCGTCATCGATGCAGCGGCTGGTGTTATTGCTGGTCCAGGTCTCGGCGATGTCGAAGCACCCGCAGTGATTGCGGAGACGCAGTCTGGAGCGCTGGAGCAGAAGATCCTCCGCCTTCTTGATGCCCGCGTTGGACCGGGCAATGCGCGTGTATCGGTGTCCGTGGATGTGAGCCGTGAACGCCAGCGCGTCTCCGCTGTAACTTTCGACCCGGAGTCACGGGTCATTCGAAACCGGACGACCACCGATACGAGCGAAACAAGCACTGGTGGCGGCACAGCTGGACTAACGGTCGCCAGTAATCTTCCGCAGGATGCGCAGGGCGCGGGCGGCGACACCAGTTCAACAGAAAACTCGACCGAAAGCGTATCCTATGAGGTCAATGAGACACGGACTGAAACCGAGCGGCTTCCTGGAGAAATCGAGCGCATTTCTGTTGCGGTCTTGCTGAATGATCAGGCGCTGGGGATTGATCCGGCGGCCGATGCAGGTGCTGTCGCGCAGATCGCTGACGAGTTTCAGCAGCTGGTGGCCTCTGCCGCAGGACTGGATCTGTCGCGAGGCGATTCACTTACCGTAGAGTTGATGCCGTTTCAGACACCGGCTCTGGAAGAGCTGACCGACGCACCGGGATTGTTTGAGCAATTAATGCAGCGCTACTTCTGGTCGGCGCTTCAGGCCGGCCTTCTTGGACTTGTTGTGATCATTCTTGGTGTTGGCGTCGTGCGGCCCCTGCTGCGCCCTAGTCAGGGTGGTGACGCAGGTGCTGTCGGCGAGCGCACGGCTCTGCTGGCGCAGGAAGGCGGCACTCAGAAGCAGGATCCGTTCAACTATCTCCAGGATTACGCTCGCGAGCGTCAGGATGAGACCGTCGCCCTACTGCAGGAGTGGTTAGACGAAGATGGAAAGGTCCTGACCAATGAGTAGCGCCGTTTTTGCCAAGCTGCCGCGTTTCGATACTGATCAGCCATCTACGCCGGCGCACGTTTCGCTCGTTTCCGATTCTGACGGGGAGGCTACTCCAGTTCGCCCAGACATGTCGGCGATCAATGCCGCTGTTGCTGCTCTCCAAAACGCCACGCAGGGTATCGAAGATCAGATGCGGGAAAAGATTGTGGAGGGGGTGCAGTCGCTCGCCAGCAAGCTCTTCCCTCAACTGTCGAATCTCTTCCTCGCGGAAGAGATTGGTCAGCATCTGCCAGCGCTGGCCCCGGCTTCCGCGCCAAACATCGAGATCCGTGCAGAACCTGATCTGGTTGAAGGTATTCGCGAAGCAGTAGAACGTAATGAAGCTTTGGCCTCTCGATGTACGTTTCTTCCAATCAATTCGACTGAGGACTGCAGTGTACATGTGACCTGGGAGTCCGGCGGTGCGACGTTCGATTTCGATGGGCTGTTAGATGCGTGTCTTACCCGTATGGGTTCGGCACCACTCGATAAGGGAATTTAGGACTATGGCTGAGGCCGAGCAGGAATCCTGGGAACTTGAAGGCGCGGATCAAGGCGTTGACTCCGATGCGAATAAGTACCGCCGATCCATCTATAGCGTCCCTGTCACTGTGACGGTTTCAATCGGTCAGATGCGGCTGAGTGTTTCTGAGGTTCTGGGCCTCGAGGCGGAATCGGTTGTGCCGCTTTCGTCCCGCATAGATGATCCAGTTGACCTTACTGTCGACAACAAAGTGATTGCCAAAGGTGAACTCATCGAGACGGGGGCGGGCGGCCTTGCCGTTCGTCTTACCGAGATCATGGAACAATCTGGTGATGACGCCCAGTAATGCACTCCGTTCGCCCTGGCGGCTAATCGTGCTGACAGTGATTATGGCGGCCGTTTTCGGGCCGCCCGCACTGGCGCAGTCTGCCCCAGCCGAACCGCTTCCTGTTCTCAACGACCTTCTTAACGACTCCGTAGAAGGCGGGTTGAGCCGATCGGTCATCCAGCTCTTCCTTGTTGTGTCGGTTCTAAGTCTGGCACCAGGCATCGCCATGATGGTCACGTGTTTGCCGTTCATGGTGATCGTGTTCTCCTTCATGCGGCAGGCGCTAGGTGTTCAGCAGGCTCCGCCGAACATGATGATCATGGCGCTGGCCATGTTCCTGACTTTCTTCGTCATGGAGCCGGTTTTCATGGACGCGTGGACTAACGGAATCACGCCTTACATGGACGGAACAATCGACGAAGAGCAGGCTTGGGCGCTGACCACTGAACCTTTTCGGGCCTTCATGATGATGCGGACCGATCCTGAAGCCCTGGCGACGCTCAGCGATGCTTTAAATCGGCCCGTACCTGAAGGTGAAGAACCATCATTCGCGCTACTGTCGACCGCTTTCATGCTGTCGGAAATCAAGCAGGCATTTCAGATCGGGTTTGTTGTGTTTCTTCCGTTTGTCGTGATCGACCTGGTCGTCGCCTCCGTGCTCATGGCGGTCGGTATGATGATGGTGCCGCCAACGGTTGTGTCACTGCCGTTCAAGCTTGGCTTCTTCGTTCTTGCGGACGGCTGGCTGAAAATCACAGAGGCAGTTCTTAGAGGGTATGCAGGATGACGAAGAACTTGCTTGAACGCGCTGAGCGACCGTCGGGACTGACAGGGATTACTTCCAGCCAGCGGGCGGCCGTGGTGATTGCAATGCTGGGAGAGGCCGCAGCTAAGCCGATCGTTGATCGCCTTGACGACACCGCGCTGGCAAAGATCGCGCAGGCCCTTGAAAGCATCTCGTTTCTGGATCATGCGGAGCTTGCCGAGATCGTGATCGATTTCATCATTCACCTTCGCAAGTCCGAGGGAGCGTTGCGTGGCGGTCCAACACGATCGCGCGAAATCATCTCTGGTGTCCTCGAACCGGGCCGCTTGAACATGCTCTTCGGTGGACCAGAGGAGGAGGAGGCGGAGGAGGCCGAAGCGCCGACGCAGAACGATGTCTGGTCAAGAGTTCAGGACAAAGATCCGGAACAGCTTGCGACCTATCTGTCTGGCCTCTCGCCGAACCTGATTTCAATCATTCTTCGTAAGCTTGATGTGTCAGTGTCGTCGGACGTCCTTTGCTTCATGGAGGATGAAAAGGTTCGTCCAACGCTTGGATATCTGGTGAACCCCGACGAAACTGATCAGGCGATCAATTCGGTCGTCGAACGCATGATCGAGATGGAATTCCTGAATGCTGAGCAGGAAGCGTCCGAGGAGGACGCTGAACATCTAGAATCAGTGGGCGAGTTACTTAGCTTACTGCCGAGCGAGAAGCGGAACGGGCTGGTCGACTTCCTGAAGACCGAACACGAAGGAAAGATGGAGGGCATTCAGCAGTCTATGTTCACGATTGAAGGCCTGCCTGAGTTGCTTCCTCGGGTCTCTGTCCCTGTGGTCTTCCGGGAGATCGAGGGGCCTGACATGCTGAAAGTGTTGACGAGCCTGACCGGCGAGCAAAAGGGCGTGTCGGACTATCTACTGGACAATATCTCTTCGCGAATGGCGGATCAGATCCGCGATGATTTGTCTGATGCGGAAGCCCCTGCGCAAGACGAAGTCGACGGCATTCACCGCGACTTCCTGTCGAAGCTGATGTCGTTGAAGCGCCGCGGGCTGATCACGATAGAGAAGCCCTCTGCGGACGCCGAAGCTTCCACCGCAGCATAGCAATTTACCGAAGACTATCGGATTACGAGTTCTGCGTGGATCGCCCCGGCCGCGCTCATTGACCGGATAATATCGGCCATCTCCTGAGGCGTTACACCAAGCGCGTTCAAACCAGCGATGAGCTGTGAAAGCGTCGTATTCGATTCCAGAAGCGCGATACTGTTGTCACCAGTCTGACCGATCTGTATCTCAGATCGTGGGAGCACGATGGTTTCGCCTGCCGCGAATGGATTTGGCTGCGAGACAACGGGTGATTCTGTGATCTTTATCGAGATGTTTCCCTGCGCGATGGCGACTTTCGAGATCGTAACATCTTCGCCGAGCACGATAGTGCCGGACTTTTCGTCGATCACAATCCGGGCGGGGGAGGCGACTTCAACCGGCAGGTTTTCGATCTGAGCTAGTACACGCGCCGGCGATCCAGCGAGCGGACTCAGATCGAGGTCGATAGTGCCGGGATCGCGCATAGTGGCGACACGCCCCCCGAAGCCGGCATTGATCGTGTCCTCAATGCGAGCAGCAGTTGTGAAATCGGGGCTTCGGAGCGCAAGAACAACGTTATGGCGCTGATTGAAATCGAAATCGATTTCTTGCTCGATGCTCGCGCCCTCCGGGATCGCACCTGTTGTGGGTGTGCCTCTGGTCTCTCTGGCACCTTGAGCCTGAACGTCAATTCCGCTGACAATGACGCTGCCCTGGGCGACAGCATAGACCTGATTATCAGCCGCTTTGAGTGGCGTCAGAATGAGTGTGCCGCCTTCCAGGCTTTCAGCATCGCCAATTGATGCAACAGAGACATCGATTTTGGATCCGTTGCGTGCGAAGGCGGGCAGGGTCGCGGTCACCAAAACGGCGGCCACGTTGTCTGGTCGAATGTCTTCACCCTGCACATTGACGCCGAGCCGCTCTAGCATGTGCGAAAGCGTGTCTTCGGTGAAGGGCGAATTGCGGACTGAGTCGCCTGTGCCGTTCAGGCCGACGACAATGCCGTAGCCCACCAGATCATTCTGGCGCACGCCTTCGACATCCACCACATCGCGGATGCGAGTTTCGGCCATACTTGCCGCCGGAAAGATAAAGGACAGGGCAAGAAAGGCTGCTGCGGCAACACATTTAATGCGGCTCATGACGTCACCTCAGATAGTTTAGTAGCGACAGATTTGAGAGCCGCGATGTCAGCAGGTAGGAAGCTTCGAGATTGCGCTCGAGCTCCTGAAGTTCGACCGCGGCTTCATACTGGTCACGGCCGGTGAGCTCATTCAATGCGAGCGTTACGATGGTTTCTTCTTCGTTCAGTGCGCTCATCCGTCCGGCGACGCTTCCCTGCAACGAGCCCTGATCGGCACGAAGGTTCGTGAGCTTGGTTTCTCCGGAGGAAAGAGTTTCCGCACTGGCCCGAAGCACATCTGGCGAAGAGGCGATGAAGGGTGCGGTTGAGTTTTCAGCGGAAAACGCCATCACCGCCAAACCGGCGAGAATTTCAGTAATGGCTGGATCGATTCCGAGCACGGCATCGCTGTCCGAGGCCGTGGTGGCTCCATTGTAGATGTTTGTCTGGAAGCCGCCGGTGGGCGTGTTGAAGTATGTATCAATGGAGGCTGCGAAGTCAGCAGCATCGGTTGCCGTAGCTGCGATGGTCTGGATATCGCTGAGCATATCTGCCACCTCACCGAATGGCTGGGTGGATGTGGCGTCGCCGGCAAAAAGGAACCGCTCTCCGTGACGGACATTGAGCTTCGAGAAACTGTCTTCCAGGGCTGCTCTTGCATCTCTGGCAATGCCAGCTCGGGAAGCAAAGTCGCCAGCTCCTACGGCCGAAAGAAGACGTACACTGAGACCGCTTGCATTGTCTTGCATTCCGGCGAGTGAGGTCTGGACCGTTTCGAGCCGGCTGCTTCGTAGAATCAGACCCTCACGTTCGAGAGAGATGTCCGCGACAGCCTTCTGCGTCAGCATGGCTCCGCCGATCCGTCCATCCAGATATGCGGTGAGATCAGAACGCCGGCCAGTGACAGCTTCGTTGGACGTATCGGCGAGACGGCTGCGCAGCTCGGCGGTGGAGGCTGTCAGCTTAGCAGCTGTAAAGTTTACGACGGGGGGCAGAGTTTTCATGTCAGATCTGCATCAATCTATCGATCATCTGTTTGGCTGCTTCGATGACGCGCGCATTAGCGGCGTAGGCTTGCTCGATGAGCAACAGATCCTGCATTTGCTCATCGATGTTTACGCCGGATTCTTCGCGTTCGGTCTCAACCAGGATTGTGTGCTGAGTGTTCGTCGATGACAAAACGGTTTCGTGCTGAATCCGCTTCTGACCTGTCAGGGACGAGAGATGGGCCGCCATTTCGGTTGAGGAGAAAGTACCCGTTATGCCGCTTGCGCTGATCGCCTGAGGTGTACGGATGGCGTCCAGAAGATTCTGCACGATCACGCCGTTGCCTGGTGGGCCTTCCGTCACGGCACCAATGCCGTCCCGCAGTCGCCAAAGCTCGCCGCCCTGACTTGGATCGACGGCGGCATTGAGCGATATCCGTCCCGCCAGACCAGCACCTGCCGCAGGTGCCGGATCGACAAATAGTCCATAATCGCCGGGCGTCTTCGTTGGATCGAGCGCGTCGTCTGACAGGCGGGTTATCAGGTCGCCTGCGAGTGTATCGAGTTGTGCACTGAACTCTGGTAGATCCTGATCGCGCACTGTGAAAAGTGCCCCGAACATCCCGCTCGAAACAGCCCCGAATGAGGCCGCGCCAGGCGTAAGCTCAGTCCCCTCTACGGTCAGACCAGAGAGTGAGCTATTGGCAAGGGTCTGGTTAGGACCGAAGACGGGAGCAGGGGTGAACTCAAGGAACCGTGGCTCTCCCGCGAGAAGATAGACACCTTCTTGTGTGAGGACATCAATCACTCCTGAGTCACGTTGGACGGTCTGTATCGGAAGATACTCTGCAATCGTGTCTAGAGCACGCTGGCGGTCATCATACAGGGCCGCCGTAGTGTTGCTGTTGGGATCGGATCCAGAAATGTCGCCGTTCAAGTCCCTGATCTGCTGCAACGCCGCATTAACGATGTCGACACCGCTCGCAATTTCGCGGTCAGCTTCAGCCCTCAATTGGGTAACCATCTGTGACAGACTGTGAAACTCGTTGATCATGGTGCCGGCTGCGTCGAGGACGGACCGAGCGACTGCGGTCGACTCTGGCGATGATGCAAGACGGGTGAGCTGCGTCTCAAAGCCGGAAATGGTCTGGAAAAGACTACTTCCATCGGGCGTGTCGCCAAGCCGGGCAGAGACCGACGCCCAAGTCGTTGACAGGATGTTGGCCTGTGCAAGATCGCTGGACAGCGCCCGTCTTTGGGTGGTGATGATTTCGTTTTGCGACCGGGCAACGCCTGCCGACCGGACGCCGGCAGGTTCGCCGGCAAGCAGATTTTCGGCCGCGATAACTGATCGACGCACATAACCGGGCGTATTCGCATTGGCGACGTTAGTCGCCACGATGTCGGCCCTCAGCGAGTTGAGCTGAAGGCCGGATCTTGCGGAGTTGATGGCGCTTGAGAGGCTCACTTAAGCAACCGCCTTTTGATCAAGCGCGATTAGCGTTTGAGGTTTGTGGTTTCCTGCAACATCTCGTCTACGGTCTGCACGATCTTGGCGTTGGACGAGTAGGCCCGTTGCGTTTCGATCAGGTCGGTGAGTTCCGCGGCGATATCTGTTGTCGATTCCATCATGGCATAGCCTGCCATCCCGCCAACGGGGCCTGTGTCTGCATCCCAGAAATAGATGTTGCCGCTTGCAGCGGAAATCGCGAATGCCTGAGAGTCCCTTGCGGCGAGACCATTCATGTTTGGCACATCACCGACGGGAATCTGATAGAGCGTCCGGCGGAATCCTGTATCATAAACGGCCTGAAGGTAGCCTTGCTCATCGACCTCAACCGACTGCAGATCGCCAATCGGCGCACCGTCCTTACTCACTGCTGAAGGAGAGAAGGGAGCCGATAGTTGCCTGATCCCGGCCGTATCATTTGGCCGACCAATGAACATTTCTACGGGGCCGTGAGCGAGGTTGAGCGACACACGTCCTGTTGCCGGATCGTAAGTGGCACCTGCGCTCGCGGATGCGGTGGCGACACTGCCGCCATTGGTAGGTGTATCGTTGAATGTAAGCGCAAGGTCAGCAACGGAGACGGCAGGATCACCCGCATTGTCGAAGACCTGCGCTGTCCACGCATTACTTGCACCTGTTCCGGGCACCGTTGGGGTGAATGTCATGGTGAGAGACTGAGCCCGGCCAAGATTATCGTAATACTCAATCGGGACATCAAACGGGGTGCCGGGTGCACCGGCATTGGTCGCGTCAGCAGGGATATTGATACCCATCTCAATATTGGCGGTCGGTGATGCCGTGAATTGGGACGTGGAAATGTTCACGGGTTCAAGGTCAATACCGCTGTTTCGGCTGATCGCACCAATCTCGCCGTTAGCGTCGGCGGGCCATCCCAGCAGGAAAAGGCCGCTCTGGGTCCGCAGATTGCCGTTCTGATCAGGTGTGAATGAGCCTGTCGGCAAAAGCATCAGCTCTCGCTGGTTTGGCAGCGTGTTGACGCCTGTCACGTTCGTCACAGGAAACAATCCGCGTCCAGCCACTGCAATATCTGTCGCGTTTCCGGTTGTGATGAGAGAGCCTGTGGCCGCCACGTCTTTAAAGGTGTCGACCGTCACGCCGCCCGCTGAGTAGGCTGATGTGCGTTGCTCGAGAACCATACTGGAGAATTCGACCTGGCTTCGTTTGTAGCCTGCCGTTCCGGAGTTGGCGATGTTGTCGGAAATGGTCGAGAGCCGCGTGGCGCTCGCATTAAGTCCCATTACGCTCGCATTCAAGGACGATGAGATGCTCATGAAAGGTTGCTCCTGCTACCTGATGCAACCTTTCATGACCGACAACTAGTTAATGACGGGATAATCAGTTAACCGCAGGCGCTGATTCAGTAAGAATCACAACTGATATCCGGCGATTTTGAGCAGCCGATGGATCGTCAATAATCAGTGGATCCTTATATGCCCGGCCTGATACTTCCACTATTCGATCGAGCGCGACGCCGTTCCTGACGAGCAGTTTTCGGGCGCTGTTGGCGCGGTCTGAGGATAGGTTCCAGTTATCGTAGCCGCCTTCGGTCCGGTATTGCAGGTTATCTGTATGCCCCACAATCTTGATGTTGTTTCCGAACTGATCAAACGAGTCCGAAACGAGGCCAAGAAGACTGTCCAATAGCGGTGTTGGATCGCTCCGGCCGACCGGGAATAGGGGGCGGCTGTCGGAGTCTACGATTTCGAGCACGACACCCTCAGGTGAGAGCTTTACCAGCAGGTGTTCGGAAAGCTGGCCGTCTTCGCTCAAGCCTTCTTTCAATGTTTCTAGGCTTTCGGCGATTGAGTCTTCGTCCGCATCGGCTGTGTTTTCCTCAGGCGTGGCGACGGATGTTCGCTGAGATGCGCCCGTTCCCATTTGCGCGTAGGTTTCTTCTGTAAAAATGGACGAACCATTTAGACCGTCAGAGCCGCCGCCGGAGATTCGGCTGATCGGGATTGTTGGGCTGAAGTAATCGGCGATGCCTTTGCGCTGTTCTTCGGTGGTTGCATTGAGCAGCCACATGAGAAGAAAGAAAGCCATCATCGCGGTTACGAAGTCAGCATAAGCGACTTTCCAGGCACCACCGTGGTGACCGTCGCCCTTAACGACCTTCTTCTTCTTGACGATAATAATCGGCCGCTCTGCCGCTGACGTATCCATGAACCAAGTATCCTAAACGCGAGGTTGCTTGGTTCTGTTCAATCATAAACTCATGAAAGTACCGGCGAGAGATTGGGTTGGATTTCTCAGGGTCTGATAACCTTTTATCAACCTACAAAATTCATCACGGAGACAATTAGCTAACTGTAAACCAAGAGGCTCATGTGTCCGCAGTCCTTCGGAAAATGATAGAAGCAGGCACCGGCGTGCCGCCTTCGATCATGAAGGCTGAGCCATTTTGGGACACGTTTCGCGACGTCACAACTGCTTGGTTCGTAAAGATTTTAGGCTCTGACGTTAACCCTGTTTTCGATTACAGAAAGGGTGCTTCAGGGATTGAGGTCAAGGAGCATGTCGAAGGCCAGATCGTCTTCGCTTTTGACCGAATTGCCTCGCCCGGACTGCGTGCGATCTCGGTTGATCAACGCTGCTCTGTTGAGATCGCCGCCGCCAGAATGAGCGACAGTGCTGACAATTTTCTGGAGTCCTCGAACGTTCTCATGCGTCTTCTTCTTGAGGACCCTATGGCGTCGTTGTGGAGAGAGTTCTCGGCAACCATGACGCCCGGTTTCTCCGATACCGGCCAGGCACCTTTTGCAGATATATCTGGTCCCGTAGATGAGCTGCCGCCTGCGGCTCACTACCTCGAAACGCGCCTGACGTGCGAACTCGCTGGTCAGTCTTTCAGCATTACGTTCGTTCTGGACTTTGATTACGTAAGGGCCCGCGTAAGTGATCTGGAACGAGGTGGCATGAACGCGGATGTTCAGAGTGTTTGCTCCGCCGCTCTGCGCAGAAGCATACGGTCTTCATCTATACAACTTAATGCTGTGATCGATCATCTCGAGCTGACAATCGCTGAGTGTTCGCGACTGGAGGCCGGCGATGTCTTGGAGTTGCCGGCGGCAGACACAGAGAAGCTGACGCTTACAGCGGAAACCATCGACGGAAATGTGAATATCGGCGGCGGAAGCCTGGGTGCTTGGCGTGACTATCGCGCCCTGAAACTTCAAGTGCCGGTCAGCGAGAGTTTTTTGCAGGAAATCGCCGAGTTGTGACGGCTGGAACAAGGGGCGCGGCAATCGCGCGGGGAGATTTGAATTGAACGCGATACTCGGACTTGTCGTGACGATGTGCATGGTGTTCGGCGGCTACATTCTCGCCGGCGGCAAGATGGGCATCATTACCCATTCACTTCCTTTCGAAATGATGATGATCGGCGGAGCTGCAACAGGTGCGTTTCTTGCGTCCAACGATCTCGCCACCATCAAGCATACGGGTGGGGATATCGTCGCCGCTTTCCGTGGTCCGCGCTGGAAGAAGAAAGACTATCAGGACCTTCTGTGCCTGATGCATGAGCTTCTTCATATTCTTAGACAAAATCCAGTTGATATCGAAGAGCACATTGAAAACCCTGAAGAATCCGAGATTTTTAATCGGTATCCAAAGATTCTGAAGGATCATTCAGCCATGGAAATGATCTGCGATACAATCCGTTCAATGATCATGAACTTCGACAATGTTCACCAGGTTGAAGAGCTGCTGGAGAAGCAGTTGGAGATCCTTCATGAGGACAAACTGCACGGTGCGCATGCGCTGACTAATGTTGCCGATGCACTACCCGCTCTCGGGATCGTTGCTGCTGTACTCGGCGTGATCAAAACGATGGCGTCAATCGACAAGCCGCCGGAGATTCTTGGGGCAATGATTGGTGGTGCACTCGTCGGAACATTCCTGGGAGTGTTTCTCGCTTATGGCGTCGTTGGTCCTTTCGCCAACAAGGTCAAGCTCGTTCGCAGCGAAGAACATAATTTCTACGCGATGATTGGCGAAGTTCTTGTGTCCAATCTCCATCGCAATCCAGTCAACATCTGTGTGGAAGTGGCGCGCCGCCATGCGCCGGCCCGTGTCCGCCCGTCGTTTGACGAGATCGAGGAAGCTATACGGGAGCTGAAACGCGCAGCATGATGCTTTCTGGTTCAAAATCTGTTTTGGCGCTCCTGCTCGCCCCGGTGCTGTTTATGCAGATTGCCGGTGCGGAGGATGCTTCGCCAGAGCCGGAACTGCCGGATGCCTGGAGCCAGTTCGTGCGGGAGGCGGTAGATGGAGGTCTTTTGACCCCGCCGGATCAGCCTGAACCTGAAGTGCCGGTGCCCGCAGAGCCGGAAGCTCCAGTTGCGGTGGAGTCCGTAGAGATTGACGAAGAGGAAGGGGTGGCCGACGCCGCTGGTCCCATATCAATTCTGGAGGCACCGCAGAATTGCTCGAACGAGCCGCCCTTTAACTTCTTCGCTTTTGGCAATCTGGCTCGTTACCAAGATCTCTACCAACTTTCAGATGCGGACGATGTTGGTAAAGCAAGGGCCTTTATTGCGCTTGGCATGTATTCGGAGGCTGAGACATCTCTAAGAGGTGCTGCGGACGACAAATCAAGGGCACAGCGCGCGCTCGCCAGACTCATGGCCAATCGCACCAGTGTTGATGTTGAGACGTTCCGCGCGCTTGCCTCATGCCATGAAACGGCGCGCTTCTGGTATGGCTTGGCGTTGCTGCTGGACGGTAGGGATGACGCACCGGCAATGCTCAACTCGCGGATGTACGACTATTTGAGCATTCCGAAACGTCTGAGGGCTGATGTCGCGTCTCTCGCCATACCTGCGCTGGAAGAGCGCGGCGAAAGAGAGCTTGCGCGCAAGCTGCTGGAGGGTTTCTCAGAGGACGAGCGAAAGGACTACTCCCAGCTCCGCTTCGTGGAGGCCGTTGTTCGATTGGGGGATGGCGAAGCCGACGCTGAGCCCGTCGTGCGAGAATATCTGACCCACCCCCGGTTTCAGGAAGAGGCGCTTGAGGCACTCGACCGGACAGAAGCCAAGATTGAAACTGGACACAATGATGTCGTGCTGCAGGATATGATGCGGTTCGCCGAAAGTGTCGGAGATGATGTCGACCTTTCCGCAAGTCTCGATTTTGCGTTGAGCGAGTATGAGGCGGCGTCCCGCTACGATTCAATGATGGATTTGGGAACCATGCCCGTGTTTCAGGGCAGGGCCGCTCAATCTGAGATACGTGGTGTGATGATCGATGCGCTAGAGCGCGATCTCGGAGGGGAAGATCCCCTCCGCCGGCTCGCCGGCCTGAGTGTTCTGGCTCAGATGCCAGACATCCTTTCTGAGGAGAGCGATGCGCAGCTTTTTGCGCGGGCCGTTATGGTCTCCGCAGAATTCGGGTTTGGTTCCCTTGCAGCCATGCTCACTGAAAGAGCAATCATCGAAGCAGAGACAGACACTCAGCGTGCCGCGATTGCCCTTAGACATCGCGACTACCCAACGGTTTATACGCTTGCCACGCGGCATTCCGGGCATGAAGAAATCAATCTGCTGGCAACACTCGCTGCGATGCGCGAAGGCGACGATTTCTACTTTCAGGTCTTTGCCGATCGATTGGTGCCAGAACCTGAGTCGATCGTTCGGCTGGTCGAAGAGGATGCGATGGCAGACCGCTGGATCATCCCAGATTATCTCTATTTAGCTGCTGAGAATATTTCAGATGAAGTACTTCGGGCACGCATTGATCGTGTTTTGACCCTTCGGTTGGCTGCAGAGAACAATCCGCCATTGGCACCTGTTGAGCGTCCTATCGAAAGCGCGGCCGGAACTCTTGAAAGAATCAGTCTCGCCTTGCGCGGTGAAGAAGAAGGAGAGGGCTGATGAGCGACGCTGTCTACGCAACACTGGCGCGCCAGACCGGCCTAATGAAGGAAATGCAGGTGGTCGCGAACAATATCGCGAACTCGAACACGACCGGCTTCAAAACGGACCGTGCTGTCTTTGCTGAGTTCCTGGTCGATGCAGGAGCAGGCGCGCCATCTATCTCGATGGGGAGTCTGGCTGGACACGCTTTCGAGCTGGCACAGGGCGAGCTCAAGTTCACGGGCGCGACATTCGATCTCGCAATTCAGGGCGAGGGGTTTTTCGTTCTGGAAACAGGACAAGGCCAGCGCCTGACGCGGGCGGGCCATTTCCAGCTGTCGCCTGAGGGCGCTCTCGTCGATCCAACAGGGGCGCGCGTACTCGGAGCTGGCGGTAATGAGATCGCCATTCCTGAAGGGGCGACCAACATCTCAATCTCGGCAGACGGAGCGATTTCCGCTGATGGTGAACTCGTCGATCGCGTGGGCGTCATGCAGCCCGACGGCGTTCTGGAAAGAGATTCGGACACGCGTTTCATTGCACCGGGTGGTCTTGTGGAGGTCGAAGGGGCATCGATTGTTCAAGGCGCGTTGGAGCAGTCCAACGTTTCTCCAGTTCTGGAGGTCTCCCGCATGATCGAGGTGCAGCGTGCCTATGAGGCGGGACAGGCGCTCCTTGAGCGTGACGACCAACGCATCAACAAGCTCATAAGCGCCGTCCGTGAACGGTAGGGCCACACAATGAGGGATAGATCATGAAGTCTTTGCAGATCGCCGCATCGGGCATGGCCGCGCAACAGCTGCGCGTGGACGTGATTTCAAACAATATCGCAAACATGAGCACCGCCGCTTACCGGCCGCGTGCTGCGGAATTCTCTGATCTCATGTACCAGCAGTACCTGACACCTGGCACGATAACCTCCCAGGTTGGAACCGTGGTCCCGGCGGGTATCCAGATCGGTACAGGTGTTCGTCCGTCAACGGTGTCGATGGAGATTACTCAGGGTTCTTTGCGCGAGACCGGAGCTGAACTTGATTTGGCTCTTGATGGTCCCGGATTTCTCGAAGTGACACTGCCGTCCGGAGAGTCCGCCTTTACGCGTGATGGCAAGCTGAACCGTAGCCCGGATGGCGAGATTGTTACCATGGACGGTTTCCCGTTGGCTGATGGCATTACAATCCCGCAGGATGCACGCCGGATCTCGATCAGCCGCGATGGTGAGGTCACTGCCTATTTCGATAACGAGGCGGAAGGCCAATCGATCGGTACGATTTCACTTGCCAGTTTCATCAACGAGAAGGGCCTTGAGGCCATCGGCGACAACATGTTCCGCGAGACCGAAGCCTCCGGTGCTGTTAACCGCCAGGTTGCAGGGACTGAAGGAACAGGTGTCATCCGACAAGGATACCTCGAAGACTCCGGTGTCGATGTCGTTCAGGAGATTTCTGAACTGATTGAGGCGCAGAGAGGCTATGAGCTGAATTCCAAAGTCATAACGGCGTCTGATGAGATGCTCGCTGCAACCACTCGGCTGAGGTAACGCCAATGTCCGTTTCAACTATGTGCGCCGCCGCAGTCTTTGCTGCACTTGGATCTTCCCCGGTTGTTGCAACCAAGGTTATTCGAGCCGGGGACACTGTCTCTCCGTCCAATTCCGAAACGGTGGAAGGTGCGAGCATAGATGCCGAGTTGTTCGGACGTGAGGTTGTGCGCACCGTTTACGCTGGCCAAGAAGTCAGCTTCGAGAATACACGCGCACCCCGGCTTGTAACGCGAAATCAGACAGTAACCATTAAGTACATTAGCGGTGCTTTGGAAATCACCACAACCGGACGTGCCATGGGCGAGGCAGCCCTGAATGAAGCTGTCACGGTCCTCAATCCGCAGTCCCGCCAATTGGTACACGGTGTCGTTCAGGAAAATGGATGGGTCTTGGCTCAATGAAAAATTACATATCAGTCCCCGTCATAGCGCTTGCCCTGACAGCTTGCGCCAGTAGCCCGCCAAAAGACCGTGACCTACGTAGTCCGACACCGGAGCCTTGGTCTGGATGGGACATGTCCAAGTTTCCCGACGAGAATGCGCCGAAGACAGCATCTCTTTGGACGACATCTCCAGATGCATTGCTCAGCATGCGCCGTGCGAAAGAAGTTGGTGACCTGCTCACCGTTATTGTGGAAATGGATGATCAGGCAAGCATACAGAGCTCGCTGTCGAGGTCTCGAGACTCAAGCGAGGGCCTGAACATTGGCGCATTGTTCGGTCTGCCCGACGCGGCTGGCGCTGTGTTGCCTAACGGGGCCAGTCTTTCACCGGGCGTCGACTTTGATCGCAATTCCAATTTGAATGGCAGCGGTGCAGTTAATCGTGCCGAACAGGTCGCATTCACACTGGCCGCGCGTGTCGTTGATCTAGAGCCTAACGGCAACCTGATCATCGCGGGTTATCAGGAGACACGGATTAGCAATGAAGTCCGTTATTTGACGGTTTCCGGTGTCATTCGGGCCCAAGACATCACTCGAACGAACACGGTTACCTATGAGAAGATTGCGGACGCTCAGCTTGCTTACATTAATAAAGGCGACACGACAGGCCAGGGCGGCCGTCGAGCGATCCCCAAGGTGCTCGATCGTGTATTGCCGTTCTAGGACAAAATTATGAAGACCATTATCACCGCCGTCATTGCCATTATCTGCGTTGTTGCTGGTGCAGCCGGAGGGCACTTCCTCAAAACAGGTGGCGGCGCGTCGCAGAAGGTTGATGTTGTCGAAGGTGCCGATCTGCAAGCTGATAAGGGTGTCGGAGACAAGCACAGCTCGGCTGAGCAACATGATAATGGCAAGGATAGTCACCCAAAGGATGGACATGGCGGTAGCAAGGCTTCAAGCGGCGATGTGCACTACTTCAGATTCAGCCGCGAGTTCGTTATCCCACTAATGCGGAACGAACGGGTGGCAAGCCTTGTGATCCTGAATATCAGCCTTGAGACAGACACATCAGTATCAGATCAGATGTTTCTTATGGAGCCAAAGCTCCGCGATAACATCATGACGACACTGGTACATCTCAGCAATGAAGGCTCAACACTATCGTCTCTGATGGATGTTGATAACTATGAGCGGGTTCGGACCATGATCTTGACCAACCTGGAAAACGTCGTTCCGAACGGAGTCCGGAACGTTCTTATTCTAGATGCGGCGAAGCAAGATCTCTGAGCAGTCCTGAACGATGACCGCTAATTCAACCTGCGAACAGTGTTGAGATCGCCAGACACATTAATCGCAGTACCAAGGCGGAGTGATCCGTTTTCGCTACTGACATCCGTTACGGTCGTGACGACCTGCGGGACGATTGAGCTGATATACTCGCCATCGCGAAAGGAATCGATGGCGACCTCATAAACCTCATCAGAAGCGGCCAGACCTCCAGAGCTCGTTTCGCCTGTCCAGCGGTGAAGGTCTGCATCAGGATCGAGGTCTTCGGTCCAGATCGGGTTTCCTTCGGAGTCGCGAACGGTCAGCGCCACGCGATCAATGTCGGAAGGTAGATCGGCCTTAAATGAGACCGGCTCACCCGCGAAGGGAACCCAGGAAGTTTCGACTGTCACAGTCTGTCCCAACCATTCGCCGGCGGCGAGGGCATGCAGGTCGCCAATCATGCCGGCAATATTGCCAAGGTTCTCGTTCGAAAGCACCTGCTGCTCCAGTGCCGAGAAAGTCGCCAGCTGTTCGACGAACTGTGTGGAGTCAAGTGGTGAAAGTGGGTCTTGGTTTTGAACTTGAGCTGTCAGTAGGCGGATAAATGTCTCGAAGTCGCTGCTGATCGACTCTTGCGTCGTCGAGGACGTGGTTGCCGAGTTGGCCGAAGCAGCTGCTGGATTCGCGGAAATCGAATTGATGGTTGTCATAGGGACTCCTAGACTCGGATATCCAGGCCGGTGCCGCCAGCCAGGCTTGTGATCGGCGAAGGCCGCTGAACAACTGGCTCGATGGGGTCGAGCGCATCAGCTAAAGAAGACTCGCCGCTTGCGTCAGAGGCGAAGAGTTCAGCATTGGGATTATCTCCCGGATTATTCTGTCTAAACGTCATATCCTGACTGCTCAGGCCCTGGCGCTCCAGCGCCTGAAGAAGTTCGAAGTGCATTTGCCGGAGTTGCCGGAGCGCTTCTGGTGTTTCGCCTGTAATTGTCACGTGCTGCAGGCCAGCTGCATCGAACTTGAAGTCAATTGAAATGCGGCCAAGCTCCGGTGGATCGAGTTGAACCAGAATTCGATCCTTGTGATCGTCAACGCTTGAGAGTGACTGGGCCACAATCGAAGGGATCTCAGCGGGGGCCGCTGTGACTGTTGGCGGAGTAGGTGTGGCTGCGGCAGGTGCTGTAGGCGTGACTGCCGATGCAGTGACTGCCGCTGAAGATGTTGCAGTCTGGATTGCCGGCGTGGATGGTGCCTCCACTGCAGTCGTCGCGCTTCCGGTCGTTGCGGCGCGGATCTGGGTTTCGCTTTGACTGAGAGTTGGCTCAGCCGTCTCAGTAACGGCCGTTCGAGGTGTGTTCGCTGGCACCGTGCTGGCTTTGTCAACTGAAACTGCAGCTGGACCAGGAGTGTCAGGTGTTCCGGCCGCAACCTTTGTTTCGGGAGCAGCGTCGCCTTTTTTGATCGTTTCTGGCTCAATGATCGCTGCTTTGGTGTTCGTCTGATCATTTGGCTTAGGATCGTCCACGAGCTTTGCGGTCGGTTCGGGCTCCGCTTTAACTGGATCGATCTGGCGAGGATCTGGCACCGAAGCTGTTTTGGGTTCTGGGATGGGCTCTCCATCTACGGCAACAGTCGGTGCCTCACCGACGACGATGGCTGTCTCTGGGACAGTGATATCTGGTGCCTGGCTATTAGTGAGCGCAGGATCTGCAATTGCGATTTCCTCGGAAGGAATGTCCGGAAGCGCAACCGTTGGCGTACCCGCAGGCAGGTTCGGTGTATTAGATACGCCTAATTCTCCCTGAAGCAGCGCAACTTCATCAGGAACGTCGCCATCAGGTGCAGAAAGCAGCTTCGCGAATTCAACCTTGCTGGCGTCATCTCCGGGCTCACCGCTAGGCGGACGAGAAGGGGATCCGGTCTTGGTCGCGAAGAAATCCGCGTCGATCAGGTTTGTCATCTGCGACCCTTCAGTAGGATTCTGTTAATTCAACATGACCAAGAAGGTGTAAATTACAGGTAAATGATCTGACCTGTTTTATTAGTAATTTGTGGTTGCAAATTCAAAGGGTTTTGAAATGACAGGGCCAATCTCACCTCTTTCTGCCGGAGTGCCATCATCAGCGCTCATGAATCTGACGTCTGGAGCCACCCTGAGCGAAAAGCAGGAGTCCGTTGGGCAGAGGTTTGAGCAGATGCTCTGGGCTGAGATGCTCAGCCATGCGGGGCTGGAGGATGCTCTCACGCTGGGTGGCGGTGAGGCTGCATCTGCATTCTCCAGATACGTTGTTGAGGCCATTGCGGCAGATCTTGCCGAACAGCAGTCGCTTGGCCTGACAGATTCCATCAACACTGAGATGGCAGAGACGACTGGTGCTGATCAGGGGAGGGAAGAGTAATGACAAAAGCAGAAGCGGTTGTTGAGCGCCTCAAGGACCTTCTCACAACTGAGAAAGAGTTGTTGCTGGCTGGCAAGGCGCGACAGGTTGCATCACTGGCCGATGAGAAGCTGTCTGCGATGAACGATCTTGAAGAGGTGCTGGCAGGCTCACCTTCGGGAACAATGCTTGAAGGAGTCCGCAGTTCTATCAGTACGGTGATGTCGCTCGCGAGCGAAAACTCAGCCCACTTCGAGGCGGTTCGGAACGGATTACGAAACGCGGCTGCGAGACTGGAAACACTTGGTAGCGGCAGTCTTGTTGGATCCTATAGTCAGGACGGACGCCAGATGTCGTTCACTGGGGCGACCGGGCGTTACCTGAAAAGAGTATAGGGCATTAACTAAAAATATACGCCGCTACCCTAGCTCTAATTCTGACAACCTAGATTGGTTGGTGGGCTCCGCTCACAGTTAGGAAGACGCGTTTTGAATATGGCCTCGACGCGCTCGAAGGCCGCAATCCAGGAAAGACAGTTACATGTCCAGTATCCTTACAAATAACAGCGCAATGGTCGCGCTGGAAACGCTACGCAACATCAATATGGGCCTTGAGAAGGTTCAAAGTGAAATTTCGACCGGTAAGAAGATTGCCAGTGCTTCCGACAATGCCGCTATCTGGGCTGTATCGACAATCATGTCGACTGACGTGTCCAGCTTCAAGCAGATCACGGACTCCCTGAACCTGGGTGCATCTTCCGTTGGCGTTGCTAAAAACGCCGCAGAAGGCATCACCGACAAGCTGCAGGAAATCAAAGATCTTGTCGTTTCGGCGCAGGATGAATCAGTGAACCGCACAACCATCCAGAACGAAATCACCGAGAAGATCGGCACGATCGGAAACATCGTTTCCGCCGCTTCTTTCAACGGTGTGAACCTGATTGATGGTACGTCCAGCGCCGACATGCGCATTCTTGGTTCGCTCGATCGTTCTTCTTCGGGTGTTACGGCATCCTACATTGACGTTTCGCGCAGCAGCCTTGCGCTGGCTACTTCTGGTGGCGTGAGTGAAGTCTTTGGTTCGACGGGCGTGGATGATGCGTCTATCTTCGGCTACGGTACGGTCAGCGGCACCACGACGACTGCGGTTTCTTCCGGCTCGCCGGCAGCTCCGACCCGTCAGACACTGGCTAACGGCGCGACGTCTTATGCCGGTATCAACGCAGTTGCTGATGGCAACAGCTACCGCATCACGCTCGATGATAACGGTGGATCTGGCCTTAACAGCATTGGTAGCCGCACCTTTGAGTACGTGGCGTCAACGAACGACAGTGCCGTTGATGTTGCTGCAGCTCTTTCCGCCGAAATCAACAGCTTCTTCGGTGCGACCGGTGAAACCGCGTATGCAGTCACTTTCAACTCTGATGGCGAAGTGGCGATCACTAACAATGCCGGCGCGGGTCAAGTACTGGGTATCACTCTGGAAGCTGCGACAGGCGGTACAGCAGCTACGGCAGTTGAAGGCCTTGGTGAACTCAACACGCTGGATGTGTCCAGTGATGCTGCCGGCGCGTTGACGACGATCAACACGCTGTTGGATCGTGCAGTTGATGTGGCCGCTTCGTTCGGTTCTGCTCAGAACCGTATCGCCGACCAAGGCGAGTTCGTTAAGTCGCTGACCGACTCCCTGACAACAGGGGTTGGCTCGCTGGTTGACGCGGACATGGAAGCGGCTTCGGCCAAATTGCAGGCACTTCAGGTGCAGCAGCAGTTGGGTGTTCAGGCTCTGTCGATTGCAAACCAGTCGCCACAGACCCTGCTTTCACTCTTCCGTTAATGGACCCAATGAGCCCGGGCCTTTCAGGGCCCGGGTTCTTCTTTTTCTTAGGAGAACAGATTGCAGCAAGTCGCGTATAAAGCCTATGGAGATGTCGCAAGCCGTACGGCAGGCGATCGACAGGTCGAGTTGTCTCTGTTCAAGCAAGTTACTGAAGCTCTTTCAGCTGTTTCCAGTGACGCAAGTTACGCCTCAAAAATCGAAGCGGTCAGCCGCAACCTCGAACTCTGGTCCGCGCTCGCGACCGACCTTCTTCACCCAGACAACGCTCTGCCCGACGAACTAAAGGCAAGCCTTCTGTCTCTTTCTGAATTCACACGCCGCACAGGTATGTCATTTCTGACCGGCGGTGAGGTGAATATCGATGATTTCGTTGAGATTAACAATTCGGTTATATCGGGTCTGGCATAGTTAACACCGACGCGAATAAGCTGGAGGGTTATTCTTTATGTCCGGACTAGTTTTGAAACTCGCTGCCCATGAGCGATTTGTTGTAAATGGCGGTGTGCTTGAGAACGGCGACAAGCCATCTCGCATTCGTATATCCGACAATGTTCGTGTCTTGCGCCTGCGTGACGCTTTGCGTCCAGACCAAGTCGATACACCGGTGAGCCAAGTTTACTATGCAATCCAGCTCTTGATCACGGGCGACCTTGAGGAAGCTGCGACTCTCCCGGCAATACATCGCGAGTGTCGCGCATTGGCTGAAGTCTTTGATCCGATAAGTGCTGAACTCATTCCGACGCTTGAAGAGATGATTTCACGCGGGAATTACTATTCGGCGCTCTGTCACCTCCGTCAGATCATGGTTATGGAGAGCGAGCTTCTCAAGATGGCACCCACCACGAAGGTCGCCTAGCGTTGTTTCAGCCCGTTGTCCCACTTTCCGGTATTGGCGGCTGGAACTTCCTTCAGGCGACTTATGATCGTCAGTTGGAGACGTTTTCGAATTCTCCGCAGATTCGAAACGATCAGGAGTATCTCGTAGAGAAATTCTCTGGCCCGCTTTCCAAGGAAGATTTTCTGGACGACCAGCGCTTGCTCCGGATCACGATGACGGCGTTTGATCTTGGTGGCGAAGAGTGGAAACGCGGCTTTATCGATAAGGTCCTGAACGAAGTAGCGGATCCCGACAGCACCTTTTTGGCCCGGCTGAACAATCAGTCCTATACCCGTTTCGCGGAAACCTTTGCGCCGCAGAATGACCAGATCCAGATTAGTGGCGAAATACTATCACAGATTGTCAGTGATTTTGAGGCGGCTTCCTTTGAATCCGCGCTCGGCGAAGTCGACAACTCCATGCGTTTGGCGCTCAATTACCGGGATGGAATTGGCGCGATCTTGGGTGAAAGCTCGAGCCAGGACGCCATCATGTTTCGAATACTTGGTGACGTGCCAATCCGCAGCGTTCTGGAAGAAGGGCTCGGTCTGCCACAAGATATACGTCAGCTGCCCCTTGAGCGTCAGGTGGAGATTTTCCAGGAGAAGCTATCCAGCGTGTTTGGCATCAACGATGTGCGGGAGTTAAATACCCCGGAGAACGCTGAGCGCGTGATTCAGCGTTTCTTGGCAATTTCATCAGTCAATCAGGTGTCTCTCGGAAACTCCCCGGCAGCGAATGCGTTGACCTTACTCGGTGGCGGCGGGCTCGGTGCCGGTGCCAGTCAGAACCTGTTCCTCAGCCTGATCCGCTGATTCAGCGAGGCCGCTCGTCAACACATTGCCCAGGGCCTGAAAGGCTTCGTCCAGGCCGCCCTCATTTACAGCGGCTGCGAATGCATCAAGCTCGGGAAAGAGGGCGATCGCTCGATCGGTGACGGGATCTCGGCCAAACTCGTAGAGATTGGCTCGAAGCATTGGCGAGACCTCTTCGTAAAGTGCGACGAGCCGCCGATACTCCAAGAGTAACGCGTTCTCTTCGGCGCTAGCGGCGTGGGGCAGCGAGCGTGAAACGCTCTTGAGCACGTCCACCGCTGGGTAGCGCCCACGCTCTGCGATCTTGCGAGACAAAACAATGTGGCCATCAAGAATGCCGCGGATCATGTCCGCCACCGGCTCTTCATGATCGGACCCGGCGACCAAAACTGAGTAGATCGCAGAGATGTCGCCCAGCGCTCCCGCGCCCGGCCCGGCGCGTTCTGCGAGTTCCGCAATGATGCGCACGGTTGAAGGTGGGAAGGCATTCAGGGCCGGCGTTTCGCCAGCAAGGAGCGCGGTTTCCCTATGGGCTTCAGCAAACCGTGTAATTGAGTCGAGTAGAAACAGGACGTTGTGGCCTTCATCTCGAAAGTGCTCGGCAGCTGCCATCGCGCAGTATGCAGCGCGTTTCTTCGCGCCCGCCGGTTCGCTTGCCGTTGCGGCGACGACGACTGTGCGGGGAAGGGCTGATGCCGGCAGGATTGAACGCACGAACTCGTTCACTTCACGGCTGCGTTCGCCGATCAGTCCAATCACAACACGGTCGGCCGAGATCCCGCCAGCAAGCGCACCAAGAAGTGTTGACTTGCCAACACCTGATCCGGCGAACAGACCAATCCGTTGTCCTTGGCAGACTGGCAAGAGGGTGTCGGTCAACATCAGCCCGGATGACAACCTTGGGCCGAGCGCTCTCCTGGAATGCGAAGGAAGCGGGCGGGTATTCAGCCTACGTTCCTGTGTTCCGATGGGGGCTGGTCGTTTTTTGTCTCCGATGACTTCGCCCCGATAATTGATGACTTGCCCAAGCCAGTGATCACCTGGCTCAATCGTGGCTTCGGACTCGATCTCTACCGGATCGCCTATGCGAATCGAGTCACATGGAGAGAAAAGGAGAGCCGTCAGGCTGTCGCCTGTGATCGTCAGCACCTCGCCGGAAATACGGCCTTCGGGTTTCTCAATGCGGATCTCATTGCCAACTCCAGCAAATTCACTGACGCCCGAAACTTTAACCATGCCGGGGGCAACTTCAGTGACGGTTCCCCATAGCTGAAACAGGCTTTTTGGAGCTGAAGCTGTGTTTGAAGCTGACAAAGTAAACAACCAGGCCGATTCTGTTAAGACTTTCTTCAGCGTATAAGACCAACTCTTTTGCCAAAGGTTAACCAAGGCAAAGGGTCATGCTTTCAGATCTTCCGCTCTTCCAGGTTTATGGGGCCATGGCCCGCCATGCGGCGGAAAGCCAACGCGTCAGTGCGGCGAACATCGCACGTGCGGACGAGCCCGGTTTCAAGGCTCAGCAGGTTGAACCCTTTTCCGACTATCTTGCGCGGGCAAAGGCCGAAGGAGCCGGTGCGGCGAGCGCGCTGACCAGTCCGTTCAAGGTCACCGAGGCCAACCTTCCGGCGACACCAAATGGAAACACCGTGTCTTTGGAAACAGAGATCTTCAAGTCGGCTGAAGCGGCCGGCCAGCACAACATGGCGCTCACAGTCTACACTAAGTCGCTTGACCTGATGCGCACCGCTATTGGCAAGAGGGGGTAACGCGTCATCATGAATCCTTTGAAAGCCACAATGCAGCAGGCCGTGTCGGGGATGGAGGTTCAGTCCCGGCGGATTGGCTTGGCCGCTGAAAATGTCTCGAACGCAGACACGCCAGGTTATCGGCGCAAGCTTCTTGCGATGGAGCCCGGTGTCATGGGCCCGGGCGAGTCCTTCAAGGATATGAAGGTCATGCTCGACAAAACAGAAGGTGAGCGCAGCTACGAGCCCGCGCATCCACTTGCTGATGCGGACGGCTACATCACGGCGTCGAATGTTTCGTTGGTTACGGAGATGGCTGATATGCGCGAAGCCAATCGCAGCTATGAGGCCAACCTGAACTCATTCCAGCAGGCGCGCACCATGTATCAGTCACTTTTGGACCTGCTTCGGCGCTAGGAGGATAAGAACATGTCAATCGTCGGATTGAATCCGTATACGGCGTTGAGTGGAGTGAAGCCGGATCAGGTTGCTCAACCTGCCGCGGCTGCAGAACCAGCCAAGAACCCGGTTGCCGAAGGTGTGTCAGAATTCAAGGCCGTGCTCGAAAGCGCAGAGGCGGCGGCGATCGACACGGCCGTTTCCGGCGCTGACCCGCACGCTATGGTGGAAGCGCTGGCAAATGCCGAGATGATGCTGGATACGGCGGTTACCGTCCGTGATAAGGTTGTCGAGGCCTATCAAGAACTTCTCCGCATGCCAGTCTAGCGAGGGTCTGGGGGCATGTCTGAAGGCGAAATCTTTGAAATCCTGCGCGCGCACCTGTGGGGCGCAACCTTGATGGGGCTTCCCATCTTGCTGACGACGTTGGTGCTCGGGTTCGCGATCGGCCTGCTTCAAGCGCTTACCTCGGTTCAGGAGATGACGCTTACCTTCATTCCAAAGATCTTCGCCGTCGTCGTCGTGTTCTTCCTGTCTCTTGGTTACATGACGCGCATCTGTCTTGATCTCTTCAACAACTGGGTCTTGCCAGCAATCTCCGGATAGATCTGCATCATGCCCACCGCCAAACTCTTTGATCTGTCACGGCCGACTTCTCTCCTTGCGATTGGCCTGATGATCGTGATTCTCATCATGATCCTGCCGGTCCCGGCTTGGGTCATGGATATTGGCCTGACACTCTCGTTTGCGTTCGCGATCCTCATTTTCACGACGGCCATCTTCATCGAGAAACCGCTCGACTTTTCTTCTTTTCCCAGCGTGCTGCTTGCGTCGCTCATTCTCCGATTGTCGCTGAATGTCTCATCGACCAAGCTCATCATTGGGGAGGGGCACACAGGGACGGCCGCTGCAGGTGGGGTGATCGAGGGGTTTGCCATGTTCATCATGGGCGGAAACCTGTTCGTTGGCCTCGTTGTTTTCGGCGTGCTGGTTATCGTCAACTTCATGGTCATCACCAAAGGTGCTGGCCGGATGGCGGAAGTCGGGGCGCGGTTCGCCTTGGACGCAATGCCGGGCAAGCAACTTGCGATCGACTCCGATCTCGCGGTTGGCGCAATCAGCCACGAAGAGGCTAAGCAGCGTCGTCAGGCAGAGCAGGAAGAAGCTTCATTTCTCGGTTCCCTGGATGGTGCGTCCAAGTTCGTGAAGGGTGACGCTATTGCTGGCTTGTTGATCACCGCGCTCAACCTTGTCGCAGGTATAGGCTTTGGCCTGGTCGTCCACCAACTTAGCTTTGGTGAAGCGCTTGCCAACTATTCGATCCTGACAGTCGGCGATGGCCTCGTTTCCCAGATCCCGGCTGTGATCGTGTCGGTTTCCGCAGCGATGCTGCTTTCCAAAGGGAAAGACGATGGCGCAATCGACCGCGCGCTTGGCCTCCAGCTTGGAGGTAACGCTCAGGCTTTGGCGATTGTTGGCGGGATCCTTTTTGTCTTTGCGCTGGTTCCCGGCCTTCCTTTCATTCCATTTGTGGTCGCGGCCATGGGGTTCGGCGGTGCAGCGTACTGGGTGTGGCGACAGGAAAAGGCACAGCAGGCAGTCACGGCAGCATCAGATGAGGAAGCGCCGGAAGAGCCGGCGCGCATTGGCGACTCCATCCACGCAGACGAGATCCATCTCGAAGTCGCGCCTGATCTTGTCAATCTGGTGCTGGTGGGTGAGCAGGGCTTCGAGAGCCGCATCGACAAGATCCGGAGATACATCGCCGAGGAGTACGGGTTCGTCCTTCCACCGATCCGAATGACAGACAATCCGACGCTCAAGAAGAACGAGTATCGTATTCGTATCCAGGGTGTGCGGCTCGATTCAGGGACACTACGGCCTGGGTCCGTATTGGCCTTGATGGAGGATGATCAACTCCCGCATCTGACGGGCGAAAAGGTTCGAGAGCCGGTCTACAAGGCGGCCGCCCGTTGGCTTCCGAACAGCAAGAAACAGGAGCTGGCTGTTGCAGCGGTTCCAGTTATTGAGCCCATGGAAGTTCTCGCGACCCACATGCTGGAGGTTATTCAGACGAACTTCGCACTCGTCTTCACGCGGATGGTGATGATGGACACGCTGGAGGCCCTCACACGTGTGTCTGATCCAGACAGGGCGGACGCCAATCAGCGCTTCCTTGACGAGTACGTGCCGGGCAAGGTCACACCCGAACTGCTGCTTTCGGTTCTGCGCCTGTTGCTTGAGGAGCGTGTTTCGATACGTAACCTGTTCCTTGTCATTGAGACCATCGCTGAAGTGAAGGCCACTACGCCAGCTCTGCCAAAGATTGTTGAGTTGGTTCGCCAGCGGCTTTCATTCCAGATTGTAGATCGACTACAGGACGATCAGGGACGCCTGCCACTCGTTCAACTGTCGGCCGACTGGGAACAGAAGTTCTCCGAGTATGAGGTCGCTAGCAGTGAAGGCGGGTCAGACATCGCCCTGCCACCAGAGCTGTTTGGAGATCTGACAAACTCTATTCAGTCCAAGTTGAATGAGGTCGCAAAGCAGGGGGTTGTCGCAGCTATTGCAACGTCTTCGCGCCGCCGCCGATTCCTTCACACTGTTCTGGTGAGCAAGGGAATCCGTAATGCTGTTCTTGCTTACGAAGAGATCAACGCGAAAACGAAGCCTTACATTCTCGGCGTTGTGTAATGCCGGAAGCGGCGTCGCTCACGGGGATGCTTGCTCCCTGGCTTGCTGAGTTCATGCTCGCAGTGGCGCGATTGTCATTTGTCGTCTTCCTGCTGCCCGGCGTCGGGGAACAAGTCATTCCGGTTCAGATGAGGGCGATGCTGCTGGTGGCGCTGGCCGCCGCATTTTCGGCAACCGGTATATTGGAAGCACCACCCTTCACACCGTTCTCGGGATACTTTGGAGTTCTGCTGAGCGAGATCGCAATTGGTTTCTTTTTGGGGGTCAGCCTGCGGCTGGCCATATGGATGCTGACAATTGCAGGGTCGGTAATCGCCCAGTCTATTGGACTGGCTCAATTCCTCGGTGTCGCGCTGGAGCATGAGGCCCAGACGCTAACTGCCAACCTACTGGCAATGGCGGGGGCGGCCATTCTTGTGTCGGCGAATTTCCATGTAATGGCAGTCGCGTCGCTCTTGTCGCTCTATGGTGAGATTCCGGTTGGAGCATTTACGGCCCTGGATCGAGAATACTTTATCAATGCGGGATTCTCAGCAGTCGGTTATGCGTTGCTGCTTGCCTGGCCATTTGTAGCGGTGAACCTCCTCTATAACATCTGTCTTGGCTTCATAAACAAGGCGCTGCCTCAGCTGATGGTCGCGTTTGTCGGTGCACCATTCATGGTTGGTGCGGGTGTCTTCCTGTTGGCCGTTTCCGTGGTTGGACTGTTGCTCGTTTGGAAGGACAGAGTGCTGCAGGTGATCGGTTGGATGTGAGGTTGACCTGTGGCGGAGGATAACGAACCAACCGGCGAAAAGGAGTTTGAAGCCTCCGAACAGAAGCGCGCAAAAGCGCGCGAGCAGGGCGACGTCGCCCAGTCCAAGGAAGCCAATGCCCTGGCTTTGCTTTTTGGCGTGTTCTGCTCGGCGCTGCTACTCCAATTGTCCATCGGAATGCAGGTGTTCAGCGACTTCAGCGCGATGCTCTACTTTGGCGACGCCTTCGCGGCAGATATCTTCGAGGGGAACGGGGACCGGACGAAGGATTGGATTTCCGGTACGCTGCTGAAGCTGTCGCCGCTTCTGATCATCCTGGTCGTCGTGGTTCTTCTCGCACTCGTTGTGCAACGTTCGATTTCCTTCTCCATGAAGAAGATCCAGCCCGACATAAAGAAGATCTCGCCGATTGAGAACCTTGGCAAGAAGTATGGTCCGCGTGGCCTGACAGACTTCTTGAAAGACGCAGCAAAGATGATATTTGCCGGCGTGATTGCGACTGTGTTTCTGCTGCAATTCACACAGGGATATTATGCGAGCAGTGCTGTTCAGAAAGGGCAGTTTGCCGAGTTCACCTTCTCGCAAATCCTCTACCTGATTATCTGCTTCTGCGTTTTCCAGTTCGTCCTCGCTGCTATTGACCTCCCGCTGCAAAAACAGCTTCAGGAACGGAAGTTGAGAATGACGCGGGAGGAGATGAAAAAAGAAATGAAGGAGAGTGAGGGCGACCCTCACTTCAAGCAGCAGCGTCGCGAAAAGGGTGCGAAAATCTCCAAAGGCCAGATGCTGCAGAACGTGAAGACGGCGACTGTTGTGATGGTGAACCCGGAACACTATGCCGTGGCTCTGAAATGGGACCCGGATGGTCAAAGCGCGCCAGTTTGTGTTGCCAAGGGCGTCGATCACCTTGCGGCGCGCATAAGAGAAGTTGCGACGGCGCACGGTGTGCAAATCTACCGAGACCCGCCGAGCACTCGTTCCATTTATCGCCTCGTGGAAGTCGACGAGGAAATTCTCCCGGAGCACTTCGCAGCTGTAGCAGCCGCTATCCAGTTTGTGGAGCGGGTCCGCAAAGTATCAGGAGGCGTGAATGAATAACGACAAGGCTGTACTGTCCGAACTCGTGGCTTTGAAAAGGCGCAGGGCTGAGCAGCGGCTGGCAGCAGCGCAGATTGAGATGGACAGAGCGCAGGCGGCAATGCAGGGTCTGATCGAAGATTTGAAATCGGTTGATCGCCTCGAGATTGCCCCCGAAGATCGGCTGTTGTCGCTAGCGAAGGGTCGGACAGTGGCGCTTTCTGCGCAAATTGCCGCAGCGAAAGTCAGTATGGCGACCAAACAAGAGGAAGCTCAAGAAGCTCGCGATGCTCTAAAGCGGGCTCTCTATTCAGAAAACCAGATTGGCAAACGCCACGATGACTGATCGCTTGTCGATAATATCGGCAAATGCTCTGAATTCTTCGTTTACCACAAAGTGCCTTGTAATAATTGAATAATCACTTTGATGCGCAGGCCTCTTAACGCTTTGTTGCAGTTTCTCGACAAAGGTCGCGTCGGAATCGGAATTGGGGTTCGTTCTACATGTCTGCAGATGCTGCCGCCGCTTTGGAAAAAGATGAAACGCCAGCGGCTCCGCCTCGAGCAGATGTGCTCGATGCGTACGTGCTCGCTGGAAAGGCGTTCGAGCACATCCAGCAATATCAGACGCCACCGCTGCCAAGCACGTACTCGCTTTGGTATTCGTATGTGTCGGGCGAGAACAGCGAGTTGGTTGCGCGTGTCGATGATGCATTAGCGAGAAACGACACACTAAGCCTTTATGATATCTGCGAGATCTCAAGCAGCTACGCGCCAAGCGATGCGGCCGAATCTGCTCAACAGGAGATTGGCAGAGAGTTTGAGAACGAGATCGCCAATGTGCTTGGGCTCATAGAGGACAGCGTCAAGAACAGTGACTCACTCGGGGCGGCACTAGAGGGCGTTGAGGATGTGCTTCCCAACAACTCATCGACCAACGAGCTGCAGTCAGCTGTCGCCGCCCTCATTACCGAGAACCGTCGAATGGCGGGAAGTGCGCGCGATCTGAACGAGGGCTTGAAAGAGTCCCAAAAGCAGATCGAGAGACTCAACCGTGAGCTTGAAGAGGTCCAGAACCAGAGCTTGTTGGATCCGCTGACCCGGGTTGCAAACCGCCGGGCCTTCGAGCGTCGGATCAAAGCGGAGCTAGATCAGGTTGAAGAGCTTGGGGGCGATCTCTGCCTCGTGCTTGCCGACATCGATCACTTCAAGCGAGTTAACGACACCTTCGGGCATCCGGCTGGCGACCACGTTCTGCGAGAGTTCGCACTGATTGTGCAAAAGCATGTCAAAGGTCAGGACATGGTTGCTCGTTATGGTGGTGAGGAGTTTGCCGTCATTCTGCCGAAGACAGACATCTTCGCCGCGCTCAATCTCATGGTGAGAGTGAAGCAGGAGATTGAACGCACTCAATTCTCCTTTGGCGATCCACCGCTAAGTCTCGGCCGGCTAACGGCTTCGTTTGGCATAAGTGCTTTCAAGCCCGGCTGTGATGTGCCGGACCTGATCAGCCGGGCTGACTCCAAGCTCTACGAAGCGAAGAACGGTGGGCGAAATCTGGTTAAAGCCGAGGGCATCGGTTAGATTTCTGCGAGGGGGCTCACCTAACCTCGACAAAGCTCACGTACACGACAGGCCAGTCTGGCCCACTCTTGTTCAATCAGCCCCTTTATCCTCTGGGTCGGATGCAGGCTTGTCGTCGTCGATCAGAATGCGGTGGGCAGCACCATCCAAGTCATCAAACTGACCCGACCTAACAGACCAAATGAAGGCTGCTAGCCCGATCAAGCCAAGGAAGATGGCAATCGGGATGAGGTACATGACGATCGTCATGATGTAGAACTTTTTCCCATCCTGAGGGCGTTCAAAGTCACGATCATTGAGGATGCAGACATGGCGATCGCGGCGACGAGAGGCGTCGCGTGTCCGCTAACTGCGATAGGAACAGCAATAAAGTTATAGGCGGCGGCCAAGCCGTAGTTTTCGAGCATTGTCCGTTTGGCCGCCCGGGCAATCCGAAGCGTCTGACCAACAGAAGTGAGCGAGCCGGTGTAAACAGCGTCTGCTGTCGACTGGCTGATCTCGATCGCGCCGCCCGGTGCCAGCGCGGCGTGGGCGATCGAGAGAGCAGGGGCATCGTTCAGCCCGTCACCAATCATCAGGACACGATGACCCTCATGCTTAAGTTCTTCCAGCCGCTTGGCTTTCGCTTGAGGTGTGGCGTGAGCTGTCCAGCGATCAATGCCCAGCTTGTCAGCCGTAAGCGCAACAGCTCTGTCTCTGTCGCCGGAAAGGATCTCCAAGGCGTAGCCGCAATCTTGTAGAGCGCTCAATGCCGACACGGCCTCGTCTCGCGTGTCGTCTTTGAAGACAAATGCTACCGGTGCGGCATCGCCTTCGCCATACCAGAGGGTCGGCCCATCGGTTTCCGGAACTTGACTGAGCCCAACCCATTCAGCCGACCCCAGCCGATACGAGATGCCGTCTACTTCTGCATGAAGCCCTAACCCAGGACGCTCCTCGACATCATCATGAACCTCGCCGGAACCTGCCGCGGCTGCAAGTGACTGGGACAGCGGATGCCGGCTCGCGCGCGCAAGCTTTGCCGCTCCCTTCAATGCGTTGGCGGATTGCTTGGTCTTCTGCCAGACTGGACGACCAAGTGTGAGTGTGCCGGTCTTGTCGAAAACGACGTGGTCGATCTCGGCCAATCTTTCGAGCGCATCGCCTGACTTCAGAAAAATCCCCTTTCGGAACAGACGGTTCGCTGCAACCATCTGGGCGACTGGTGCGGCGAGAGCCAGTGCACAAGGACAAGTGATGATGAGCGTGGAAACAGCGACGAGAATCGCATCCCGAACGCTCGCACCGATCGCGACCCAACCGAGAAAAGCGAGCAGTGCCGTAATGTGCACGAAAGGAACGTAGAGAGAGACGGCCTTGTCGGCGATCTTGCGGTACGAGCTTCGCCGTTGTTCTCCGGCTTCGAGCATGGTTGCGATGTCAGCAAGCAGCGAGTCGCTCGATGCAGAGAGCGCTTCGCCCTCTAGCGCATCGCCCAGATTGAGAGAACCTGAGTAGATTGTGGATCCTCTAGTTGCGCTCACGGGCAGACTCTCTCCGCTCACAAGGCTCTCATCAATCTCGGAGCGTCCGCGCAGAACTCTGAGATCGACGACGGCGCGTTCACCCGGTGCGACAAGGATTCGGTCGCCGGCAGCGATGTTTTCAGCGCGAACACTCTCTGCGCCGTTCTCGCCAAGGCGCGTAACTGTCTGATTTCTCAATGCCGCCAACTGGTATGCAGCGGCGTGGGCGCGTCGTCTCAGACGCGCGTCTAGAAACCGGCCGATTAACAGGAAAAAGAGTAGCATCGCACAGGCGTCGAAATAGGCGTGCGGTCCACCAGTGACTGCCTCCCATGCACTGGTCAAGAAAGCTAGCCAAATTGCGAGCGTGATCGGTACGTCCATGTTGACGTTTCGGTTTCGCAATGCCGTCCAAGCCGAGCGGAAGAAAACACTCCCCGAAAAGAGCACAACAGGAAAAGCGATCAGTCCTGAGATGATATGGAACGTTCGTCGTGTTGCTTCGCCCATCTCCTCAGCCCCGCCCCAGACCGAGACCGATAGCAACATGATGTTTGCTGCAGCGAACCCTGCCACGCCCATCGCGATGAGAAGATTTCGTTCTTCTCGCTTCTGGTCGAGTTCGACGGTGTCGACGCTATGGGGTGAGACTTGATAGCCAAGGCTGGAGATCGTTTCAGCTATAGCGTTTGCCGAAAGTGATCCCTGCCAACGGACATTGAGTAGACCCGTAGAGAGATTCAGCCGAGCGGTTCCGACACCGGGCAATTCTCGCAGGGCTCCCTCGATCTTGGCGATACATCCACCGCACTTTGCGCCTTTGACGGACAGGTCAATGCGTTGGTCTTCTGATGTGTCCGACACAAAGGCATCGAAATCCACACGCGACTTGTGTCCCGGTTTTGTTGAGGGGGACGTCGGGCAGCCAGTTGGAGCCGTTATCACCGCAGCTGTCATGGCGACGTGATCTGCTTGGTCATTTCGAATTCGACCCGATCGCCAGAGAAGTCAAAGACCTTGATATCCGCGTTCCAACGGCCGGAGATCAGACCTGAAACGTCGGTGCGGTACTCGCCCGGTGCCACGGCGTCGAGCGTGAGTGTGGTGTCCGCGGCTGTTGTCGCCAAGCGGCTCAGCTCCAACTCGACAGGACGATAGGATACAGGGTTTCCATCGCGGTCGACCAGACGCAACACGAGTTCTTCATTCAGTACACCGACCTGCGCGGTCCAGCCAAGTTCGGCTTGTGCCGCGCGCTCATTCAGAATCCTGTTGTACTCCAGACCCTGCAGGTAGGATTTGGGTGTGTCCTCGCCAGGAAAGGACGTAATCGCCTGGTAAAGAAACACACCGTTCACGGCGAACATTAAGCCGAAGAACCCTGTCAGCCAGATCAGGACATGCCATCCTTTGAGCTGGCTTTGCTCGGTTTTGCTGGTCATCGCGGACTCCTGAAAGGGGCTTGGGTCGTTATGGTCTCACCAGTTTCTGTGTCGGACAGGGAAAGCGAAATCCGTCGTTGTGAGTCGCCGGCGGGTGCCGTGATCAACAGTCTATAACGGTCTACGCCATGGGCTGCGACCGGTAACGTGATCACGCCATCTGTCTCGCCATCGATACCCACAATCTCGGCCGCAACGCCCTCGATACCTGAGATGGTAAGGTCGATCTCCCGGGAAGTGCTGGCCTTGTTTACAAGCTTGAGCGTGTAGCCGTTGCGAATATCACCTTCCGCCAACCGCACGAATTGCGGCGACCGGTCTTTCAGAACGTTCACTTCCAGTGTGGCTCTGGTCATGAGCCCGAAAAGCATCAGGGACCCGATGGCAGCCATCAGTGTCGCATAGAGAACCGTTCGTGGGCGGATCAACCGATACTTTGGCGGTTCCTGTCCAACTGCGCGCGCCGCGACAGCCGTGTCCGTATCATAAGCGATTAGTCCGGTAGGGCGGTCAACGCGCTTCATGATCTCATCGCAGGCATCAATGCATAGTGCACAGTGGATGCATTCCAGCTGCGATCCATCGCGAATATCGATGCCCATAGGACACACCTGAACACACTGGTTACAATCGATACAGTCGCCTCGACCGTCCCAGCTTTCATTTTTGCGATGAGGCCCGCGCGGTTCACCCCGGTCGTATCGATAGGTGACGTTTAGGGCATGTTCGTCTGTCAGTGCGCCCTGAATACGGGGCCACGGGCACATATAGGTACAAACTTGCTCACGCATTGTGCCGGCTAGGAAGTAAGTCGTTACGGTGAGTATACCGGCGAACCAATAGGCAGAAAGCGGTGCCTCGCCCGTGAACCATCCTCGGGCCACGGTTGGCGCATCGTGCCAGTAAAGGATAAATGCCCCTCCGGTCCAGAACGCGATAATCAACCAGACCGTATGCTTGCCAAGCTTCCGCCAGGCCTTGTTAAAGGACATCGGAGCCTTGTCGAGGCGTATCCGCGCCGCACGATCGCCCTCAAATGCCCGCTCAACCCAGATGTACAGGTCCGTCCAAACCGTCTGAGGGCAGGTGTATCCGCACCAGAACCGGCCCATTAGAGATGTTAGCAAGAACAGAAGGAGCGAAGCGAGAATGAGGAGGCCGGCGAGATAGTACGCTTCCTGCGGCCAGATCTCGATTGAAAAGAAGTAGAACTTCTCACTTGCGAAATCCGCAAGTACTGCCTGGTCAGGGATGCCTTCTCCACGCTCCCAGCGTAGCCATGGAATCAGGTAGTAGACTCCAAGCGTTGCGGCCATAACCAGCCACTTGAAAGTACGAAACTTTCCGTGCGCCAGCTTCGGATAGATTTGCTGCCGCTTTGAGTAAAGGTCGCCTTCTGAGGGCGGGGGAGACCCGCCGGTCGAACGCTCCAGATTCAGCGTAACCTTTGACATGACACCGGCCTACTCGCCGCCGCCGAAGGAGTGGACATAGACGGAAAGCGCCTTGATTTCGGCTTCGCTCAGACGACCGCTCCAGGCGGGCATATGAGAGTTCCGTGCATTGTAGATCGTGTCATAAATCTCGCTCGTTTCACTGCCATAGAGCCATTCTGCGTCGGTGAGATTCGGTGCCCCTTGTGTCCGGTCACCCAGCCCTTCAGCACCGTGGCAAAACGCACACTGCGCCGCGTAAATCGGTGCAGCCCTGCTGATTGCTTCCGCATCGGCTTCTCTACCAGACAAGTGCACCACGTACTGAGTAAGATCCCGGATGTCTGAGACCTCGAGCAGGCCGTCAGCACCAAATCGCGGCATGACCGAGAAGCGTGTCTGGTCGTCACCTTCCTGACGGATGCCGTGGCGCAGAGTGTACTCAATGCCCTCAAGCGTGCCGTCCCAAAGCCAGACGTCATCCACAAGGTTTGGGTATCCTTTGGAACCCTGGCCACCGGACCCGTGACAGGTCGCACAGTTGTCTCCGAACAGGCTGTCACCCATTGCAAAGGCGAACTGCTGAAGGTCCCGATCTGTTTCGATTTCTTCCAGCGAAGCGCTTAGTAGCGCATTGGCTTCCGTCCGCCGTGTCTCTGCCACCTCCGCCATTGTTGTGTTAACGATCGCGCGGTCAGAGTGCTGGCGAAGGCCTGGTGTATGACTTCCGTTTGTGAATGGAAGCGCAGGTAACGCTGGCATCAGCACCATGTAAACGACGGCCCAGGCAATGCAGCCATAGAAGATGTAAAGCCACCAGCGCGGGAGCGGATTGTTCAATTCCTTGATGCCGTCCCAGGAATGGCCGGTCGTCTCAACTCCGCTGTGAGCATCGACGTCCTTGATGTCGTTTTCATTTGTCATGGACAGGCCCTTCATCTTCGAGGGGGAGCCGCGCAGCGGCATCAAAAGTGCTCTGGTTCTTCGGCCACACAGCATAGGCGAGCGCGCCGAGGAAAATCAGAAAGAAGTAAACGAGACCGCCCGTCTGGGCGAAACTAGATAGTGCTTCATACATCGCGCGCTCCTATCTCCGATTGCTGAGGTCGTCGGCCTCGTAGACCGAGAAGTCGACTAGCGTTCCAGTCATCTGGAGGTAGGCGACCAGCGCATCCATTTCTGTGATGCGTGTCGGGTCACCATCCCAGTCACGCGCTTGGACGGTGCCCTCTCGACCAGATGCGGCATTGTACTCGTCCATTAAGCTGGAGAAGTAGTCGTATCCGAGATTGTCAGGGTCGGCCTGTGCGATCAGATGGCCTTCGGCGTTCTCGATCATTTCGTCCGTATACGGGACACCCACAAAACGTTCGGTCCGCAGGCGGTCACTGATGTTTTCAAACTTCAGCCGCTTGTCGGCGAGGAAGGCGTAAGGCGGCATGATAGACTCTGGCACCAGGGCGCGTGGATCTTTCAAGTGATCTACTTGCCATTCAGCAGAGTACTTACCGCCAACCCGGGCAAGATCAGGTCCGGTTCGCTTCGATCCCCATTGGAAAGGATGATCGTACATACTCTCGGCCGCCAGCGAGTAGTGGCCATATCGTTCGACTTCATCGCGCAATGGCCGGATCATCTGCGAGTGGCAGACATAACAGCCCTCACGGATGTAGATGTCTCGGCCAGCCAATTCCAGCGGAGTGTAGGGCCTCATGCCTTCTACTTTCTCGATCGTGTTGTCCATGTACATCAGGGGAGCCATCTGGATGATTCCGCCGATTGAGACGACGACGAGAATACCAATCGTCAGAAGGAGGGAGTGGCGTTCAAAGACACCGTGCCTGTTCATGATCGACATGATTCAGTCTCCTATTCTGCAGGCTGCAGGGCTGGCGTCCGGCGGGACGCTTCGCTGGGTGAATACTCTCGCGGCGAAGCTTCGCCATGACCGAGCGTGGTACGGAACAAGTTGTAGCTCATGATGAGTGCACCGGCGAAGTAGAGCAGGCCGCCAAGCGCTCTGATCATATAGCTAATGTGCTTGGCTTCGACGGTCTCAACGAAGCTGTATTCGAGGAAGCCGAACTCGTTATACGCCCGCCACATCAGACCTTCCGTGATCCCGGCAAACCACATGGAAATCATGTAGAAAAGGATGCCAATCGTGGAGATCCAGAAGTGCCACTCGACGAGTGATTTCGAGTACAGCGCCTGCTTCTTCCAAAGCCATGGCACAAGACAGTACAATGCACCGAACGAGATGTAGCCAACCCAGCCAAGGGCTCCGGAGTGAACGTGACCGATGCCCCACTCGGTGTAGTGGCTGAGCGCGTTCACTGCGCGGACCGACATGAGCGGGCCTTCGAACGTTGCCATACCGTAGAAAGCAAGAGAGACGATCATCATGCGGATGACGGGGTCAGTCCGGAGTTTATCCCAGGCTCCTGACAGTGTCATCACGCCATTGATCATGCCGCCCCAGCTCGGCATCCACAGCATGATCGAAAAGGTCATACCTAGTGTCTGTGCCCACTGAGGAAGAGCGGTGTAGTGCAGGTGGTGTGGACCTGCCCAGATATAGATGAAGATCAGGCTCCAGAAGTGAACAATGGACAGCCGGTAGGAATAGACAGGCCGCTCCGCTCGCTTCGGAATGAAGTAGTACATGATTGCGAGGAAACCGGTGGTCAGGAAGAAACCCACCGCATTATGCCCGTACCACCACTGGGTCATGGCATCCTGTACGCCAGCAAACACTTGAACAGATTTCGAGCCCGTGAAGCTAACAGGAACCGACAGATTGTTGACGATGTGAAGCATCGCAATGGTGACGATGAAGGACAGGTAGAACCAGTTCGCCACGTAGATGTGTGGCTCCTTGCGCTTCCAAAGCGTGCCCAGGAAGACGAGCAGGTAGATCACCCAGACAAGGGTCAGCCACCAATCCACATACCATTCAGGCTCGGCATATTCTTTGGATTGGGTGACACCGAGCAGGTAACCTGTCGCGGCAAGCACGATGAAGATCTGGTAGCCCCAGAAAACGAACCAGGGCCACATGCCGCCAGCCAGCCGAGTCCGGCAGGTTCGTTGCACGACATAAAAGCTAGTGGCGAGAAGAACGTTTCCGCCGAAGGCAAAGATAACCGCTGAAGTATGGAGAGGGCGGAGCCGACCGAAATTTGTCCAGCCGTGTTCAGCAAAGTAAAAGAGGGTAGGCCATGTCAGCTGAAGGGCGATGATGACGCCAACCAGCAGGCCTGCAATCCCCCAGAAGGTCGAGGCAGCAACCCCCCATTTCACAATCGTGTCTTCATACTCACGTGAATCGAAAGGATCGCGATCAACGAGTGACCCGGCCCAGAGGCATAAAGTGACAAAAGCGATCCCTGTCAGCGCCGCAAAGGTTAGCGCCTGTATGCTCATCGCCGTATCTACTGCGCGGCTCGCAATGATGATCCCGAGCAATGAGAAGAAAGCAAGCAGTCCTCCCACGATTAGAATGCTGGACGTGTCACGTCTCGGCATTAGGCTTGTTGCGGCCATGAGGAACGCTCCCGGTTTTACCTCTGCTCTTTTGCTGTGTTTAGAGAAGTCGGTGAGCGCGCCGTATAAGGGACACTACCTATGTCATTGCGCGTCTTGTCGCGGGACAAGTCGTCATCCGAAAGTCGGGGATAAACATGATGCTACGCACACTTAGGGTCGTATCGCTTGCGGTGATTATCATCGGTGTCACGAAGATCTGGATGCACCTGCAATCAGGTGCCGTGCTGACAATGGAGGGATGCCAGGGACGCGTTTTCGAAGTGCCGCTTGGAAACACTTCGGTACATTGCTGGGGCTGCTATCTTGCCGTATTTGGCGCGCTTGCGCTGGTTGCTTCCTTTGCCATGCCTAATGGCTTGATCACGAGGTGGCAGCGCGCGAGATGATTCATTGGTGAAGCGGAAAAGCTAAATGTCTGCCGAACAAGAGCGAACCGCTTCAACCGACGCCTATGAAGGCGCACTCTTGGAAACGGTTCTCGCTTCTGTCCCAGATGCCATGATCGTCATAGATGCGGCAGGAGCGATTCTCGCCTTCAGCAGATCCGCGGAGGTGCTTTTCGGCCATGCGGCGAGCGAAGTTGTTGGCCGAAATGTAAGCGAGCTTATGGGAGATCGAGATCGCGCCCACCATGATCGCTACATGACAAATTACATCGCGACCGGTGAAAAACAGATTATTGGTATAGGGCGTGTCGTAGAGGCCAAACTGGCCGATGGAAGCGAGATTCCGGTTCATCTGACGATCGCGGAAACGAATGTCGATGGCCGCCGAATATTCGCCGGATATATTCGCGATGTGACAAAGGAGCAGGCAGCCGACCACAGGCTTTCCAGATTGCAGGCCGAGCTCTCGAGTTTTTCTCGGTTGAGCGCTGTCGGAACGATGGCGTCGGCAATGGCTCATGAACTAAACCAGCCCCTGACCGCCGTCGCGAATTATCTTGAAGCGGCTCGCGATCTGCTCAAGGATCCGGACGCGGAAACAGTTGCCATGGTCCGGGAAGCCCTTGATGCTGCTGCGGGCCAGTCCATACGCGCGGGGCAGATCGTTCGAAAACTCAGGGATTATGTGTCGCGCGGCGAGTTTGAAAAACGACCCGTGGACATGAACCCGGTGATTCAGGAGGCGATCGCGGTCTCAAAAATTGGTGTCGAGGGACAGATCCCCCGGATTGCTTTTCAACCTGACGAAAGCATCCCGAAAGTCCTTGTTGACCGGCTTCAGATTCGGCAGGTTGTTCTCAACCTCATTCGTAATGCGACCGACGCGCTGGCCGACACAGACAACCCCCTTATCCGAGTATCTGCCTGGGTCAGCAAACCCGGGACGCTGCTTGTGGAAGTTCGAGACAACGGACCCGGTCTGAGCCTGGACGATGAGCGGTCACCGTTTGAACCATTCCAGTCATCGAAGTCGGATGGTATGGGCTTAGGGCTATCGATCTGCCAGACGATCGTCGAGGCCCATGACGGCGAGATCTGGACGGAGTCCGAGCCTGACACCGGGGCAATATTCAGGTTTTCACTTATTGCGGCGGAATAGAGTAATGCAGGAACGCTTAGTTTATCTGGTTGATGACGATGAGGCTATTCGCCATTCAGCGAGCTTCATGCTTCGCCATGTCGGTATGACCGTGAAGACGTTTCCTGATGGTGTTTCTTTCCTGAGCGACGCGGATCGATCGAGGCCGGCATGCGTACTTATGGATGTCCGGATGCCCGAAATGGATGGGCTGGCCGTTCTGGAGCGCTTGCGGCATGAGGGGTCGACGATGCCGGTTATTGTACTCACCGGCCACGGCGACGTTTCGACAGCAGTTCTTGCCATGAAGAATGGGGCTACAGATTTTCTGGAGAAGCCGTACGAGAAGCACGCTCTGCTCACGGCGATTGAACAAGCCTTTGAGCGAATTGAACGCGGAGCGGAGAACGCTGTTGAAGAAGACCGCGCACAGGCCAAGATCGGTGTTCTTACGGCACGGGAGCGGGACGTCCTTGAGCGGTTGGTCGAAGGCCTTACCAACAAGGGGATTGCGGAGGATTTGGATATCTCACCACGGACTGTCGAGATACACCGCGCTAACATGATGGCGAAGCTAGAGGCTGATAGTCTTTCGGCCGCTTTGAAGATCGCATTTGCTGCCGGGATCGCAGATTCCGGCGCTAGGTAGTTTTGCGTAAAGACTGGATGGACTCCGCGGCCTAGGGTCGAAGCTGGCGTCACCCGGGTGGGCGACCGTTCAGGACACTACCGACATGTCAGAGCCTTTCCCTCTCAACGATCAAGGACGAGTCTTGATCGTTGAGGACGATCAGGAGGTGCGTCGCGCGCTAACGCTCCTCCTTAGGGCAAGGGGCTACGCGCTTGACGTTTTTCGAAGTGGTCATGAACTGCTCGCTACGCAGATCAGTGCGGCTCAGTCGGACTGTCTTCTGATCGACTATAAGCTACCGAAAATCGATGGGCTCAAACTACTTACCAAGTTACGCGAACTCGGGGTCAAGACGCCAGCCTATCTCATTACGGGCTACCCATCGGCGACGTTGAAAGCACGGGCATTAGCTGCTGGTTTTGAATCAGTGATCGAGAAGCCTGCTTCGGGCGATGAACTCGCTGAGCTGATCGTCCAATCCCGGTCTTTGCGACCTCATTGAACGCGCTCGCCCGTCAAAGAATTTGCACTTCACCTACTATTCAGTGTGGGCGGAACGCGCCAGTTTCGCTCGTATGAAGCTTGCACTTGGACCCGGCGCGCTTGTTGCAGCCGCCTTTATCGGCCCTGGCACCGTTACCGTCTGCACATTGGCCGGCGCGCAGTTTGGTTTCACCCTCGTCTGGGCGCTCGTCTTCGCGACGATCTCAACAATCGTCCTGCAGGACATGTCATCCAGACTAGGGGCCAGCGCCCGGCTGGGGCTTGGCGAGGCGTTAATGAGGATCATGCCATCGCCCGTATTAAAGCTGGTCGTAGGGGCATTGGTTTTTGCGGCGCTAGCCATCGGCAATGCTGCATATGAAGCTGGAAATCTTGCCGGCGGGGCATTGGGGCTTGAGAGCATTTTCGGAGATCAGAGCCGCCGGGTTTTCATTGGAGCTATCGCGCTCGCCGCTGGTGCGGCGCTCTTCTTTGGGAAATACAAAGCACTGGAGCGCCTTCTTGTTATTCTCGTGCTGATTATGAGTGCTGCCTTTGTTGCGACTGCAATTCTCGCGCGCCCCGATGTCCCAGCGCTTCTATCCGGACTTCGCCCATCTGTTCCCGAAGGTGGTTGGCTTACCGCTATCGCACTTATCGGAACAACCGTCGTTCCCTATAATCTATTCCTTCATGCGGCTGCCGCCAAAGCTAGGTGGGGCGATCACGGCTCAGTCGGCGAAGCGCGATGGGAGAGCGGCCTGTCGATCCTTCTTGGCGGTGTTGTGTCGATCATGATCCTCGCCGCTGCCGCTGGAGCGGTGTACGGACAGGCGGTCTCAGGCGGTGCTGATCTTGCCAAGAGTCTGGAGCCTGTATGGGGCTCCGGAGCACATTATCTCATTGGGATTGGCCTGCTCGGCGCTGGCCTGACATCTGCCATCACAGCGCCGATGGCGACCGCCTTCGCCTTGACTGAGTTGATGGGCGGTCCACAACACTCAAGACGAAATCAGTTTCGTTGGGTTGCCCTTTCGATTGTTGCAATCGGTGCTGCAGTCGCCTTGTCAGGTTGGAAGCCGGTATCCCTGATACTGGTGGCGCAAGCGGCCAACGGTATCTTGCTGCCAATTGTTGCGACCTTCCTTCTCATTGTAATGAACCGGAAGTCGCTCTTGGGCGAGTACGTGAACGGCCGCGGCGCAAACCTCCTTGGAGTGGTCGTCGTCGCGGTGACGTTCGGACTGGGTGCGCGCGCCCTCTGGCGGGTGCTTACGCCGCTTCTTGGTACTGTTTGACACGCATTCTATGCGCCAACGACTTCCGGCAACGCGTTGCAGAAGCGCTCGACATCCTCAATCATTCCCATCGAGACACGCGTCCATTCATTGTAGTCCATGTACTGCCCACGCACTGAAATCATGCGATCCATCATGGCTTTTTGGACGTCATTGGCTTCCATTCCGGATTTGAAATAGACGAAGTTCGTTTGCGATGGCAGATATGAAAGCCCCAGCTCGTCCAGCGTCGCCGTGACCATCTCGCGGGCCTCGACGACTTTTGACAATGAATAGTCCACGAAGGCCTGATCATTGTAGCAGCCAATTGCAGCCGCAGTTGAGAGCGACGGCCCCCAGGACATGGCCGTATTGCGGATCTTCTCAGCAGTCTCGGCCGATGAGATCGTGTACCCCACGCGGACCCCGGCCATGCCGTAGATCTTGGAGAAGGTGCGAGAGACAATCACGTCATGGCCTTGCTGGATGAGATCGACGCAACTCGTTCCCTCCGGATCGTCTGCAAGCTCGATATAGGCCTCATCGACGAGCACCGTTGTTTTCGCCGCCATGCGCTTCACCGCGGGCTTGATCATGTCCGCTGGCAGGACGAGCCCAGTCGGATTGTTGGGATTGCACAGCTGGACGAGGCCCGTTGAGTCCGAGACTTTCGCTTCGATGCCCGCCAGATCGATTTCCATGTCAGCGGTCAGCGGCACGCGGTCGATCTCCGCCATATCCAGCCGCTTGGCATAGAGAGCGGTTGTGTCCCAGAAGAGGCGAGGGGCCACGATTGGCCCGCTCGGGCCATAAATCAATGCAATGGCCGACAGCGCCTCACCGGATCCAGTGGTCACAGCGACCTGCTCAGGAGCGACGCCGTTCTTCTCGGCGATCATGTCGATCAGCATCTGCGAGGCACCCCGGGAGGTATAGTAAGCGCCTTCGCCAGCGGCATACTCGATCATCTTCAGCGCCGAGGGAGCCGGCCCATAAGGATTTTCGTTCCGAGACAGAAGCGCTACGCCTTCTGGAGCTCCGAGCAGATACGGATCGGGTACTGCTAGCGCCTCTGGTGGGAAAGCTTCTTCCGTGCTCGCAACCGCCGTCTGAACGCCATTCGCGCAGCCAGCGACGGCCGCGCCAGCAGCCCCTGTCAGTAAAAAACGCCGTGATAGATTAAAGGTCATAAGTCTCTCCTAGAGCTTCGGTCGGTTGTCTGTTCAGTGAGATTTGGGTTTCTGGAAAGGACTGCTTGTCCATGGGCGCGGCCATGGTTGGCGGCAGCCCGTTCGCCCGCGAGGATGGCCCCGACAATCCGTTGATCAGCATAATGCTGGAAGTGATAAGCAGATAGACGCCGAACACTTGCCGAAGGAGCTTAGCATCCAGGCTGTGTGCGACACTGACCCCGACCGGTGCGGTAAGTACGCTCATTGCTGTGATCCCGATCAGGCCAATCAGGTTTACATAGCCAAGTGAGCCAAACGGGAGTCCGCTTTCGCCCCAGCCAATCAGTATACTGCCAATTGCGCCTGGTACGGCGATGATCGTTCCGAACCCGGCTGCCGTTGCCACGGCCCGGTGCATGGGTTGCCCGTTCAGGGTCATGATCAGCACAGCGGGCGTGCCGCCGCCAATTCCCAGCAAAGCGCAAAACCCGCCGAGCACGCTTCCCAGCCCGCCGCGAGCAACGCCGGTCGGCATTGAAGGATTGACCGGAACACGCTTGGACAGAATTGGGAAAAGGAAGTGAAGCGCCATCAGAAACACGCCAGCCCCGAAAATAAGCTTCAGGTGCTGGCCATTCATGTACTTTGCGAGGATGACGCCGCAGCACACGCCCACAACAACGTAGGGAGCCCAACTTCGAAGAATGTCGAAGTCGACAGCGCCTTTGCGGGCATGCGCCTGAAGTGACCGAAGCGAGGTAACGATGATGGTCGCCAGCGATGTGCCAATAGCAACATGCATGATCCGATCATCGGACATAGCGTCTCCGCCTGCCGAGTAGAACGACAGCACTGCGGCGAGTGCTGGCACGACAACGAACCCGCCGCCAATGCCAAACATTCCTGCTACGAAGCCTGCCAGAAGACCTGCGCCGAGCATCGTCAGGACGAACGGCACGTACTCGATTAGTTGCGCGAGATCCATGTCCGCGCCTCCTAGAATGTCGCCGTCAGCGTCAGCTGCACCGTCCGCGGGTTAAGTGGCCGGAAGAAAGCATTGCCGGTTCCGGATGTTGTGAAGGTGAAGGCGAGGACATCTTCGTCGAAGATGTTGTCCACGTTCAGACGCAGGCTGACATTCTCTGGCAGGCCGAAATCGTTCGGCCCGCCAATGTCCACATAACCACTCCACAGGAAGTAATCTTCCATCTCGTTGCCGGGCTGGAAGCTTGCCTCTGCAAAGTCGGCAAACCTCTCGCCAGTGTACTTCGTCGAGATGTTCGCCACTAGCCAATCTGTCGGCTCAACGGTGATACCGCCCGTGAATAGCCATTCCGGGCTGTCAGCAAGTGTGTTGCCGGCTTCGTTGACGCCAAATCCATCCTGAAGCTCCGACTTGTTATAGGTCAGGTTGAAGTTTGCGTAGACTTGATCGTTGAAGAAGTCTGGCTGGTAGACCCCAGACAGTTCGATGCCATAGGCGGTCGTCTCGCCGGCGTTGACGGAGAAGGTCTCCGGTTGTCCGGTTGCAGGGTTGATCACGCTGCCGCCGACGATGCGATCGTCGAAAGCGGTGTAGAAAGCGGCGATTGTACCGTTCAGTTGAGGTCGGCTTGTTCGAAGACCAATCTCATAATTCTCGGATGTCTCGCCCTCGGGTGGAGGGGCCGGGAAACCAACGGCATCATCGAAGATTGTGTCCGCTCCGCGAGGCAGGGCAAAGTTCTGGGAGTAAGAAGTGAAGAGCTGATCCGTGGAGTTAAGATCGTAGACTGCGCCGACCATTGGCAGGAAGCTGTCTGAGAAATTGTCACCTACGACTTGCGGCCCGAAGCCCTCAAGTGTTTCCCCATTTGGTCCGGCACCGCGCCGCGCATAGTCTGCAAAGTCACGGAAGCCATCGAGTTCGAAGTCTACGTCGAGCGCCTTTGCTCCAACTTCCACCCTCAGCGCATCGTCCATCAGGGAGATGGTGTCTTTGATGTAGAACTGCGTCGCTTCACGGGTGGAGACATAGTCGCGGCGGAAGTATGCGATCTCGTCGAAGATCACGCCGCCAGCCGGGCTCCCCTCCGTCTTGTTGATGCGCAATTGCTGGCGGCGATAGCTGTCTTCTTCGAACCAGCCGCCGACTTCGATTGTGTGATTGGCGATCTGCCACTCAATGCCGGCTGTCAGGCCCTTACGATCACCTCCAACCGTGGACAGGCCGTACTGGACGCCACGCGGATGTGTGACGGGCAGGCCGACAGCGATCTGATCATTATAGCGACCGAGCGTGTTGGAGTACCCATCCGGTGAGACGCCGAAGCCGTCTTTGTCTTCATAGTATGCCGTCGCCTTGGCAATAATGCTTGGGCCGAGATCGGTTTCGAAAGTCAGAGAAGACAGAGCGTCTTCGCGAACATTGACACGGTCGATATAGAACTGGGTACAGTTTCCGGCTGTCGAGATCGGCTGGAAGTCGGCGTCGTCGACAACGCCATCATTGTTGAAATCGACGGGTGTTTCGAGGCCGGCATTGCAGCCCTCCGGAATGAAGTCGACATAGCCGATATCGCGTCCCGTATTGCCGGCAAGATCTGATCCGGTCTCGTATCTACTTCTGGAGAAGGACGGTGAGTCGAAGTCGAAGAAGTCATTGTAGACGAAGGTCGCCTGCAGGAAGGTGTCGCTGTCAAAGTCGAAGCGAGCCTTGGCCTCTAGGTGTTCACGGTCGATGGAGCCAGGGCCGCGCCAGAGATCTCCATCGGTTTTTGAACGGCTGATATAGGCAGAGAAGCCGTTAATGTTGCCAGTTTCGAGTTTGATGAAGCTACGGCGCAGATCGTCGTCGCCCAGCGAAACCGAAATCATTCCGGCCGGCACGTCTGAAGTGGGGGTTGTATTGTAAGATACGATCGGGCCGAGCGAGGCGTAGCTTGGCAGAGAAACGTCACCGGCACCCGGAGAAGCGACCACGGAGGCTAGGTTCTCGTTGTCGACATACCGGAATATCGGGCTCCCCCCGAAAGCGTCCGACCGTCCCATGGGCACACCATCAAGAACGAAGCCGATCTGCTGAAGGTTGAAGGCGCGAACGGTTACGGAGTTGCCGAACTCGTAAAGGCCGAGCGCACCGTCGGTTTGTACGTTGAAGCCCGGGAGCGTCTCCAGCATTTTCAAGCCGGAGATGCCGGCAGGCGCGGAGAGGAGTTCTTCGCGTGTGACCGCGACAGTATTGGAAGCTTCGTCCAAGCCAATTGCCAGAGAGGTCTGCGAGATACGTCGACCCTCGACGACGACAGTTGTCATCGTCGCTTCGTCATCCGTATCCTGTGCCTCCGCCACAGGGCCGCTCGCTAACAACAACGCCAGCGCAGACGTGCCGACTGCGATGTCTCTCAGAACTAAGCTCTTCATTTCGTGATCCCCGTCCAACGGCCGCCCAAACCGGTAGCCAGTTGGCATCGTTGCATCTCTCACGGTTGCAACAATCGATACGATGGCCGGCGCGCAAGCAAAGTGAGTGATCGCGTTGCGGTGCAGCAATAATTCAAACACGTGCCCTAGAATGCAGCACCCAAAAACGGAGAGCCCAAAAATGGACCACCTGAATGCCTAACAAGTGGGCGTATTTGGCCGTTACTTTAGGTGGAAAAGCGATCTCATCTACCGACGAATCTTAGAAGAGGCCAAGGAATGGAGCGCGATGTCGAGGGCGCTGAGAGAACGCTGAGAGAATAAAGCAACGCGGAACAGTGTCAGACGTCGGCCCACAAACGGAGCAAGTTGGAGACTGTCTTCGACAAGGTTAGCGCAGTTAGACCTTCGGCCGGTTCGGTCTTGGCGACTTCGATGCGCACATTCTCAAGATCGAATAGAATCTCGCGTTGGCTTGGATCGCGTACCATGCTCTCAACCCACCCAACGCAGGCGAGCCGTTCGCCCTTTTCGACTGTTTCGACCTTATGCAAGGCCGTCGAAGGATAAACGACAAGGTCGCCGGCTTTCGGCTTGAGTGAGGTCGTGCCCGACGGGGTCTCGATAGTCAGCGCGCCGCCTTCGTAGGTCTCTGGCGGCGATAGGAAGAGTGTGAATGACAGATCTGTTCTTATGCGGCGGACGTTTCGACCCATGATGGCATTATCGATGTGTAGCCCATAGCCGTCGCCGATGCCGCTTTTGCTAATGAGTAGCGACGAAAATCGTCGGGGCCACGCAGCTGCCTTGAAGACAGGATGGGCCCTAATCCGAGATTCAAGATCACGCGCGAGCGCGCGCCCCTTGGAGGATGAGAGATCTGCCTGCTGATTGTTTTTGACTTTTCGGGCCGCACGGCCGGCGGTCTCAGCGCCATCTCGCCAGTCAAGCAATTCACAAGTGCCTGTGACTTTGCGAACGGCTTCAGGATCCAGCACATCAGATATCGTAATTAGCATGGAGCTACCTTGCGAATGAGTTGCATTATATAAAATGGGTGGCGATAATGCAGCGATCCAAATCTGAAAAGTGAGACATCATGACGACCCGGCAAAGACAATGGACTTCTCTTGGTCTCGGTACGCTGGCAAGTGCCGCCGTCCTGGGCGCTTGCGGCGCGCCGAGTGGTGAGGCCGACAACGCATCAACAGCGGAAACGGCACCCGTGATTGCAGAGACGCCGGTGGCCGCTCAAAACAGTCCGGCAATCGGCGGGGAAGGCGAAGCTGGCGGAGAAGGCGAGGGAGAAGGCGGAGAGGGCGAGGGCGGTGTCTCGATCTCTGCCGCGAACGCTGATCCTGTTGTCTACAACTCGGCGCTCGCAATTACGGAAGCTCACATTATCGCGGCGCGCGATGCCTATGCGCTTGGCCAAACCGACGCCGCCGGAGAGATGTTCGCTCACCCTGTTTCGGAAGTTCTGTTTGATATGCAGCCGATCTTCGAGGCGCGCGGCGTTGAGGACTTCTCAGACCTCCTGACGGATGCATCGGCTGCAGTTTTCGCGGGCGTGTCGGAGGAAGAGATCAACACTCGAGCTGATGAGATCGTCGCAGTGCTCCGTGCCGCTGCAATGAAGGCTCCAAACGATGGTTCTACGCCCGCACAAATTGCTGCAGGTGTCGCGGCGGACCAGATTGAACGCGCAGCAGACATGTACCGAGTGGCCGCAGAGTCTGATGCGTATGAGCCGTATCTGGACGGTTATGGCTTCTACAAAGCGGCTGTTGCGGCATTCGAAGGTTCAGCGTCAGAGATCGATACGGACAATGAGCCGGCGGCGATCGCCATCCGGGCAGCGCTCTCCGAATTGCAGGCCGCTTACCCAACTGCAACGCGGCCAGAAACGCTTGATGCCGATCAGTCGGCTCTGACAGCCGCAGCGTCGGAAGTCGTGCTCGCAACCAATGACTAAAAGGGTAAGAGAGCTCAATAAGCAGAAACGGCGACAGCATCCTGTCGCCGTTTCCGCTTGCTTGAAGCTTTCTGGGGCGGGGCTCGGCAGAGAAGCTGCGTGCCGAGCCCGCATGTAGCCCGCGCTACTCTTGAGCGCTGGCTAGTTTTGTTGCCGGACGCAGTCGGCTGGCGAGCTGACCAACATCGTCAGTGATGAAAGAGTTGATGACGCTTCGGGCTTCAGTAAGCGCCGGCTCTAGGGCGATGTCGCCATTTGCATAGTCGTCAGCGAGGATAAGCAAAGGCATGTACAGGTCTTCGGTTTCACCTTTGATGGTAATGGCGAACATTTCGTGCTCGGCCTCAATCTTTGCCCACTCAGCGCGAACACCCGCCCAGAAAGCTTCTGTTTCGCTCCAGTAGTCGGTTGCAACTGATACATCGAACTCGCTGTCGCGTTTGTAGGTGTTCACGCCAATCTCGCGCGCGAGGACGTGTGGCTCTCCCCGAAGGACGAGTTTGGAGTTGTCCTGTTCATGGACCCAGCCGGCGGGTGTCAGGACGTGCCGGTTGATTGCATCCATGGCGTGATAATCATCACGCGTTGTCATGTCGCGCCGGGGCAGTGGCCGCCATTCTGTTTGCGGGGTCCATTCCACCAGCCCGTCTTCATAAGTCCACCGGGCGGTCGCGCTGTATCTTGGGGCGTCGTCGACCTGATAGACAGTCTGAGACCAAGCGCCGCGGCGCTCGTCCTCGGGGACGTCGCGCCACTCCCAAGCATTACCACCGATGAAGGTGAGAATTCGCTTCGGTTCATACTGCCAGTCCTGACGCCAATGCTTCACCGGAAACTTATCATCTCCGCCGACAACGAGAATGTGCTGGAGGCTGATGAAGTCACCATGGTCCTCGATGACGCGGACCACTTCATGGCCGCCAGACAGTTTCGGTTCTTTGAGCTCATAACCTTCAGCAAGGGCAACCGTCTCAGTGAAGTCGAACGAGACTTTGAAATCTCCTGCCAATGCGAGAATTGATGCGCGGTCCTGCTGAAATGTGGATTGGATAGCCTGTTCGTTAGCAGACGTATCGGCAACCGGGTCGGTACCCGTTGCGCAGGCCGGCAGAAACGCCAGCGTTAGCCCGGCCAACAAAACGCGTGTCTTTGCAAAATACATATCAAGCCTCCGAAAATTGGTGCCGCTCAGCGGGAGCGGTCGCAGCAATTTCCTAACTCACATGAGAATGACTTGCAATCTCGAATGCTTGATGTATTGCGATTGAGAATAATTCGCAGAATCGTGGGAAGGAAGCGGAATGCCAAAATTCAGATCAGGCTTAAAACGTGCGAGTCTGTTACGATCGGCGTTGCTGCTCGGAACAGCCATGTCTCTCGCATCTATGTCGGTGGCGGAGGATAGCGACGAAGAAGACGCTGAACTGCGCGAAGAAACAGTAACGGTGTATGGCACGTCGAACCCGATTCCTGTTTTCGACTACCCTGGACAAGTCAGTGTCATCACGCGCGACGATATCGATCTGCTTTCGCCATCTACAGTCTCTGATGCGCTTCGCGACGTTCCCGGTATCGAGTTTTCAGGTGGCCCTCGCCGTACAGGTGAACTCCCGACCATTCGCGGGCTCTCCGGCCAGAACGTATTGATCCTTCTTGATGGCGCGCGCCAGAGCTTCACATCCGCTCATGACGGTCGTTTCTTCCTTGATCCAGAACTCATCGGTACCGCTGAGGTTGTCCGCGGCCCAGCGTCCGCTCTTTATGGCTCCGGTGCCGTTGGCGGCGTGTTGGCCTTTGAGAGTGTCGACGCTGAAGACCTGCTCAAAGAAGACGAGACCTGGGGCGCGAGAGTTCGAGTTGGATATCAGAGCGCCAATGAGGAAAGCCTCGCGACAATAACGGGATTCACTCGTCAGGGTGGTTTTGACGGCCTTGCGAGTTTCGGGGTGCGCCAGTCCGGCGATATTGAGCTGGGTTCCGGGGCAGACCTACCCTCGGACGATGACATTGAAACGGCGCTGCTGAAGGGTAGCTTTGCGCTCAGCAGTGCGCTGACGATTGAGGGATCCTGGCAGCGCTTCGCCAACACGGCCATTGAGCCCAATAACGGTCAGGGCGTTGCCGGGACGGGCGACTCGATCCTGGACCGCGATGTCGAAAAGGACATCACCTCCGACACGTTTCGGTTGGCTATGATGTTAAATCCCGCTGACAATGATTGGATTGATGCAACAGTCATTGCTTATCAGACTGATAGCGAAGTCGATGAGTTCGACCAGACGATCCCGCGCACGACGGTGCGGGATATCGAGACCCAGGGTTGGGGTATTCGAAACGCTTCAAAGTTCATGCTCGGCTCTGCAGAAACGACCGTCACAGTTGGTGCTGACTGGTACAAGGATGAGCAAACCGGGACAGACGATCAGACGATAGACGGTCTGCGTGGCGGCGTGCCGAATGGCGAGAGCGAGTTCACGGGTGTGTTCGCCCAGCTTGAGGCGGTAATCCAGACACCGGCTGGCGAGTTTCTGGTTATTCCCGGTATTCGCTATGACGAGTTTGAAAGCTCGTCCTCGATTGCGCCCGGGCAGGACAATTCAGACGATGCGGTGTCGCCGCGTTTTGCGACCAGCTTTGAGCCAGCCGGTGCGGAGTGGCTCCGCATCTTTGGTTCCTATTCCGAAGGCTTCCGGGCACCATCGATCAACGAGCTTTATCTAGATGGCGTTCATTTCTCGCTGCCGCATCCTGTGCTGTTTAACCCGATGATGGGTCAGTTCATTTTCGCGAACAACAATTTCATTCCGAACCCGGATCTTGTGCCCGAAGACACCCAAACCATTGAGTTTGGTGCTGGCGTTGATTTTCAGAACCTGTTCACGACGGATGACCGCTTGCAGGCCAAGGTGAGCTACTTTGAAACCGAAGCCGATGATCTGATTAACCTGTCCGTCGACATCTCCTTCGATCCAACCTGTTTTGCGCCGCCATTCTTCCAGCCATGCTCTTCTGGCACATCGGAATCGGCCAACGTCGCGCAGGCCGAACTCGAAGGCGTTGAAGGGGAGTTGCACTACGATTCAGAGCGCTTCTTCGGCCGGGTTACGTATTCGAGCATTGAGGGCACAGATCTCTCGGACGGCTCCGATCTGGGCTCTCTCACACCGGACCGCCTTGCCTTCAATCTCGGTGTGAAAGCGCCGGAATGGAACGCGACGTTTGGGACAAGAATTCAGATTGCGGATGATTTCGAGCAACGAACCGCCGATGGCATGGGCGGGTTCACGATCTCCGACACCCGGGACGGCTACACGGTTGTCGATCTTTATGCGAGTTGGACACCGGACTTCGGGAACGGCCTGCGCTTCGATGTCGGCATCGATAATGTCTTCGACGAAGACTACGAGCGCGTTTTCGAAGGCGTCTCGGAACCCGCCCAGAATTTCAAGATCGCTGCTTCCTGGCAGTTTGGACGATAGGAGCTCCACATGTGCTTACCCATGGATGATGCAATGATGATTTGCTGGCTTAAAACGCAAGTTCGCGTCCTCGAGGCCTGGCGAGAAAATCTGGCGATGGACGTCGATCTTGACCTGGAGCAGATCGCGCGTCTGGAGCGTCATTATCAATGGCTGACCGCTGAAATACTTACTCTTGAGAGTCCTCCGCGCCAGGCGGCTTAAACCTCCCCAGCCTGGCGTAACCTGGCCGCAGCGCAAAAGATCCAAAAGTTTCCTCCCGGGATCGAGTTCGCGCTGCGGCCTCTTTTCGGCATTCTTGATGCCGGCTGTAGAAGCTTGCCGTATCGAGCTCCTGGCCAAAAAATATCACAAGTGGTATCTTTTAAGGCTTTACTCACGGGAAAATATCGCATACGATTGCTCATTCGGCATTCGAAATGCAATGTTAGTATTTTCATATCAAATACGATATGAAATCGAGATATAGATCAATAAAAAATCGTATTTGATATTATGAAGATCGATCGACTGACCCCCACGCCAGCTATGCTCACCGAACTGGGCCAACGCTTGGCCCGTACCCGTAAACGTCAAGGGCTTACTCAGCCGGAGCTCGCGCGGGCGGCTGGCATCGGCGTGGCGACGCTGAGACGTATTGAGGGCGGAAACGACAGTCAGTTTGAAACTTGGCTCAAGCTGTTCATGGCACTTGGCCGCGTCGCAACAATCGATGCTCTCTTGCCCGACGCCGCTTCGTCGCCAATGGAGGAAGTGCTGGCAGGAAAGAAGCGGCGTTTCACTCCAGCAAACTCTGGCCCTCCGGCATGGGGTGATGAGGCCGAATGAGCACTGCAACAGTGACCTTGTGGGGCACGCCGATCGGGTATGTCTCAATGAACGAGGATGAGACCCACGCTCGCTTTGAGTACGACCCGGCTTTTTCATCCTTTGGGGTAGAGCCAGCGCCGCTACAAATGCCTGTGCGGCGCGGGCACGTGTATCAATTTCAGGACCTTCACCCGCGATCCTTTTACGGCCTTCCCGGATTGCTGGCCGACAGTCTTCCCGACAAATTCGGTAATCGCTTGATTGATGTCTGGCTCGCGCAGACCGGCCGGCGGCGGGAGACCTTCAATGCTGTCGACCGCCTTTGCTACACTGGTCGCCGGGGCATGGGCGCGCTTGAGTTCGAACCCTCTACCGGCGGCGAGACCGCACAGGATAAGAGGCTGGAAATGGATCAGCTCATTGAGCTTGCCTCTATGGCATTCGCTGACAAGCAAACGCTCGACACCCGGCTCGATGCGGATGACGGCACGTCAGCTCTGCTCGACATCCTGAGCGTGGGAACGTCGGCAGGAGGGGCTCGCGCCAAGGCGGTAATCGCTTTCAATCCCGAGACGTTGGAGGTTCGATCCGGCCAAATTGATCTCTCCGAAGGGTTCGAACATTGGCTAATCAAGTTCGATGGTGTGGCCTTCAGTGGTGACTGGGGGGTCGCTGATCCATCCGGATACGGTCTTCTGGAATACAGTTACTACTTGATGGCAAAGGCCTGCGGTATTCAGATTATGGAAAGCCGCGTGTTCGGCGAGAATGGCCGTAACCACTTCATGACGCGTCGCTTTGATCGGGACGAGGTCGGCAGAAAGGCATTCGTGCAAACCTTCGCCGCAGTTTCTCATTTCGATTACTACGAAAGCGGCGCTTACTCGTACGAGCAGCTCTTCATGACCATGCGCGAGCTTGAGATTCCGCAATCCTCAATCGAAGAGCAGTTTCGGCGCGTCGTCTTTAATCTCGTCGGCTGTAATCAAGATGACCATGTGAAGAACTTCGCGTTTCTGATGGATCGCCAAGGCCGTTGGGACATCGCACCCGCCTATGATCTTTGTCATGCCGAGGGGAGTGACTTCACGCGCGCGCACCAGCTCAGCATCAATGGAAAAACGTGTGGGTTCAATAAAGATGATCTTGAAGGTCTGGCACGCTATGCAAGGCTGCCACGCGGTCGGGACAAGCGCATCTTGGAACAAACGATCGATGCCTTCACGACTTGGACGAGGGTTGCTGAAGAGATCGGTCTGCCAATCGCTTTGCGAGAGCATGTTGCTCGCACACTCCGTCTTCGCTGGAACTGACAAGTAGACCGCGTTCTAGTCCTTGTCGCGGTAGGCAAGTGCACCGCCGCGTCTCTCAATCACCTCGCTGCGGATTGTCGTGGTGGATCTGTCTTCGAGGAGAACGGTCTGCACGGCCACGAAATCGACATGGGCGTTCTCGCGTGTCAGTACAACGCGGACATATCCCTGATGGAGATTGTCCGTCCAGCGGACTTCGTCCAGCGCTTCTTCAAAGACGCGGTCGAGCTGTGCCGCTGTTTCCATATCCCAGCCAGTCTCGACGAAGTCCCCGGGAGAAGAAACTCCGGCGGTGCCAAGCTCCAGGCCCATCGAGTTACCCGAAGCATCGAAGAGTGTGTTGGCCCAGAAGCTATGACTGTCACCGGTAAGTACGAGCAGGTCCTGAACGCCGACATCACGACAGAGCGCGTAGAAGTCTTCACGGGCAGCCGGGTAACCGTCCCAAGTATCTGTATAGAAGGGGAGATTCCATTGTCCCTTCCACAGGAGATTCGCGCCTGCGCCAGGCACCTCCCCAGCGGGGGCTTTAGCCGGGTCGACGCCATAAGCGGCAATGTCTGGAACCCACATCCTTGCGATGGGACTGGCGTTTCCGATTAAGCGCCAAGGCTGACCGGAGGACACCGAGGCGGTCAAACCCTCGCTCAGGGCGTCCTTCATCCCAGCGGAGATCATTTTGCGTGAGGGATCATCAATCACATCGGCCATGAAGGCGTTGCGCTCTTCTTGCGTTGTGATCGCATCTTTGTATTGGCTGTAATCGACCTGTTCGCCACGCGCCGTATGACGGGTCTCAAGGGTGATGAGCGTTGCCAAATCTCCGAAACTGTAGACTCGCCAGAAATCGGCCCGCGTCAGACCCGGACCCGGTTCGCGGATCGGCATCCACTCATAATAGGCCCGAAGAGAGGCGTCGCGACGAACCAGCCAATCTCCTTCTGTATCCGGCTGGTGGTTCTGTGCGCCGCCCATCCAGGGATTGTTCGTGCTTTCATGGTCATCCCAGCAAGCGACGAGAGGGTGCGCGGCGTGCATGGCCCGCGAACCTGCATCGGTCTTGTATTGCGCATGACGTTGCCTGTAATCCGCGAGCGTGACCGTCTCATGTGGCGGATCATGTGGACGGCCGATCGCGGTCGCTGTTTCCGCGCCCCAGCCATCTGCTCCGTATTCGTAAATGTAGTCGCCCGTGTGGAGGACGATATCGATGGTGTCGTCATCGGCGATCGCGCCATAGGCATTGAAATGGCCGAAGGCATAGTTCGAGCAGGACACCAATGCGACTCCGAGGCGGTCGAGCGACCTTGTCGGCAACGTTCTGGTGCGGCCGATCGGTGACTTTTCATCGCCCGTTATGAATCGATAATAGTAGATTGCGCCAGGCTGCAGCGCGTCCGGGATTACCTTGACCGTGTGATCTGCAGCCGCATCAGCAACGGCATCGCCGCTGGCCACTATGGTCTCAAAGCGGGCGTCCGTCGCCAGCTCCCAAGAGACCGTTTGGCGCGGTGCGGCTGTTGTTATGCGCGTCCAGAGGACAATGCTGTCAGCCATTGGATCACCGCTAGCTACACCGTGACGGAAGACTGGTGACGTCGCAGGTGCTGACGTTCTTTGATCTGTCGCAGCGCTGGTGCAGGCTGTTGTGGCAGTGGCTCCGACAAGCGCGAGCGCCTGACGGCGGTTTAGTGATTCCATGAGGGACGTCCTCCCAAGCTATTTGCAAAAAAGACCGGGCGGACTCATTCTAAGCCCGCCCGTCCCGTCATTGAGCAAACCTAGAAGTCTGCGGTTGCCGTAAAGACGACCGTACGCGGCGCGGAGATCCATGCCCCGTTGCCGGAGATGCCCGAGAGCCAGTCATCGTCGAACAGGTTGTTGACGGTCAGGCGGAACTCCAAGTTTGACAGGTCGTCCGAAATCGCCTCCCCAAACACACCGACATAAAGATCAGTATCGTAGTAACTGTCGGCCGCCCAAGTGTTGGAGAGGTTCACGAAACGCTCATCGACCCACTTGGTGGAAATGCCGCCAAAGAAGTTGCCGGCAGAGTAGTCCGCACTGATGACGAACATGTTTTCGGCAATCCCGGGTACCTGGTTGCCCGCGAAGATGCCAGCAGCCTCGTCGAGGTTCGGATCGTCCGTGCCAAGAATCGTCGCGTCATTGTAAGTGTACGAAGCGAAGAAGGAGAGGTTGTCCGTTGCGATCAGTTCGCCAGCGAGTTCAAGGCCGGAACTCTCAATCCCTCCGCCATTGATAAAGCCACCATTGGAAGCTTCCAGGTAGTCGATCCCATCGACGCTTTCCGTTGGGGCCGGGAACAGCCGGTTCTCGAAGGTGGAGTCGAAGTAGACAACGGAGCCGCGTACCCTGTCACCAACATAACGGAGACCGACCTCAATGTTCTCTGCTGTTTCCGGATCGGGAAGGCCGCCGACTCCGCTGCCGCCGATTACCTCAAGCACTGTGTCAGGGATCGCTTTATAGTTTTCGGCATAACCAGCGAACACTTCGACGCCGGGCATCATGCTCGGCGTCCATGCAGCGCCCCCCGAGATCAGGACGTCGCTTTCGCTATCGACGGTGAAGTTTAGGGCCGGGTTTTCGGGTTCGAAATTGTCGGAGCGCTCAACCTCGTTGTTGAACTGCTTCAAGCCGAGGCGGAAGGCAAAATCTGAAATCTGGACAACGTCTTCAATATACCACTTGAACGTTGTCTGCGGGAACTCGCGATCATACTGGACCCAGTAGGGTTGAGCATCGAATTCAAAGCCCACGCGGGTGTCATTGATCTTGTGCCAGTCGCGATATTCATAGCGGGTTGCGTCTTCATACCAAAGGCCACCTCGAACCGTATTCTCGATATCGCCAAAAGCTGTCTCCCACTCGAAGTCCCCATAAACGCCGGTGCGTTCCTTCTGGTAGTGGGTATGCCGGTAGGACTGCACGGCAATGGCGCTACGCGGATAGCAGGCCGGATCGTACTCAGGGCCGGCACCGCCATAGGGAAAGGTGATCGACGACACGCACCCATCTTCGGGTGACAGCGCCACGCCAGTCGGGTCGACGAAGAAAATTTGTCCGAGAAATGGCCCGCCGAAAACGGTTTCGCCGCCAAGATACTCAGTCTCCGGAAGGCCGCCAGCGGTATCGGTCAGGCCAACATTTACAAGATAAGGCGGCACCCAGTCGCCGCGGCCGTCATTATCGTGGCGATAGATGCCGGCTTCGATGTTCAACCCTTCCGCGACTTCGGTTTCGCCCTTGAGATAAAGGAGTGAGTTTTCGCGCAGTGTCGACCAGCCTCTTCGATAGAGTTGGTCAATGTAGGGAATGCCCGTCCACTCAGCGGTCAGCTGATCTGAATTCGGGTTGGCCGCGAAGTCAGCAGGCGAGAACAGGCGCTGATAGTTGTCTTCCTGCGTGTCATCGTATGAGGCGTAAGCCGTCCATTCGATGCCGAACTGCTCGGTTTGCAGCTTCGCAGCGATGTGATCCCGCTCATTCTCAGAGGCACCGTTAACATGGTCTGTTGCTGATTGAGTAGACAGAGAAATCCAGAACTTGGTCGTGTTGTCGCCGAGCAGGCCGCTGTCATAGCGGCCATAGAAGCGCTGGCTGTCAAAGTCACCAAGAGAGGTGGAAACACGAATACGTCGATCATCGAGAGGATCTTGCGTGGTGAAGTTCAGTGTTCCGCCAAGCGCATCATTCGATCGGGAGGCAATATCAGCGGTGCCCTGCGAGACCTCGATCGAACCGGCATTTTGCGTATCAATGAAACGGTTGGCCTTGGCCCCACCGCCATAATTGGAGCCGCCATTGGGAATGCCATCAATCGTGATGCCCAGTTGCTGTTCGCCGAGATTGTTCTGAAACCCCCGAACCGCGACGCCAGTCGACCAGTCATCGAATCCGAATGTGTCGCCTTCCTGGACGAGCACGCCCGGCAGATTGTCCACCTGGGCGAGAATGCTCGTCACGGGGGCCTGCTGCAACGTCATGGCTTCTGTTGTTTCAGATGACGAGTAGGTTTGCGCAATACCGGTAACGATGATCGTCCCGAGCTCGCGTGTATCATCGGCGGTTGCGTCTGCATCGTCGGCGTAGCTTGCGCCTGCGATGAGCGTGATGCTTGCGCCAGCCAACAGGCCGGTCTTCAAAATATTGCTCATGATTTTCCCCTCACTGAGCGTTTTGAACTTCAGACACACCTCCTGCGTTCGGGCTGATTTTGGGGTCAGCCGCGTTATCCCGACGAAGGACTCCGCCAAGCGATTTGGAAGTGTTGCCGCGTCAGCTATGCGCCTTCGATGACAGCCGAATGACAAAGCGCGGCGATTGGCTCAAACAGTTAAAACTTCATGTTTGTGTCACGAAAGTGGGGCACCGGTTTGGTACGAGCAGTCCAGTTGATTGGCGGATCAACAGTTCGCCTGAATCGCTGGTTAGCCCGTGAAGCCTGCTGATTTCATCGCGAAAAGCGACAAACTCTGCCGCGAAAACTGGCAGCTTCGTCTAATCTCTGATCATTGGCTGAACGATCGAAGCGTTGACTGAGCATCTTCGTAGACAAGGGACGGCTCGCGTCTAGCTTTACGTATACCTCAGCAATGCCGTTGAGGAAATGGGTCGCTGTTTGGTCCCGTTAAACGAATAGATTTTGCAGGAGCCAGTAAGCTGGTGGCTTAATCTGCTCGTCTAGATGAGGCTAACAAACGGGCTGCGCTAGAAGCTCAACAATGGAAAAGGCAGCGTTGAAATTGGGTCCTAACTCGTCTCAACATTTACCAACTGCACTGGTGGTCACCTCGAGTGACCGTTCCGTACGTCAGGTTGTGGAAGGTCTGGACGGATTCGCCGTAGTTCGTTCAGTTGATCGTCATCTACCTGACACGATCTACGATGCGATACAGCAAACCAAGCCCTTCGTTTTAATGTTTGCGGGGCCGTTGCCCAACATAGATTTGTTCGGTGTCCTGCAGCATGTCACGGAAACCTACCGCCTTCCGATTGTAGTCTTTGATGACAATACTGACAGCACTCAAGCGAAGCGGGCGGTTCGTGCTGGAGCAAGCGCGTACATTGTTGATGGCTTGGCAACGTCGCGCATCCGGCCAATCGTTGAAGTTGCAATTGAGCGGTTCAAGCTGACTGATACGCTCCATCAAGAACTTCAAAAGTCCAAGGATGACCTCGCCGCGCGCAAAACTATCGAGCGGGCGAAGGGCTTGCTTATGGAGCGACGTGGACTGAGCGAGCAGGAAGCTTACGATGCGCTACGGAAAACGGCGATGGGGCAGGGCAAACCCATCCGCGAAGTTGCTGACGCCATCCTGTCGATATCCAATTTACTTCCCTAATCTCCGACCCGAGCTTTCCCAAGGCATGACGTAAGGGCATCTGCTACTCCATTGAGCACATGCATTGTTGCGGCGCACCATAAACAAGCGCTCGGCTGGTCTTTGCGGATACTCTGCACTCCAACATATACATTTTTGCTTGGCTCCATTCTCCTTCCAAGAAGTTCAATGCTGAACACGCGGGGCAACGAAGAGTTGTTTAGCGGATGACGCCCATGTTGGGCGGTACCAGGTCCACTGATGGACCTTCAGAAAAATGGAGCGCGTCGCTGACCTGAACTGTCAGGCCTATCCAACGATGCACGTGACTAACGTCCGGTCCGCCGGACACGAAGGCGTTGTGCTGCGGTCCAGCACCGCGCGAGGGGAATCAGTATGAAGAGCAAATTAAAATCACTCTTAATGTCTGGAGTCGTCTTAGCGGGAGGTTTCTCATTCTCCGGCGCGGCGTTTGGGGAAGCGAGCGCTGACGATGCTGCCGATGACACCTCCGTACAGGAGCGCATTGTCGTTACAGGTGCCCGCGGTAAACCTCGATCCATCACGGATTCGCCTGTGCCTGTGGACGTACTGAGCGAGCAGGACTTGAATGCTGTTCCGTTCACGGACACGAACGACGTTTTGAGAACGCTGGTTCCATCTTACTCCTTGAGTCGCCAACCAATATCCGATGGCGGAACATTCGTTCGACCAGCCCAACTTCGGGGTTTGCCGACTGACAAGACGCTTGTTCTGGTAAACTCAAAGCGAAGGCACCGCGCGGCGCTCGTGCAGATTGGCGGATCTGGAACACAGGGGCCGGATATCGCCACTATACCAACCATTGCGCTGAAGAGCGTGGAGGTCCTTCGCGATGGTGCCGCGGCGCAATACGGTTCTGATGCAATCGCTGGCGTGATCAACTTCATCTTGAAGGACAACGCCGAAGGCGGAGCGATCACAGCTGACTTTGGTCAGTACTATGAAGGAGATGGTACCCAGTACACCGTAGCCGGTAATATCGGGCTTGGCATAGGTGATAGCGGGTTCTTCAGTATTTCGGCGGAGTTATCGGACATCGATGCAAGCGTCCGCGCGGAGCAATACTGTGAGAGTTTTGCCTGCGTTGATGTCAATGATGAGCGCTTCCTGTCGGGTATCGATACAACTATTGCCGGCTTCTCCGAGGAGACTTTCCTTGCCGGCTTGCCAAGTGCGAACATCGGCGATGGAGATGTTGTTCAGCCCTGGGGGCAACCAAACTCCGAAGCGGTGCGCGGCTTCTTCAATACCGGCTACACCTTCGATACCGGCATAGAGCTTTACGGCTTCGGCAACTACTCTGACAGCACCGCGGATGGGGGCTTTTTTTATCGTTATCCAGGTAACGGCACGATCGAGAACCTTCGTCTTGAAGATGGGTCGATCTACAGTCCGCTTTCGATTTTTCCAGGCGGTTTCACGCCGCGCTTCTTCGGCGATGTTATAGACTACTCCGTAGTTGGTGGTGTTCGGGCGCAGCTGGACAACGGACTGTCGATGGATTTCAGCGGCCGCTTTGGTCACAACGAAATCAAGTACACGCTGGAGAATACGATAAACCCATCTCTCGGGCCGGACACGCCGACGAGCTTCAAGCCCGGAGAGCTGATCAACGAAGAGGTCCAGTTCCAGGCCGACTTCACCTACGAGGCTGAAACCGGTCTCGCGAGCCCGCTGCTGTTTGCTTTCGGGGGCAGTCTTCTAGAGGAGTCATATGAGCTCGTTGGCGGTGATCCGGCTTCTTTTGCAGCAGGGCCTTTCGCGAGCTCAGATCCTTTCGGCTTTTGTGACGAAGGTGTTGCGACAGCGGCCGGTGCCGCGGTGATTGCAAACGGATCGACGCTCGATTGCGCTGACGAAGATGATCCTGTTTATCGGGTTGTAGGCGTGGGATCGAACGGCTTCCCGGGCTATTCGCCAGCATTCTCTGGTGATTACACGCGCGATTCCTATGCGCTTTACGCTGACTTGAGCGCCGACGTTACCGATGCCCTTTTCCTTCAGGGTGCCTTGCGATTTGAGGACTATTCTGACTTTGGCGAAGAGGTGGTTTGGAAGCTGGCAGGCCGTTACGAGTTCAGTGATATGTTCGCCTTGCGAGGTTCGGTCGGAACTGGTTTCCGTGCACCGACACCCGGCCAACAGGGCACAACAAACGTGTCTACGCGTCTGCCAAACGGGCTTCCTGTTGCCACTGGATTGTTTCCCGCGAGCGGCCCGATTGCACAAGCGCTAGGGGCGACGCCACTCGAGCCGGAGACGTCGACGAACTACACCGTCGGTGCGACATCCAGCTTCGGCGACTTCACACTGACCGTCGATTTCTACCAGATTGATCTGGAAGATCGCGTGAACGCCATCTCCACGCAGAACGTTTCATCCGATCCGACCGCGGGAGCAGCCTACGACAACTTCCTGGCGCTCGAAGGAGCTGGCGTCGTCGGTGCGGAGTCAATTGGTGGCGTGTTCTACTTCACCAACGCGTTCGATACGACCACACAGGGGGTAGATGTCGTCGGCACATACTCGATGGACTGGGCAGGCGGTGCGCAGACGAACTTCACCGGCTCTGTCAATTACAACACCACCGAGTTCGACAGCGAAGTCGACGAGCTGTTTAACGCAGAATCTCAGTTCGACTTTGAGAACGGCCTGCCCGACTGGCGAGGTGTGTTCACAGTTACGCATCAGACAGGGCCGCTTACCTTGCTCGCTCGTGCGAACTATTACGGATCCTACAAAAACTCGAATGGCAGCTCTGTGGTGACGGCCATTCAGGAGTTCGATCCTGAGGTCCAATTCGACATTGAGGCCAGCTACATGTTGTCAGATGCTGTTCAGGTATCGCTCGGTGTACGGAACGTTTTCGACGAGTATCCAGCGCCAGGTGAAATCGGAGAAACCTGCTGCGGTCGGATTTACCGGTCTGACAGCATCGTCGATTGGCAAGGTGGGTACTATTACGCCCGCGTACGCGCCGACTTCTAGTAAAACTGATCGCCCTCTCTTTCTTCCCGGAGCAGGGCGAAACAGGGCGAGGAGTGACCTCGGTTGCTCCTCGCACTTCCTTTTCAGCGCAACGCTCGCGCCCGGCTGAAGACAGCTCTCAATACAAAGCAGGACAAAGATGTCTGGTACAGAAGTGGACTACGTGCAGATCGCGCAACTGATCGGCGTACTAATGGGAGCGGGATTGGCTGCCGGTTTTGTCGCCGGCCTGTTCGGGATAGGCGGAGGTTTCGTGGTTGTCCCGGCCCTTCTGCTAGTCTTCAGTTTCTTTGGTGTAGATGCTGATGTTCTGACGCACGTCGCGATCGGCACCTCGCTTGCGACCATCGTGGTGACATCCTCAAGATCGGTTCATGCTCACAGTAAACGAGGGGCGGTCGACTCCAAGATTATAAGAGACTGGGCTCCATGGTTGGTGTTTGGCGTGCTCGTCGGTCTGCTTCTGGCGCGCTACATGGATGGACGATCCTTGAAGTGGATTTTCGCGATTGGGGTTTTCCTTATGGGAGTCCACTTCATCGCGCCTGTGATGCAGCCAAAGAAGCAGGTTTTTGCTGATATGCCGAAGGGGCTAGCCCTCGCAGGCATAGCTTCTTTTCTCGGCGGTTTCTCGGCATTGCTGGGTATCGGGGGCGGAACAATCGCAGTGCTTGTGATGACAGCCTGCGGCCGGCCAATCCATCAGGCTGTTGGCACAGCGGCAGGATTTGGCGTTATCATCGCAATGCCGGGGGCGGTTGGATTTGCTTTGCTGGGCCTTGGTGAGACAACTCTTCCATTCGGGTCTATTGGATACGTAAACCTGATTGCTGTTGTTGCGATCACGTCTATGTCCTTCATCACGGCCCCTCTTGGCGCGCGAGCCGCCCACAGTCTCAACGCTGTGGCACTCAAGCGCGTATTTGGAGTCTACCTTGTCCTTACGTCTGCGATCGTTCTTCAGAACACGTTTATCAGCTGATCTAAGCTTGGCTCGGAGGATTGACGATCAGGCCGCCTTTACCTGCACCTGCGTCGCCTTCGTTCCACCGACGCCGTAGAGATTCACCTTCAGGCTCGACATCGCGTTCACCAGCGCGTTTGGAGCGTACACGACGTCGCCAACCGGCGCGATGTTGGGAAAGCGCTCGAAAATCTTCTCATAGGACAGCCGAAGCTGCATTTGAGCAATGCGCGCCCCGAGGCACTTATGGACACCGTGGCCAAAAGCGAGATGCTTATCGACATTGTCACGCATCATGTCGAATACATCCGGGCTAGGGAACACGTCTGGATCGCGGTTAGCAGCGCCATACCACATGACAACCTTCTCATCCTTGGCGATCTTCTGACCATTGATCTCGAAGTCTTCCAGTGCGGTCCGACGCATGTGCTTAACTGGTGAGACCATACGCAACGCCTCCTGTGACATGCGCGGGATAAGGCCAGGATCATCAAGCACCATCTGCCGCTGATCTACGAAATCATACATCAGCTGAATTGTGCCGGTGAGCGAATTCCGGGTGGTGTCATTGCCAGCGAAGATGATGAGCAACCACGAGCCATCTAGATACTCTTGGCTCAATTCCTGCCCATCGAGCTTCGACTGGGCGATCACAGTCAGCAGATCTTCGCGCGGATGGGCGCGTCGATCAGCCATCACCGCTTCCCCGTAGGCGAACATCTCGTTCACGGTCTTGTAGAACTTCCACGGGAACAGTGGCTCCTTCAGAAACACCTGAAGGGGATTTGCCAGATACTGCGAGGCCAGCTCCAGATAGTGCATCCAGTAAACGATCTTTGGCCGGTCCGCCTCATCGACACCAAGCATCTCGCACAGCGTGAAGAGTGGCACTTCCTCCGAGAACATCTTCACAAAGTCGACCACCGGCCCCTTGCGCTCCATCTCGTCGAGCAAACCATCAATATGCGAGGCCACTCGGTCACGGATCTCAGCAACATAAGCCGGAATGAAGAAGTCCTTCTGCTGGATACGCATCTCCATATGATGCGGCGCATCCAGATTGATCAATGAGTTGAACGCTGCGGGGATGAGCTTTTTCGGCTTCCATTTTTCGCGTGGCTGTACTCCGATATTGATGCTGCCGCGTTGCGAGGAGAACACCTCCGGTGCGAGTTCAACCGTCTTCACATCATCATAGCGACTGACGGACCAAAAGCCGGAAAACGCCTTGTATCCGGGGGACCAGAGTACTGGAGCTTCCTCGCGCATGCGTTTGTAAAAAGCGTGTGGGTGGCCAGAGGTCCATGAGGCGGGATTGGCAAGATCAAAACCCTCCAGCAGCGGATAGACTGCTTTGTAGGTAGGATCTATCTGTCCGCTATCAATGAGAATTTCGTCACTGATGAGTTGCATGATCAGGCCTCGTTTCCGTGCAAGACTCAGCTACCAGAAACTTGCCACGCTTCAAATCTTCTCTCTACGTCACCTGTGTGGCATGCCGATGGATCGCCCAAGTTTCTCCAACGCCTTTGTCACAGATGGCGAGCCTGTCTCGTCCAGGCATCAGACAAAGGAGAACTCTACAATGGAAACTGCATCTTGCAGGCGCACCCCGCGTGCTTCGAGAACTGCCCTGGCACACTCTTGCTTCTTTCGAGGTATCTTATGCGTTTCAATAGTGGCGCTGAAAGATGATGGATTGCTGCAATGATTAAGTGGCTTTTGCGTCGTGGTGCCCGCCGCTTTGGACGAGCGCACGACTATGATGTGAGCTATATGCTCGATGTCATACGGACATCCACCGGCGCTGGCCTTCGTCTCTCCTCATTTCCGCTGATTAGTCAGTATCGCGGTCCTGAGGACGCTCAACTGGTTCGGGTCGGAGCCGCGTTTGCATCCACTCTGGAGGGTGATTGCGGACCTTGCGCGCAATTGGTTGTCGATATGGCGACAGATGCGGGAGCGGACCCGGTAGCGTTGAAGCTCTGTTTTGATGGTGACCCTCAGAAGGCTGGTGACGTCGGGCTGGGATTTCTCTTTGCGATGGCGGCCATCCGGGGCGACCTTCAGGCAGACTCTTTTCGTAAGGACATTGAGGTCAGGTTTGGAAAAGAGGCGGTAGTCGCGGCCTCGTTTGCGGCCGCATCCGGTCGCTTCTACCCTGTCTTCAAGCGCGCCCTTGGTCATGCTCATGCCTGCACCCACTTGCGTTTTCAAGAGCCGCAACAGAAGACGCTTGCTGTGTCGTGATGGATGTTGTCGCTGCCTTTGAAGCCGAACGCAAAAGCCTGACTTCGCTGTGCTACCGGATGCTCGGTGACAAGGCCGGAGCCGAAGACGCCGTTCAAGACACATGGCTACGATGGATGAGTGCGAACCACGCGCTCGTCTCAAGCCCCGCTGCATGGTTGCGGCGCACCGCGACGAACATAGCGATCGATTCGTTGCGCTCGGCGCGGAAACGACGAGAGAGTTATGTCGGGCCGTGGTTACCTGAGCCGTTGCTGCAGACCGAGACAGGCCCCGAAGATGACTTCGTTCTGGCGCAAGAATGTGAGCTGGCGTTGCTCTGGGCCATGGAACGCCTTGGCGAAGAGGAACGCGCCGCTTTCATTTTGCGGGAGGCATTTGATGCCGGGTACGATGAGATTTCTTCTTCGCTGGGAAAAAGCCAGGCAGCTTGTCGCCAATTGGTAAGCCGTGCACACAAGCGACTTCAAGAAAGTGGACCGAGGTTTGACGCTTCGCAAGATGACGTACGAGACTTGATTTCGAGGTTCTTCGCTGCCGCGGCGGCTGAGGACTTTCAAACCTCTCTGAAGCTATTCGCTCCCAACTCGGTCGCCATCTCTGATGGGGGACGAAAAGCACGCGCTGCGCGGCGCGTTCTGGTTGGTCCCGATGAGATCGTTCAGGTTTTGATAGCGGTCTGGCGGCGAACGGCTATCGAAGGTGGATGGATTATAGAGCCATGTATTGCCAATAGCGCGCCGGCAATCATCCGACGGGTAGAGGGTTTTATTGACTCCATCGTGACGCTCGCACCCGACGCAGAAGGAAGAATCGCCTGGCTCTACGTGATGCGCAACCCTGACAAGCTTCCTCGCGGATGATCTGATGACGGCTTCCGGAAGCTAAGGCCGATGGGTTGGACGGCGGCAAAGCCAGCCATGGCGAGCATGAGACATGGGGGAACACGCGAATGAAGCAGCGCCACTCTCGAGGATAACGATAGAGTTCGCGAATTGGTTCGAATGTTCCGCTGCTATCAGCTACATTCGCAAAGGACTGATGTGGGCACAACGCGCCATGATCTCGCGATACTAAGAGTAGAGTTCTAGTAGCAGGCGGCACTCTCAGATTCTGTATGGACGACTACGACTCAACTATCGAAGAAGATGAACACGCAATAAGCGCTGCGCTGGATAGAGGAGCCTCAAACCCAATGGCATCGCCTTATCCTGAGTTCGAGCCGCTTAGTGCTGCCTATCTCGCGCCGGAAACGGATTTGGTCCGCAATCTAATTGATGGAATTGGTCTTAGCGCGGTTGATCGAGAAACTATTCGCCTTACGGCCGGGCAGTTTGTGAATGCTGTTCGCGCTGACGCTGGCCGATCCTCATTGATGGACGCCTTTCTGCAGGAGTATGGGCTTTCGAACGATGAAGGCGTGACGCTTATGCGGTTGGCTGAATCATTAATCCGAACGCCCGATTTCCCAACCGCTTCTTACCTGATCCGAGACAAGCTTGACGATGGGGACTGGACGAGCCACCGCGCCGACAATCGCCACATACTTGTGAATGCTGCAACGCACGGATTGAGGGTCACTGCCAGCTGGATTCGCGCTTCCGGAGGACCGATGGCAGAGTCTCTGGCGGCGAGGTTAGGTGATCGTGTCCTTCACGCGGCCATCGGGCGAGCAATGACCCTGATGGGCGAGCATTTCGTGCTGGGGGATACGATCGAAACAGCCCTTCGCAAATCATCTCACTTAAAGGTATCGAGATTTACATTCTCATTCGACATGCTTGGCGAAGCAGCTTTGACCGACGATGACGCGCGACAATATTTCAGGGCTTACAAGAACGCCGCTGAATACCTTAGAAGCGCGTCTCCTCAAGCCGTAACGCTCCACGAGGCTCCTAGCTTGTCGGTCAAGCTATCGGCGCTCCACCCGAGATACGAATTCGCAAAACGTGCTCGGTGTGTTCCTCTGTTGGTGGATCGCGTCGGCCAGTTGGCGACCATCGCCAAGGAGGGCGGCTTCGGTCTGACCATCGACGCAGAAGAAGCAGACCGGCTCGAGGTTTCGTTACTCGTTCTGGACCATCTTCTGAGAAATCCCAGCCTAGAGGGTTGGGAGGGACTTGGTTTGGTCGTCCAGGCCTACCAGCGCCGCGCACCGCATGTGATTGACTGGCTCAAGGATGCCGCTCGTAGAGCTGGTCGCCGTGTTACGGTGCGGCTCGTCAAAGGTGCTTACTGGGATAGTGAGATCAAGCGGGCTCAGGTGCTCGGTCTTGACAGCTATCCGGTTTTCACCCGCAAGTCGCACACCGATGTCAGCTACCTTGCCTGCGCGGCTTCTCTTTTGAGGTCGGGGGACCGTATCTTCCCGCAATTTGCTACCCACAATGCTCACACGGCGTCAGCGATCGCGCATATGGCGGGCAGCAACAAGGCGTACGAGTTCCAACGTCTCCATGGCATGAGTGAAGGTCTGCACAGGGAGCTGGCCGAAACGTATGGTGTCATGTCCCGGACCTACGCCCCCGTTGGGCAGCATGCTGATTTACTGCCGTATCTTGTACGGCGTCTCTTGGAAAACGGAGCGAATAGTTCATTCGTGAATCAGCTCCTGGATCTCGACATTCCAGTTGCCGAAATCGTTGCGGATCCGATTTCCAAAGCAGAGGAAACCGACCTGACGCCGCATCCGTCAATTGCCAAACCCCGCGACTTGTTTGGTGGTGTGCGTCTGTCGGCTCGCGGTCTGGATCTTACACAAGCGTCCAGTGCAGCGCAGTTTGAACACGTCGGTCAATTGGACCTGCCTGAGCTAAAAACCACTCCCGTTTCCAAGCGGTCAATAGAACCAAATCTCCTCGTTACCGGGCCACTTAATCCGAAAACACCGCTTGCAACTCTACAGATAACCTCCTCTGAGGACATTCAATCCGTAGTTAGCGCTGGCGCTGCCGCGCCTTGGTCTGATCCCTCATTTGCTACCGAGCGCTCTCGAATTCTAAATCTCGCGGCTGATCGGCTGGAAGCGAATATGAAGCCGTACATGTCGCTATGCGTTGTCGAGGCCGGAAAGACTCTTCCCGATGCCGCGGCCGAAGTTCGGGAAGCCATTGATTTTTTGCGATACTATGCCAGCCAGTCGATGAGTCCCGAACTCGAAGACCGATCCCCGCTTGGCGTGGTTGCCTGCATAAGTCCTTGGAACTTCCCGCTCGCTATATTTCTGGGGCAGGTTAGCGCCGCGTTGAGCGTCGGGAACACAGTGGTCGCCAAACCCGCGGAACAAACGCCCCTAATAGCGACCAAAGCGGTCCAACTCCTCCATGATGCTGGTGTGCCCAGAAATGTATTGAACCTTGCTATCGGAGCCAAAGAAACCGGATCAGCTTTGATCGCCGCAGCTGGTCTGGATGGCGTGGTCTTTACCGGGTCCACGGCGACGGCGAAGACCATCGCTGTGAGCCTAGCGAACACTGGCAAAGCAGACATTCCACTCATTGCTGAAACGGGTGGCATCAATACGATGATCGTCGACTCAACCGCCTTGCTCGAGCAGGCGGTAAAGGATGCAATCGACTCTGCCTTCCAAAGCGCTGGTCAACGGTGTTCTGCTTGTCGGCTCGTTTGTGTACAGAAAGATATCGCAGATGACTTTATTTCGATGCTGTCAGGCGCGATGGCACAATTGTCTGTTGGCGACCCCTCCGATTTAGCGACCGATGTTGGACCGGTGATTGATGCATCGGCGCATCTCCGTATTCAACAGCATATCGAGGATATGCGAGGCCGTTTTGGCGTAGTTGGAGAGGCACCTTTGGCCCCCGGGCTGGAGGATCGCTGTATCTCCCCTATAGCTTTTGAGCTTAGCCAGATTTCTGATTTGAACGAGGAGGTCTTCGGGCCGGTTCTGCATTTGGTTCGGTTTGAGTCCAGAGACCTTGAGCCTCTGGTCGAACAAATCAATGCTACGGGGTATGGGCTCACGATGGGGCTGCATACGCGGATTGACGCGCGGATCAGCGCCTTGGCCGAACACGCCGAAGTCGGAAACCTATACGTCAATAGAAACCAGATCGGTGCGGTTGTAGGTGTTCAACCATTTGGTGGTCGAGGGTTATCTGGTACAGGCCCGAAGGCTGGTGGACCAAACTATCTCAACCGCATCGTAAGGTGCCCCTCCATTTATCCACCGCCGCGGTCTCTAGAACCGTTTTCGTTGCCCGGGCCGACCGGAGAGACCAATACCTTATCTTACCATCCGCGCGGTATTCTTGTTTGTTTTGGAGGAAGTGAACCTCAGGATTTGGCCCGGCAGATCGATTGCTCTCGAAGAGCTGGAAACGTTACGGCATTTATCGATGCCGGCGGTGGGTCCATGTCGGCCGAGACCTTAAGACAGAAAGCCGTCCGAACTTCCGACGGAGAGTTCGTGCCCGTTCCTGTGTCGAAGGATGCGGCGCTTCGGTTGCTCCGTGATGACATCGACGGAGCTGTGGCGGATGGAACAGAGCGGTCGGAAGTTGGCGAGATCCTGGCGCGGCGGGACGGGCCCATTCTCCCGATACTCTCAGCGTATGATGATGCTTCGCTGTTCTGCCACGAGCAAACGTTGACTGTGAACACCACGGCCGCTGGCGGAAACGCATCTCTCCTTGCGATGGAAGAGTGACATCCCGTCGGGACAATGTCATCAGAACCTGGCTCAAACTTCCGGCTCCTCTGACAATCGTCTCGTTGTTTTCGTTCAGACACTATTGGCGCTAACACTATGCCAATCGAACTGACATCGGATCTTTGACAGCAGAAGTTCTACTGCGGTCATCGAAGGGTACTGTGAGATGTCGGTCGCGATGACTGCCCCGTTCGTCAGGTTGCTTGAGAACTAAGCCTTTCGTCTAGGTCTGTTTACGCCAAGTCGCATCGTCTCTAGATTTGGTTCCATCTCGGGTTCAGTCATGGGTGGCGCTTTATCATCTCGGTTTGTTGTCATGATATCTAAACACAACCAGCGACCGCGATGACTCTGACAATGATCAGGTTCGGCGATATCCGTCCCATTCTCGATTCAGTCGCGAGAAGTGGCGTCAGCGTAGAGCAGTTGCCAAGCCTTCGGAGCTTTCTGGATGCTTCCGATGGGATTGAGGATTCCGCCAAGCTGACGATCACTGACTACTTCCGCATTCAGCGCGACATTGCATTGGCGTTTGATGATCTCACAGCTCAGCTGTCTGACCGGAAACTGACCTACAAGACTGGCCACTTCGTAGTGTCGCAATTGCAGAACGCGCCGAATCTTCATGGCGCAATCGTTAGTCTCGTCGAGCATTTCAACATGATGCACGGGGATGCTTACAATTCAGTTCGCCTAACGGAGGACCGGGTCTCCTTCGTAGTGGACGACTCGTCTTTTCCATATCGCTTCCGGGACAATGAGCGCCTTGTTCAGTTCATTGGCGATTGCCTGATGATCAAAGTGCATTGCCTCCTCGATAGCCTAAGCAATGGGATAGCGTCTAAGGCGCTCCGGCGCATTCGCCTTCAGCGAAAACGCACTGCGCCCGCGGAGCTGCAAAACGCGTTTTGGTCTGTTCCCATTGACTATGACCACCCCACTTATGAAGCGATCTACGATTTTGATATCGCGTGCCGACCGTTCGATGTGCCTGATCGACTTGATTTGACCACGGATGGATTATTCGCCCGGGTTATCGCTTATCTTGAACAGTCTGATCCTAGCAGGCAATCGCAAAGCATGACCACGCGGACTCTCGACGTTATTGAGCATGACTGGGTGACGCAAAGCGACGTCGCTGAACAGCTTGGTATCAGCGTCGCGACGCATCGCCGCCGGCTTCGCGAGGAAGGCGTTAGTTTCCGTGACCTGATCGTCAAAACGCGTCTGGTCCGAGCCGAGTCGATGCTGCGAAAGGGGTATACAATTTCTCAGATCACTGGCGAACTTGAGTACTCCGACATTCGTGCCTTTAACCGAGCATTCAAACGCTGGAAGGGACTGACACCTGCGGAGTACGCAAAGCACGCGCAGGCGGGCAAGTAACGGCCTGAGCGAAAGTGTTCACTCTGCCTGACGACAATCGTCATATCCTCCACTTCCCTCTCAACCCACAGTGCCGCTCATAAAAGCGATAAACACATATGGGAGGTTAGACATGTCGTGCTTCGTCAAAAAACCGATTCAACTGGGCCTCGTTTCGGCGCTCGCACTCACGGCAGGTCATGCGGCTTATGCTCAGGACGCTGGAGATGAAGACGAGACCGCGCGCCGCTTTAATACGGTCGTGGTGACTGCGCAGCGACGCGAGCAGAGCCTGATTGATGTGCCTTTGTCAGTGTCTGCATTTGATGGCGATTTGCTTGCTGATCTCGGCGTTGATGACCTCACCGAAGTCGCAAAGATTTCTCCCAACGTTACACTCGAAGTCTCCCGCGGTACGAACACGACCCTGTCCGCATTCATTCGCGGGGTCGGGCAACAGGATCCTGTCGCTGGCTTTGAGGCCGGTGTCGGTATTTATGTCGACGATGTTTATCTCAACCGACCGCAAAGTGCTGTGCTTGACGTCTTCGATGTCGAGCGGATCGAAGTGCTGCGTGGGCCGCAGGGCACACTATACGGTCGAAATACGATCGGTGGTGCAGTTAAGTATGTCACGCGCAGGCTGAGTGACGAACCAACATTCGCTGGCCGCGTTGCTCTTGGCAGCTACAATCAAAGGGACGTCGTGCTCACCGCCGGCATTCCAGTGTCAGATACATTCCGTGTTGGTGGGTCGTTCGCGATCCTTGAACGCGACGGTTTTGGCGAAAATCGCAATCTGTCGGGTGTGGAGAACTATAATAAAGACGTTACAGCTGGCCGCCTGTCTGCAGAGTGGGATGTTACCCCTGACTTCCAGCTCCGCTTCGCCAGCGATTACACAGAGGACAAATCTGCACCACGGCAAGGGCATCGTCTGATTCCGGGCCAGCTCACCGGCGCACCGGTTCTGAACGATGTCTTCGATACGCGTGCTGGTCTCAACGTTGTCGATCAGGACTCTGAGGCGTACGGCGCTTCGCTTGTCGCCGAATGGACCCTCAATGAGAACTTCACGCTCAAGAATATCCTTGCTTACCGTGAGGACGAGTCGACAACACCAATCGACTTTGACTCCCTGCCTTCAGGCGATCTGGATGTTCCGGCAATCTACGAGAACGATCAGTTCTCTGAAGAGTTTCAGATTTTGTACTCTGGTGATCGCCTGAATGGATTGGTCGGCGTCTACTATCTCGAGGCCAATGCTTCGACGGTCTTTGATGTTTTGCTGGCAAATACTGGTGATCTCCTGATGCTCCCCGGGTTGAATGCCCAGACCTTTGGGGATGTTTCGACCGAAACTTGGTCGATCTTTGGTGATTTCACCTTTGACGTCACAGATCGTTTCAGCGTGTCGCTCGGCGGCCGCTATACGGAAGACGAGCGGACATCGCGAGTGTTGCGTAGAACGTTCGTCGGTGGATTTTCAGAGTTCTTTGGTGGCTCGCCGACGCTCATCGCAACAACATCGGATTTCAATGGCACGGCGGACTTCGACGATTTCAGCCCGCGATTGTCGCTGGCTTACGATCTCACCGATTCTAGCAATGCGTATTTCACCTACTCGCAGGGCTTCAAAGGCGGTTCTTTCGATCCGCGCGGTCAGACCACAGCTGCGCCTGACACCAACCAGGATGGCATGGTTAGCGATGACGAGGTTTTCAACTTCATGCAGTTTGATCCAGAAGAGGTCGATAGCTACGAAGTCGGCTACAAGGCGAGTCAGTTTGGCGGACGCCTGACTTACAGCCTCGCTGGCTTTTACTCGGACTATAAGGACGTGCAGGTGCCGGGGTCGGTCGGTGTCGATACCGATGGTGACGGCATCAACGATACATTCTCCGGCGTAACGACGAATGCGGGTGCCGCGACCATTTGGGGTGTGGAGTTCGAAGGGAACGCGACCGTTGCGGAGCAAATCTTCAATTCCGATGACCTCTTCAACATCAACTGGTCACTTGGCTACTTGGACGCGCAGTATGACGAGTTCATCGACGCCTTTGGCAATGACGTCGCCGACGATCGGGTCATCCAGAATACGCCCGATTGGACCGCATCGACGCGATTTGCCTACGACACACCTTTCACCATTGCCGACAATGATGGCCGGCTGCTCCTCAACACGCTCGTTTCATATCGCGGTGACTCCAGTCAGTTTGAAGCGCCCAACTCGTTTCTGGATCAAGAGGCCTTCACACTTTGGGACGCCTCTATCCGTTGGGAAGCTGAAAGTGGGCGCTGGGGCGTGAACCTCACTGGTAAGAACCTCACAGACGAGGAGTACATCGTCGCCGGCTACAACTTCGTCCAAGCCAATCCGGACGGCACGTTCACGCCGACCCTTGGACTGGAAGGCACGTTGACCGCTTTTTATGGCGACCCGCGCACAGTGACCTTCGGCGTCGATTTCAAATTCTGATGAGTATTTCCTCCCGGAAGGGGTGGGTGAGCGTAACACTATCAGTGTGCTCACTCGCCCTAACGGCGGGGACACAGCTCTGATGACCGACATCAACTACACGTCCGCCGACGGTCTTCGGCTGTTTGCCAAGGCCTATGGGAATCCAGATGCGACGCTCACCGTCCTCTGCATGCACGGTCTGACTCGCAATCATAAAGACTTTGAACCGATGATAGATGCGCTTGATGGTCGGTATCGTTTCGTTGCGGTGGATGTCCGTGGACGAGGACAATCAGATCGAGCATCTGATCACGAAACGTACGCGCCGCAGCACTACGCTGCCGACATGGCTGCACTGCTTGAGCATCTGAAAATCTCGCGGTTTGTGATGATTGGTACGTCGATGGGCGGGCTTATCGCCATGATCCTGTCGAAGATGATGCCGGATCGGGTCAGGGGTGTCATCTTGAACGATGTCGGTCCTGTTGTTGAAAGGTCCGGTCTCGATAGAATTGCCGCCTATGCTGGAAAAGTTGAGGCTGTCGCCGGGTGGTCTGAAGCCACGAAAGCCGTTGCCAAGGTTCAACGAGCCGCGTTTCCGCATTACGGCGTTGAGGACTGGAAGAAGTTTGCAAAGCGCACCTATCGCAGGCTGGGCGACGGACAACTGATCGTCGACTACGACCCACAGATCACGAACAGCCTGGGTGACTCTCACCCCGGTCTCCTGACGAGGATCGCCATGTGGAGGTTGTTCAGTTCCATGAAGAAGATACCTCTGCTCGTTTTACGAGGCGAGACGTCAGATATTCTGTCGAAGAAGACAGCACGTCGAATGATCAAACGGCACAAAGACGCTCAACTCGTTGAAGTTCCCGGCGTGGGGCATGCTCCCATGCTGGATGAGCCGGCCGCTGTTTCAAGCATCGCCAATTTCTTGAACAGATTGGAGACCGGTGAATGAGCCATACTTCTGAACCTGTTGCGCGCTCATCTGTTCAGGGGCGGACGTGGATCCTATTTGTCCTGACACTGGTCTACACCTTCAATCATGTGGATCGGCAGATTCTCGTAATTTTGTTGGAGCCAATAAAGCTCGAGCTTGGTCTACGCGACAGCCAGCTTGGTATGCTGACCGGCATCGCTTTTGCCGCTTTCTACGCGACACTCGGAATTCCTGTCGCGATGTGGGCCGACCGCGGAAATCGGCGAAACATCATTGCGCTCGCCCTTACGATTTGGTCGGCGATGACCGCGGTTTCTGGCTTCGCCCAGAATTACTGGCACCTGCTTCTTGCAAGGATGGGGGTTGGCATTGGCGAGGCAGGCGGTACCCCTCCTGCAACCTCCATGATCGCTGATCTCTATTCGCCCAAGGAACGGGCCACCGCGCTTGGCATCTACACAACAGGCATCGGTTTTGGAATTCTGCTCGGTTTTGCGCTCGGGGGATTCATTTATGAACTCTACGGTTGGCGCGTTGCCTTTTTTGCGGCGGGCATTCCCGGTCTGGCTCTGGCGCTTGTCGTGCGTTTCAGCGTCCGGGAACCGAAACGAGGCTTGTCCGACGGACAAGTCGATGACGGCGACGCGCCTTCACTTGGTGACACGCTGAGGTTCATTGCCGGACAGTCATCTTACTTATGGCTTCTGGCGGGTTGCCTGATGATCTGCATCTCGGCGAATGCCTTTCTTGTCTTCACCTCCAGCTATCTTCAGCGCGCCTTTGAGCTGTCACCAGGCCAGGTCGCACTGCCGCTCGGGCTTTTGATCGGTGGTGTGGGCAGCGTGGGGGCAGTGGTGCTCGGCCTGGTTTGTGACCGACTGTCGGTAAAGGATACGCGCTGGAGACCTTGGATCATTGCCTGCTGCGCCGCGGTCGCCTTGCCATTCGCTTGGATGTTCCTAAGGGCTGATACCGTCTGGGCAGCTTACGCCTGGAACCTGGTCCCGAGCTTCGTTGGACTGATTTATGCGTCGATCGCTTATACTGCGTCTCAGGAACTGGTCGCGCTCCGTATGCGCTCGTTCGCATCGGCCTTCATGCTATTCTGTCTGACGCTAATTGGGATTGGCTGCGGTCCTTGGATCGCCGGATTGCTTAGCGATCATTTCAACGCGGCCAACGCCGATCAGCCTCTGGCGAGAGCGCTTGAACTTATCCTCTTGTTCAACGTGGCCAGCATTATCTGCCTAATACTGGCCGGCAGGTCGTACAGGGAGAATGTCCAGAGAGCCATCGCATATTAGAAATGCCCGGCTTTTGCAGGACCGTTAACAGACCCTCCGCGTCTGAAAAAGGGAGATGCCGGCAAGTGCCTCTTCGCCCCATTGAGCGAAATCATAAGCTCCGGAGTTAACCAGCGACCTTTTCCTGCTCAGGCTGCTTCAGAGGTAGCATCCTTCGATCGCTCCAAGGTGTTCGAGAAACTGACGGGTTTCGAGATGAGAAAGCCCTGCAACTCATTGCATCGTATCGACAACAAGTACTTTGCCTGTTCTTCCGTCTCCACACCTTCAGCGACAATCGGGATCGAGAGTGCCTGACCAAGATACGCGATGGTCTCGATGATGGACGTGGCCTTGCGATCCTTTCCGAGTTCTCCAACGAAGGACTTGTCGATTTTAATCCTGTCGAACTCGAATTGCTGCACATAACTCATTGAGGAGTAGCCAGTTCCGAAGTCGTCAAGTGCGATTGTTACCCCAAGGGCCTTGAGTTTATTCAGTATTTGAGCAGCAACGATAGCGTTGCGAACGAGTGCTGTTTCAGTGATTTCAAGCTCAAGCCTCTCTGCGGGCAAGCCACTTTCTGCAAGCGCCTGTTCGACCATCACCAAAAGATTAGCATCAAGGAATTGGCGACCAGACAGATTGACCGACACAGTGATGTCGTCATTCCAGTGCGTTGCCTGATTGCAGGCCTGCCGGATGGTCCAAGCTCCGATCACGTTGATCAGATCACTCTGCTCGGCAATTGGTATGAATGTGTCAGGGGACACTAATCCAAAGCCTGGGCGGTTCCAGCGGATAAGGGCTTCATAGCCGACGATCCGCCGCCCCTTAGCGTCAACCTTGGGCTGATAGTGAAGTTCAAATTCATCGCGCTCGACTGCGAGATGGAGGTCACTTTCCAACTCGCGGCGAAACTCCTGCTCCTGATGCAGTTCTTCGTCGTATAACCGATAGCAAGTTCGCCCTGCATCTTTGGCTGCATACAGCGCCCGATCGGCCGCTTTCATGAGTGTGGCAAAAGTGGAATGCTGGGGATTGCTCCATGCGACTCCAATGCTGGCCGCTGCGGGCAGCAGCCTGCCGGCACATCGCGTTTTCTCCGCCAGCACCTCCACACACGTTTGGGCGAAACCCTCCAGAGCCTCAAACGTTTCAAAACCCGGTATCAGAATCGCAAACTCATCGCCGCCCAAGCGTGCCAGCGTATAATCGTTTGGGGACACGGAGCGGAGTTTCTGCGCGAAGTCCTGTAGCAACTGGTCGCCAACATCGTGTCCATACTGATCGTTTACCGATTTGAACTCGTCGATATCGAACAAGAGCACACCAACCCTCGAATCTGCGTTGGCGGACAAGGCGGCATCGACAGCTTTTTGAAATGCGGTTCGATTGGCGAGGCCAGTGAGCTGGTCGTTGTAGGCAAGGGACCTTATTTCGGCTTCATGTGCTAAACGTTGAGTTAGATCGCGGACGACGACAACTGCGAATTCCTGACCCTTGTCGGAAAGAGACTGCTTCGAGACTTCAACGGCAATGGCTGCACCATCCGCACGCAGAAGCTTGCGTTCACCCCAGTCGACCACACCATCGCTGCTTTCGACAAAGTGTCGATTCAGGCTCAAGAGAGACGCGGCATTCTGCCCTACGATGTCTTCGTGCGACATACCCAACAAATGCTGGCCAGCATCGTTGACTTCGACGATCTCGCCTTTCTGCGAGACGATAAAAAGGCCTTCTACGGCCGAGTTCGCCAGCATCGACATCTTCTTCTGGCTTGCCGCATTAAAACGCGTGACAAATGAATCGAAGCCAGCGGCAAGAACGGCGGAAATCAGGATAAGGGCGACGGCAAGCGACACCCATATACCCAGAGTTTCTGTCCCGATGGACCAACTGATCTCCTGAAGACCGTTTACTGGTACTACGCTTAGTGCCGAAGCCCCCACAAAATGAAGACTGGCAACGGCACCGAGCGTTGTTAGGAGGCCAATAAGGTTGCGATACTTGTGCGTCTCGCTCAGGCCGAATGTATAGGTCGCGATAAACAACCCACCAGACAGAGTTATAGACAACCAGACATAGGAATAGTCATACTCAATGATCGCCGAGCCACGAAGAGCCGTCATCCCGTAGTAGTGCATGACAGCTACAGTCGTCGTTGCGATGACTGCACAAATGATGCGTCGGGCTGGCGTCATGCCGTTGATTAGGATTTGTGACGTCCCAATGAACCCGATAACGGCGATACCAGAAGATATTGCAGTCGTGACGCCATCATAACTGACGTCAAACCCGGGTTGATAGCCGAGCATTGCGACGAAATGGGTCGCCCAAATGCCAAGCCCTGTAACACTGCCAGCGACACTCGCCCAGATCCGTGTGGCGACTTCGGATGTGCTGACTTGTCCCCGATGAAAAACAAATACGGTGCAGACCGCGCTAAGAGCGCAAATCAGAATCGCCAAAATCACATGTCCCGAGTCGTGCTGATCACTAATGCAGCTTAATACTCTATACACCCAGATAACCTCTCACTATTGAGTGGCTTATACGTAGGCGGTGCTTGGGGTTCCTTTTCCACTGCTATTTATAGTGTATGAAAGCGTACCCTTTATTAACTATAATTGCTGTGCTGCACTGTGCAGTGAAAATCTTCTCCCGCCTTTTATCAGTCGCTGCTACTCTTAGGGACTAGGTGATGTTGCGGCTACACCGTGTTCTTCCATATCTTCTGGCGTGACCCTGTAGACCAATCGAAAGCCAAGATGGGAGGTTGAAAAGTCTCGCTCATGCAGATGCCTTGCGGCTGGACGGAACCGTCTGCAAAAATTATCCGAACACAGATAAGATCCGCCCTTGATCAGACCTGAATTGGGAGCGCCGGCGTCAAATACATCGCTTGTCCACTCCCAGACATTTCCCGTCATATCGTGCAGGCCGTAGCCGTTGGCGGGATAACAACCCACCGGAGCGGTTCCGAAGTGCCCATCCTGGACCGTGTTCTCCACGGGGAAGAAACCCTGCCACGTATTCGCTTTCGCCGAACCTTTATGGGGAGCTTCATCGCCCCATTCATATCGCGCCCCAGAGAGACCACCACGGGCCGCGTACTCCCATTGGCCCTCAGTCGGAAGGCTCCCGCCGGCCCAAGCAGAAAATGCGGTCGCATCAGCATGGGACACATGAACCACGGGATGGTCCATTCGATCCGAAATCGAACTACCAGGTCCTTCAGGATGACGCCAACTTGCGCCTTCGACGAACTGCCACCAACTACGGGACCCTGAAATCGCGGGTGGGACGAACACAGCAGAACCCGGAGTGAGGTGTTCTGGATCGATATCCGGATATATAGCTGGATCAGGTGCCTTTTCCGCATCTGTTGTATAACCAGTGTCTTCGACGAAGGCCGCAAAACGGGCGTTGGTTACTTCAGTTCGGTCAATCGCAAAGGGTGCGACGGTAACGCTTCGTATTGGGCGTTCTTCAGGGTAGGCTTCCGTTTCTCCCATATCGAACGATCCGCCGGCAAGGACCACGCGGCCTTTCAGCGGCGAGCAGGCTGGACCTGCGGCATCAGCCGATTGCTCCAAGGAAATGAAAATCGTAGCGAGCACCGCGACTGCAATCAATAAGATGCCGCGAAGCTTATTCAGGCACATCGTACTCAACCACTTCGCTCTCGGCATAACCGTAGCGAATGGCTTTGGCCCTAAGGCTTGTTCCCTCTGCCAACTGCAGCGGTCCAGCGTAGAGCTGCCATGTTTCATCTGATTCACCGGTCTGGTATCCGATGGAAGCGCCGTTCGTTTCAGATGAGAGCACGATTGTCCGATCGCCGGATTTGGAGACGAGTTCAACATCTGGGGCAGATGTGGCGGGCTGAACGCCTCCCGGCCACATGTTCTGGATCATGTCTGCCTCGGGAATAACGCTCATATCGCCCACGCGCCTGAGCCATTCATCCAGCGCGCTCTGAAGGCGGGCAAGATCGTCGGCATAAAGAGGGTCATCTGCAAGATTTGTCACCTCGTTAGGATCCTCCAGCGTGTCGTAGAGCTGGTGCGGGGGCAGCGGGTCGAACAATGCAGCTGCCGCTGGCGGCAACGATCCCGCCTCCAGTCCAGCCCAGAGGTCCTTCATTGAAGGCTGCGAGTCCCTAAACGGCAGCCGCTGGAAGTAAGGGTCTCCTTCCAGATCGTTCCGAATATACTTGAAACGCGCGTCCCGGCTCGCACGTCTCTTGTTCGGCTCATTGTCCATCCGATCCTGCGCAGCAAAGATGTATTGGCGCGGTTCATCCCGATCACTGCCTGCGAAATCTCGACCGTGCAGCCACTGGGGCTCGTTGGTACCAGCCCATGACAGGAGAGTTGGCGCGAGATCGACAAAGCTTATGAGTTCATCATTGACCGATCCAGCCTGCCAGCCATCAGGGAATCGTATCACCATCGGCACCCGGAGACCGCTATCATAAAGTGATCGCTTCATGCGCGGCAGGCCGTCGCCATGATCTGTTGATACAATGAGGATCGTGGAATCCAGAAGTCCGTCTGCCGACAGCCGGTCATAGATCTCACCGAGTGCCGCATCGGTGAACGCGATGTTGTCGTAGTGGGTGGCGATGTCGCGGCGGACCGCTGGCGTATCGGGGAGGTAGGGTGGCACCTCCACCTCATCGGGGTTCGTGCGTGCAACGCGGTCCGAAAACAACTCGGCGTTTCGGCTGACCACAAAGGCCTCGATCGGGTTGGTTGGCGTCATATCGACCGGCCAGATCGCACTTTCATGCGTGGTGAGCAGAGTGCGCATATGAAAAAAGCTTTGGCCGTCGGCTCGTCCCGACCAATCGGCACCGGCTCCTGATTCATCCCAGATCGTGAAGGGTTCTCCAAACTGATAGTCCGTCTTTGAATCATTGGATGTGTGGTAGCCGTCAGCGCGCAGCAACTCGGGGAAAGCTTTCACTTCGGCTGGCGGTACCGCAAGGTAGTTCTGCGGACCACCGGGTGGCAGACCCACCGCGCTCGTTGTGCGCATGTACTGCGCGCCAATCGTCTGCTGGTAGCGGCCGGTTATCAATGCCGCCCGGCTCGGCGCGCAGACGCCTGATGAGGTGAAGACATTGGTATATCTGACACCCTCTGAGGCTATCCTGTCGAAATTGGGTGTATGTGCGATGGGGTCGCCAAAAGCACCCACTCTCGAACTCATGTCCTCGAACAGGACCAGGACGATGTTCGGTTGTATGTAACCCGGCTCTGAAGCGGGCGCGGTCTGCAGATCATTTTCGGGCTCTGGAAGGCCGGTGCACGCCGTCACGAGTAGTGCCGTGGCCATGGCAGCGGAGGCGCGGTTTGCTGGACTCATGGCTGATCCTCTGAGGGCTTTGCGTCGAGAATATCACGAAGAGTGGGAGTAATGGCATCGAGTTGGGCGGCTTTGCCCGGCCCATCGGGGAGAATGTGCTCATACTTGTCTGCAGCATCCGGGTTTCTCTGCCAGTGCTCTGGAAACGCAACTGAAGAAGAAACATCGTCTGACCAGAAAACAGCCCCTTGATTGAAGCGTTCAGTAAACGGAATCGATGGGCGTGCACCATCCTGCGAGATGGCCTCAAACAGGTCTGCCCGCAGCTTGATAAGGATTTCATGATAAGCGGGATCTGCAATCAGGTTGACGAGTTCATCGGGATCGGTCTCGAGGTCGAACAACTCCTCAGTGTCCCAGACACCGTGGTACTGGATGTACTTGTACCGGTCCGTTCGTATCGCAAACGTCGATGGCGTCTGCGGGTAGTTGAACTCCCAGTAGTACTCATAGATCAGGGCTTCATCATCGGTTGTGGCATCGACGGACAGCATATCCCGTCCTTCATAGCGCTCAGGGATGTCCACGCCTGCGAGCGACAATACCGTTGGCGCAATATCGATGTTGCGTACGAGGACGGGATTTGTCGTTCCGGTGTCCAGCAACCCAGGCGCGTGTACAATCATCGGGACACGGATTGAGGCCTCATAGGCTGCACGTTTGTCCACCAGGCCGTGCTCGCCGAACATGAATCCATTGTCGCTTGTGTAGATAATGATTGTATCGCGCCCGTTGCCCTGACTCTCCAAAGCCTCGAACAGTCTGCCCATACTGTCATCGACGCCTGAAAGCGCAGAATAGTAAGTCCGCTGGAGATCTTCGATGGGTATGTTGCTGTAGAAGGCAAAGCCCGTTCCGTGCCAGCTATTGTTCTGCATGGTAAGCCACATAGGGCGGGGGCCCTGACGGGCATCCGGTTTGTCCGATGGCGGGCTTTCAAGCTCCAGCCGATCATACTGACCACGATGTCGTTCGGCTGGCGAGAAGGGCAGATGTACGGCCTTGTGCGAAACGAAGAGCATGAATGGTGCGTCAGAGCGCGTGTCCAGCCAGTTGGTCGCATACGCGGTTAACTCGTCCGTGATGTAGCCCGTCTGAGGCACCTCAATGCCATTCACATTGAGAAGACTGGGGCGACCAAAAGCGTCGATGGGATCGTAGTTTCCCTGGCCTTCGAAGCTCACCCAGTGGTCGAAGCCGGGCTTAGGCGATGCATCGGCACTGCCCATATGCCATTTCCCGATGAAGGCCGTGTCGTATCCAGCCTCGTCGAGCAGAACCGAAAAGGGTTCGAAACCCTCAGGAGTTGGACTGTTATTGTCGACAATGCCGTGGTTCCGCATCGTTTGCCCGGACATTATTGAGGCCCGGCTCGGAGAGCAGAGTGATGTTGTCACGAAGGCGTTTTCGAAACGAACGCCTTCCGAAATCAGGCGATCAAGAAACGGCGTTTCCAGCCCATCTGTAAGCGCGCCAAACGCATCGTATCGTTGGTCGTCGACCAGCACGATGACGATGTTGGGACGCACATCGTCCTTTGTAGGTTCGGTCATGGTAGATGGTGCAATCTGACAGGCAGTCATTGCCCCAAGGCACAGCAGTCCGGCGGCTTTTTTCTTCAAAGCCCACAATCTGTCCAAAGCTGCCTCCTATCTACTTTTTTATTATCCACTCGTGTTATGAGTGGACATCAAGGGCGTCAAGTCGGTAGCTCTGGTCTCTGGCGGCTATAGGAAATTGACGACGGATAGCGGAATGTGTTTCGTTATACGGAATGGCGAATGAGTGAGTGACTATGTCAAGTACCATTGAAATTGATGAAGAGGTCGAAGCCTTGGGGCCTCGTGCGCGGAAGAAGCGCGAAACCCGGATGAAGATCCTTCAGGCGGCTCTCGATCTGTTTTCGGAGAAGGGGTTTGAAGGGGCCAGCGTTCGCGACATCGCGGCGCGAGCTGGCGTGATCCACGGCCTGATCAAGTATCACTTCAACAACAAGGACGAGCTTTGGAAGGCCGCCGTAGACTTCCTCTTCGAGCGCCAGGATCGTGAAATGGCTCCGCCTGCGGGTTATCATGACTTGCCGCAAAAAGAGCAGGCAAAGAACTGGATACGCCGTTACGTGCACTACTGCGCGCGCCATCCCGAGCATGCGCGGATCATGGTGCAGGAGTCGATCAGAGACTCTGACCGCCTGCGCTGGGCGGTCAAAAGGCACATTGGCCCGCTTCACGAGCGCGCTCGCCAGATTGGCGAGCAAAGAGTTGAGGCGGGCGTGTATCCTGATATTCCTCCGCATGCTGTCATTTACATCATATCGGCGGCGGCCCAGTCGCCCTTCATGCTGTCCGCCGAGGTCGCCCTCGCTGAAGGGATCGACGTGACCGACTCAAGCGAGATTGACGCTTATGCTGACGCTTTGATCGCCTTCCTGTTCGATCACCGCGCCCGCTAGCAATCCCGGCCATAATTGACGCTTTGCCTTCAAAGCCACGCTTCCGCGTAAAATTTTATACAACCGGAGAATAAGATTGACTTTCCGGAAAGTCGATCCAGTATCCGATCGTATAACAAAAGTCTTGAGACTATCGGGAGGTCAATCATGAACACTCAACATCTTATGCGTCGCGTCGCCTTATCGGCGATCATGGCATCGGGATCGATGTCTGTTGCCAGCGCGCAGGACGCTGACGCGCCTGATGGTGCCGAGGACAACCGGCGTCTCGGCACGATCACCGTAACCGCCACGAAACGGGAGCAAAGCCTGCAGGACGTGCCAGTCGCCGTCACTGCGCTTTCCGGGGAACTGCTCGAGAATACTGGCATAGGCGCTGTCGAGTCTCTGGCCGCAATCGCGCCAAGCGTAACTTTTACTCAGTCTACGAACGATCAAAACAACTCCGTCAATATTCGCGGCATTGGGACGTCGGTGTTTTCCCAGGGCGTGGAGCCGAGCGTGTCCATCGTTGTGGATGATGTGGTCCTCGCGCGGCAGGCGATCGGCTTTCAGGATCTGGTTGATGTCGAACGCGTCGAGGTGTTGCGTGGTCCTCAATCGACCTTGTTCGGTAAGAACGCGTCGGCCGGTGTTATCTCGGTGACAACCGCCGATCCATCCGATGAGTTCGAAGGCAATGTGCAGGTTACAGCCGCCGAAGGGGATGAATACGGGATCGGTGCCACCGTATCCGGACCGCTCAGCACCACGGTAGGCGGCCGCCTGACCGGTTACTACAAGGAGTTTGACGGCCATATCGACAATTTCGATGGTCGTAATCTCAATGGCTACGAGAATTGGGGCCTGCGCGGAAAGCTGCTGATCGAGCCGAGCGACGCGCTCGATGTGACCCTGATCGCCGACTACCGTGAAAGCGAGCAGGACTGCTGCATCTACACGTTCCGGGATACGTCCGGTGCGGTTGGTGCCGCGGCCGGACTTGATGCCCGTCTGGACCCTGTTGTTGCCGGGGAAGAGAATGCGAGCGCTCGGGTGAACGCGCCGATCTTCAACAATTCAGAAACGTGGGGCCTGTCCGCGAAAGCCGATTACGATTTCGGCGACGGCTTCACTTTTACCTCGATCACCGCCTTTCGTGACTATGACTTCGAAAACAATATCGACGTCGATGGTCTCGATCTTGAAGAGCCGGAACTGGGCTTCATTACATTCGACCTTAATAGCGGCACCACAGGCATCCAGCAGGTCAGTCAGGAATTCCGCCTGACTTCGCCACAGAATGATCGCTTTGATTATGTGCTTGGGGCGTACGGCTTCTTTCTGGATCTCGACCGGACGTTTCAACGCCGGTTCGAAATCCTCGTGCCGCTGTTCGGTGGCTTCCGGATCAACCAGTCCGGACGCTTTGAGTCGACTGTAGACACCACCAACATTGCACTGTTCGGCAGCGGCAACTTCTACATTACAGACAATACTACGCTGTTTGGTGGCCTGCGTGCGATCAATGAAGAACTTGATTACACCATTCAGCGCGACCCCGCGAACGTCCTCGTTCCCGGTGACGGGCCATTCGGCGGGGGGCCGGGCACACCAGCCGATGTTGATGATTCAACAGACGACTCTGTCGTGACAGGTGAGATCGGCATCCGGCAGGACTTTTCCGACGATGTACAGGCCTATGCGCGGTATGCGCGCGGATATAAGGGCCGCGCAATTGATGTTGGCTTTGGGGCGGCGCAAAATGTTGAGCCGATTGAAGCTGAGACATCTGATGCGTTTGAGCTCGGTCTGAAGTCGGTACTCGCCGATGGTAATCTCGTTTTGAACGTCGCGCTCTTCCACACCGAGTTCCAGGATTTTCAGGAGCAGGCAGCCGTTCTGCTGGCCGGGGAGGATGACATCCTGACCGCCGAGACACGCCTGACAAACGTCGGATCGGTTACCACTTCCGGCATCGAGATCGAAGCAATCGCCACCCCGACCGATACGCTGACAATTCAGGGCGGCATTTCCTATACGGATGCTTCGATTGATGAGTTCGACAATGCCGGCTGCTATTTCGGGCAGACGGCGGCTGAAGGCTGCGTGCCCGTTACTCTGAGCGATGGCGGGACGCCCGGCGACCCCAGCGATGACATTGTGCAAAACCTTCAGGATCTCTCAGGCGGGGAACTGCCAAATGCGCCGGACTGGCGTTTGACGGGATCGATCCGTCAGGAGGTGCCGCTTGCAGCGTCCTTTGATGGATTTGTTCAGCTTTCCGGCCGCTGGCAGAGCGAGGTCAATTACAGCCTCAACGGAGACCCACGCGCCGAGCAGGATGGATACGCGATCGTGAATCTCGCAGTTGGTATCACAGACGATGACGGGCGCTACACGGCATCTGTCTTCGTCAACAATCTGTTCGATGAGTTCTATGCAACGAACATCTTTGGCGATCCGCTCTATGGCGGAGTTGTCAGCCACTATGTGCCACGTGATTTCGAACGCTATGTCGGCGCGCGGCTGTCGGTTGACTTCTAGCGGGTAATGCGGGCGGCTGGGCAGTCGCTGAGAACGCCACGATTGTGTTGAAGAAGTCGATGCTGACGGGATCGTCAGCATCGCTTCGGCCAGTTTGGAGCGCGTGAAAACAAGGGGCGCGTATGCTCGACAAAATCAAATCCGATGAAGAGCTCGACCATCAGGTTGAGAACCTGCTCGGCGAGCTCAGTCTCGAGGAAAAGGTCAGGCTGTTGTCTGGCCAGGACTTCTGGACGTTGCCTGCGCTTGAACGCGTGGGCATCCCAAGCCTCAGAATGTCTGATGGCCCAACGGGTTTGCGGTCATCGAACTCCGATCCGGCGACTGTGTTTCCGGTGGGCGTTGCGCTTGCGGCGACATGGAACAGGGAACTGGTCGCCGAGGTTTCAGCGGCAATGGGCCGGGAAGCGATTGCCTACGAGGTCGATGTCCTGCTTGCTCCCGGTGTGAATATCCAGAGAACACCGCTCGGCGGCAGGAACTTCGAATACTACTCGGAAGACCCTCATCTCTCATCCGAAATCGGGGTTGCCTTTGTCGAGGGCGTGCAGAGCGAGGGCGTTGGTGCGTCGCTGAAGCACTATGTCGCCAACAATCAGGAACATGAACGCATGAGGACCAGCGCGAATGTTTCAGAGCGCGCCTTGCGGGAGATTTACCTCGCTTCCTTTGAGGCGGTCGTGAAACGCGCCAATCCATGGACGGTGATGGGAGCCTATAATCGCATCAACGGGACCTATGCCTGCGAGCATGACGAACTGTTGAACAGGGTTCTGAAAGAAGAATGGGGCTTTGATGGTGTTGTCGTGTCTGACTGGACGGGGACACGGTCTACTGTTGGTGCCGCCAATGGCGGGCTCGACCTCGAAATGCCCGGACCGGCATTCCATTTCGGCCAAAAACTTCTGGCAGCGGTCGAGGCGGGTGATGTGTCTCCGGCGACCATTGACGATCATGCGCGACGCGTCCTCCGCCTGATCGCGCGATGCGGATTGCTCGATGGAAATCCGAAGTCCTCAGCCGGCGAGTTGAGTTCGGAGCGGCATCGCCAGATCGCAAGGACGGCCTCCGCAGAGAGCATTGTTCTGCTCAAGAATGAGGGCGACCTGCTTCCTCTGAATAAGGGTGCATCAATTGCCGTCATCGGTGGGTTGGCTGACTATCCGGCGATTCAGGGTGGTGGCAGCAGCCAGGTGTCCGCAGATCGCGTGGTCACGCCGCTCGAAGGGCTGGAGGATGCGCTGGGTGAGGATGCGTCCATTATTTTTGCTCGCGGCGTTGATCCCGAGCCGCGCCCCCCGGTGCTCGACGGCCGGCTGTTATCGCCGGACGCCGAGGGTAAGGACCAGGGATTGAGGGTGCGCTACTTCGACAAGGCAAACTATCAGGGAGAAACGGTGTCGGAAGGCGTCGACTGGCGCTTTTCCAAGCTTGGCTTCGGTGAGGTTGCCCAGTCTGACGACGATTTGTCATTCAGCGCGGACTGGAGCGGCTTCATCACGCCGCGTTATACCGGTGAGCACGATATCCGTATTGCGCATTCCAACCCCGATGTTGAACTCACAATCGGCGATGAGGTGTTGATTGGGGCCGACACGGAGCGGAAAACCGAGATGCTGTTCATGGTTCTTCCACTGAACCGTCGCAAAGCTAAAGTCCATCTCGAAGCCGGCAAATCCTATCCAATCAGCATTCGCTACAGCCAGCCCGCCGCGAAGGCGATCCGCGCCTTCAATATCTTCAATGTCTTCATGCGTGAGCCGGCTCCCTCAAGAGGGGAAGCGATTGACGCTGCCAGAACAGCAGACACCGCCATCGTTTTTGTCGGTGCTGGCACGACCGCCGAAACCGAAGGGGAAGACCGCCCTTCCATGGCCCTCAGCGACGAACAAAACAGCCTTGTCGAGGATATTGTGGCCGCAAATCCAAACACGATTGTTGTCGTGAACACGGGTGGCCCTGTGGAGATGCCCTGGGTGGATTGTGTTCCAGCCATTCTCCAGATGTGGATGCCGGGACAGGAAGGCGGACATGCCCTGACCGATATCTTGACGGGTACCACAAATCCCGGCGGCAAGCTGCCGCTGACATTCCCCGTGCGCTGCGGGGATAACCCAACGGTTCCGCATTTTCCCGGCGGACTGCAGTCGGATTATGGCGAGGGCATCTTCGTCGGATATCGCCACTACGACAAAATGAAAGTAGAGCCGCTTTTTCCGTTTGGATACGGATTATCCTATACCGATTTCGAGCTGACCAGTGCGACCGCCCCCGCATCTGCAAAGGTTGGGAGTGCGCTCGAATGTACTGTCGATGTGTCAAATATCGGGGAGCTCGCTGGTAGCGAAGTTGTCCAGCTTTATGTCGAGGATCTCGCCACGCCGGAGGCGATGCCAGTCCGGCAGTTGCGGGCGTTTAAAAAGGTTCATTTGGGCCCCGGCGAACGGGAGAGCGTCTCGCTGTCGCTGGATGCCCGCGCCTTCTCCTGGTTCGACCCTGATGGCAATGACTGGGCGACGACGCCGGGGCTCTATCGTATCCATATCGGTACCTCATCGCGGCACCTGCCGCTGGTGCTCGATTTGGAGCTCACAGAATGAGCAGTGCGGACACGCCTGTTCGCTCTCCGGCAGGGGCATCGCCTTCCTCCCAGGTGCCCCTGCCGGTTCGCATAGGATTCGGGGTAGGTGATTTCGGTTTCCTGCTCGTCTGGCAGGGAACCGCGCTGTTCCTGATGTACTTCTATACCGACGTTCTCGGCATTTCGCCGGCAATCGCGGGAACGATTTATCTGATTGCAATGGTGTGGGATGCCGTAACAGATCCCATCATCGCAGCAGCGGCGGACCGAACCCGAACCCGGTTTGGAAAGTATCGACCATGGCTATTGGCAGGAGCTTTGCCGTTTGCCATTTCCTATCCGCTTGCATTCTCGGCTCCGCCTGAGGCGTTGCCGGTCAGCATTGTGGTCTGGGCGCTTGTGACTCACATCGTTCTGCGAACGACTTACACCATCGTCTCAATGCCGTTCAATTCGTTGCAAGCGCGCCTCACCAATGACGCGCAAGAACGCGCGGTACTGGCAGGCTTTCGTATGGTTGGCGCAGCGAGTGGCGGACTTGCAGTTGTCTTTGTAACGCCGGTTCTCGTTGGCAGCTATGGAGAAGGACGAGAGGCCGAGGCCTACTTTGCTGCGGCTTGCATCGCTGGAGCGATCACGTTCGCAGCGATCATGTATTGTTTCTTCACAATGCGCGAACCGTTGAACGATCAAGTCGGTGAGCAGACCTCATTTTTTGATGATTTAAAAGCGATCGGTCCGACGCTCTTCGGTAACCCGCCATTGATGCGTGTCTTTGCGATCATCATCATCGCGTCAATCTGCTTGGGAATGTTCGGTAAGAACATGTTGTATCATTTCAAGTATGAGTTGGAGCGGCCCGATCTCACTGTTGTTGGATTGGTCATACCGGCGCTCTTCCTTATCTTGGCGGTACCGTTTTGGGTTTGGCTGGCAGGTAAGACATCCAAGCGAAGGGCGCTGACCATTGGTGTCTGGATCGCGCTGGCCGGGTATTTGGGCTTCTTCATCAACCCATTCCAAAGCACACTCGTCACGTTTGCGACGATCGCGTTGACGGGGCTGGGCGGGGCTGCGCTCGCTGTAATGTTTTGGGCGATGCTACCTGACACCGTTGAATACGGAGAAGCTAAGACAGGCGTTCGCGCGGAGGCGAAGACGTTCGGTTTTGCGACCTTCGCACAGAAGGCTGCGGTCGGTATCAATGCCGTTATGCTGGGCGTTCTGCTTTCACTGGTCGGGTTTGAAGCGAACACTGTTCAAAGCGAGACGACGCTCCTTGGCATGAAAGCGATCATGGCCTTGGTGCCGGCTCTCGGCGCGGTCCTAATTCTACTGATACTCAGGGGTTACAAGCTTGACCGCGAAGCCCATGCGGCACTGCTTCAAGAAATTGAAGACAAGTCTGTCGCTTCGCTGTGAAGAAGAAGCCGGGGGCCTTGTAACACTGTCCGCGTCGAAGCCTTATGGCTGATAGTAAGTCGGCGCGCCCGGCCCAACTGGAAGGTCGAGACCGAACGTCCAGATGACGAAGAATGTAGACCACGTGATCATGAAGAAGATTGTGTAAGGCAACATCATCGCAATCAGCGTTCCAACGCCCAGATTTTTGTCATAGCGGGTCGCCCAGGCCAGGATGAGACCGAAATAGCTCATCATGGGAGTGATGATGTTCGTTGTTGAGTCGCCAATGCGATAGGCCGCCTGAATGATTTCTGGCGAGTATCCAATCAGCATCAGCATCGGAACGAAGATCGGGGCTGTGACAGCCCACTGGGCTGACGCCGAGCCCAACGACAGATTGATCAACGCGCACATCATTATGAAGAATACGAAGACGATCGGGCCGGTCATGCCGGTTTCCTTTAGGAACTCTGCGCCGGTCACAGCGCTGATGGCTCCAAGGTTGGTCCATCCGAAGAAAGCGACAAACTGCGCTGCAAAGAAGACAAGAACAATATAGAGACCAAGCGAGGCGAGCGCTTCAGACATCGCATCAATGACATCCCGGTCCCCCTTCATCGTGCCGGCCACTCGACCATAGGTGTAGCCCGTGACCATGAAGAAGATCAGGATCCAGACGACGAACCCGTCGAAGAAGGGTGAACGCATCCGGTCACCCGTTTCCGGATTACGCAGTACACCCCACTCGGGCACCAGTGTAAGCGCCATGACGGCAAGGACGCTGAACAGGGCAACAGCCGCCCAAATCAGCCCCTGTTTTTCCTTCTTTGTCAGCTCGTCCACCATGGTCTTGTCGAGGATCGACTTGTCCGCGCGCGAGCTGTCATACTTTCCAAGCTGCGGTTCTACGATGAAAATGGTTACGAGTGAGCCGACGACCGTGATCAGGAATGTCGACGCGACCATGAAGTACCAGTTAGCCGTGGCGACGACCTGATAAGTCGGGTCGATCAGCTGCGCCGCTTCCTCCGTGATACCTGCGAGCAGTGGATCGATTGTGCCGATCAGCAAGTTGGCGCTGTATCCACCCGATACGCCTGCAAAGGCGGCAGCCATTCCTGCGAGCGGGTGCCGGTCTAGAGCGTAGAAGATCGCCGCTGCGAGAGGTATGAGCACGACATAACCGACCTCTGAAGCGGTGTTGGACACGATGCCTGCGAACACTATGGCAACCGTAACAAGATGCTTTGGCGCGCCCAGAACCATGCTTCGTACGGCTGCTGATAACAGGCCCGATTTTTCGGCGACGCCAACGCCAATCATGGCCACCAGAACAACCCCCAGCGGAGCGAAGCTTGTGAAGTTGTCGACGAGATTCGTAAAAATGCGGCGCACGCCATCGCCGTTCAGCAGGCTGACGGCTCGAATCATACCGTCATCGGCAACCCCGGGGGCACCAGCTGGCCGAGGATCGACCACCGCCAGCCCCATCCAGCCAAACACGCCGGAAAGCAAAACGATTCCGAAGGCAAGAATGGCAAATAATGTCACCGGATGAGGCAGGAGATTACCCAACCATTCGACGCCATCAAGAAAACGGCTGAACGCATTGCGTTTTGACGGCGTGGTTTCGGCCGAACTGGTCGTCATTATTGTCTCCACTGCCTGTGTTCGAAGCTAAAGCAGCTAGGATGAGCCCGCGATTTGGAAATATGCAAGAGCAACGAAAAGTGGCTCTCATGATTATCCCATGAAGCCGGAGCGAGAGGCAGAGATCTATACGTTGAAAGCAGATTCTCAGTTGAAACGAAGAAGGGAAGCTAATGCGCAGACTGGTGTCGCTTTGAAGGTCCCATGATGCGGCCCGTTTCGGCATAGCTCGGCTGGCGGGGCCTCTACGCTGCAAGGCTTATTCAATTAAACCTATCTGTATAAAGGAGATCGCTGAGTGGCGGTCCGACTTCACACCGCAACCGAATGGCGACTCTCCGACCGATGCAAATGGCTATCGAAAGCCGATGCGACCAGCCGTACGAGAGGCTCGGCCCCCTCCGCCAGCAGCACTTTTTGCCCCTCAAATACGGCAATGCCCGACGGCACGATCTCTTGGGCCTTGCTGCAGGTCTCTTCGGCCCAGCCAGCCTCGGCATTCTGCTGGCGGGCAATCTGATCAAGATCCGCCTCGCCGTAGCACATCAACGCCTCGATCACCGCCGCTCGCAGGCGATCCTCAGCGATCAGCTCGTAACCTTTGCCAATAGGGAGACGACCTTGGTTGATGGCCCGTGCCCATGCTCCAGTGTCAGCGCCGTTCTGGACATACCCTTGCGGCAGACGCCCTATTGATGTTGCGCCAAGGCCAATCAGCGTCGTCGCCTGATCGGTAGTGTAGCCTTGGAAGTTTCGACGTAGCAGCCCTTTGGCTGTGGCAAGAGCCAGAGGGTCGTCCGGCAGGGCAAAGTGATCCATGCCGATCTGTCTATAGCCATACGCCAGGATATCGGCGGCTGCAGTACTGGCCTGCTCAAAGCGTTCAGCCGCCCCCGGGAGGTCTTCGTTGCGGATCATGCGTTGGCGCTTCGCGACCCAGGGCACGTGGGCATAACCGAACAGCGCCAGCCGGTCCGGCCTCATATTCGCGCAAATCCCGATTGTCTCTGACAGTGTCTCTACCGTCTGGTGCGGCAGGCCATAGATCAGGTCGAAGTTGATTGCGCTGACACCGACCCCACGCAGGCCTTCAACCGCCGCGCGAACCATGTCGGGCGGTTGAACCCGGTTAATCGTTGCCTGCACTTTGGGGTCGAACTCCTGAACACCGAAACTTGCCCGGTTGAAGCCGATCTTTCCGATCCGCGAGATCATTTCCTCGGTCAACGTTCGCGGATCGCTTTCAATGGCGAGCTCGGCATCCCCAACTATCTCAAAGCGCTCCGACACGGCGTCCATCACCCGTGCAAGATCATCAGGCAAAAGCGTCGTGGGCGTGCCGCCGCCCCAGTGCAGATGGGAGACGTTGAATCTTGACGGTAGACGGTCTGCGACCAGCTCGACTTCTCGTAGTAGCGTATCGACATAGTCCGACACCGTGCTGTACCGCGCAGCGAGTTTCATATTGCAGCCGCAGTACCAGCAGACTTTTGAACAAAACGGCACATGCAGATAAAGCGAGAGAGGCTCGGCGTTATCAAGCGCGCCAAGCCAGCTTGCATAGGTTTCCGCGTCAATGCTGTCCTGAAAGTGCGGAGCAGTCGGGTAGCTCGTATAACGCGGAACAGGTCGTGTCAGATACTCGGCGAATTCAGGTCTCATACCTGCCTCTTCGGTTGACCGGGCGGCGCGGGTGCCACCTTGAAAACACTGGCCGACTGAGGGGTACGATGTGCGAGGTGGCTTAATATACTTTTCGCCCTAGTCAGCGGTGTCCCTTTCTAGCGTGGCGCATTCTGGCGGAACCTACGTATATTTCCGCATCTGCGCTCAAGGGCCGACGTTCAGCCATCAAGCACAATCGGAAGCGCGTATCTCAGCGCGATCGATGACTTCTTGTGGTGATGATACTTTCGCCTCCGCTTTCGAGGCATGCATTCTCAAAATCGCACTAAACCTTCACCGGGCTAACATAGCCTGGTGGCTTAACGATCACTACAGAGCTCTCCACCCGATTGAGTACATCTTCGGCCGTGTTTCCAATAACAAGGCCCGGAATACCAGTCCGGGCAACGCTTCCCATAACGAGAATATCGATCCCCAGATCAACAACCTTTTTTGGAATCACGTCTCGTGCTGATCCGCGCACAGAGTGTTTTTTCAGTCGAGCGGGAGGAGCATCAAGCCCATCTATCAGTTCTTCAATACTTCTTCGGCTCTGGTCGAAAACCGACTGTAGATAGGCATCTACTTCCTGCTTGGGGTCAGACGCATTTGACCACATCCAAACCATGCCTTCGCCGGCGGCACTCCAAGCGTGCAGGACGTGCATGACCGCCCCGGTCAGATGCGCTGTCATCGCAGCAGTTTCGACAACTCGTTTGTTCAAGGCCTGCAACGTGTCTGGTTGCGAGGATGCTTCAAGATCCACGTCCACTGCGGCAAGCACGGCGCGGGGCGGGCGCGGTGTATCCGGCATGTGTAGCCAAACAGGTGCGGGGCTCTTTCTAAGAATATGCTGATCTGTGCTTGTAAATAGATTCCGCGGAGCACCAGCCCAGGCCTCTGCCGCTTTTATGACGAGATCACGGTCCTTGGAGATTACTTCGCGAATAATCTCAAGGAACGGCTTGCCACAGCAAACGTCGACTTTTGCGGAGACTGAGAGATCGGAAACCATCTCATTCAGTCTCTCTCGCTCGTCCGCAACGAGTCGATGAACGATGTCTTCCGGGTCTATCCCAGCGTGTTTTGCCAGTTTCGGCAGGCCTGCCGGCCGTTCAACGATGCCCATGACCATCAGCTCTCCACCATGTTCTCGCAAGACGTCAGTCGCGAGACGTAATGTGGTTTCGTCACCGGCGCTGCCATCACAGACCGCAAGTAGACTGTTGAACGTTCCACCATCGACACTTTGGTCCCAGCGAGATTGAGGGTGTGTCATGTCGCAAACTCCTTTTGACCTGCGGGATCGACAGGTGCGCCACCCGACGGACGAGATTCACCCATGACGAGCGAGGCTGCTTCCGACGCGGCGTCGCGGTAGGGCATCAGGACAAGATCGGCACCGAGTGCGCGCATGTCTGCGGCTGCGCTCGCGCCATGGGCCGCAATAGCTACTCGCCCCTGGAATTGGAGGTCGCGCAGCGAGAGCAGCAGGGATCGGCGTGTATCGTCATGGGCGACGCCAGTATTGTGCTGCGGCAAGGTCGAAATCGCCCAGTCCACGTGGCCCAGCGGAAGGTGTGCCAAGAACTCTGGGTCGGTCGCGTCACCAAACACCACATCATGCCCGGACTGGCGCGCATAGCTGACGGCGACTGGATCGAAATCGACACCGAGCACTCGCGCGCCGTTCTTTTCCAGCTCCGATGCCATAGCGAGCCCGTATCGGCCAAGACCGAAGATGATCGCCTCATAGCGGTCAGTTTGCGGCTGCCAGGCGTCTTCCTCCTGGCCTGCGCTTCTACGTTCGAACCGACCCAGAAAAGGCTCAACCAGTCGGTAAAGCTGGTGGGAGTAGGTAATCATGTAGGTTGAGACCGCAATCGTGATGAGACCGACCAGGGTCACGAGGCCCATGGCATCACCAGCAACGTGTCCAAGCGAGACGCCCATAGCCATGAAGATCAACGAGAATTCGCTGATTTGCGCGACTGTAAGACCAGCGAGGAACCCCGTGCGCTTCCGGTAGCCCAAGGCACCCATGATCGAAAGAACAATGAGCGGATTTCCAATTAGAACGAACAACGAGAAGATGATCGCCGCGCCGACACTGGCACTCAGCACGCTAAGATCGAGCGAGGCTCCCAGTGCGATGAAGAAGAACAGCAAGAGAAAGTCTCGCAGCGATGATAGCCTCGCCGCGATTGCCTCGCGGAACGGCGTGGACGCCAGAGATATACCCGCCAGCAGGCCGCCCAGTTCCTTGCCGAATCCGAGATAGTGTCCGAGCGCTGCCAGCAGCGCCGCCCAGCCGATAGCGAAGGAGACGAGCAATTCCGGAGCTCGTGACAGGCGTTCGACCAGCGGATCCGCAATAAAACGAATGAACAGGATCACAGCAAGAAGCATAGCGATGCCGTAGCCAAACACCCGCAAGACGTCCTGTAGCGCTGCGTCGCTTCCTGAACCGGCACCAATGGCTGACAGCACGATCATCGCAAGAACGACCACAAGATCCTGTACGATCAAAAACCCAAGGGCGATCCGTCCGTGGAGGCTGTCGATTTCGCGTTTGTCCGAAAGAAGTTTGACAATGATGATTGTGGACGAGAAGGTCAGCGCGACGGCGATGTATAGGCTGCCGATGGGCCCGAAGCCGAGACCAAGTGCTATAAGAAAACCAAACACGGTCGTGAACGCGACCTGTCCGAGACCGGTCATCAGAGCAACGGGCCCGAGCGTGCGAACAAGATTCAAATCAAGTTTCAACCCGACAAGGAATAGAAGCAAGGCGATTCCCAGCTCGGCCAATAGGTCAATCTGGTCGCTCGAGCGGGCGATATCGAGCGCCGATGGACCGGCAATAATGCCTACGGCAATGAAGCTAACGATCAAAGGCTGACGCAGCATGAGGCCGATGAATCCGATACCTGCGGCCAACACGAGCAAAGCTGCGATTTCGTAGAAAAGATACCCGGTGATCGTTTCGGTCATGAGGTGTCAATTAGATACATACAGGTCGCCTGTAGCTGTTCAGATAGGGTCTGTTATCCAGCGATAAAGCGGTGCCCCTTGGAGAGAGGCACATTTTCCTTGGAACGAAGGCGGTTCGTCGCGATCCATCTTCGTTGCCCGCGTGTCGAAATTCTGGTGCCAAGACCTTCAATAAAGCGGGGATCTCTGAAGAGCTGGATTTTCAGACTGACGGGCGATGCTGCCAATAGAAACGATAAATAATATGAGTGTTCTCATTAAGAATTCGGGAACCTAAGCTCCATCTGTGCATTCCTTTAGAGTTGATGGATTTGAAGGCTGCCCCAATGCTTTTCGCAAACTCAAAGAGTCCAGCCATGGAGCGCATCAAGATTGAGCGTCGGCTGAAAACGGTGGAAGCCGAGATTGAAGCGGCGGCTGGCCGCGTCTCAAAGCGGCCGGGTCTGCTTGCCCGCCGGTTGAAAGATGTCGCGCTGAATCGTCCATCAGTTTTGCAGGCAGCGATAGAAGCCGATGAAACCCGAAAAGCGGTTTCCCACGTCAACGCCAAGCTCGGTCAGCCGGAACGCATCCGCATGAGGACACAGACGGAAGCAGCGGTTCGCACACTGCTGGCGTCGGTAGTAGAGTATAGCTGGGCCAACGAAGCAAGACAGGCGTTGTAGCATTTACTTGTAACAGGGAGGTCGGGCCGATGGCAGCCTTTAGCATAGGTACACGAGTCGAATGGGATTGGGGACCAGGAACCGCCAAAGGCTCTATATCCTCCGTGTACACTCAAAAGAGAACCTTGAAAATCAATGGTAGCGAAGTGACACGCGAAGCTAGTGAAGATTGTCCATCTTACGAAATTGAACAAGAGGATGGTCAACGCGTGTTCAAATCGCACTCAGAAGTGCGCAAGGCAGGGTAACAACATCATCCCAGCCACATTTCATCGGAGACGGTGTCTTCTCCGTGTCGGCTTTCCGGCATGTTGTAAGTTGTGGATGGTCGAGGACCTCCTATGAGCACCTCGGAAGACGCTTCTGATCAAAAGCTCTCGGAATGCGGGATGAGAACCGGCTAAGTGCAGACCCGCAATAAGTGTGGTCTTTGACCAGCGGGTTGACGTTTTGGCGCAGAACAAACTTCAAATTGAGCGTCGCCAAACGGCCCGTTACAATATAACGTCGAGTGCGTCAGCGAAGGTTAGCCAGCTAGAGGACTTCTTTTTGATGTTTGATGATGTCGGCACAATACGGTCTCGCGCAGGTATCACATCTCTTCCTGTTCTGACGGGATCTCTTGATGGGAGAAAAGTGGCAGTTCAGCGACTATCTCTTCGCGGGCAAAGCACCGGCGACTATCAGCCCTGAGAGGTCAGCTGACTATGCGAAAGCTTACAGCCATCATCGCCGCTTGTTTGCTTTCAGCCTGCAGCGCGTCGGACGACAATAATCGTGAATCGACCGCTTATAAAGAGCCGCCGCCTTTGCCTGCTGATGCCGAAACCGTTGTTTTTGAACGGCGAAGTGACACCGCGGATTCAAACGCGCTTGCAGATGAGGCCGTCGATGAGCCGACTGACAGTGCAGGCGGAAAGTACTGGGGGATAAAGCCAGGCGAGCCATTGCCCATTCTCTGGGACGAGCTCATGCCGGAAGGTGCATTGGATGATCTTATTCGTCAGCAAGAAGAGTATTTAGCCGCGCTTCAGAAGCGATACCAATCAAACGCCACCACTTTGGCGGAGGCCGCTCCGTTTTCTGAGATCGAAGAGGGATCGGAACTCGACTACATGCCGCAGTTTGGCAGCTTTGATGTTGTTGAAGAACTCGACGGGGAACTGATCCGCATCCCAGGCTATGTTGTCCCGTTTGACTTCAACCTCGACCGGAAACACGCGGAATTTCTCTTTGTCCCCTATATGGGCGCTTGCATTCACACGCCGCCACCGCCACCGAACCAAATCATTTTCGTTCGTGCTGACCCATCGATACGCGTTAAGGACATCTGGGCACCGTACTGGCTGGAGGGCGAGTTGAGCGCGGAAGAGAATATCAACGATCTCGGCGACGCGGCGTATTCACTCAGCTTGTCCAGTCTTCAACCTTATCCGGTTATTGGTGTTGGGCCGTAACGCTCCTGTCGCAAAAATCTCGTAAGGCTAACTGCAAGGTAAAAGGGGAACGGTTCGGTGGACCAATCTGAGAACAAGTCGACAAATCCTTGCATCGCCGCTGGCGCGCAGACACTGGAACAGGTCATCGAAGCCCGATTGACCCGGCGAGGTGTTCTTGGCGGTATCGCAGCCGTTTCGGGGGCGTTGCTGAGTGGATGCACGACAGGGCATTCCGAGACTGCAGAGCCCCAAACTCCGGTCTTTGATTTTGACGAAATTGCGCGGGGTGTTGATGACACGCATCACGTGCCAGTTGGTTATGGTACGGACACCCTGATCCGGTGGGGCGATCCCTTGTTCGAGGATAGCCCGGCATTCGACCCGATGGCCCAAAGCGAAACGGCGCAGCTGCGTCAGTTCGGATACAATAATGACTATGTAGGATTTGTCGCACTGCCAGACAGTGAGGATGGGCGCAATCGGGGTCTTCTCTGCGTGAACCATGAATACGTGTCGACGACATTGATGTTGCCCGGGGTCGCTGCGGACTTCCCGGCATCCATGACGAAGGATTTCTGCCTGACCGAGATGGCGGCACATGGGGGGACGGTGGTCGAGATCGTCGAGACAGAGGATGGTTGGCGGCCGGTTGTCGGCTCGAAGTATAATCGGCGGATCACCGCACATTCGACACCGATGGAGATCACGGGACCGGCCGCCGGTTCAGCGCGCCTCGTCACAACTAAAGACCCGACCGGGACGGTCGTTGCAGGAACAATGAACAATTGCGCTGGTGGCATAACGCCTTGGGGTACTTGGCTGATGGCTGAGGAAAATTTCAACGGGTACTTTCGCGGTGAGGTCCCCGAGGGGCATGGCGAAGCTGAAAACCACAAGCGATACGGGGTCCCGGGTGGCTGGTATCAATGGGGCCGCTTTGTTGATCGCTATGACGTCTCTAAGGAACCCAATGAACCAAACCGCTTCGGCTGGGTCGTGGAAGTCGACCCGACCGATCCCACCTCGCAGCCCAAAAAGCGGACCGCGCTTGGGCGGTTCAAACATGAGGGTGCGGAAAGCGTAATTGCTCCTGACGGCCGCCTTGTCATCTACATGGGTGACGATCAGCGCTTCGACTATGTTTACAAGTTCGTCAGCACTGGCCGTGTGAACCGCAACGATCCGTCTGCCAATCGCGATCTGCTGGATGATGGCGTTCTATATGTTGCACGGTTCGACGAAGACGGAATGGTTGACTGGATGCCGCTCCGGCATGGCGAAGGACCGCTGACCATCGCGAATGGTTTCCGGGACCAGGCCGACGTTCTTATTGAAACCCGGCGTGCTGCGGATCTGTTGGGGGCAACGCCCATGGATCGGCCTGAGGACGTCGAGCCCGATCCAAGCACAGGTAAGGTCTGGCTGATGCTGACCAACAATAGTGAGCGTACGGATGATCAGGTGGATGCGGCCAACCCACGCGCCAACAACCAGTTTGGTCATATCATCGAAATCATCGAGCCCAGTGGCGACTTCTCGGCGACGCGGTCACGATGGGAAATCCTGGTGCGGTGTGGGGATCCATCTGATCCTGCCTTCGGTGCGTCCTGGAATCCTCTGACCAGTGAAAATGGCTGGTTTGGCAGCCCCGATAACTGCGCCGTTGATCCCTCAGGACGCCTTTGGATCGCAACTGACGGAAACGAACGAACCGGTGCCGCCGACGGCTTATGGGCGGTGGAGACGACCGGGGAGCGGCGGGGGACCAGCAGGGCCTTTTTCCGTGCACCTGAAGGGGCGGAGGTGTGTGGTCCAAAGTTTACGCCGGATGGACGAACGCTGTTTCTCGCTGTTCAGCATCCCGGAGAAGGTGAGGGCGCTACGTTCGAATCGCCCAGCACCCGTTGGCCCGATTTCAATTCGCGAACACCGCCGCGACCCGCTGTCGTTGCAATTCGGCGCGTCGATGGTGGTACCGTAGGCGGTTAGCCTAACGCCGCATCAGCTTGCGCGTATGGGTCATGGACTGAAATCGCAGCTGGCCAGTTTCCCGTCAGGCGTGTACCTGCGGTTCTGCCTCTGTGCGGTTTAGGAATGTCGGCCAGACTACAGTGCCCCCGGGGGACGGCGGGCGGTCCGCAATCTGGCCGACCAGTCAGGTGCCTCAGTAGGGAGTAATCAGGCACCTGCTGTTTGCTTGCCCGTCGGTCTTCCGTTTCTTTTCAGCAGAACAGGAATTCCATGAGCGTGATACGGTGGCGCAGAGCCGTGAGGGTCAAACCAGTCTCTGGTGAAACACGGCTTCGTGCGCCGACACCCGGTTAGAAGGCGACCCGCACCCCTGCGCGAGCTCCGAAGCTTGAGTATCTTGATGAGACATCAGCATTGCCTTCGATGAAGCCCTGAAAGCCATTCCCGGTCAGCAGCTCCGCGCCCAGTTCGAGCCGGCCGAACGTGTTGGACAGCCGGTTATCGATCACGGCCGAAGACGTACCGGTGGAGAACGCGGCTCCGTCATTGGTCTCAGAGTGATAAACCGCCTTTGCATCCGCGTAGTAGTTGATCCTGTTACCGCCTTCGACTTCCGTCTGACCACCGACCCGTGCACCGGCCATGGTGCGCACCCCGCCAAAGTCATCGAACCGGACATCGGCTCCGAGCGCGGAGAAATCGTCCAGGCTTGTCTCCTGATACTCGACACTGGCGAGCGGCCGGATGAAGAAGGCTCCCTCTTCGAAACGAGCGCCGGCTTCGAGCCGGACGCCATACGCGCTGCCATCCAGATTGACATTGTATCCAGCCGACTGTGACCGAACGTCCGCGCCGATGACGTCATATTTGACGAGCGCGTTGGCGAAGTAGCGGCCAGTTTCGAACATCGCATAGGAGCCGATACTGAACGCGCCATAATTGACGCTGTCAGCGGTGCCGTCGAAGTCGAGATCCGAGCTCAGATAGCCGCCGGTGACACCGAACAGGATGTCGTGAGAGGCGATGTCGGGATCGAAATCATATCCGACCTGAAAGCCGGCGAGAGTCTGCTCATAATCGAGGGAGACCGTCTGGTCCGTGCCGTTTGGAGCGAACGTGACGCTGTCATCCTGGGTGGCGACAGTGCCATGTAGTTGCACCCAGAAGGGAGAGGTTCTCGTGTCTTCGTCAAGAGAGGCGATATGCGCCGCCCAGGCATCAGCAGAGCGATACCAGAGCGATTGCGCGCCTTCGGCATATTTGACGGTCTGGAACACTGGCGTGCCAATCGTGCTCGTCAGGAAGACATCGCCTGTCCCCGCATCGAAGAGCGTGGCGTAAGACAAGAACCCTATGGTTGCGTCCTCATCGGCAAGCAGGAAGGCGTCTTCTGTGGTTCCGGCTCCGGCATCCACGATCAGGAAAGTGTTGCCGAAGTCCGGGCTGGCACCGACCTCATTGACGATCAGCGAGGTGTTGCCGGTGGCCGCACCTGCGATGACCAGCCGGTCGGCTGAACCTGCGCCATCGGAGTTTATGTCCACTTCCAGCATGCCGGTGCCGGTATAGGTTCCCGGAAGGGTGAAGGTGTCTCCGGCTGCGCCATTGGCCAGGGAGACGAGCCCATTATTGGTGAACTGCTCCAGCCCGGTCAGCGTGACCGCGCCGGTGGCCGAGACGGTGCCGTCATTGGTGAATGCATCGTCGCCCGCGCCGAAATCGCTGTCGATTGTGGCATTGAACAGGCCGCTATTGGCGAGGCTGTCATTGAGCCCGCTCAGTTGCACGCCGCCATTGACGTTGCCGCTATTGCTCAGCGTGGTCTCGCCGCCGCTTGCCGCCAGTGCAAAGCCGGCCCCGCTCTCCAGCGTTCCGCTATTGTTGACGGCGATCGCTGTGCCCGCCGAGACCGCGTTAATCGCATTGCCGGTCCCGCCCGCAACAACACCGCTGGTCGTGATCACCGTCGGACCGGTCCCCTCGTTCAGCGTGTTGATGCCGTTGGTGCCACCGGCCACGTCAGCAGCGGTCACGGTCATATCAGTACCGGTGCCGGAGTTTCGCACGAAGATGCCGTCGAACTCTGTGCCGGTCGCAGTGCCGGTCGACGTCACCGCCGTTACGCCTGAACCGGAGTTCAGGCTGCGGATCCCATAAAAACCGCCACTTGTATCGGCGGCTGACACCGTCAGGTCCGTGCCGTTAGCAGAGTTCGACGCGCGGACGCCTTCGAATGCCGCCCCGGCGGCGGTGCCGGTCGAGGTCACCGTCACAGCACCGGCCCCTACATTAAAGGCAAAGATGCCGAAGTTACCACCGCTCGTGTCGGCAGCTGTCACCGTAAGATCAGTGCCAGTGAAGGAGTTCTCTGCGAAGATACCTTCACCTGCTGTCCCTGTGGCCGTGCCCGTCGACGTCACCGTCAAAGCCCCCGACCCATCATTGTCAGCAAGAATGCCGCGTTCCCCGCCGCTCGTATCGGCGGCAGTCACCGTCAGGTCTGTACCGGCGCTGAAATTCTGTGCGAAGATGCCGTCAAAAGCTGTCCCGGTCGCGGTACCGGTCGACGTCACCGTCAAAGCCCCGGATCCGAAGTTCTCGGCAAAGATGCCGTAATCAACGCCACTCGTGTCGGCGGCTGTCACTGTCAGGTCGGTGCCAGTGGCGGAGTTCTCTGCGGCGATACCGTTACCTGCTGTCCCCGTGGCGGTGCCGGTTGAGGTCACGCTCAGAGCCCCAGAACCTAGATTTTCGGCAAAAATGCCACTACCAAAACCGCTTGTATCAGCCGCCGTCACCGTAAGGTCTGTGCCGGCGTTCCTGTTCAGCGCCCGGATACCAGACCGTCCGTCCCCAACACTTGTGCCGGTCGTCGTGACCATCAGAGCGCCGGTACCGTCGTTGATCGTAAGAATACCATCCTCGATGCCGTTTGCATCAACCGCTGTCACTGTGATGTCCGTGCCGTTAGCGGAATTCTGTGCGCGGATACCGAATAAACCCTCTGCTGTGGCAGCGCCGGTTGAGTTGACGGTCGTTATACCCGTGCCGGTATTGAAGACATCAATTGCGATGCTAGCGCCGTTTGTGTCTGCGGCTGTCACAGTTATGTCGGTGCCGTTGATGGAGTTCCGCGCGCGGATGCCGTTGATCCCACCCGTCGCCGTCCCGGTCGATGTTACAGTGACAGCCCCTGTCCCGTCATTGTCGGCAAAGATACCGTAGTCGCCGCCGCTTGTATCGACGGCCGTCACCGTCAGGTCGGTACCGGTGGCTGCATTGGTTGCATTGATGCCGTTGAGAAGTGTCCCTGTCACGGTGCCGGTGGAGATCACAGTGACAGCACCTGTCCCGTCATTGACAGCAGAAATACCATGGTCGCCGCCGCTCGCATCGGCCGCTGTCACGGTCAGGTCCGTGCCGGCGCTGGAGTTCTGCGCAAAGATGCCATCTTCATCGGTGCCCGTGGCAGCGCCGGTCGAGGTAATCGTTAGTGCCCCCAACCCGTCATTGTCGGCGAAGATGCCGAAACTGCCACCACTCGTATCGGCCGCTGTTACCGTCAGGTCCGTACCGGTCGCAGAGTTCGACGCGAAGATTCCGTTAAGGGCTGTTCCCGTGGCAGCGCCGGTCGACGTCACTGAGAGCGCCCCGGTCCCGTCATTATCGGCAAGGATACCATTACTAGAACCGGCGGTATCAGCCGTACTAATCGTCATATTAACACCGCCACCGAAATTCTGGGCCGCGATTCCGTTTCCGGAAAGGCCGGTAATCACGCCATCGGAGGTCAGTGACAGAGACCCCAGGCCGGAGTTTACGATATCGATCCCGGTCAATTGCCCGGTGATCTCCGTGACGCCTGAGCCTGTAAAAGATGTCCCAAGGGTGCCTGATATCTCAAGCGCATTTCCGGCTCCCGGCGTAAGACCGAACCCATCTTCTGTCGTGACAGTGGTCTGAACGCCTGCGAGGGTCTCGGTCGCGTCCGAGCCAGCGGCCTCGCCAGAACACACGAAGTCACCCGAAGCCGGAGGGATTTCATCACACGTTCCTGCCGTTGCGGGTGCCGCGCCGAACAAACCAGCGCCCAATAGTAACGCTGTGCCTATGGTAGCAGGGGAGGCGGATCTTCGAAGCGCGCCTGTATTCTGCTGCCCGCGGGTCGAACCGATGAAGGAAAAAAGAGTCAAAGACATGGAAAGTCCTCTTTAGGAAAAGGGCGTCACTGCGCCAGAATTGATGGAATGATGGTGGGGTGATGTGCTGATCGGTAAGGAGCGCTGGTAACTTCATGAGCCGGCTCGAGCCGCTTTCCAGCGCTCCTGATCTCGCGCCATCCCGGATTCCGATCTGCATTCTCCGAAACAACCGGAACCCGATCCGCGCGCTTCAACTGAAGGATGACTGGAAGGTCACGACTGAATGCCTGAGAGAGCCACTTCGATCCGATGAACCATTATGGCTCGACAAAGGTGATGGTCCGTACACTGCTTTGGCCATTGGCCGTTTCGATGCCATGGCGGGTGCTGCCATGAAGGTCGGAAGAACCAGGTTCCATGCGCAGCAGAACAGGTCCGCCTTCGAGCGTAATCTGACCTGCGTGGACAGCGGCTCGGCAAATCATGCTGTCAAAAGCGTAGCGGTCTGTTCCGACGACGCGACGAGCGCGCATATCTGGCCGAGCGGGCGGGCAAAGAAACGCAAATTCCTGACCGACGAGATCCCGGTTTGCCAAACCCGTGCGTGTGAATTTCGTGTCCCAGTCAATGCGCGGCAAATACTCATCATGGATTTGTTCAATGACACCAGACGACCCCGGCAGAAAAGCGACTGCCCGATCGGTTGCGGGCCGGTCAGAGGATGTCATTCCATTTCGGAATGTCCCCAAGTAGTTTTCCGCTCCCGGCATAACTTGAAGGGTGACGACCCCTCCAGTAATTTCAATCGCGCCGGCATGGACCGCCGAGACGCAAATGGGACTGTCGCTTGTATAAGTATCTGTCCCGAAGATGGCGTCATCAGTGTCTGTGACCGCGCGCGGCGGGCAGATGACAGATAATCGCTGGCCGATGTATTTGTCTTTGTCGATTTGGAAGTGGTTGATTGACGTATTCCATTCGACCTCAGGAAGTGGCGCTTTACTGACGTCGGCAGCGGCAGCGCCTGTACCGAAGATGACACCTACTAGTGTCAGGGCTGAGAGTGTTGTTTTCATGTTTGCTTACCTTGTTATCCCCAGCATGAATTGCCGAGTTGCGCCCCCGAGCCCCAATCGAGAAAGACGCGCGCTAGACAGGAGCTATGCGTGTCCGGTGGGCCAGCTGCGCGACGACTTGGGAAACCACGGCGTTCTCGCAGCGACGAATGGCGCGGCGCATACCTGGCGCAGTTCCAACCGAGCAGTAATTGCGTGCCGCACGTTTGAGGCTTCGCTCGAAAGAGCGCTTCCCCTTGGTTTCAGCCAGAGTCTGAGTCGTGTAACTAAAGCTGAAAACATCCAGCTGTACTTTTGGCGTCGCCGCATTTGCGGACAAACCGGGGCCCATCAATGCTCCAATAATCGCCAGCCCGCATATCAAAGACGTTCTGGTCATTTTCTTCTCTCCCTTCTGATTAAAAGTTTGAAGCCAGCAGGACTTCCCACGCTGGCCGTGTTAGTGATGACGCGGCTGCTGTCCGCGCGCTTGAGCGCTGTCTGGGGGTTTTCTGAGGATTTATGAGGATGCCATTTTCGATTCTCGCCACGGACCATCAGACGGCGTAACCAACATGAAGTTTGAGTTGAAAACTGACCGATGGCGAGCGGACTAGAACTCGTGAGAATGCTATGAGCGATACATCTCATCGATTTCTGCACGCCGACGGCCTGACGGTGGACTTGCTTGATCAGCGTGCCTGGCTGGATGATGAGCCGCTTGGCCTGTCTCCAAAGTCTCTCGCGCTGCTGGTCGCGCTGATGCGATCGCCACAGACGCTGGTTACGAAGGAGGCCATCTTCACGGATGTGTGGCCTGGCGTCTTTGTTAGCGACGCGGCCCTGACGACAACGGTCAAAGAGCTGCGGCAGACCCTAAAAGACACCGCCAAGAGACAGGACTGGATTCAGACTGTTCGAGGACAGGGATATCGGTTCAGGAAACCTGTCGAGGTGGAGCTTGATGAAGACGGGCCACGAGCGAGCCCGGCTGAGCCTGTGCAGGATCGCTCTATCGCCGTTCTGCCTTTCAAGGATATGAGCCCAGACTCCGATCAGGCTTATTTCTCGGACGGGATTTCCGAAGAGATCCTGAATGCGCTTGTTAAAGTGCCTGACCTTCGCGTGGCAGGCCGCACTTCATCCTTTGCCTATCGAGACGATGTAGACGTTCGCGAGATTGGTCGGGTGCTATCCGTATCGCATGTGCTGGAGGGTTCGGTTCGCAAGCAGGGCGATCGCGTCCGGATCACCGCCCAACTGATACAGATACGCGATGGATTTCATCTATGGTCTGAAGCCTATAATGGGCATCTTGAGGATGTTTTCGATCTTCAGGAAACGATTGCCCAGAAGATCGCGGAGGCGCTGGAAATCATCCTTGGTGCTTCCGTAGACGGACGACTGGCCAAGACCTTGACAACCAACTCTGAAGCTCACGACCTGTATTTGCGTGGTAAGGCGCTTGTGGATGTAAGGGCAGGCGACACGACCCTGACCCAGGCGGTAAAGCTGCTCAGCCGCGCGACGGCGCTGGACCCCAACTTTGCGGAGGCCTGGGCTGAACTTGCCCGCGCAAACAATACGCTGCCGCAATATACTTTGGTGGAAGACAGCAACATCTATCTGGACCGGGCATCGGATGCGGCGCTCAAGGCGCTTGAACTCGATCCCACACTGGCACGCGCCCATCTCGCTGCGTCCGGCATCGACTCTCGCAAGTTTACACTCACCAGACCGTATCACCGTCTGGCCCGGGCTGTAGAACTTGATGGAAGAGATCCCGATGCGTTGGGCGCGCTTGGATACTATTGGTGTATTGTTGGCCATACTGAAAGGGCGATTGAAACAGGTGAAGCCGCTCTTGCGCTTGATCCGACAAATGCGACCAACAACTGGACGCTGGCGCTGGCGCATATCAATGCAGGTTCTTTAGAACGCGCGCGGGCGCTGCTGGAAGAAGCTCTTGGACTTGGGTTTCTGCCAGCAGCGATGGTGCTTCCACACGTACTCGCGCTGTCTGGAGATCGGGCCATGGCGCGCGACTGGCTGGAGCGCGCTTTCTTGCCTATGAATGACTTGTTCCAACAATGGTCCGGCGTCACCAATTTCAGTTCATTGCTCGCCGATGCTGTTCATACAGATGATGCCGGCAGTCGGCGTGAGATGCAGTCGGTGCTTCGTCGGTACACAAGTGATCCCTCCGCCATTATCAATACCCACATACTGAGCTTCATGTTCAATGTCGGAGATCACGATACGTTCGTCGATCTATTCTCATCGCACACATTCAGCGGTGATACTTACATCCTGTGCACGCTTTGGGATGACAGTCCGATGGCAAGCAGTTTCCGTGATCACGAAGCGTTTCCGGGATTCATTGAGTCGGTTGGTCTCAGGGCGGCCTGGGATGAGCATGGCTTGCCAAGTTCCATGGGTGGGTGCGAGCGTGACAAGTTCGTCTCAACCCGACCTGCAGCAGAGTAATCGGCAGCCAGGCTATCCTGCCGCCAGCACATGCGACCCCTGAGGTGGGGCGGTCGTCTGGCTGTTGAGTTTGGCTGGCTGCACCTCCCGGACCTGATCCGGGGTGAGCGGAACAGGTTAGCCCGGTGCCATCAGCGCTGGTCGGGATACGTATGTCTCCTGCACGGCTGCCGTCGAGATCGCCTCCACCGTGCGGACACGGCGCACAGGCGCAGAGGTCATAATCGCTGGGGTGAACGCGGCGAGCAGCGCGCGCACTGCCGCGCCCGACAGCTCAGGCGTGTGGCGCGGCGCAGGCCGGTCGCTGATATACTTCAGGCGGATGCGCCCGAACGGCGTGACAGCAAACAGGATCTCGGCCGGGCCATGCTCGGCCTCATAGCTCGCCATCCACGCCTCGAACACGATGATCGACCACCACAGGACCGGCCAGAAAAAGACCGGCGTGACCGCATACATTTCGCGCTTCTGATGCTCAGGCAT
>JANQQC010000006.1 GCA_028285145.1 Hyphomonadaceae bacterium
CTGAGGGCCCAGCTCCGAGCCGCGCCGCATGCACCATACCTGACGCGTCAGAGATGGGCCCTCAGATGAGCTGGCGCTCATCGAGGGTGACGCGGGTGGACGGGTTTGGCGTCGTTAAGCGGCGGTGGCGGAAACTCTCTGCGGCCGGCTGGCGGGTCTTAAGGCAAGGGGTTTGTGTTCCACGAGCTGCCATGTGCCGTCATGGTGTTCGACGAGGGCTGTGCATGACTCCACCCAGTCTCCGTCATTCATGTAAGCGATGCCATCAATCTCGCGCATCTCCGCAACGTGGATGTGTCCGCAAATCGCCCCGTCATAGCCTTTGCGCTTGCAGTATCCGGCGACGTGTTCCTCAAAGTCGTGGATGAAGTTCATGGCGCGCTTTGTCCGTTTCTTCAGCGCGGCAGAGAGCGACCAGTAGGGTAGGCCAAAGGCGCGACGTAACGCATTCAGCTTCGTGTTCACCCAGAGTAGGAAATTATAGGCCTGATCGCCCAGATGCATGATCCATTTTCGATCGGCCCGCATCATACCGTCGAACATATCGCCATGGACGACGAGATACCGCTTGCCGTCGACACCTGTGTACTCGGTGCGGTTGCAGATTTTGACGCGCCCGAAGCTTGGCCGGAATTTCAGGAAGGCCCGCAGGAATTCATCGTGATTGCCGATGATGTAGGTAACGGCCGTGCCGCGTTTCGAAGCGGTCAGGATACGCCGAATGGCATTTGTGTGCGCCTGCGGCCAGAACCACTTCTTGCGCAGCCGCCAGCCATCGATGATGTCGCCGACGAGAAACAGGTTTTCTGATGGATTGTTTTTGAGGAAATCACATAGGGCTTCAGCCTGGCTCCCCTGAGAGCCAAGATGCACATCCGAGATGAAGATGCTGCGGTATTTCTTCGGCTCCTGCCCCATCCAAGCAGCGCATAAGCTGATTTCATGATGTCTGTGTGACAGTGGCGGACCGCTTGCGCCGGTAGTGTCAGCCGGTTGTCAGAGATTAGTCATCAAAGCGCCAGAACACGCGCGCGCCGATTGTATCCATGCCCTGATTGCGGCCATCGCCGAGGATCTGGCCGTGGGAAAGGTGCTCGTATTGCAGCTGGATGCCCCAGCGTTCGCCGAAGTCCCGGTTGAGGGCGAGGCTTGTGCGGAAGAGATCCTCCGAGCCGAGATAGACCGTTGTTTCATTGAACGGGATGTTGCGCGGATCGCCCTGCGGGAAGGGCGGCTCCAGTTCGCCATCATGGATGACATAGCCAAGACCCGGCTCCAGCGACCAGCCCTCGGCGAAATCCCAGTTCCAGAGCAGGCCAAAGCCGCCAAAACTGGTATCGCCGGAGAGATTGGCCGAGGCCACGATGAAGGGGCGTGGCGCATAGAGGATGTCGAGGAAATCGGGAGAGGCGAAGACAAGCTCTGCATTCAGATTCGGCCCGTCTTCCTTGTTGGCGTTATCGCAGTCATTCACGCAGATATTGTGCTGCAGGATGCCGAGGCGGAACTCGTCGACCGGGCCAGCGCTGGCGACGCCTGAGAGGGCAAACGCGGCGGATAAGGCTGCAATGGTTTTCATGGTTCTCGATTCCCTTATTGGGCGACCAACGAGCCAAACATTACAGCCTCGTCAAGGTTATGGCGGTCAAGCCGCGCCGCGCGCCCACCGGAGCGTGGCCTCAGCGACACGCTTTCCGAAGGCTTCCGAGGTCTCAAGATCGGCCTTGCCTGGTGCGTCTTCGGCCGGCAGATCTGTCAGGGCCTGTGTGCCGAGCCCGAGATAGTGTCCTGCGCGGTTGTGCGCGGTTTCAAAATCGTTCGAAGAGGCAGCGTACCCGGATTTCATACCAAAATTCACCCAGATCATGCCTTGCTGCGCGGCAAGTGTGGCGAGCTGCTGGAGCGTTGAGCTCTTGTCGCCAGACAGGGAGCCTGAATTGGAGAATCCGGCAGCGATCTTGTCCTTCCAACCGTCGGCGAACCAGACTTTTGAAGATGCATCCATGAAGGCTTTCATCGGCGCGGACGCGGAGCCCATATATGTTGGTGCGCCGAAAATGATGGCGTCCGCTGCGGCGAGGGCATCCCAGGGGCCTTCATCAGGCGAAGCGAGGTCTTCGGCCTTGTAGAGGCTTGCTTCGACGCCTTCGAGGGCGTTAGCGCCGGTCTGGACGTGTTCGGCGACTTTCGCCGTGTGGCCATAACCGGAATGATAGACGATAGCGATCTTTGTCATGGGGAACTCCCGTTTTCGTGATTGACGAGAGTCAGATAGAGAGGCGCGCCAGCAAGGGTTCCCCGCCAGCGCGCATAAGTCTTATTTTCCTCCATCAATACCCTTTTTTTTGCTGCGAGCAGACGATCACTATGGTAGGCTTCCCTCAGGCTTCGTTGGACCGGGGGGTGAGCGATGGATCCGGACAGGTTTGCAAAATATGCCGAGCGGGCGCTGTCGCCTGAGGCGGCGATCATGAAAACAGATCAAGAGGACGGGGACGGCGTAGAGAGCTCGTTTTCCATAGAGCTTACAGATCCGATGGGCGTAAGCGAAGTGCGGAGCCGGCTCCTTAACGTGCTGGCGGAGACATCCGGATTGCTGGCAGAATCGCTCAGCAATGTGGAGCCCGTCGATGTTGACGAACGGTTCGACGGAGAGGTCGATGTCGATTTCGTCGTGGACTTCGCCTTCGATCAGACCGTCGACAATACGGAGCATGCCCTGGCCGCGATCGATTTCGCCGAGTGGTTGGAGGACAGCCAGAACTGGATACGAGAGGTGTATCCGGACATTGTCTGGTTTGGTCCGCCCGCGACCACCGAGCTGGGCCTGGCCAAGTCTTCCGGCGGATTCTGCTCGGTTGGCGATATCCCGTTTAACAGTTCTGGCTGGGATCGGGATTGGGCCCTGAAATCTGTTCGTGTTGCCCAGGCGCATGCATACTCAAAGGCTCAGAATCGGCGCTGGGGCGGCGAGGGTATAAAGGTTGGACATATTGATACCGGCTATAAGGCGCACCGCGAAATGGACGGTGCCTGCTTGCCTCAGGAAGGCTGGGATTTCTTCAAGAAGCAGCCAGGCGGATTTGATCCGGGGGTCGGAAAGAGTTGGGGGCATGGCGATACGACTGGCAGTGTCATGGTCAGTCGGCACGACTCTTTCTTGGTGAAAGGCGTTGCGCCTAACGCACACACAGTGCCGTATCGTGCGGTCAAATGGGTCGTCGTCACGAGTGGCAAAAATCTCGTACGAGCGATCAAGCTGGCCACGCTCGAAGAGCGGCCGGTTCTGTCGATGAGTCTCGGTACGCTAGCCTGCTATTCTGCCCTTCGAAAGGCTGTCCGAAAGGCCCTGATGGCGGATGTGATCAGTGTCGCTGCGGCGGGAAACTGTGTCGGGTTTCTGGTCGCTCCGGCGAAATGCGACGGGGCTGTCGCGGTAAGTGGGATCGGACATGATGACACCCCTTGGCCTCATGCGAGTCGAGACGGCAAGGGCCGGATCGACATCGCCGCGCCCGCCGAATGGGTGACGGCTGCAGGTCACCAAAACGCCAATAGCGACTTGTTGTCCAGAAGGGGCGAGGGCACGTCTTACGCGACTGCGATGACGGCAGGGGCCGCCGCGGTCTGGCTTGCACACCATGGTCGCGACGCTTGTATTCACGCGGCTCATAGTTCTGGTCTTTGGCTCAATCAGTACTTTCAGCGCTTGCTTCGCGACACGGCCCGAGTGCCGACAGGTTGGAACCAGAAGTATGGGGCCGGGATTCTCGATATTGAAAGCCTGCTGAGAGCCGGACTTCCTGTTTACGCAACCGGAAAAGCGTTGACTGCCCCCCCTCTTGACGCCTTGGCTTCGACGGAAGAAGGGGAGCTGTCAGTGCGCGAGCTCTTCGAAAATGCCCTCGCGGCAGCTGACGGCGTGTACGCCGACGATTAAGCGCCTAGAACCGAAGTGCTTTAACGTAGCGCACATGCTCCAGCCCATCGAGGCTCGCGATCAGGTCGGCCGGCGGGTCTGAGTCTACGCCGACAAGGGCGATGGCTTCACCGCTTTCGGTTGTGCGCCCGAGATGGAAGGTCGAGATGTTGACGTTGGCTTCCCCGAGCATGGCCCCGAGCGCGCCGATAAAACCCGGCTTGTCGAGATTGTTGACGTAGAGCATGACCGGCGAGAAATCGCCTTCCAGCGCCATGCCTTTGACTTCGACAATGCGCGGCCGGCCGGCGATGATCGTGCCGGCGAGCGTGCGCCAGCCGCCTTCTGGCGCGTTCTGGGTCGCCTTGGTCTTCACCTTCACGCGGATCAGGCTGTCATAGACGGGACTGTCCTCGGTCTTGGTCTCAGTCAGTTTCACACCGCTTTCCGCCAAGATCGCCGGGGCCGACACCATGTTCACGTCTCCGCGCGATGGGCGTAGCAGACCTGCGAGCAGGGCGGCGGTCAGTGGCTTGCGGTTGAGCTCGGAGACCTCGCCTTCATATTCGACGACGACCTCGTCAAAGCCGAAGTCGGAAATCTGCCCGGCGAACAGGCCGAGTTTTTCTGACAGCGTCGCGAAAGGTTTCAGGCGCGGCGCTTCCTCGGCCGTGACCGACGGCATATTCAGCGCATTGGTGACCGCTCCGGTGAGGAGATAGTCGGCCATCTGCTCGGCAACTTGGAGGGCGACGTTTTCCTGTGCTTCGGAGGTTGCGGCACCCAGGTGCGGGGTCGCGATGAAGTTCGGCGCACCGAACAGGACGTTTTCCTTGGCAGGCTCTTCTGCGAACACATCGAACGCTGCCGCGCCGATATGGCCGCTGTCGAGCAATTCCTTCACCGCCGCTTCATCGACAAGGCCACCGCGCGCGCAATTGACGAGGATGAGGCCGGGCTTGGTCTTGGCCAGCGCTTCCTTTGAAAGGATGTTCGCGGTCGCATCGGTCTTCGGCACGTGCAGCGTGATGATGTCGGCGCGGGCGAGCAATTCGTCGAGCTCGACTTTTTCCACGCCAAGCTCGACGGCCCGCTCTTCCGTCAGGAAGGGATCGTAGGCGGCGACCTTCATCTTCAGCCCGATCGCGCGCTCGGCAACCCGGCTGCCAATATTGCCGCAGCCGATGAGACCGAGCGTCTTGTAGGAGACCTCGCGGCCCATGAAGGCCTTCTTCGGCCAGCCGCCGGTTTGCGTGCCTGCATCGGCGGCCGGGATTTGCCGGGCGGCGGCGAACATCATGGCGATGGCATGCTCAGCGGTGGTGATGGCGTTGCCAAACGGCGTGTTCATGACGACGACGCCTTTGGCAGTGGCGGCCTTGATGTCGATATTGTCGACGCCGATGCCGGCCCGGCCGATGACTTTCAGGTTCGTGGCTGCCGCGATGACATCTGCATCCGGCTTGCACGCTGAACGGACGGCGAGACCGTCATAGTTCGGGATGATCTCGATCAACTCGTCCTTGGAGAGGCCGACTTTGACATCCGTCTCGATGCCGCGCTGGGCGAAGATGTCGACAGCGGCGGGGCTGAGGCTGTCAGCGATAAGAACTTTGGGCATGGTCTAGTTTCCTTTGCGCCAGTCGGCGCGGTTGAGTCTGTGAACAAGGGTATCGTCCTCGTCGAACATGCGGCGCTCGATGGGACGGAAGCCCAGACGCTGATAGAAGCGATGGGCGTCTGTGTTGGAGGCGAGAGGATCGATGACAATCGCCTCGACAATTGGGTCTGCAAAGGCGGCGTCGATGGCGAGGGTCATCATCTGCGTGCCGTAGCCTTTGCCGAGGCAGTCGGGCTCGCCGATCCAGATATCCATCGCGCGCAGGTTCGGCGGACAGTCGCGGCCCCAATAGTGGGTCCGCTCCAGTGCCGGGTCGATCACCTGCATGGCTCCGATCGGGCGGCCGCTGACCTCGGCAATGAAGTAATGGCTATGTGGATCGCCATCGCTGACTTCATCGGCCCATTCAGCGTCTTCGAACGCCACATCAGCATCGGGATCGTCGCTTGTCGCGGCGATCACGTGAGGCTGGGTGTCCCATCTCTGAAGATGCGGGACATCGGCCAGCGTGGCTGGGCGAAGACTGAGCGTCATGGCCTGCGCCGTCAGGCGGTCTCGAGCAGCGCCGCTTCTTCGGCAAAGGCCCAGTCGAGCCACGGCGTCAGCTTGGCGACGTCGGAAGGCTCCACCGTGCCGCCGCACCAGATGCGCAGGCCGGGAGGAGCCTTGGCATAGGCGGCCGCATCGAAGCAGGCGTTTTCGGCTTCCAGCCGTTTCATCATGCGCTTGACGAAGGCGCGCTGGTCATCCTCGTCGAGCCCGGCAATGCGCGGATCGGCGATTCTGAAGGTGACGCCGGTATTGGAGCGAACCTCGTCATCGGCGCAGAGAAACTCGACCCAGTCGGCCTTTGCTTCCCAGTCCGTCAGGATTTGAAGGGACTCATCCGAGCGCGCCTTCAGGCCGCGCCAGCCGCCGGTCGATTCGCACCAGTCGAGCGCTTTGAGGTAGTCTTCGGTCGCCATCATGGAGGGGGTGTTGATGGTCGCGCCTTCGAAGAGCGCTTCGTTGAGCTTGCCGCCCTTGGTCATGCGGAAGAGCTTGGGCAGGGGCCGATCCGGCACGTAGGTCTCAAGCCGGCGCACGGCGTTCGGCGAGAGGATTAGCATGCCGTGAGCCGCTTCTCCGCCGAGTACTTTCTGCCAGCTATAGGTGATCACATCGAGCTTTTCCCACTCGATCTCCTGCGCGAAGACGGCAGAGGTCGCATCGCAGATGACGACCCGGTCCGGGTTTGGTTTGATCCAGTCCGCATTGGGCACGCGCACACCGGAGGTGGTGCCGTTCCATGTGAAGACGATGTCGGCGTCATCCCGTGCTTTTTCGAAGGGCGGCAGGACGCCATAGTCACCGACATGGATTTCGCAGTCGTCGAGCTTGAGCTGGTCGACCGCGTCGGTCACCCAGTCCTTGCCGAAGCTTTCCCAGGCGAAGATGTCAGCGGGTCGTCCGCCAAGCATGGACCACATGCACATCTCGACCGCGCCAGTGTCAGAGGCGGGCACGATGGCGACGCGGTAGCCTTCGGGTAGGCCGAGAATCGTCTTGGTGCGTTCGATCGCCTCCTTGAGTTTGGCTTTCGCATCGGCCGAGCGATGCGAGCGCCCAAGGGCGGCGGTCTCCAATTGTGAAAGTGAAAAGCCGGGGCGCTTGGCAGTCGGCCCGGATGAAAAGTGCGGACACGCGGGGCGTGTCGCCGGTTTAGCGGCGGTCGTCATCTGTGTTGTCTCCTATCCTTACAGATAGGCTGACGCTCGTTGGGGAGCGCTGGCCCACGGGGTCTATGGCATGGATTGCACTGCGGGGACAGGATGAATTTTCAAAGGGCCGGAGCGTGGCGCTACTGCAGCGCCCAGTCGTCGTTCGGGGTGTCGCGGCAGGCCTGGGCGTCTTCGCGGAGTTGTTCGCCTGAAGGCAGGGTGGTGACGCGTGTCACGGTCCGGCATTCGCGTCCGGAACGCTGATACGGCTCTTCGTATCGGACATCCTCGCCATAGTCGCGTCCGCCATAAAGGTCGTCATTGCGCGCATATGGATCCCGCGCACCGGCATAAGGATCGGGCACGCCAGCATATGGATCGCGGGCATTTGCGTAGGGATCACGAACCGCGACGGGGCGGGGCTCGTTCCAGCCGCGGCCATAGGCTTGACGGGTCGGCGGCGGGACGTTGCCATAGACGCGTGGGTTACAGTCTGTCTGGGAACCTGCCAGTTCGCTGCCGGCAACGCCGCCGACAAGCGCACCGATCACAGCGCCGGCGATGACCTCGCCATCATTGTCGCCTTTGCGGTGGTAGTAGCCATGATGGCGGCGGTGATGACGGTAGCCGCGATGACCGCGATAGCCGTGATACCCCCGATAATGATGATGGCGGCGATAATAGTAATGGTCGTCGTCGTCACCGAGATTGTTGCCGATCGCGCCGCCTGCGACGCCGCCAATCACGGCCCCGACAAGCGCTCCAGCGAGCCTGTTATCATTACGGACCTGTTCGCAATTGGTCGTGATGGAGCCATGCCCGTAGCCATAGCCGCCGCCATACTGAGCATGGGCGGCCCCGGCGAGCAGCGCTGCACCTGCAAGAAGAGCGGTGATCCGCATGAACATCTCCCTTTTCCAGCATAATAAGCCGGTTTCGGCGATGACATTCAATGAACGTGCCTGAACGGAGACTGAAAGCCCGGTTCAGACAAGTCATCTGGACGAAACGGGGTCTGTGCCCCACTTTCATCGTATGGGATTGTTTGACGATGCCTCGAAAACGGTCGGCAGGGCCCGCTATGCGGCGGCTCAGGGGCTGCGCTCAGCCTGGTATGGCGCGCAGTATGTGACCGCGCGGCGCAGGTCCGCCGGGTTCAATCGGCCTGGCGAGCCGGCCTTCAAACCGGAAAGCGGCAAACCGGACATGGCCGCGCTTCGCGAGGCGTATCTGCGCCTTTACCGGCGGGACCGGGCCAATATTGAGGCGGGGCTCTATCCCGCCCCGGAGGATGTACGGCTGCGGGATCTGCCGGGGGCGGTGAAGTCCGCCCGGGCGTTTCTGTCCGATGTGCCAGAAGTGGACAGGCGGAGGCTTGATCGCAATGGCGTGGAAGTTCGCGACATCGCGGATCCTGAGCAGTTTCCGACCTATTACCGGCAGAATTTCCACTATCAGTCTGATGGCTGGCTGTCTGATGACAGCGCGGCGATCTATGACACACAGGTTGAGGCACTTTTTACAGGCGCGGGGGATGCGATGCGCCGCGCCGCCCTCGCTGAAATCGCCAAAGAGCTGAAAGGCCGGGACCAGCGAGAGGCCCATCTGCTCGATCTTGCCTGCGGGACCGGGCGATTTCTTGCCCAGACCATGCGGGCGTTTCCACGCTTACAGGCGCAGGGGCTGGACCTATCACCAAACTATGCAGCGCGAGCCCGCCGGGCCGTCTCCAAATGGCCTCAGGTCGACATTGCCGAGGGCGCAGGGGAGGCGGCTCCGTTTGAGGATGGACGGTTCGACATCGTGGTCTCGATCTATCTGTTCCACGAATTGCCACCGAAGATTCGCCCGCAGGTGATCGGTGAGATCGCCCGGATGCTGAAGCCCGGCGGGCTGTTTGTCTTCGCGGACAGCCTGCAGTTCGGCGATAATCCAAAGCTGGATGGCATTCTGGAATACTTCCCGGAAGGCTTTCACGAACCCTACTACAAGGGCTATCTCAGCTACGATTTTGAACCTGTGATGGCGGAGGCCGGTTTGGCCCCCGTAATGGCGGAAAACGCTTTCCTGACAAAGATTTCGACCTGGCGGAAAGCGCTGTAACGACTACGAATCCGGGCCGATTCTAATCCGTAAACGGAAATTAATCTTGTTGTCGCAAGAGTTTTGTGACAGTTTTATTACATGGTTCGATAACAAGCCACGGAGTGTTCGAGGACTTCATAGCGGCGCAAAAAAATGCGAGGCAAAACAATGTCCACGATAAACCACGAATCCGGAAAACCATCCGTACTGAGCTTCCTGCGCGACTATATGGTGTCGGATGAGCCCGATGGGATTACCGACACCATCGGCTTGATCGCAGCTGTTGCGGTGGGCGTGATGTTTGCGGTCTGGGTGGAGCAGTTCGTGAAACTGTTCGGCTAGCCGCCTAGAAGGTCGGCATGCGCCCGGTTGCAGCCCAGGGCATGCCGATCGCCAGCACAACACTGATCACGAGCCCAATCAGGGCGCGCGCCATGTCGCTACCGACATCGGACGCAGCTTCGGCGCGCGCGCGGAGCGAGCTGACCCAGGAAATCGCCAGTTCGCGGCCGGCGAGCAGGCCGAGGAACACCCACGTCGTGCTCATCGGAATGTCGCTCTGCTCTTTGAAGATATAGAGAACGATGGCGTAGATGAGGTCGACAATGGTCGCGGCGCGCACGTCTGTGGTGTGGGTTTTCGTCAGGACGATTTTCTGAATTTCACCGCCGCGGGTGGCCATGATGTAGGCCTGCATTGCCACCAGGACTGCGCCCCCGAAAATGATGAGCGAGGGGTCGAACATGGCGGTTGAGCCAACTTCTTCCTGTGTGCGCGGCAGAAAGACGAAGATGTTCGCAAAGTCTTGCTTCAGCCATGTCCACCAGAGGAAGGCAGTCGTCGCCCACTGGAACAGCGTCCAGTAATAGGCGTGCTCTTCGTGCCGTGTGTTGCCGACCCATTTCTCCCAGCGGTTCGCGATTATGAGGTAAATCACGCCGCCCGCCGCAAAGGCGACCAGATAGCCCAGCGCCGACTTGATCAGCATGCCCGTCATGACGCCCTCAGTCGCGGCACCGCCGGACATGGCGAAGACGGTGAGCACGAGGAAGGTGGTCGATACCGGAATACCGAACCGGGTCAGGAACAGGAGCACGATAGGCGGCAGCGCATGCCACCACTGAATGCCGCCTTCAGGGTAGGGCAACAGGTTCAGCTTGCCGTCGGCGATGTCGCCATCGGCAAAAAAATAGGAGTGCGCGAGCGCCGCGACGAGGATGCCTGAGGCAAAAAGCCAAAGCACCCACCAGGGCCTATGCGCATTGGAGGCGAGGAACGTTCCGAGAGTCTGGATCGAGTCGTTCGCGATCACCGCATAAGCGGCGAACATGAATCCGATCAAAGCAAAGAGTTCAACTCCGCCAAGCGTCATGCCGGCCCCCCGTTATGATCACGCAACTCATTTTTCGGGCTCGAACCCACGATGAAAATGCGGGTAGCAGAAAGCCGAAACGGGGGCGACCCCTAAAAGGTCGCGTGTCGCAGAACCTTCACATTCCGGTCTGGCCGCGATGGCGCAGTTTGGCATCTGCCAGAACGCAGGCCAGCATGGCCTCAGCGACTGGAACCGCGCGGATTCCGACGCAGGGGTCGTGACGCCCCTTTGTGCTGACATCGGTTTCCTCGCCCTCCCGTGTGACGGACTGAACCGGCGTCAGGATCGAGGAGGTCGGCTTGATGGCGATTCGGGCAACCACATCCTGTCCGGTCGAAATGCCGCCCGCGACGCCGCCATTATTATTGGAGAGGAAGCGCGGACCCTCTTCATTGCCGGCGCGCATCTCGTCTGCATTGTCTTCGCCTGAGAGGCTCGCCGCGGCAAATCCAGCGCCGATCTCAACGCCCTTGGCGGCATTGATCGACATGAGCGCCCCGGAGAGCTCCGCATCAAGCTTACCATAGACGGGCGCGCCCCAGCCAGCCGGGACGCCGGAGGCGTGAACCTCGACGATTGCGCCAGCCGACGATCCGGCCTTGCGGGTTTCGTCCAGAAAGCTCTCCCATCGCGTGGCGGTCTCCGCGTCGGGACACCAGAACGGATTGTTGCCGGTCTCGTCCCAGTCCCAGCGCTCAGGATCGATCATGTGCGGGCCGATCTGGACGACCGCGCCGCGAATCTCGATGCGATCCCCGAGCACGCGCCGGGCGACAGCTCCGGCCGCGACGCGCGAGGCGGTCTCACGGGCCGAGGAGCGACCGCCGCCGCGATAGTCGCGCACGCCATACTTGGCGTCATAGGCATAATCGGCATGGCCCGGCCGGTAGCGATCGCGGATTTCGGAATAATCCTTCGAGCGCTGGTCGACGTTCTCAATCATCATGGAGATCGGCGTACCGGTGGTGACCGGTCCGTCTGTCCGATCGTCCTCGAACACGCCCGACAGGATCTTCACCGTGTCAGGCTCACGCCGCTGCGTGACGAAGCGGGAGGTGCCGGGGCGGCGCTTGTCGAGGAAGCCCTGAACGAAGGCCTCGTCCAGCGACAGGCCTGGCGGGCACCCATCCACGACGCAGCCAATGGCGGCCCCGTGGCTTTCGCCCCAGGTGGTGACACGGAAGAGATGGCCAAAAGTGTTGTGCGACATGGAACGCCTTGAAGCCCAAAAAACCGATGTTGAACAGACCCGGGTTCTGTTGGGCGCATTGCGTAAAGCTGCGCCGCCTCTATCGTCGCCCGCGAAAAGGGAGACAGACCATGACATACGATTTTGGCGGCAAGACAGCGGTGGTGACGGGTGCGAGCCGGGGAATTGGGGCGGCGATCGCGCGCACGCTGGCCGGCGATGGGGCGCGTGTCGCACTTGTCGCCCGCTCAAAGGACAAGCTGGAAGAACTTGCCGCTGAGTTGCCGAATGATCCGGTTGTGGTTGAAGCTGATATGGCCAGCGATGATGGCTGGAATGGCGCGGCAAAGGCTGTGCTTGGCGCGCTCGGCCATGTCGACATTCTGGTGAACAATGCGGGCGTAAGCTTTCAGGAGCCGCTCGGCAAGAATTCGAAGAAGAATCTCGACACGACGCTCGACGTGAATGTCCGCAACCTGATCCTGTTTACCGACGCGCTTGCGGAAAGCCTCAAGTCACGCCAGGGCGCTGTGGTGAACATCTCATCGATCTCGGCCAATTCAGGCTCTTACGGCCAGATCGCCTACTCGGCCTCAAAAGGCGCGGTGAATTCCTTCACGCGCAATGCCTCCATCGATATGGGCCGGGCAGGGGTGCGCGTGAATGCGATTGCGCCGGGTGTCATTGATGACGGTATGTGGAAGACCGCATTTGAAAGCGGTGCCGTCGACCGGGAAAAGGTCATGGCTGGCATGGCGCGTAGCATCCCGCTGCAAGGGCGCTGGGGAACCGCGCAGGAGATTGCCGACACGGTTGCGTTCCTTGCCTCCGACAAGGCGAGTTATGTGACCGGGCAGGTCCTGCGCGTCGATGGCGGCATTCTGGCCTGATCGGTTGGCGGGCCGACCCGCGCTCTTATATCGGCAATGAGCAAAAGTATGCGCGCGAGCGCCTCAATGAGCGAGAACCTTTACCGTGTCTGTGATCCCCAAAAGCCCGAGTGCCGACGATTATTCGAAGGAGGCCGACCGGCCTCTGATTCCCGACGCAGCTGATCCGATCGCGCTGTTTCAGGACTGGATGGCCGAAGCGCGGGCCGAAGAGATGAATGATTCAAATGCCATGAGTCTCGCCACCGTGGATCCGGATGGCATGCCGGATGTCCGGGTCGTGCTTCTGAAGGGCGTGTCGGCCGACGGGTTTGGATTCTATACCAACCTGAACAGCGCCAAGGGTGGCCAGCTGGACGCGACACCCAAGGCTGCGCTTGGCTTTCACTGGAAGAGCCTGCGCCGGCAGGTGCGGGTGCGTGGAACAATTGCGCGCGTGCCGGACGCCGACTCAGACGCTTACTTTGCGAGCCGGGCCAAGCTCAGCCGGATCAGCGCGGTGGCCTCAGACCAGTCCCAGCCATTGGAGGATCGGAGCGTGTTCAAGGCGCGGGTCGAGGCGCTCATGGCTGAGTATGAGGACTCCGATGATATTCCGAGGCCGCCACACTGGGGCGGGTTCCGCCTGACGCCCGAGAGCATTGAATTCTGGCAGGATCAGGCTTTCCGGATGCATGACCGTCTGAGGTTTGTCCGGGATGGCGAGGGCTGGGCGACGACGCGCCTTTATCCCTGACCGTATCGCGCCTGAAGGGTTTTTGGGTTGTAAAGCGAGCGATGCTCAGCGGCTGCCAGCGCTGGGCGCAATGCTTCCATTTGTTCCAACGCCTCCAGGGGCTCCCCAGCTGCGATGAGCTGGCTGGCCTCCACCAGCGCCTCGCGAAGGCCGGCATCCCGCGCATGTGGGAAGCGGTCGTGGATCCGGCGCAGGAAATGGCGGGCGGCACGGCGATAAGCGGCTTGCGTTTCGCCGCTGGAGTCTTCGGCCGCAAGAACAGCATCAACGGCCATGGAGAGGGGACCACGCCAGGTTTCAGGTGAAGCGGGTGGTTCATCCTCACACGCCCGGGCGTCGAGTGCTTTCAGGTAAGCGCTCAGTGCGGCAATGATATCCGGGCCCGGGCGCTCGCCTTCGAATTCTTCCACGATCTGGCGTTCGAGGAAGTCGGACAGCGCCGCCCCGTCGTCGCGGTCAACAAGCTGGTGCCCCGCTGACGATGCGAGATCGGGGATTAGCACGGGATTGAAGACGCCATCGTCACGCGCGGGTCCGAAGAAGCCATGGGTTGTGTCTGCCGTGCCGGGTTCGCCAGAAAGACCGGCGAAGAAGAAGTCCGGATTTGCACGGCCATTCTCGTGACAGCTCGCGCAGGAAACGCCAGCCTTGGCGGCCTGACCACCCAGCAGGAACGGGCTGTTGAAGAGCAGTTCGCCCTGACGGACGAGGGGATCGCCGGTGGATGCGAGGCAGCTTGGCGGCTGGGTTGAGAGCGCGGTCGCGATATCAGAACCAGGCGCAAGCCAACCCGCCTCCTGCGGCGCAGTATCGGCTGATGGATTGCTGCAGCCCGCCAAAGCCGCCGTGACCACCAGAGTGGTCAGCGCACGGCTCAGGACGCGCCTTGCTCGATCCATTTCTCAAGCTCTGTCAGCTCGGCGCATCCGAAGGGACAAAGCGCGTTGAGGGTGTCGAGCTGCCGGTAAGCCGCTGTCATGTTCCCGGTCTCGACAAAGTATTCGCCGAGATACTCATGTGCGCCGAGGTGGCCGGGTGCGACGTCCAGCGCGGCTGAATAATAGGCGAGGGCGATGTCGTAATTGCCCTGCTTGCGGTTGGCAAAGCCCAGATAGGTCAGCACGTCTGGATGAGGACCAAACGCATCACGCGCCTCAAGCAGCTCGATCTTCGCGCCGGCATAGTTTTCCAAATTGATGAGGCGGACAGCTCCCAAATAGGCCGCGTCGCCGGAGGCAGCGGACGCTTGCTCGATCGCTGGCGGCAGCGCGCTCGTATCGACGCTCTGGCCAGCCATGGCGAGCGCCTTGTCGATGGCTTCAGCTTCCGCGCAGGTTCCGGCGCATGAGGCTTTTGCGGCATTCAGGGCATCGACCTGTTCCTGAGCGTCGTCTGCTTTGCCCATCTGCGTATAGGCGACGGCAAGCCGGCCGCGCGCGTCATGCAGGTTCGGATCATAACGCAGCGCCTTTTTCAGGGCGCGGGAGGCGGGTCGCCATTCTTCCTGTCCCATATGTGCGACGCCGAGAAGGAGGTGTGAGTTGGCGTCTTTCCGCGCCACGCTGACCACGCGTTTGAAGGCTCGTTCCGCCTTCCGGTAATCCTGCTGGCGCAGATACTCGACGCCGGACTGGTACTCTTCAACGGGGTCGTAGGATGGGCCGCTTGAACTCGGCAGCGATGCGCCACCGCCACCACCACCATTGGCCAAGGCCGGTCCGGCAAATGAGAGCACGAAGGCTGCGATAAGAAGCGTGCGGTGTTTCATGGCTTCCTCCCAAAAGCGTGTGAAGAAAGGGGGCGCTTTTTTTACCGAAATGTCGAGGGGGATGCTGTCACGACCTTGTGAGGGTGAGGGCTAGCCTGAGACGAGCGCCCTCAGCTTGGTTGCGTCGTATGGCTGCTCCTGAAGCGACTCCGGGTCCCACTCGCTGCGCGGCGTTTCGAAGAAATCACCGCCATAAATGTGGATGGCACCCGTGAGTTTTTGCAGCGGGTTTGTGACCGAGTGGACAATGTCCGGTCCGAGCGGTGTGTAGTCTCCCTTGGAGAGCACTTTCACCCCGGCGGCCTCGATCCGACCGTCCGGATCATCTTTGATCCGCCGCCAGAAGATGTTGTCCTCCCGTCCGCCATAAATGCCGATGGCGGCCCACATTTCATGATTGTGCGGCATGATCGTCATGCCGGCCGGCCAGACAACGTTCACGATGGTGAGGGTGTCGGACTGATAGATTGTTTGAAGCCCTCCGGCGGTCGGCTCGCCGAGCGCGGCGGTCAGCGCATCCGGGTTGTCCATCGCCCGGCCAAGCAGATCTGAAACCGCCGTATGTGTCGGGTCGCGCTCAACGGCGTGCTTGCAGTCGGCGACAAACGTATCGAGATCGAACATGCTGGCTCCCAGCCTTTCCAGTGGATGAAGCGTATCCGAAGCTCTCCTATGGTTCAAACGCGAGTGGGGCTTGCTTGGCTTGGCGGCGATGCCGCGTTAACCGGCTGCATGGCCTTCATCACGCGCTTTGCGCCTTCACCGACCGGGCGCATCCATCTCGGCACCGCTGCATCTGCCTTCCATGTCTGGCAGGCGGCCGAGGCGGCGGGTGGGACGGCGCTTCTGCGGATTGAGGATGTCGATCAGACGCGGTGTCGACCGGAGTATACGAGCGATATTCTGGAAGAGCTTGCCTGGCTTGGCCTGACCTGGCCGGAGCCACTGCGCCTCCAGTCGGAGCATTTCGTCGAATACGAGACCGGGCTCGAGCAGCTACGCGAACAAGGTCTGCTTTACCGGTGTTTTCTGACACGCAAGGAGATGGCGGACCTCGCTCCAGATGGCGTCTATCGCGGCGGGCCGCTGTCGGCAGACGAAGAGACTGCCCGGCTTGAGGCGGGTGAGGCCTATTCGTGGCGCTTGTCGCTCGACAGGGCAAGAGAGGTGCTCGGCCCGGCATGGGGCACGCTGTCCTATCTGGAGGAGGTCGAGGGCGTACTCGTGGACCGGGCGGCCGATCCGACGCGTCATGGCGATGTTGTGCTGGCGCGCAAGGATACGCCCGTCGCCTATCACTTTGCCTGCTGTCACGACGATGCGTTGCAGGCTGTGACCCACATTATTCGCGGCACCGACCTAGAGGACGCACCTCACATTCACGTGTTGATCCAGACGCTGATGGGCTGGCCGAGCCCTGTCTATAGGCATCATCCGGTGTTGCTTGCCGAGGATGGACGCAAGCTTTCCAAAAGGGACGCTGCAAAATCGCTTGCTTCGCTCCGCGCCGAAGGGCTAACGCCCGATGATGTCCGAAAGCTCGCTGGCTTCTAAAACGACTCCGATCGCCCCGCCGGCCTGGACCGGACCGGCCTTGTTGTTAGCGGGCGGCGTTTGCATTGGTTTCGCCCCGATTGGCTTGCGACTGGGGCTTGGCGAGATGGGGCCGTTTGCAATCGCTTTCTGGCGGTACGTCTTCGCGCTTCCCATTCTTTTCGTTCTCGTGTTCGTCGCCGAACGGCGTTTCCCCGTCCGGCCGAACCGGTTCCTGCTAATTGCCGGCACGTGTTTCGCTCTCGACATTGCCCTCTGGCACTGGGGGCTCAGCCTGACCACGGTGGCCAATGCGACGTTCATCGTGAACCTCGGCAATATCGGCGTCGGACTTGCGGCCTGGTTGTTCCTGTCCCAGCGGCCAACACGCGTCTGGGCCGCAGCTGCCATGATCGCGCTTGTAGGGGCGGCGATCCTCTCTTTGGGCGGTGAGGCGGATGGAAAGACGGATCTGCGCGGCGATCTGCTTGCCCTTGGCGCGGCGGTGCTTGTCTCGGGATACATGCTGGCCTCATCTGTCGCGCGGCGAACCATCGGGGCACTGGATGCGATCTTCTGGCTCACAGCGGTCGAAGTCGTTGTCGGCGGGCTTGTTGTCGCCGTCTCGCCGGAGGCCTTTTTCCCCGAGAATCTTGATGGGTTTCAGGCCCCATTGGTTCTGGCCGTCGTTGTGCAGGTCATGGGGCAGGGGCTGATTATTGCTGGACTTGGCCGGACCTCGCCGGCGATTGCCGGTGTTCTCGTGCTGGTCCAGCCGGTGGTCGCTGCAGCGATATCCTGGCGGCTGTTTGACGAGCCGCTGACCGGGCTCCAAGCTGGCGGCGCAGTCCTGATTCTGATCGGTGTCTTTCTAGCGCAGCGCCGGTCGAGTGACAAAAAGGCGTCGCAGATCACTGTTACCAGCGGCATCGACTAAGGGAGGTCACTATGGGGCACTTCAGTTTTGCGTTCGTTCTCGGACTGTCATCGCTCGTAGCAGCCTGCGCGCAGCTGCCTGAACCCGTGGACCCTCCCGTCGCAGAGGTGGTTGGACTGGAGCGGACGGCAGTGACTCCGCGACAGGCCAATGATCCGTACTACGTAACCGCAGAAGCAGCGGTCGCGGCCCGGCAAGGCACGCTCGGGCAGGCCAAGAATGTGATCCTGTTCGTCGGCGACGGCATGGGCATCTCGACGGTGACAGCCGCGCGCATCTATGCGGGTCAGAAGCGGAACATGGACGGCGAGAGCTATCGCCTTGCTATGGAGTCGCTGCCCTATTCGGCGCTGTCGAAGACGTACTCTCACGACTATCAGGTGTCGGACAGCGCCGCGACCGCGACCGCCATGGTCTCGGGCGTCAAGACACGCTCAGGCGCGCTCGGTGTGACGTCCGACGTCGCAATTGGAAATTGCGCGAGCCAGCTTGATCGGGAAACCGACAGTCTGTTTGAACTTGCCGAGAGAGCCGGTCTCGCGACCGGGGTGATCTCAACGGCCAAGCTGACCCATGCAACGCCCGCAGCGACCTATTCGAAGTCTGCCGCGCGCGGATGGGAGGACGACTCGTCTCTGGGGGCCGACAGCGACTGCAAGGACATCGCCCGGCAATTCATTGAATGGGAAGCCGGTGATGGTTTCGAAATCGCGCTGGGTGGCGGTCGGCAGCATTTCCGGCCTGCCGGTGTCGCGGATCTTGAAAGCGACAATGAACCGGGGCGGCGGATCGATGGTCGTGACCTGACGGCGGAGTGGGCGGCGAAATCCGACGCGCATGTTTATGTCGAGGATACCGCTGGATTCGAAGCCGCCGACATTGCGGGTGGTGCCAAGGTGCTTGGGCTCTTTGAAGCGTCACACATGCAATTCGAGCTGGACCGGCCGGGTGATACCGCCGGCGAGCCGTCTATCGAAGCGATGACGCGCGCGGCGATCACACGCCTGTCGCAGAATGAGAACGGGTTTGTTCTTATGGTCGAAGGCGGGCGGATTGATCATGGCCATCATGCCGGCAATGCGATCCGCGCTCTGGAAGATGCGGATGCGATGGACCGGGCCGTGGCGGCCGCGCTTGAGATGACGAGCACGGATGACACGCTAATCATCGTCACGGCGGATCACTCGCACACGCTGACCATTGCGGGCTATCCGGTGCGCGGAAATCCGATCCTCGGAAAGACGTCGCCTGCGCCGGGCGTGATTGCGCGTGCTGAAGATGGCTTGCCTTACACAACGCTTGGATATGCGAATGGGCCAGGGGCCTGCCGCCTTGAGGGCGAGGCTGTGGTCTGCGACCGGCAGGATCTATCCGATATCGATACTGCGGCCAATGACTTTCGCCAGCCGGCGCTGGTGCCAACGGGATCAGAGACACATGCCGGTGAGGATGTTGCCGTGTTTGCCAGTGGGCCGGGTGCGGACATGGTGCGCGGTGTGATGGAGCAGAACGAGATTTTCCACGTGATGGGAACCGCCAGCGGGCTCGTCGAATAGCGCTTCGTTAGGTTTGGCGACTAGCCAAGCTTGTGGATGAAGCGGGGCAGGATGCGGCCCTCTATGGAGCCTGATTTCGCCTCGCCCGCCGGCACACAGCCCATGCGTTCGTAAAAGGGCGCGGCACCCGGATCACCCTCGACAATCATCTCTTGAGCGCCAAGGCCTCGCGCCGCCTGGCAGGCCCAGTCGTAAAGGACCCTGCCGACGCCCTGACCGATCCGGTCTGTGTCGACAAACAGTTTTTCGAGATAGCAGCCGGTCTCATCCAGACTGACGTGCGCGACACCCGCCATGCCCTTATGATCTTCAGCGACGATGATCGGGTCCCGCGCAAGATCGGCTTCGGTGAGGGTTAGCTCGTCCTCGCACATGGCAAGGAAGGCCTCGTCATACCCCCAGTAGCCTTTCGACCTGAGGCACAGGTGGGAGGCCGGGGCGAGATCGGACGGCGTTGGCTGTCGAAGCGTGAGCGACATGACAGCAGTCTACCACAGCGCCTGATCGGGCGACACAGCGGCGGCGAGGCGCGTGACGAGGGCCTCGAGCTGTTTAACGTCATTCGAGTCGAGCCTGGCGAGGAGATCCTGTTCGTATTGAAGGGCAAGCGGCACGATCTGGTTGTAGATGCCCTGTCCGACCTTGGTGAGCCGCAGTTCCGAGCGCCGGCCATCCTCTGCTGATGGTTCCCGCGTCAGATAGCCAAGCTCGATCAGACCGGCTACAGCGCGGCTGACGGCGACCTTATCCATGGCGGTGCGGGTGGTGACTTCGCTGGCGCTGGCTCCGGGCGTTTCGCCGACCACCGCCATGACGCGCCATTGGCGGATATCGAGGCCGAACTCGCGATCGTAGATGTCGGCAATGCTTCGTGAGATCGTGTTGGAGAGCACGGACAGCCGATAGGGCAGGAAGTCTCCGAGGATCAGCGGGGAGGCCATATCGGTTCCTTTCCGGCCGAAGCTGGCCGTCAGTTGAAAGCAGTTATAAAATTAGTTACATATGAAACTAATTCACGCAATGGGAGCGCCCGATGGCTGATCTGTTTGACAACCCCGCTGGCCTCGACGGCTTTGAGTTTGTCGAGTTTTCCGCGCCTGAAAAGGGCCATCTGGAGAAGGTGTTCGAGACCATCGGTTTCACGCGGGTGGCGCGGCACCGCTCCAAGGATGTTGAGCTGTGGCGTCAGGGCGGGATCAATCTGATCACGAACTATGAGCCGCGCTCGGCGGCGTGGTATTTCTCGCGCGAGCACGGGCCGTCAGCCTGCGGCATGGCGTTTCGAGTGAAGGATGCACGAAAGGCGTACGAGCATGTGATCAGCCAGGGTGCGGAACCTGTCGAAATGCAGACCGGCCCGATGGAGTTGCGCATCCCGGCCATTCGCGGCATTGGCGGCGCGATCTTGTATCTGGTCGACCGGTATGGCGAGAGTGAAGACGATCTCTCCATTTACGACATCGACTTTGAGTATCTGCCGGGCGTTGACCGTCATCCGGAAGGGGCCGGGTTTGAGCTGATCGATCACCTCACACACAACGTCTACACCGGCCGGATGAAGTACTGGGCGGACTATTATGAGACGCTGTTCAACTTTCAGGAGCTGCGCTTCTTCGACATCAAGGGCGAGTATACCGGGCTGACCTCAAAGGCGCTGACGGCACCGGACGGAAAAATCCGTATTCCGCTCAATGAAGAAGGCGAGGGCGGCAAGGGCCAGATCGAGGAGTACCTTCGGGAGTTCAATGGCGAGGGCATCCAGCATATCGCTTTCATCTGCGATGATCTCTACGCCTGCTGGGACCGCCTGAAAGCGCGCGGCGTGCCATTTATGACGGCACCGCCCGAGACCTATTACGAGATGCTTGATGAGCGCCTGCCGGGTCATGGCGAAGAGGTGAACGAGTTGAAGACACGCGGTATTCTCCTCGATGGAACGACGGAAAATGATCAGCCGCGCCTGCTGCTGCAGATTTTTGCAGAGGCCCAGATCGGCCCGGTGTTCTTTGAATTCATTCAGCGCAAAGGCGATGAGGGTTTCGGCGAAGGCAACTTCAAGGCACTCTTTGAGTCGATGGAGCGTGATCAGATCAAGCGCGGCGCGCTGCAGGTCGACGACAAGGAGCCGGCATGACAGTTCCAAAAACGTCTGGCTTCCATCACGTCGCGTATCGCTGCCGCGATGCGAAGGAGACGGTCGAGTTCTACCAGAAGACGCTGGGTATGGATTTCCAGCTGGCGATTGCTGAAGATCGTGTGCCGTCCACCGGCGCGTATGACCCTTACATGCACATCTTCATGGATGCGGGGAATGGCAATGTGCTCGCCTTCTTCGAATTGCCGGACCAGCCCGATATGGGCCGGGACGAGAATACGCCGGAATGGGTCCAGCATATTGCACTGCGCCTCGACAGTCTGGAGGCGCTTCTCGACGCGAAGGCGCATCTGGAGGGGCTTGGCATAGACGTGCTCGGGCCGACCAATCACGGCATCTTCAAATCGATCTACTTCTTTGACCCGAACGGGCACCGCCTCGAACTCGCCGCCGATACGGGCACGAGCGATCAGATGGCGGAGCTTCACCGGGTCGCGCCGGAGATGCTTGAGGAGTGGAGCGAGACAAAGAAAGCGCCTAGGCATGCGGCCTGGCTGCACGAGAAGATCGCGGAAGAGGGTTGATAAACACACGTGCTCTGACGGCTGCATCATGCAGCCTCGCTGTGCTTCTTCTGGCTGGCGCGTGCGCGCATCATGATGATGGCTCAACGCCGACGCTCACGGGCGGGGAGCCGTTTGACTGGTTCATCGGCTGCTGGGAGACCGAGGCTGGACAAACTCGGGAAGTCTGGGTGCGCGAAGGTGCCGATCATTTATTCGGACATAATGTGGTGCGACGCGACGGGGACGTTGTTTTCTTCGAGCAGTTGAGACTGGCAGCGCGCGACGAGGGCTGGGTGTACGCCGCTTATCCGAACGGGGTCGGCCCGACAGAGTTCGCGCTTGTTGAGCAGGGGCCGGTATCAGCGCGGTTCGAGAACCCGACTCACGACTTTCCTCAAGTGATTGCGTATGAGCAGACATATGACGGTCTTACCGCCGAGGTGTCGGCCCTTGATGGATCAAATCCCCAGACATGGGCTTATGCGCGCTGCGCCGATCATTGAGATGAATTCGACCAAGGGGCTGATCAGATGAAACTCGCCACGCTTCGTAATGGAACACGGGATGGCCGCCTGGTGGTGGTCTCGCGGGATCTCACCACGTGCACGAGCGCGCAGTTGATCGCGCCCACGCTGCAGGCCGCGCTGGACGATTGGGAGGGTCTGTCTCCTGAACTTGAGGCGCTGTCGATGCAGCTAGAGGCAGGAGCGGTACCGACCGAGCGCTTTCACGAGCATGATTGTGAGAGCCCGCTACCGCGCGCATTTCAGTGGGCCGATGGGTCCGCCTACATCAATCATGTTGAGCTGGTGCGCAAAGCGCGCGGCGCTGAAGTGCCGGCCAGCTTTTACGAAGATCCCCTGATGTATCAGGGTGGGTCGGACGCGTTCCTCGGACCGCGCGATCCGATTCCGCTGGGTGATGCGGCATGGGGGTGTGACATGGAGGGGGAGATCGCGGTGGTCACCGATGACGTCCCCATGGGTGTCTCTGAGGAAGATGCCGCCGGTCACATCAAGCTCGTAATGCTCTGCAACGATGTGTCCCTGCGCGGACTTATCCCCGCTGAACTTGCCAAGGGATTTGGCTTCTTCCAGTCAAAACCGCCGAGCGCGTTTTCACCTGTTGCTGTGACTCCCGATGAATTGGGCGAGGCGTGGACAAACAGTCTCGTCCATCTGCCGCTTTGCGTGGACTATAATGGCGCGCCGTTCGGCCGCGCGCTCGCCCACGAAGAGGCGACATTTTCGCTGGCCCGTTTGGTCAGCCATGCAGCGAAGACGCGGCCACTGTCAGCCGGGACCATTATTGGATCAGGCACAGTCTCCAATAAGGGTGCGGATGGCGGTGCGGGAAAGCCCATCGCCGAGGGCGGGCGAGGCTATTCGTGTATCGCCGAAATCCGCATGATCGAGACTATCGACAAGGGCAAGCCAGAAACGCCCTTTATGTTGGCCGGAGACGTCGTCCGTATCGAGATGATGGATGGCGAAGGAAAATCGATTTTCGGTGCGATTGAGCAAAGCGTCGTAGCGGTATAGTCCGCGCGCGAGCGACGATCGGTGGCTCTCGCCTCCGATCGCTGCATGTTGGGCATTATTGCGCGTTGGTCGCTAGAGCAGCTTCCTGCCGGCGAAACCAGCGCCCGGTCCGCTCCTCATGAATCTGTGTGAGATCGGCACGTCCCACCTGGACGACAAACTTGTCGAGCAGGTCTACCTCGCATGCTCGCTCAGCAACCCATGCGCCGAGCCATGGTGTTTTGACAACATCGCAGGCTTCCGCCGCTGTGCGCGTTGCCCTTTTGTAGGTCACCTCCGCGGGCTCGTTCGCATTGATGCGGAATTCGACTTCAAATGGTTCCGCCGAGGCCGTTCCGGCGACAGATCCTAGGCCAGTTGCGACCATCGCCGCAATGCCGAGGGATTTCAGTAAGTGTCTCATTTTTGCTCTCCTGACATGACCGCCGGAAAAGGGCGGCTTCAGGAGACATGGCGTTTCGCGCGGCCCTTCGGAATCGCGCTTTTCGACAGGTCGCTATGAGAAAATCGCGTGTGTCAGGAGGTGCCTGAGTCTGCGGCAAGCGTTGCGACCTGAGCGACGAACCAGTCGATGATTTCCTGTGTTTGCTTTGTTGGCCGTCCACCTTGGCGATGAACGATGTGATAGGTTTGCGGCCAGTCGAGCGCCGTCTCGGAAAAGACCTGCAGCCGTCCGCTGGCGACCGCGTCGCCGACAATCGGTTGGGGCAGGAGGGCGATACCCTGACCTTCTTCCGTCATTCGCAGGGCGACGAGAAAATCCTCTAGGAAGAAGGCGTCTGTGCTGTCCCAGACTTCCCGGCCCGTCTCCTGCGACCAGACCCGCCACTCGTCGCTGGAAAACATCTGGATGCGGCGGCAACCCGAAAGGTCATCTCCGACGGGCGCGTCACCCAGAAGACCAGGCTTGCAAACGGGGATCAGGCGGCCCGGTGTCAGAGGAATGGAAACAAGATCGTCCCAGTCGCTGGTGCCGTAGCGAATGGAGAAATCGATCTCCTCGCGCTCCAGATCGATCAGACGGTCGGAGGTCAGCACATCCAGTTCTGTTCCTGGGAAGGTTTCCCGGAAGTTCTGCATACGCGGCGCGAGGACGGTGGCGGCAAAGGAGGCGAGCGTGGAAACTCGGCAATGGTTCGAGCGCGGCGAGCGGCGGCTGTAATGGACGAAGGCTGAATCCAGTAGCTCGAACGCGGGATCGATAGACCAGCGAAGGGACTTGCCCTCCTCGGTGAGTTCCAGCCCGCCGGGCATTCGCTCGAAGAGGCGGGCCCCGATAAAGTCTTCCAGCGCAATCACCTGCTTGCTGATGGCGCTCTGTGTAACGCCTAAGTCTTCTGCGGCGCGCGATAGGTTGAGGTGACGCGCGGCTGCATGGAAGGCCCGGACAGCGTTCAATGGTGGCAATCTGGTTTTCATGGTCATGCCTTAGCACCGCTGACCGAGCCGACGAACCAAGGCTTCTAGGCCGCTGCGACGGCTTCGACCTCGACCAGCCAGTCTGGCGAGACGAGGCCTGACACGAAAACCGTGGTGATAGCGGGTCGGACGCCATCGAAAAAGGCGCGCCGGACGTTGACCAATTCGTCCATGTCCTCTCGGCGAGTGAGGAAAAAGGAGAGCTTCACAACGTTCTCTAGACCCATGTCCGCAGCTTCAAGGACGGCTCCCAGGTTCTGGATTGCCTGCCGGCACTGGCCAGCGAAGTCTGACGAGAGCGATCCATCCGGCGCGACGCCGATTTGCCCGGAGACATGGAGAGTGCGAACCCCTGCTGCGAGCTCCACACCATGGGCGTAGATGCCGTGATACGGCTCAGCAACAGGGAAGGGGTCATGTCTCCGGGCAGTTGGCATTCGGTAGCCTTTCAATGTGCTGTCCTGCGTGTTGGAAGGGTCATGCCAGCGATTGATGCATCAGGTGAAATGCGTTTTCCGACGAACCAGTATGAGTTTTTTTCCTGACGCTGGAACGGCTTGGATGATGGGCTGTCGCGCCGACATTGCGCGGGAGACGTGAGCCCTCTAAACATCGTGCGACGCCTGAACCGGCCACAAGGATAGACCCCGCCCATGCGCACTATTGCTTCGCTTGCTGCATTCGCGGCGCTCGCCGCCTGTTCCACGCCCTTCGGCGACGCACTGGACACGCGCCAGAATGCCGGCCCGTGTCCGCCCACAGGCTCGCTCTACGATGCCGCGCGCATCGTTGAATTCGAGGGTGACACGAAGACCTACAACAACATCACCTATACCGGTGAGATCGTCGATGTGCGGCTGTTCTGCCGCTATGCGGACGATGACGACATGGATGTCGAGCTTGAGGTCGATTTTGCCTTTGGCCGCGGTGAGCTGGGGGCCGCCGAGAGGCACGATTATGACTACTTCGTCGCCGTAACACGACGCAGCGGCAAGGTGCTTGCCAAGGAAACCTTCACTGTCCAAGCCGACTTTTCCGATGGTCCGGTGACCGGCGAATCAACGCTGATCCGGCCCATCACTGTGCCGCGCGTGGACGAGTCGATTTCCGGAGCGAATTTCGAGGTGCTGGTTGGTTTTATGCTGACTGAGGAGCAAGTCGACTTTAATCGCGGCGGCAACCGCTTCCGGCTCGACGTTCAGTAGCATTCGGGGCGATCCATGACTGATCTGACGAGCGCCCTGACAAAGGCGTGCGCTGACGCATTCGAAGCTTTGGGCCTTGAGCGGCGCTGGGGGGCTGTGCGCCGGTCAGACCGCCCGGATCTGGCGGATTTTCAATGCAATGGCTGCATGGGCGCGGCCAAATCTGCAGGCCGTAATCCACGGGAGCTTGCCGCGGAGATCGCGCCAAAGCTGGCCGGGGCAGGACCGATCCAGAGTGTGGATGTCGCCGGACCGGGATTTCTGAACATTCGTGTGACGGACGATGCACTTGCCGGTCGCGCAGAGGACGTCCGCACCGATGAGCTGCGCGGCGCGGCGAAAGCTGATGATGCCGAAGCGGTTGTGATCGACTTTGGCGGGCCGAATGTCGCCAAGCCCATGCATGTCGGACATATCCGCTCGGCTGTGATCGGCGACACGCTGCAGCGACTAATGCGCTTTCTCGGCGATGAGGTCACTTCAGACGCCCATTTGGGCGATTGGGGCCTGCAAATGGGCCACCTTGTCACCGAACTCGAAGACGAACAGCCCGATCTTGTCTATTTCGATGCTGCCTTTGAGGGGCCGTATCCGGTCGAGGCCCCCGTCACCATCGAAGATCTGGGGCGGCTCTATCCGCAAGCCTCAGCCAAGGCCAAGGCAGACCCTGAACGGAATGAACGCAGCCAGAAGGCCGTTGCCGAGCTTCAGGCGGGCCGACCGGGCTACAGGGCGCTGTTGTCGCATTTCATCAATGTCTCCGTCGCGGCGCTGAAGATCGATTACGCCTTCCTCAACGTCTCTTTCGACCTCTGGAAGGGCGAAAGCGATGTCGACGCCCTGATCCCGGACGTGATTGCTGATTTCAAGACTCAGGGACTCGCCGAGGAAGACGGTGGGGCGCTGATCGTGCGGCTGGAGCGCGAGAGCGACAAGAAGGATATTCCGCCGCTGATGCTGCTCAATTCGCGCGGTGGCACCGGCTATCACACGACAGATCTTGCAACGATCCTCGACAGGGTCCGCAATCTTGATCCGAAGCCCAGCCGGATGATCTATGTTGTCGATCAGCGGCAGGCGCTTCACTTCGAGCAGGTCTATCGGGCGGCTGGCATGGCCGGAATGTTCCCGGAGGACAAGCTGGAGCATATTGGCTTCGGCACGGTGAATGGGCCGGATGGCAAGCCGTTCAAGACACGTGAAGGCGGCGTGCTGCGTCTGTCGGACCTTAACGCCATGGCGCTTGCCGAAGCGGAAAAGAAAATAGCCGATGCGGCGAAACTTCCCGAAGACATGGGCGATGCCGAGCGTGCCGATGTCGCGCGCAAAGTCGCCGTCGCGGCGCTTCGTTTCTCCGACCTGCAGAATATGAGAACGACGAATTACGTCTTTGATCTCGACCGGTTCACGAGCTTTGAAGGCAAGACTGGCCCTTACTTGCTGTATGCCGCTGTGCGTATAAAATCGCTGTTGCGCCGGGCGACCGATGAAGGGCATTCGGCTGGCGATTTGGCTATCGAAAGCGACGCGGAACGGGCACTTGTGCTCGCAATGGACGGGTTTGGCGCGGCATGCCTCTCAGCCCGGGAAAAGCGCACGCCACATATTCTGTGTGAGCATGTCTATGGCCTCGCGCAGGCGTTCAGCGCGTTCTATGGCGCGCACCCCATTGCAGCCGAGAAGGATGAAGCCAAACGCGCCTCAAGGCTTGCGCTCTGTGAAGCGGTATTAGGCCAGCTGGAATGCGGACTCGGCCTGCTCGGCATTGAGACGCCTGAGCGGATGTAAGTCCGATGCCGTTCAGCTTCTACCGCCACCGCCGCAATCTCAACTACCGGCTGGTTCTCAAATCCGGCGCGCCTTATCCCGATGGCATGGTCATGGAAGATTGGGAATTTACGCTCGAGCGGGAAGATGAAGATACAGGCTCGGACGCGCGCGCCATGGTGGCAGATATGGGATACTGTCTCTTCCAGATGGGGCTTACGCTCAAAGGGACCGACTTCGGCGACTGATCGTGCGGCCTTCTGGCGTGAGTGAGCATGTTTCGGGTGGTTCAGGCCATCAGTGATGTGCATTCCAGGAGCCAGCCAAAGGAGCGCGACATGACCAGCCAGACCGAAAAAGCCAAACAGTTTGCAGGACGCCATACCCCGGGCGAACCGATTGTCCTGTTGAACATCTGGGATGCCGGTTCTGCGCGCGCCGTCGAGGCGGGTGGGGCACAGGCGCTCGCGACGGGAAGTCACTCGGTTGCTGGCGCGCTTGGTTATGAGGATGGCGAAGCGGCTCCGCTGGAGGATGTCGTCTGGATGCTGGCGCGGATCTGTGCGGCAACTGAGCTGCCGGTCAGCCACGACACGGAGCGGGGCTATGGCGACACGCCCGAACAGGTCGGCGAAAGTTGTGCGCGCGTGATCGGGGCAGGCGCTGTCGGTGTGAACATTGAGGACTCGCTGGCCGATACATCATTGCGCGATGTTGAGGCTCAGTCTGAGCGGTTGTCCGCGGTCAAGAAGGCAATGGAGGCCGTTTGCGCAGGTGCCTGGCTGAATGCCCGGTGCGACGTTTTCCGGGCGATGGCTGACGCGTCCCTTGACGATCGTATGGAAGAGCTGAAGCGTCGGGCCGAGGCGTATGCGGCGGCCGGGGCGGACAGCCTGTTTGTGCCTTTTGTCCGTGACGTTGATGAGATCACGAAGATTTGTGCGGTCAGTCCTCTGCCGGTGAATGTGATGCGGACTCTGAACGGGCCGCCCCTGGCGGACTATGCTGCCGCAGGCGTTGCGCGGGTGAGCCATGGCCCGTTTCCATGGTCTGAGAGCATGAAAAACCTGACGGAGACCTCCGCTGGCATCTATGGCGGGCCGACAACAAGCTAGTCACTCGGCACGGACAATGGCATCGTCTGCCTCGTACTCTCAGAGGAAGCCTTTCATGTCCGATACGTCTATCAAGCCAACCCGTCGCCAGATTCTGGGCGGCGCTGCCGCGCTCGCCGCTGCGTCCGCCACAACGTCCAGCGCTTCGGCCCAGGAGGGTGGGGCCGCCCTGACCGGACAATCGGTCCTGATCACAGGTTGCAGCTCTGGCTTTGGACGCTTGTCGGCGCTCCATCTCGCGCGCGAAGGGGCGACCGTCATCGCGTCCATGCGCAATCTCGAGAACGGCCAACGTCCCGAAGCGATGGAGCTTGCTGATGTTGCGAGCGAGGAGAACCTCGCGCTGCATATCGTCGAGATTGATGTCACCGATAATGCGCAGGTTCTTGCTGGAGTGGCGGCTGCCGAGGAGATTGCAGGTGGCGGTGTGGACGTGCTCGTCAACAATGCGGGTATCGCGATCGCTGGCCCGGTCGAAATGAGTGACGAGGCCGCCTCGGAGTTGATCTTCGACGTTAATGTGCAGGGTTGCCACCGCATGGCGCGTGCGGCCCTTCCTGGCATGCGGGCGCGGGACAAAGGTCTGGTCGTTCAGATATCGTCTCAGCTTGGCCGGCTGATCATCCCCAATATCGGCATGTATTGCTCCACGAAGTTTGCGGTGGAGGCGATGTTCGAATCCATGGCCTACGAGCTTGCGCCGAGCGGTGTGGAGGTGACGATCATCCAGCCGGGCGGCTATCCAACAAAGATCTGGGAGAACGGATCGCGCTACACCGAGGCTCTGATCGACCGTCTCAATGAAGAACGGGCCACGGCCTATGAGACTCATATCGCCGGAGCGCGGGGGTTTTTCGGTGGCGGCGGATCAACCGACCCGATGGATATCCCACGAGCCATTGCGGAGCTCATGCGAACGCCAAATGGCCAGCGCCCGCTCCGTCGCCCGGTCCACCCTGACACGCGGCTGTCCACCGCGGCCAATGAAGCCATGGCAAATATACAGGCGGTAGCTCTGGGCGGCGGCGGTTATGCCGCCTGGCACAAGGCTGTGACTGATTAGAGCGCCGCGTACTTGCGTGTGCTCATCGTCGATAGCGCCGGGCCAATATCAGCCGTTTCGTTGAGGGAGAGTTTTTGCAACTCCTCCAGTTCAAATGGTTTATCGGTCTTGAAGTGCGCGCGCCACGTCTTGTCCAACTGATCTTCGGTTAGCTCGCCTGCAAACGCGTACTCTGAGTAGTCACCGGAGGCGTCAGAGGTCTGCGTTCCGGGCAGGTAGATCGTACCGTTGGAGAAATCGACGGCAAAGGCGATGACGCCGGGAACGAGAAATAGAAGCAGGCCGATCCCGTTGAGTATTGCAATGCTGGGGTCGATCCGGCCATCGACCTGTCCCTTGCGCTCGGGATGGAGAATGGTCCCACAGGAAGCAAGGGGTGCCGCTGTCACAGCCGCCAGAAGATGCCGTCGGGTCGGTGTCATTTGAAACTCCATATCCTGCTGAGCTGCACATTTGTTGTGCAGAGCGTTAACCTCTCATTGACGGCAGGCTTTGCGAGCCTTGCCGCACGGGAGAATCCGATCTAACTCCGTCCTTGCAAACCCTGTCCACGGGAGAGAGCAGGCCAGTCCTGCCGCCGAAGGCGCAACCGCCCCGGAAACGCTCAGGCAAAAGGACCGCGGACAGGCCAACACGCTGGAAAGAGGCGCTGCAGGATGCGGTGGCCTCGCCGAAGGAGCAAGCAGGCCAGTCCGTTTCATTGGACGATCCTGCGGAATCTCTCAGGCGCCGAGACAGCGGGGGCGGCCCGGACCTTCCCGTAGCAGGGGGGCGAGTCGTTTATGGATGGCGTCATGACTGATGAAGCTGACACCGAAGCGCTGAAACGAACGCCGCTTTACGACTGCCATGTCGCGGCGGACGGTAGGATGGTGCCTTTTGCCGGTTACGAGATGCCAGTCCAGTTCGAGGGTGTGAAACCTGAGCATTTGTGGACGAGAGCGCATGCCGGACTGTTTGATGTCTCTCATATGGGCCCTTGCTTTCTGACCCTGAAAGGCGGACCGCGGGAAGGGGACGCCGCTCACCACGCGATCGCGTCCATTCTGGAACAGCTTGTCCCCAGCGACATTGCGGCTCTTAAGCCGGGACAGTCGCGCCTCACCGTCCTGCTGGCCGAAGATGGTGGTATTCTTGACGATCTCATCGTGACCCGGCCCCTGGCGGCAGACCGGCAGGGGATGCTCTACATCGTCGTCAACGGTGCTGTAAAAGAGCGGGATTTTGCGCTGATAGAGGCCACTGCCGGCGACAAGGCCGAGCTGATGCGGGCTGATGACCGTATTCTATTTGCTCTTCAGGGACCCGAGGCTGAAGACGTACTGAGCCGGCATTTTCCAGAATGCCGTGGGCTCACCTTCATGCAAAGCCAGCGGATGTTCTGGAGCGATGCCCGCTGTCTGGTCTCGCGCTGTGGCTATACGGGCGAGGATGGGTTCGAGGTTCTGGTTCCGGCTGAGCAGGGCAAAACGCTGGTTGAGGTTCTTCTTGAAGATCCGCGCGTTAAACCGATTGGGCTCGGTGCGCGGGACTCGCTGCGTCTTGAAGCCGGACTTTGCCTCTATGGACACGATCTGGACCCGAGCCGCGATCCTGTCGAAGCCGATCTTGCCTGGGTGATTCAGAAATCACGACGCATGAGAGGCGATTTTCCGGGCGCTGACCGGATCACCAAAGCGCTCGCCGATGGCCCGGTAGAGAAACGTGTCGGCATTCGGCCGCTGGAGCGCGCGCCTGCGCGTGAGGGCACAGAGATTCATGTCGGTGGCACCAAGGTGGGCGTGGTGACGTCCGGTGGTTTTGGGCCGAGCGTCGATGGTCCGGTGGCCATGGGCTATGTGCGGGCCGATCTCGCCGAGCCGGGCACGGCTGTGCATCTGATGGTTCGCGGCAAGGAGCGGCCGGGCGAGGTCTGTGCGTTGCCGTTCACACCGGCAAATTACAAACGATAGAGGGGTTTTGAGCGATGGCGGTCAAATATACGGAAGACCATGAATGGATCAGCGTCGATGGCGATGTCGGCACGGTCGGTATTACCAAATACGCTGCTGAACAGCTTGGCGATGTTGTGTTCGTTGAGACACCCGACAGCGGAAGCACCTACAAAAAGGGCGACGACATGGCAGTCGTCGAGAGTGTGAAGGCGGCCTCAGACGTGTACGCGCCGGTTTCGGGTGAGATCACTGAGGGCAATCCGGCGCTCGCTGAAACGCCGGAGACCGTCAATGAGGATCCCGAAGGCACCGGCTGGTTTTGCAAGATCAAGCTGAGCGATGCGGGCGAGCTTGAGAGCCTGATGGACGAAGCTGCCTACAAGTCTTTCTGCGAGGGTCTGTAGGGTATGCATCCGTCACCGACCTTTCGCGGAACTGAAGCCGATGCGCGCGCGGTGATTGATGCTGCGCCTCTGGCAACCGTTGCTGTGAACGGGGACGTGGGTCCTGTTATTGCTCTTGCACCGCTAATCTTGCGCGAGGATGGCCGCAGGCTTCTGGGGCATGTCTCGCGTGCAAATCCTTTTTGGCGCTGCGCGGAGGCTGGCGCGGTGCCGGCGGTGGCTATCTTTCACGCCGGCGACGCATACGTGTCACCGTCGGCGTACCCGTCCAAGGCTGATCATGGCCGTGTCGTTCCGACGTGGAACTATGTGGCGGTCGAGGCGCGTGGGCAGCTCACTCTCGAAACAAATCCGCATCTGATGCGCGAATACATCGAGCCGCTAACAAACCGGATGGAAGATGGGCGCGCGGCACCTTGGAAGGTCGATGACGCGCCAGAGGATTACACAGCGCGCTTATCCACCGGAATTGTTGGCTTTGAGATCGAGGTCACAGCGCTCACCTGCATCAGGAAGCTGAGTCAGAACAAGGACCCATCAGATCGCGCCGGAGTGCGAGCGGCGTTTGAGGCTGATGGCAACGCGCTTGCGTTGGAGATGGAAAGGGAATGACCCAATGAGATATCTGCCGCTCACACCCGAGGACCGACGGGACATGCTGAATGTCATCGGCGCGGCCTCTGTCGATGCGTTCTATGAAGACGTTCCCGAGGCGGCGCGTTTTTCTGGCCTGATTGAGGGCCTGCCCAATCATCAGGGCGAACTGGCAGTCGAGCGCCATCTTTCCTCGCTCGCTGCCAAGAACCGCACAGCCGGCGAGGGGCGGTTCTTTGTCGGGTGTGGAGCCTACAAGCACCATGTCCCAGCCACCGTTGATCACATCATCCAGCGTTCCGAATTCCTGACCACTTATACCCCTTATCAGCCGGAAATCGCGCAGGGGACCCTGCAGACCCTTTTTGAGTTTCAGACTCAGGTGGCAGAGCTGACGGCGATGGATGTGGCCAATGCATCCATGTATGACGGGTCGACCGCCTGTGCCGAGGCCGCGCTGATGGCCTGCCGTGTGACGAAGCGCAGAAAGGTGGTTCTCTCGGGTGGGCTCCATCCCCATTACGCAGCGGCGACGCGGACGCTCTGTGAAGCTCAAGGGATTAAAGTGGTGGCGCTCGATCCTGCGGTCGACGGCGAACTGGAGCTGTCGAAATCGGTCGATAGCGAGACCGCGTGCTTAGTCGGTCAGAGCCCGAACGTCTTCGGCACTGTGACCGATCTTTCACCGGTGTCTGAGGCGGCGCACGCACAAGGCGCGTTGATGGTGTCGGTTTTCACCGAAGCGGTCAGCCTTGGCCTTGCAAAGCCCCCAGGAGAAATGGACGCTGACATTGCGGTTGGAGAAGGCCAGTCCATCGGCAACCCGCTGACATTTGGCGGACCCTATGTCGGGCTGTTTGCCGCAACGCAGAAACTCGTTCGTCAGATGCCGGGGCGGCTGTGCGGTGAGACCGTCGATGCTGAAGGTAAGCGCGGCTTTGTGCTGACACTGTCGACGCGCGAGCAGCATATCCGACGCGACAAGGCGACATCGAATATCTGTACCAATTCAGGCCTTTGTGCGCTGGCCTTTACAGCTCACATGACACTGCTTGGAGGGACCGGTCTGAAGCAACTGGCGCAGCTCAATCATGAGGCGGCCGGCGCGCTCGCCGATGCGCTGGAGGCCGTACCGGGTGTTGAAGTGATCACGCCGCGTTTCTTCAACGAGTTCGCGTTTCGCACCCCGGTGAATGCCGAAGCTGTTCTGGCAATGCTGGATGAGAAGGGTGTGATTGGCGGTGTCCGGGCCAATCGCCTCCTGCCGGGGGCAGGCATGAGCGATGTGATTATCTGTGCCGCAACAGAATGCACGACGGCGGAGGATATTGCCGCCTATGCTGATGCACTGAAGGAGGTGCTGTGATGGCCATGAATTCGAGCGGCCGAAGGACGGCTCCCGTTTCTGCCAGCAATGATGAGACGCACACGGTGTCGGGCTCTCGCGGCCTGCTTCAGCGTGAAGACCTGATCTTCGAGTTTGGCTCCACGAAAGAGACAGGCGTTGATCTGCCAGAGCCGGGCGGTAAGCCGGACAGGCTGGGCGGTGTTTCCCGGTCAAGAGATGTCGAACTGCCCGGGCTGTCCGAACCGGAAACGGTTCGTCACTATGTCCGCCTGTCCCAGCGCAACTATGCGATCGATCTTGGTCTATTTCCGCTTGGCTCGTGCACCATGAAGCACAATCCACGGCTGAATGAGCGGATGGCGCGCCTGCCAGGCTTTGCCGATGTGCATCCGATGCAACCCCAGAGTACGGCGCAGGGAGCGCTGGAGCTGATCGATCAGCTTGCGAGCTGGCTGACAACCCTCACCGGCATGCCGGCGGTCGCAATGAGCCCCAAGGCAGGGGCGCATGGCGAGCTCTGCGGTATGCTCGCCATCCGGAAGGCGCTTGAGGCACGTGGCGAGCTCGATACCCGCCGGCGCGTGCTTGTTCCCGCCTCGGCGCACGGCACGAACCCGGCGACGGCGATCCAGTGCGGTTTCACCGTCGATGAGATTGGGGCAGATGCCCGAGGCCGGGTCGATATGGCCGAGCTGCGCGAGAAGCTGACCGACGGCGCGGATGTGGCCGGAATCATGCTGACCAATCCGAACACGTGCGGGCTTTTTGAAACCGACATCCGTGAGATTGCCGATCTAATCCACGATGCAGGTGGCTACTTCTACTGCGATGGCGCGAACTTCAACGCGATCATGGGGCGTGTGCGTCCGGGCGATCTCGGAATCGACGCGATGCACATTAATCTGCACAAGACCTTTTCCACGCCGCATGGCGGCGGTGGCCCGGGGTCTGGCCCGACGGTTCTCTCAGAAGCGCTGGCCCCGTTTACGCCCGTCCCGTTCATTGTCCGGGATGAGGACGGGACCTTCCATCTGGTCGAAGAGGACCGGGAAGAGGCCGAGCAGAGCTTTGGCCGGATGACGGCCTTTCATGGTCAGATGGGCATGTTTGTCCGTGCGCTCTCCTACATGTTGAGCCATGGGGCTGACGGGTTGAAGCAGGCTGCTGAAGATGCGGTGTTAAATGCGAATTATATTCAGGCGCGGCTAAAATCCGTGATGACGCCCGCCTTCGACGGCTATTGTATGCACGAGGCATTGTTTTCCGACGCGTTCGCCGCTGATGACATCGAAACTATCGATATTGCGAAAGCGCTGATCGATGAGGGTTATCACCCGATGACCATGTACTTCCCACTGGTTGTGCATGGCGCGATGCTGATCGAGCCAACGGAGACTGAAAGCAAGGCAGAGCTTGATCGGTTCTGCGAGGCGCTGGAGAGCGTCGCACAGCGGGCGGCCTCAGGAGACCCAAGCATGAAGGCAGCACCGATGCTGGCTCCGATACGTCGCCTTGATGAGACGCGTGCGGCGCGCAAGCCGATCCTGAAATGGACCCCACCCGAGCCGGAAGCGATCGCGGCGGAGTGACCCTCTACCAGATCGCTGCGCGAATGGGGCTTGGGCGGAGTTGTTCGTTGCTCGACGCAAAGAGCGCGGTGCGCGCCTTGCCGAGCTGGCGCAGCAGGGGTTTTTCGATGAAGCGGTATGCGAGCCATGACACGATGATGGCCAGCATCAAGCCGCTAACGAGAAAGAAGAGGTTGTCAGCCAGCCCCGGCGATCCGATGCGTAGCATTCCCGTGATCACCGGCGCGTCGATGCCTGACGTTTCCAAAGCGTCTGCCGCCATCGGCGAAAGGGCTTCGACGGACTTCAATGTCAGCATGTGGCTGAGATAAAACGCGTACGACCAGTCGCCGAGATCGACGAGAGCCGAGGGCATCTTGACCCGACCCGCAATGTCGAGGCTCGCAAAACCGTAGACAAGCAGCGCGCACGGCATCGCGAACCACATGACCCGGCCCCACCCCAGCATGGCGGCATCATTATCGCCCTGCAGCGTGAGCGCCGCGATCATCCAGATCGTGCCGATGAGCGCGATGAGGCCCGGTTTCCAGCGTCTTCCATTGACCACAAGCAACCCCGTGAAGGCACCGAGGATGAATTCCAGTGTCATTGGATGGAAAATGAGGCTGAGCACATCTGTGGCCACAGGACCTGACAGCCCTGCATAGGCCCCGATCGCAACAATGACCGCCCAGACAGCCAGAAGCCCCGGCAGGTAGCGCCGGGGCACGAGCAGGAACGCGGCAAAGACGAAGTAGAAATAGATCTCGTGAATCAGCGTCCAGCCAACGCTGAGGACGGGGTAGACCGGATGCGGGATCAGAAAAAGCGAAGAGAGGATGTGCTGTCCCTCGGACACTCCATGCAAGGCCAACCGTTCTTCATTTAGCGGCGCACCGGTGCTGAACCAGAATGCGAGCATCGCCAGGACTGCGAAAATCCACCAGAGCGGATAGATACGCGCAATGCGGGCAAACATGAACGCTGCGGAGGTCTTGGCGGAGGGCGATACAAGCCCCGTGACGAAGACCATGATGAAGCCCGAGATGACAAAGAACAGATCAACGCCGACATAGCCATTGGTCCAGAGCCCGGCCACGAGCGGCGTTTCCGGACTCCCTGCGGCGGCAAGCGCGGCAGATTCCATCGCTGACACATGAAAGAGGAAGACGAGAAGAACGGCGACGCCCCGCAGGGCCTGAATCGAATGCAGCTTCATGAACTCAACACGCGCCTTCGAACTGCCTGGTGCCCGGATACTGCCAGTGTCCGGCTTGGCAAGTGTTAGAACACGTGCCGTGAGTGTGCCAGACTTTCAACACATCATTGTGTGGATATGGCCAAGGCTTTAATTAAGCCCATATAAGTTCTGATGGCAGATTCCGAACGCGACCCCTTTGATATGACACGGCCCGCTCCGGCGGTAACTGACCAACCTATCGCCGCCGTCGGGCAGGGGATGCGGACGCTGGTGCGCCAGCTCTTCGCGATTCTAGGGCTTGTGCTGATTATTGTCGGCGTTCCGATCGCGCTCGTCACGCCGTTCCCGTTTGTGCCGATTGGCCTTCCCATCGTCATTCTGGGCGTTGCCTTGTTGGGTCGAAACTCAATGTGGGGGCGTAACTGGATGGAAGGCGTCCTGGCGCGCCATCCAAAGATCGAGCGCTTTGCGCCAAACTGGCTGATGAAGCTGGTTTTTGCGCGAGAGAAACGCGTTCGGTCGAGCGTTTAACCGAGCGCTTTTTCGATTTCCTGAGCAGCGCGATCGAATTGATCAACGCTTCCATCCTCGGACAGAATGGAACGAGCTGCGCGCGTTGCGGCATCAGCAGCTGCGCGGCGGACTTCTTCAGCAGCTTCTGCTTCTGCGCGGGCGATCCGTGACTCTGCAAGCGCTTCACGGCGCTTCAGGCGCTGATCCAGATCCTTGCGGGCCTGTTCCATCATGTTTTTCGCATCGGCCTTTGCCTGGGCGACGATGGCTTTCGCTTCTTCGTCAGCGTCCTTCTGACGACGCTCAGCATCTGCGAGCGCCTTGGTCGCACGCTCGCGCAAGTCGCGGGCCTCGTTGAGTTCAGCTTCGATGGTCGTCGCGCGACTGTCGAGCGCCGACATGACCGCCTTGAATGCGCCGAGCCGCCAAACAATCAGGAGGAAAACAACCAGCGCAAGGAACGCTGTGTTCGTGACGTTATCAGTGAAGGAGTAGACGAATCCCGACCAGAACGCGTTGCCATCTTTAGCCGTTTCGGCTGCGAAGGCAGTTTGCCCAGCGAGGACAGAACCGGAGAGCGCAAGGAGGAAACGTGTCATCGCAGACGTCCTAATTCAGAGCCGCCTTAACGGCTGATGTGACGTCGCTCGCCGAAGGCTTCACGCCAAACCGTCCGGCAATCGCTGACGCAGCATCGGTTGCCACGCTTTCGACGTTCGCCATCGCTTCGGCGCGGAGCTCGGAAATCCGCGCTTCGGCTTCAGCAAGCTTCTCGTCCATGTCCGCGTCGACTTTCGCGGTATCCCTGGCGATCTCGTCTTCCATCTTTGCGCGCGCTTCATTGGCAGTTTCGCGCGCCTTTGCGCGGGCTTCTGCCATGCGAAGTTCCAGCGCCTGCTGGGCCTCGACAGCCTGCTCATCCAGACGCGCCGCCTGATCGAGATCCGACGCGATGTGATCGCCTCGGCGTTCCATAGTCGCTGAGAGGCGGGGCAGGATCATTCTCGAAAGAACGATGTACAGCCCGCCGAAAAGCAGGGTGAGCCAGAACAGCTGAGACGGGAAGTGCCACGTCTCAAACGGCGGGAAGACCGGGGCCTCTCCGCTGTTCGCTGCGGCGTCAGCTGCGAGTGCAATCAACGACATGGAAGACCCTGTCTCTGAGCTCGTCTAGACGACGAAGAGGATCAGGATCGAAACGAGGAAGGCCAGGATGCCCAGGGCTTCCGAAAGCGCCATACCGATGAACAGGTTACCGGTCTGCTGCGGAGCAGCCGATGGGTTGCGCATGGCAGCGTCGAGGAATGAGCCGAAGATGTTGCCCACGCCGATTGCGGCACCGATCATGCCGAGCGTAGCAAGGCCTGCGCCGACATATTTGAGGCCGAGAGTGATGTCGCCTTCCATTGGAAACTCCCCTTTAGGAATAGCTGGATGTTTGAACCGTGCCCGTGAAGCGCGTTCGCGCGTGGGCGTCAAGTTGAAGCCTGCGACTATTTCGCCGCAGACGGCGGATTAGTGCGCCGGATGAAGCGCGTCGTTCAGATAAACGCAGGTGAGAATTGCAAAAACATAGGCCTGCAGGGCCGCAACAAGGAATTCCAGAGCGTTAAGCGCGACACCCATGCCGAAGGCCAGAAAAGCAACCGGGATGTAGGCCGCACCGGCCCCAACCAGTGTCACTGCAAAGCCGGCAAACAGCTTCAGCATGATGTGACCGGCCAGCATGTTGGCAAACAGTCGAAGCGAGAGGGTGAGCGGGCGCGCAAAGAACGAAATGATTTCGATCGGCATCAGCAGTGGCATGATGTACCACGGCGCACCGGAAGGCGCGAAGAGCTTCAGGAAGCCGAGGCCGTTCTTGTAGAAGCCATAGCCAATGACAATCGCCATCACGAGCAGCGCGAGCGCGGCGGTGACAATGATGTGGCTTGTCGTTGTGAAGGCGTAAGGGCTCATCCCGATCATGTTGGCGAAGAAGATGAAGAAGAAGAGCGTGAAGACGAACGGGAAGAATTTCAGGCCTTCTTCGCCCGCCACGCTGCGCACCATGTCAGCCACGAAGCCGTAGCCCATTTCACCAATGGACTGTATGCGCGAAGGCACCAGCTGACCGCGAGAGGCTGCATAACCAAAGAATGCGATGACCATCGTGACGCCGAGCAACATGAAACCGCTGGCATTCGTGAAGGACAGATCAACGCCGCCGACCTTGAGGTCGAACCATTTGACGACCTCGAACTGTTTGATCGGGTCTGCGATTTGCCGAAACTGCAAGTCCATCTAGGGAATCTTCTCGCCGGTTGACGTTTTCGGGGCGTCTGTTTCATCGCTTGGTGCGACTGTCAACTGGCGGTATGCGCGCACCACGTTCAGGATTCCGGCAGCGAGCCCGAAGCCAAGCATCACCAGTAGGCCCCATGGTTCTGTTTCGAAGAAATGGTCGATCAAAAGACCAAAGACAATGCCGACGAAAACCGACGCTCCGAATTCAGCGCCATAGCGCAGGGCAAGGGCTCCCGCGGTGTTCGCTTCATCGCCGACATCGCGCTGTTTTGGCGCAATCCTGGCATCGCGTGCTGCCTTTGCACGGGCAATCTCTTCCGACAGGGATTCTGGCTTGTCGTCAGACATTGATCTCTTCCTACGCTGCAACGAGGTCCTCAGCAGTGCCGAGATCGACGGACACCAGCTTCGAGACACCCTTGTCACGCATTGTCACGCCGAACAGGCGATCCATCCGGCTCATCGTTACAGCGTTGTGCGTGATAATAACAAAACGCGTGTCGGTGCGCTTTCGCATCTCGTTCAACATGCGGCAGAACCGATCGACATTCGCATCGTCCAGCGGGGCATCGACCTCATCGAGCACGCAAATCGGGGCAGGGCGCGACAGGAAGACTGCGAAGATCAGAGCCGCCGCCGTCAATGCCTGCTCGCCGCCCGACATGAGATTCAGTGTTCCAAGGCGTTTGCCGGGTGGCTGGGCCATAATCTCGAGTCCTGCGGCGAGCGGGTCCTCGGCGTCCACGAGTTTCAATTCGGCCTGTCCTCCACGGAAAAGAGTCGTGAACAGGGCCTGGAAGTGCTCGTTGACGGTTTCGAATGCGGCCAGAAGCCGGTCGCGGCCTTCGCTGTTCAGCGCGTCCACGCCTTCGCGCAGTTTCGCAATTGCGGCGGTTAAGTCTGCTTTTTCTTCTGCCTGCGCGCCCATGCGTTCGGCCAGCTCTTCAGCCTCTTCCTCAGCGTCCATGTTGACGCCGCCCAGACCGTCGCGCTGGCGTTTGAGATCATCAGCGCGGCTTTCTGCCTCCCGCTGATCGAGAGCTTCGATAACTTCATCCTCAAGCCCGGCGGCAGCGAGCGTTAGCAGGCCCTCTGGCGCGCGCCCGAACTGATGGCGGGCCGTCTCCACCGATTCAGAGTAACGCCCTTCCGCATTTTCCAGTCGCACCTTGCTGCCGGCCAGTTCTTCACGCGCTGTGGATGCCGCGGCCGAAGCGTCGCGGGCGGCTGTCTCTGCTTCACGAACGACGGATTCCTTGGTCGCGAGCGCGTCAGCAGCGGCTTTTCGTTCGGTTTCCTGCGCTTCGACCTCAGCGCGCCGCGCTTCGAGGTCAGCGGCAAGCGCTTTGGGCCGGGCACCGATGGTTTCGGCTTCTTTTGACGCCTCTGACCGCCGGGCAAGAAGACGCTCCTCGCGCTCAGCCGAGGCTGTTGCGCGCGCCGACCATCTTTCAACATCGCGCGTCAGCCCATCGCGACGTGCCAGCGCCTGTTCCCGGCCGCGCGTTAAGTCTGTCAAACGCCCCCGGGCTTCTATTTCGGCTTCTCTTGCTTTCGTCAGGCTGGTGCGGGCCGCCTCCAGCGCGCTTTCGAGTTGAGCCTCATCACCGTTTTCAGAGATCGGGTCGATCAGAGCGATTGCCTCGTTCACAGCAAGCAGATCGCTCTCAGCGCGAGCGAGTGCATCATTGGCGCTGTCGCGTCTCATGGCGGCGCGCTCGGCCGATTGTTTCGCGGCCGCAAGACCGGTCCGCGCTTCGTTCAGGGCGTTTGCGAGGGGAGCGAGAGTGGTGCGTGCTTCACGAAGGGCCTGCTCGGCTTCTGCGCGTGCCGCTGCAGCATCTGAGAAGTCTGCGTCGGCGGCGTCCACTGCTGCCTTTGCGGGCTCGAGATCAGCTTGCGCCGCTTCAAGGCGCGCCTGCTGTTCAAGTCGCGCAGCAGCCGAGACGGGCGCGTCTGGTGTTCGCTTGAAGCCATCCCAGCGCCAGAGATGACCCTCGGTCGACACAAGCCGCTGGCCCGGCATCAGTTGGGCGGCTAGTTTTTCTCCTGCCGCAATGGGAACCACACCGCATTGGGACAAGCGTGCGCTGAGCTCCCCCGGAGCGTCGACGAAATCGGTGAGTGGGGCCGCGCCATCGGGGAGAGACTGGCTGATGGCATCTGCGCCGCCCCAGTGGAGTGCGGCCTGCTTATCTGTTGGAGCCTGAAGATCATCACCGATCGCGGCGGCGACAGCTTTCTCATAGCCGTCCCGTGTCCGGATGCGCTCAATCACCGGTGGAGCAGCCGGCCCTTCAGCCTTGCGTAGCAGGCGCGTAAGGCCAGCAATCTCGACCTCCAGCGCGCTGAGTTTGGCCCTTGCATCTGTACGCGGGCCTTCAGTGGTTTCTTCTGCTGCGCGGGTGCCGTTGAGCACCTCTTCGGCAGCATCAACAGCTCGTTCGGCATCGTGCAGGGCACGTTCTGCCTGCTTTTCCTGCGCCTCTGCCGCCATGACGGCCTGAGACAGGCTGTCGGCGTCTTCAACGCTGGCTAGCTGGCCCTGAACGCGCTCGATGTCCGCCCTCAATTGCTCGGCGCGGCGACGCTGCGCATCTGCGTTGGCTGATGCAGCGCGGCGGCTTGCGCGGACTTCCGACAAGGCGGCCTGTGCAGCATCTGTCGCAATCTCGGAGGCTTGAAGTTTTTCACGGGCAGCTTCGAGGTCTGAGCGGACCTTGGCTTCCTGAGCGTCGCTCTGGGTTTCGTCTTCCGCCGGAAGGGCGGCCAGCTCGGCCCGAGCCTGCTCCGCTGCGGCTTCGGCTTCGGCCTTTGCATCCTGCTCGCGCGCAATGTCCTCAGCGAGGCGCGAGGCTTCTGCATCGAGACGGGCTGCGGCTTCAACTGCCGCATCGCGCTCGGTTTCGAGTTTGGCGAGCGCAATCCGCGCCTGGCCCAGCTTTGCAGCGGAGAGGCTTTCCGCCGTTCGCAGCGCGCCAAGGCCTTCGTTAGCTTCTAGACTTGCGCGTTCTGCAATGGCGTCCGCGCGTGTGAGCGTTTCAACAGTATCCTTGGCCTCGTCCAGTGCAGCCCGCGCCGTGTCGAGACCCGCTTTCGCATTCGTCCATTTCAAATGCGCAATGAAGGCTTCCAGCGCTGCAATCTCTTCGGCGAGCGCCTTGTACTTGCGGGCCTTGCGCGCCTGCCGTTTGAGGCTTTCCAGCTGGCGTTCAACTTCGGCGGAGACTTCGGTCAGGCGTTCGAGATTGTTTTCCGCACCGCGCAGTTTCAGCTCAGCCTCGTGCCGGCGGCTGTTGAGGCCGGCGATCCCGGCGGCCTCTTCAAGGATACGGCGGCGGTTTTGCGGCTTTGCGCCGATGAGTTCGGATATCTGGCCCTGGCGGACGAGGGCGGGGGAGTTGGCCCCCGTGGAAGCGTCGGCGAATAAGAGTTGGATATCCTTGCCGCGAACCGTGCGCCCGTTGAGCTTGTAGGTCGAGCCTGCGCCGCGTCTGAGCCTGCGAAGGATTTCCAGCTGGTCGGAACCGTTGAACTCGGCCGGCGCAGTGCGTTTGGTGTTATCCAGAACCAGCGTGACTTCGGCGGTTTCACGGGCCGGACGATCCGAAGAGCCCGAGAAAATGAGGTCGTCCATTTCGCCGCCACGCATGGCGCGAGCAGAGCTTGCGCCCATCGCCCAGCGCAAGGCTTCAAGAAGGTTCGACTTGCCGCAGCCATTTGGGCCGACAATACCTGTCAGTCCGGGCTCAATGGGCAGATCCTGCGGATCGACAAAGGATTTGAAGCCGGCAATGCGTACTTCGGTAATGTGCATGCCGGCCCCCTGTTCGGGTTACTGCGCGGGTTCTTCGGCAGGCGCGTCTGCCGTGTCTTCAGCTTCGACAGCCGGTTCGACGCCCAGCGCCTCGTCCAGAATGGCGGCAAGGCCTTCCGGTGTGTACCAGGTTTCGGTGCGTTCGATGCGGCGGCCGTCAACGAAGAGGGTTGGGGTCGAGTTCACGCCGCGATCCTGACCGGCGATCACAACATCAGCGATCGCATTGCGGATGTCGCTATCTTCAAGGCAGGCGTCCAGTTCGGCTTCCGTTTCAATGCCATGGCGCGCGGCGACGGCCTGAAGCGCGCCCTTGGCAGCCCCGGCGCGCGTTGCCGAGAGAATGCCATTCTGGTTGCGCATCAGATCATCCACAACGTCGTAATACTTGTCCTCGCCAGCGCATCGCGCGATTGCAAAGCCGGCAATGGCGACGTTCTGTGGTGGTGTAGGAAAGTCGCGGAAGACGAACCGGACTTTGCCCGTATCGACATAGTTCGTCTTGATGTCTGGCAGTACTTCGGTGTGGAACGTTGCGCAGTGAGGGCAGGTGATCGAGGCATACTCAACAAGCGTCACCGGCGCATTCACATCACCCAAGACGATATCGTGCGGACCAAGGCCAGTGTCACCAGACGTCTGTGCGGCGGCATCTGAACTGTCAGACGCGCCGCACGCGGCTAGTGCGGCAGCAGAAATGATGGCGATTGCCGCCCGGCGGAGAGAAGCGTTGAACTGCATGATCTGTCCTTAGTGGATGAGTCGGAAGCCTTGCCAATTGGTTAAGGGATCGGCCCGTTTTGTTTACCTTTGGCGCGATAGCACGGCCCGGCCGAGGCTCACAATCGCATCTCGCAGGGCTGGGTCTTCTATGTTTGCGGCTTTTTCCTGAAGCTCGCGAAATTCCTCGGGCGTTAGCGATCTGGCGGGTTCCGGTTTGCTTTGAGGTGGCGCGCCGGGATGGAGCTGCCCTTGTACGAGCTTCAGCCGGGTGATGTCCCCTCCCATTGAGGCAGAGACCCGCTGGCGGATCGTCTCGCTCTGATGCTGAATCATCGGGGCGGCGGCTGGAATGACCCGCAGGGTGAGGATTCGGCCATCTTTGGAGGCGGCGATTTTTTCCGGCCGGCAGAACTTCGCGATCTGCTCGCCGACAATGTCGCTCCAGCGTGTTTTGAGCTTGGCAATGGCCGGACCCTTGTCAGGGATGGTTTTCCGAGCGAGGCGCTGAAGAGCAAGCCCGACTGGCTTGGCAGGCTGGCGAAGGGCGCGCGCACGCCTATGTCGAAGCCGGATACGGGCTTCAGCTTCGGCAATGGGGTCGAGCGTGGAACGGTCCGCCATTTGGGGACAGTGCCGCGTGAAAGCGGCGAAGGGAAGGCGGTCATCATTCGATGCACAAGGATTTGAACACGCTGCCGGAGCTTCTGCTTGACTGGTATGACCGCGCCGCCCGCGACCTGCCATGGAGAACGGGGCCGAAGGCGCGCGCAGAAGGGCAGCGCCCGGACCCTTACCGAGTCTGGTTATCTGAGATCATGCTGCAGCAGACGACCGTGCCTCATGCGGCGAGATACTTTGCCGAGTTCACCCGGCGCTGGCCCACTGTGGAGGCGCTGGCCGAGGCTGAGGATGCCGACGTTATGGCGGCCTGGGCCGGGCTCGGCTACTATGCGAGGGCGCGCAACCTCCTCAAATGCGCGCGGGAAGTTGCAGCCCTGGGCGCGTTCCCGGAAACGGAAGCCGACCTGCTCAAGTTGCCGGGTATCGGCCCCTATACGGCCGGGGCCATCGCAGCGATTGCCTTCGATCAACGCGCGGCGGCGGTGGACGGCAATGTCGATCGGGTCTTTGCAAGATTGCTGGCACTGAAGGGCGAGTGGAAAGCCGAGAAGAAGGTAGTTGCAGAGACGGTACGGGAGTTGGTGCCGAACATGCGGTCCGGGGAGTTCGCCGAAGCCCTCATGGATCTCGGGGCGACGATCTGCACGCCAAAGTCGCCCAATTGCCTTATTTGCCCTTTGTCGGAGCTATGCATGGCGCGCGCGGAAGGTGATCCTGACCGTTATCCCGTAAAGCCCGCCAAGCTGAAAAAGCCGACGCGGCGCGGTGCGGCGTTTGTTTTGATCGATGGTGGTGAGGTGCTGCTAGAGCGCCGGCCGAACAAGGGATTGCTCGGTGGTATGGTTGGCCTGCCGGGGTCAGTCTGGGCAGAGGATGGAGACGCCGGCGTCGCGAAAGCCCCTGCTGAGGCAGACTGGCGTGAAATCGGTGAGGTGCGCCATGTGTTCACGCATTTCTCGCTGGAACTTACGGTGTGGCGCGCTGATCTCAACGGCGAGCGCCCCGACGGCTTATGGACACCGTTGGGCGAAGTCTCTGGCTTACCGAGCGTGTTTGGAAAGGCCTGGGCGCTAGCACGGAGCTGACAAGTAAGTGGTTTTACGAAGTTGCTCGCTAGCGAAGCCATGCCAGCTTTCAAGCGTATACACTCAAACTCAGGAGACGCGTATGTCCCATGTTCCTCATGAACTCGCTGAAGAGTTTCCAGACGCGACCGACAAGCTGCACGACCTGAAGATGTCGAACGCTCATTTTGCGAAGCTTGCCGATGAATATCATGAGGTGAATCGCGAGATTCACCGTATCGAGACGGGCATCGAAGGCACGAGCGATACGCGTGAAACCGATCTTCGCAAGCAGCGCATGCGCCTTAAGGATGAAATCAGCGCGATGCTGAGCAAGGCCTAGTTCAGACCCATCTTGTCCCGATACTGCCGGCGAAGCAGGTCGATCGGGGCGAGGTCACCGCTATTTTCGTAATGCCAGAACGTCCAGCCATTGCAGGATGGAGCCTGCATGATGTGTGCTCCGACGCGGTGGATCGAGCCTTTGGCATCACCGGCCACAAGAGAGCCGTCGACACGGATGCGAGCCTCGTGCTTGCGCTTGGCTGAGAAGAGCCGCTCTCCGGGTTTCAGCCAGCCATTTTCGACCAGCGCGCCGAACGGCACGCGCGGCAGGGCGCGTTTCGACTGAATCGTCGACAGTGCGTCGCCGTCGATTGGCTTGACCGCTTTCAGACGCGCACGTGAGAGGCGCACATAGTTCGGATCGCGCTCAATTCCGACATAGTCGCGGCCGAGCATCTTCGCGGCAGCGGAGGTTGTACCCGTGCCGGAGAATGGATCGAGCACGACATCGCCCGGATTGGAGGTGGCGAGCAGCACGCGCTTTAGCAGGGCTTCAGGCTTTTGCGTCGGATGCGCTTTCTTGCCAGTCTTGTCTTTCAGGCGTTCGGCCCCGGTGCAAAGCGGGATCAGCCAGTCAGAGCGCATCTGCTTGTCGTCGTTGAAGGCTTTCAGCGCGTCATAGTTGAAGGTTGGGCGGGACTTTTCAGATTTTGCTGCCCAGATGAGGGTTTCGTGGGCGTTCTGGAAGCGCGTGCCCTTGAAGTTCGGCATCGGGTTAGATTTCAGCCAGATCACGTCATTCTGGATCCAGAAGCCTTCATTCTGGAGCACCGAGCCAACCCGGAAAATGTTGTGATAGGAGCCGATGACCCAGATCGAGCCGGTATCCTTCAGGACACGCCGGCATTCGGTCATCCACTGATGGGTGAAGAGGTCATAGGCGTCGAAACTGTCAAATTTGTCCCAATGATCGGTGACGCCATCGACTTCAGACTGGTCTGGCCGGGTCAAGCCTTCGCCGAGCTGCAGATTGTAGGGCGGATCTGCAAAGATGAGATCCACCGATTTGTCCGGTAGTTGCGACAGGATATCGACCGTTTCACCCTGAATGATCGTATTGCGGTTAAGGTCCATGCCCCGTTGCCCTCTACATCATGTTTGCAAGGCCGCATTGAGCGTCGATTTGGTAAAGACGGCCCTAAGACTCAGCAGGTTTCAGAGTTCGAGGCGCATCTGGCCGCCGGGACTTTCCCGGGGCCGGAACAGGTCGGTCCGGAGGGGCGGGCGTTCCGCATGCAGGCCAAACTGTTCGCGCGCCCTAGTGAAGCGTTTACCGATCAGAGCCGCGTAAGGGCCATTGCCTCGGCCACGTTTAAACCAGCGAGCATCATAGTCTTTCCCGCCGCGCATTTCCCGAAGCAGATTAATCACCCGCGCCGCGCGGTCGGGGTAATGCTGAGCCAGCCATTCATGGAACAGGTCTTTCAGTTCGAAAGGCAGGCGCAGCATCACGAAGCCCGCTGCAGAAGCGCCGGCCTCTGAGGCGGCTTCGAGCACAGCTTCTATCTCCATATCATTCAAGGCCGGGATCAGCGGTGCATTCATCACAATCACCGGGATACCAGCTTCCGATAAAGCGCGAATGGTCTCGATGCGCTTGTGCGGGGCAGCCGCGCGTGGCTCCATTGCCCGGGCCAGCTTTGGCTGCAAGGTTGTGACCGAAACGCCAACCCGGCAAAGGCCCTTTGCGGCCATGGGCGCAATCAGGTCAATATCACGCTGGATGAGCGCAGATTTGGTCAGCAGGCTGACCGGGTGATCATGATCGGAGAGAATCTGCAGCAACTGACGGGTCAGGCCCTGTTCACGCTCCACCGGTTGGAAAGCGTCTGTATTCACGCCAAGCGCGATGGGACGGGGGCGGTAGCCTGGTTTTGAAAGCTCCTGCCGCAACAATTCCGGTGCATTGGGCTTATGAAAAAGGCGACTTTCGAAATCGAGCCCTGCCGACAGGCCCTGATAGGCATGGGTTGGCCGGGCAAAGCAGTAAACGCATCCATGCTCGCAGCCGCGATAAGGATTGATCGACCGGTCGAAATGAATGTCCGGCGACTTGTTGAAGGTAATGATCGTTTTCGCCTTCTCCGGGGTCAGCGTCGTGTCCAGCCGCGCCGCGTCTTCTTCGATCGTGTCCCAGCCGTCATCATAGGCGTGACGGGTCTCGGGCTCGAACCGTCCAGTCTGGTTTGAAATAGCTCCGCGCCCGCGATGGTGGAAGCGTTCTGACGCCTCTGCCGTCTCGGCAAGCGCGACGCGGCCTCTCGCTTTCAGTTTCTGTCCAAGTCTCATGCATCGGAAGACATCACAAGAATTGGAACATAACAAGAACAATAGGAATTTATTCTTGTGGAGAAACGCTTCTGCGCCAGTTGGCCCAATCCTCACCGTCATCGATGTCGATGAGCGTGGGCAAGATTGCGACACGGGCGTCGCCGGGCAGGTTCGCGCGGACATCTTCCATAGCGTGCGGCCCGGACCATCGAACAGACGAGAAAGGGGAGTGTGTACGAAGTCGGTTATTCAGGCCGAATAGCCAGAAGCCGCCGTCTGTTGAGGGACCAAAGACAGCCCCCTTTCGTTTCAACGCTTTGAACGCCTGCCACAGAAGGGCAGGCGTGACATCGGGTGCGTCCGCGCCAATGAAGAGCAATGAGCCGTGCGGGTTGTCTTCCAATCCCCTGGTCAGTCGATCCCCGAGATTTCCGTGACCTTGGGAAGCGCGGGCCAGCCACGACGGCCAAAGCCCGCCCAGCGTGTCGCGCAGGGCAGCGTCGGGAGCGACATAAAGAATGGTTCGCCAGCGCTGGTCCGTCGCGGCGCGGATCGTTCGTGCCATAGTGAAGCGCGCGATCCGCGCGGCTTCCGTTCGCCCGAGCCCCGCCGCGAGACGTGTCTTGGAGAGTCCCATGCGCGGCGGCTTTGCAAAAATGAGAACGGTCCGGTCAGTCATAAGCGCGCGCCAGTTTTTCAGGGCTCGCGCCAAGATGGTGACGGATAATCAGCCAGGCGTTTCGATAGGCGCGCTTTCGCCAGCCATCGCGTTCATACTTGGCGGCCGATGTGCGGGCTTCGGCCGACAGGAGCGCCAACCGGGATTTGCCGATGGCGCGGACGAGCTTCACGTCCTCCATGAGAGGCACGTCTTCATAGCCGCCCGTCTCATCGTAGAGGGTTCGAGAAACCAGCAGGCCCTGATCGCCATAAGGTAGACCGAGCCAACGGGAGCGCCGGTTTGCGCGGGCGGCGAGCCACTTTGCCGGTGGCGCATCAGACCGGAAACGCAGAGAGAACGCGGCTGCCTTGTCCGGGCGGTCCGCCATATGGGTCAGCGTGCGTTCGGCCCAGTCCGGCGAGAGGGCCGTATCGGCGTGCAGGAAGAGCAGCCAGTCGCCACGTGCGGCAGCGGCCCCTTTGATCAATTGTCTGGCGCGGCCCGGTATACTGCCCAGAATGACCGCACCGCTCGCCTCCGCCATTTCGACGGTCGCGTCACTGGAGCCGCCGTCAACGAGGATCACTTCGCGGATCAGGCCAGCACCCAGCCCAGGCATCAGGCTTTCGAGGCAGGCGGGCAGGTCTCCTTCAGCGTTCAGCGCCGGGATGATGATCGAGAGCGGCGCGGGCATCAGCTAAACCAGCTTGCGACCATCACGGCATTCATGACGACGTGCACCACCCGTCGAACAAACGGAACCATTGCGGCGACGGCACCCATAGCCGCGCCAAGCCCGGAACCAATCATTATTGCGAGATCGGTTGGCACTCCAATTATGGTCCAAGACAGCATGCCAATTATCAGCCCTGAGATAGATCCCACCAGCGCGAACGTGATCCAGATAGAACCGACATGTTCAAGTTCTGTTTCTTTGGGGGACGCATTACTCACGACAAATCCGTCAGTCGCGCCTCGATTGTAAGCAGGTCGCGCCAGGCGCGGCTCTTCTCGACGGGCCGGCGGAGCAGAAAAGCCGGGTGGAAGATCGGGAAAAACGGGATCGGTTCGCCACCCGGCGGCGTGTAGGAATACTCCTTACCGCGCGTTTTCATGATGCCGGTTGAGATTGAGAGTAAGGACTTGGTCGGCACGTTACCGGCGGCAACAATGACCTTGGGCGCACTCAACACAATCATACGATCCACGAACGGCCGGCACACGGCGAGTTCGTCTGCTTCCGGGTTGCGATTTCCCGGCGGACGCCAGTAATTCACATTGGTGATGAACGCATTCTCGGCGCGGTTCAGATTGATGGCGGCGAGCATCTTGTCCAGCAATTGACCGGCCCGGCCGACAAAGGGCTTACCGATGCGGTCTTCCTCGCCGCCGGGACCTTCACCGATAACCATGACCGGCGCGCCGAACACGCCATCATGGACGGCTGTCTTATTGCAGCCCTGTTTCAGGGGGCATCCTTCAAACGCTTCGATCGCAGCCGTCAGCGACGCGATATCGTTGCAGGCCGCTGCCGTCGCGGTCGCCTCAGCGGCCCAGTCTTCAACTGACTTTGGTCCTTTCTTTCGACGCGTCTGCGGGACCGGATTCGCTTCCGGAGTTGCCTGCTCTTTCGGCGGTTCGGTCCGTTTGGCGGCCTTCAGATAGGCGCGTATCTCGGCTTCATCGGCCGGTACGCCCATATCTGCCCACCAGTCGGCGAGCGCGCGATAAGCTGGGTCTGACACGGCTTGAGGCATTGAGACGCTTTGGATTTCCTATAAACGAGCCATAAATCAATACGTACGAGACACTGGCGCTGACAGATAAGCGCATGAATTTGGGAGACATATATGGCATCCGACGCGCCCCAGCGGGAGTCAATGGAATACGATCTGGTTATTGTTGGCGGAGGGCCTGCTGGCCTGTGCGCGGCGATCAGATTCAAGCAACTGGCTAATGAGGCCGGCGAGGATCTCTCCGTTGTCGTGATTGAGAAGGGTGGTGAGATAGGTGCCCATATCCTGTCTGGCCTGGTGCTTGATCCCAAGGCCCTCGACGAACTGATCCCGGATTGGCGCGAGCGCGATGACCGCCCTCTGAAAACCGAAGTCACGGTTGATAAGTACAAGATGCTTGGGCCGAAGGGCTCTTTCACTTTCCCGAACTTCGCCTTCCCGAAGCTGATGCACAATCACGGGTGCTACGCTGGATCGCTTGGTAATGTCTGCCGCTGGCTGGGGCAGGAAGCCGAGAATATGGGCGTCGAGATCTTTCCAGGCTTTGCGGCATCCGAGGTCGTTTATGGCGAGAACGGCGAAGTCAAAGGCATCGTTGCAGGTGTCATGGGCATCGCTGAAGACGGCTCGCACAAGCCTGACTATGAGCCAGGCATGGAGCTGCTCGGCAAGTATACGCTGTTCGCGGAAGGCGCACGTGGCTCGCTGACCAAAGAGCTGAAGAAGAAATTCGATCTGGAAGCCGACAGCGATCCGCAGAAGTACGGCATTGGCCTGAAAGAGGTCTGGTCTGTTCCGGAAGAAGGCTTTGAGGAAGGCCTTGCACAGCACACTTTCGGCTGGCCGGCTGACACCAAGCATTCAAGCGGCGGCGGCTTCCTCTACAAGTTCCGGGACAATGGCGAGCCGTTCGTTTCGGTCGGCTACGTCGTTCACCTGAACTATCAGAACCCCTACATCGCGCCGTACGAAGAGTTCCAGCGCTACAAGCACCATCCTGATATCCTTGAGCATATCGAAGGCGGCAAGCGCGTGGCCTACGGCGCACGAGCCATCACGTCAGGCGGTCTCCAGTCTGTTCCGAAGCTCGGCTTCCCGGGCGGCGCATTGATCGGCTGCTCGGCTGGTTTTGTGAACCTTCCGCGCATCAAAGGAACACATAATGCGATGAAGACCGGCATGCTCGGCGCGGAAACCGCGTTCGAGGCGATCAAGGCTGGCCGAACGGGCGATGCGCTCGACGCGTTGGATGAGGCCTATAAGTCAAGCTGGGTCTATGAAGACCTCGCCAAGGTACGAAACACCAAGCCGCTCATGTCTCGTTATGGCACGCTGATGGGGGCCGTTCTCGGCATGCCGGACATGTATCTGCGGTCCTGGTTTGGGTTTGGCTACCTGCCAACGTTGAAGCATACCAAGTCAGATGCGGAGTCACTCAAGCCAGCTTCCAAATTCAAGCCGATTGATTATCCGAAGCCGGATGGCGTGATTTCGTTCGACAAGCTGACCAATGTGTCTTTCACCAACACCTATCATGCAGAAGACCAGCCGGTTCACCTGAAGGTGCTGGATGAGGCCCTGCAGAAATCTTCAGAGCATGATGTTTTTGATGGGCCCTCGGCGCGCTATTGCCCGGCCGGGGTCTATGAGTGGGTGGAAGAGGGCGGTTCGCTCAAATTCCAGATCAATTCGCAGAATTGCATCCACTGCAAAACGTGCGACATCAAGGATCCGAACCAGAACATCAACTGGACGGTGCCAGAGGGCTCCGGCGGGCCAAGCTACCCTAACATGTAAGTCGTGCGGGCATGGACGGTTCAAACCGACCCTGCCCGCGAGACTAATTGTCTACAGCAGGTCCCCGCCTGCCGCAGCGGCGGTTGTGCCGTCGGCTTTGAACGCGCGAATCACATTCTTCCCTGTGATCCATTTGTGCACTTCGTCCGGCCCGTCCACCAGGCGCTGGGACCGGATATGAGTATACCAGGAGGCAAGCGGCGTATCTGTGCTGTAGCCGAGCGCGCCGTGTAGCTGGATTGCTGTGTCGACGACCTTGTGCACCATGTTTGCCAGGAACACCTTTGCGATCCCGTTCTCCTGACGGATGTCGAGACCGTTTTCAGCCTTATAGGCGATGTGCATGAGCATGAGCCGGGCGATGTAGAGCTGGCTGGCGCACTCAGCGAGCATGAACTGAACGCCCTGACGCTCCTCCAGTCCTTTGCCGAAGGTTGAGCGTTCCGTGACGTGCGCGGTCGCCAGGTCAAGCGCGCGCTGAGCCATAGCGACATTGTGCATGCCGTGGCGCAGACGACCATAAGCGAGACGATGCTGGCCCATGGCGAAACCGCCGCCCTCGCCACCAAGCAGGTTGTCTTCAGACACAACGAGATCCTTGATCTCGATCTCGCAATGAGCGGCCCCCATCTGCTCGGCCACTTCGCTGTGCAGCGCCATGGTCGGGATGTTACGCAGGATGTTGTAGCCGGGGTTTGGCAGCTCAACGATGAAAGTGGAGAATTGCTGGTGGCGCGGGGCTTCCGGATTGGTCTTGGCCATCACCACCGCGATGTCTGCGACATTGGCGGAGCTTGAGAACCACTTTTCGCCGTTCAGGACATAATTGCCCTTGCCGTCCTTTTCGGCGCGAGTCTGCATGCCGGTCGCGTCAGCGCCAGCGGCTTTCTCCGTCATGGAGTAGCAGATGCGCTTCTCGCCATTGAGCAGTGGTTTGAGGAACTTCTCTTTCTGGTGGTCCGTACCATGCGCCAGCAGGGTGAGCATCGTCGCGTCGTCCGGGCCTTGCGAGTTCATCGAAAGCGCGCCGAGATGGCTCTGGCCGAGTTCCATCTGCACGAGCGCATTGGCGAGTGGCCCGAGCCCCATGCCGCCATGCTCCTTCGGAATAAAGGGTAGCCAAAGGCCCTGCGCGCGCGCCTTCTTACGAAGCGCCGCGAGCACCTCCTTGTAAGGCGTGCCGCCGGTTAGGTCTTTCTCTGCGGGGATGCACTCATCCTGCACCCATTGCCGGACCCGTTCGCGCACTTCCTTTGCATCGTCGGGAATTACAAAATCGATTGCCATGACCATTATCCTCCTGAGTTTTGAGTCAACGATACAGGTCAGCCGACGGCGATCCAGCCGAAAACGAAATGACTTAGGGGAAGCAGGTATTCCCGCGCTTAGGCCTCAGTGCTACCTGTCTGGTGCAAGCCGGGTTATTCAGCAGGGGCGGCCGTTTCGGCTGGCCTGAGCGTCTCAGGCGGCGACAGGCGGACCACCCTTGGCCGCCAGACGCCCAGAATGACGTTGGCGATAGAAATCGCCATGACGGCAAGCAGTGTGTACCACTCCATGGCCAGCAGGGACTGAAGCGCGTCGGGGGCTGCCTCTCCATTTGCGATCTCAATCGAAACCCTGGCGGCATGGTCGGCTTTGGCGCTGACAATGGTGAGTACGCCCTTGAACATGAGCACACCGCTCACGGCCTTTATCCAAACCCAGCCCTTATCCTGAAAGGGCGTGTGCACGACCATTGAGAACAGGCCTGTCACAAGGCCCAGTGCAAGCGATGGGAGCAATACATAGTCGCTCACCAGAGCGATGCTTTGGCGCAGATCGGCGTAGGCTGAAGGCTCTATCGGCGTCGAGATCGTGAGCAGGACCATATAGCAGCCCAGACCGCCAATCAGTCCGCTCGCGGCAATCGTATGAAGGATTTTCACGATCTTCCGGGTGCGTTGCATAGCCTGAAGCCTCGCTCGCTTGCCGTCCGGCTTGTTAGGGCGCGCCGGACTATTGGACGCGAATACTCTGCAAATTCAACTAAGCCGCGGGACAAATCGATCAAGCAGGCGTTCCAATTGGAGCATTTCGCCTTCACCTGGTCACGATTGATCAATCCTGTTGCTGCAATGCAGTAGGAGTGTTTCACTCCCTCAGTCGGCCAGCGGAGACCATGTATGCCCCGATTTTCCTCCCGCACGCTATTCGGCGCAGCAGCCGCACTTGCGCTGACAGGCTGTGCTGTTGCGCCAGAGGCACCAAAAAGCGCTGATCGTGCGGCGGTTGACGCGATTGTCGGCCCGCTGGATGGGATCTACGCTGTTTCCCCAGCGGCGGCGGCTACGGCAGTTTTGCGTGATGATGGCAGGCCCGTCGGCCTGCTGGCCTATGAGAGCCCTGCCGACGCGATCCGTGCGGGCGACATGGCGGCTTTTATCGAGCACGTGAAGCTCTCTCGCATGGGCGAGAACGAGCCCGGCGATTTCGGCGTGGCGGTTATTGCCCTTGATCGTGTAGCGGCAGGTGATCTGGAAGCGGCGCGCCTTGTTCTCGATAGCGCTGAGGGTGAACCCGCCTCGGCCCGCGTGCTCGCGTTTATCGAAGCTTGGGTCACAGCGCTGGAGGGCGACGAACAGAAGGCCATCGATGAGGTTCGCGTGGTTGGTGGGGCGCTTCCGGGCCTGACAGGCGACCTTTCGCTGGCGGCCATGCTTGAGGCCTTCGGGCGGCACGAGGAGGCGCTTGGCGTTTATGCCAGCCTGACACCCCGCGAGATTGAAGCGCCGCAACATGCCTTCGATCCGCAAGGTATCCTGTTCGCTCACGCCCAGACGGTAGTGTCGCGGCGGACGCTGCTCCTGCGTCGCCTCGGCCGGATCGAGGAAGCGCGTGACATCTATGCGCGGCTCGCGGCGTCTGAGCCGGAGCAGTCCGCCCGCTACAACGCAGCGATTGCATCACTGGATGATCCAGACGAGTTCAAGGACGATGTCTTCCTGACGCCTCAGACTGCGTTTGCCCGATCCTTAAGCGACCTGGCCCTGACCCTTTACCAACAGCGGGTGATTACGGCCGCGCTGGCGGGCGTTCGGATCACGGGATTTGATGAGAACCGTTCGACCATGGATCAGCTCGCCCTGCTGATAGATCCGTCCGATGAAGGCCTGCGCGAGGTCGTGATTTCGGGTCTCTATGACGAAGCGCTCTATGAAGGAGCAGCGCACGTCGCGGTGACTGCTCCTGAACCGACGCCGCGCCTGCAGCTGTCGGCGGCCTCTTCCTTCCTGATGCTGGGCGATGAGAAGGCGTCCCGGCGTGCGCTTAATCGCAGCCTGCGCCTGTCGGACGACACTGAACAGCTGGAAACGCTGGTCGGGGCGCTTCGTCTGTACACCTTGATGGACGAGGAAGGGGAGGCGATCGAGACCGCCAAGCGGGCCCGCAGCGCTGCCGAGAACCAGTCCGAACAAGCCGTTACGCATGCTCTCACAGCCTCCGCACTCCAGCATTTTGGTCGTACCGATGAGGCAGTTTTCCACGCGCGCTCCGCTCGTGAACTCGACGACACCCATGACCGGCGGATGATGCTTGCCGATATTCTCGGCGCGGCCGGGCAGGTCGATGAGGCGCTTCGGATCATCAGGACCGAGCGTCTCGGCCGGCCTAACGATCCCTATATGCTCAACACGCTGGGCTACTTCCTGATCACGCGAACCGATCGCTACGAGGAAGGCTACAAGGTACTGGCGCGGGCTTATTCGCTCGCTGACCGTGATCCTTATATCGCCGACAGCTTCGGATGGGCACGGTACAAGCTTGGCGATCTTGTTGGAGCGCAGCGTCTCCTTTTGCAGGCTCGTGCTGAGCTGGAGCCGCAGGCGCACTGGGAGATCGAGGACCATCTTGGCGACGTGTTCTGGCACCAGGGTGAGACGGACAAGGCCAAGGAGGCGTGGGCGACTGCGCTCGATGAATACCCCCCGGCGCATAAGCGGGCACTGATTGAAGACAAGCTCGAAAATGGCCTCGAAGGCCCGCCGCCTGAGAAGCGCCCCTTGCCTGACGTCTCGCTGGAAGACGGAACGGTCGATCAGCAGGAGATATGATGGCCGGGCTTGCCGGGGCAGCCGCATACTGGAAATAAGAGTTCATGATCGTTCGTAGTGTCGTAATTGCGTTTCTTGCCGCCAGTACCGTGTATGCCTGCGCAGGTGCACCAGAGAGCGGCGTAGTGCGCGCGGACTATCGTACCCCGTTGGACCGTCCCCAGACGGCTAAGGCCTACAGCCACTTCCTCGTGGGCCGGTTTGCTGCGCTGACGAATGATCCCCGCGAGGCCGCGTTCAATTACGCGGCGGCGCTCGAAACCATACCGGGCGACCGAAGTGTTGCAGAACGTGCAGTGTTCGCGGCTCTCCTGGCTGATGATTTCGATGGGGCTGCGGAGGTCGCCAAGACGATCAGCCGGGACCGCGAGACCAATGTGTCATTGGCCCGCCTTGTCACTGCCGTCGATCGCCTGCGCCGGAACGATCCTGTGGCTGCCGTCGCGGATCTCGATGATGCAGAATTTGGCCCCTTCAATACCATGGTGGCGCACAATCTTGCTGCATGGGCCGAGCTCGAACGCGGAGGCCTCGACGCTGCCCGCAACCGGCTGATCGAGAACCGGACTGGCGATAATCTGCTGGATGGCGTGACGCTGAACATGGTCGGGTTTCTCCAGCTGTCGGCCGAGCAGGACGAAGCGGCGCTCGATACGTTCGATACGGTCTGGACAAGCGGTGCACGTCTGGCCGTTGCGACCGAAGCCCATGCAAGGCTTCTGGCATCACTCGGCGAAACCGATCGGGCAATTACGTTGCTGACGAACTTCACGGAAGAGGTAGGCCGCAATCCCGGGGTTGCTGACCTGCTTGACCGAATAAAGGCCGGAGAGCGGATCAAGGCGTACCGGCCGACTATCCAGCAGGGCGCAGCACTGGCGGTCTATGCACCTGCTGCCGCTCTGGCGGCACAAACTGACGGCGATCTTGCCGGGGTCTATTTCGCTATGGCGCTTGCGCTGGATCCTGAACTGGATGTGGCCCGCACGCTCTGGGGGGAGGCGCTGGACGATGCTGGCCGTCGCGCCGATGCGATTGATGTCTTGGACCGTGTACCGGAGCGCTCGCCATTCTATGCAACGGCGCAGGGTCAGCTCGCCTGGGTTCTGCGTCGCGAAGGTCGCAATCAGGAAGCGCTCGAAACCGCGATAGAAGCGCTCAACCATACCTCTGATCGCGACCTCAAGGTCCAGTTGGGCGATCTTTTCCGGTCGCTTGACCGCCATGGTGAAGCGGCCCGCATCTTTGATCAGGTCATCACCTCCGACGAGGCAGAAGGCCGCAGGGACTGGCGACTCCTGTTTGCGCGCGGGGCCGCGAGGGAGCGGATGGGCAACTGGCCAGACGCCGAAGTCGACTTGCGCGCCGCACTGGCCATCGCGCCCGATGAACCGGATGTGCTGAACTATCTTGGCTACGGTCTCGTTGATCGCGGCGAAGATCTGGATGAAGCGCTTGCCCTTATCCGGCGGGCCGTGAAGAAATCACCCCTGAATGGCCAGATCGTCGATAGCCTTGGCTGGGCCTATTATCGTCTTGGCCGGTATGACGAGGCGGTCCGCCATCTTGAACGCGCCGTTGAACTGGAACCGGGCGATGTCGTCCTGAACGACCATCTCGGCGATGCTTACTGGAAAGTGGGGCGGACACTGGAAGCGCGTTTTCAGTGGTCGCGTGCCTTGAACCTGGCGGGCGCGGAAGACCGAACCGATGAGCTTGAAGCCAAGCTCGCAAACGGATTGGTGACAACAAGCGAAGACATGGCCGAAGCCGGCAATACCGCCGCGTCGGCGAGTCCCTAGGCTATGAGTCATATCAGCCGGCTTTGGGCACCGGCCAAGGTAAACTTGTTTCTTCATGTCGGACCGGCGCGTCGCGATGGTCGCCACGATCTTGACTCGCTGGTCGTCTTCGCTGGTCCGGAAGTCGCTGATGTGCTGTTCGTCGAGCCGGCTGCCAGTTTCGATCTTACAGTTCGCGGAGAGACTGCTTCCGCCACCGGACCAATTGAGGACAATCTTGTTTCGCGTGCCGTCCGGGGCATGGAGACGGTTTCCGGCCGACCCTTAAATTATTCGATCCTCCTGGAGAAAAATCTTCCGGTTGCGGCAGGTGTCGGGGGCGGCTCCGCCGATGCAGGCGCGGTTATGAGGGCGCTTGCCGAGCCAAGTGGGTTGGGGGTTGAACAGCTGCTCGCCATAGCCGCGCGCCTTGGGGGAGACGTGCCCGCATCCTTGTTGAGTGCGCCTTGTCTGATGCGGGGTGACGGGGACCGGGTCGAGCCGGTTTCAGACCTGCCGGCTTTGCCTGCACTTCTTGTAAACCCTCGCTTTGCCTGTCCGACGGGTCCCGTCTTCAAAGCCTTTGACGAGGAGGGCGGGGGCGCGGACTTTCGGGAGCTGGATCTGCCGGAGGCAGCCGATGCGTCGACGCTAATCGCTTGGTTGCTCTCCGAAACGCGCAATGATCTGGAGCCTCCCGCCCGGCATCTTGTGCCGGAGATTGAGGATGTCCTGTCTGCGCTGGAGTCGCTTTCGGGAGCCAGGCTGGTGCGGATGACAGGCTCCGGCGCGACATGCTTTGCTCTCTTCGAGACACAGGCCATGGCTATGGATGCTGAAGCCGAAATCCGGCGGACGCGTCCCGGTTGGTGGGCGCGGGCCGCGATGCTCGGGGAAGGGGCTTGAGCATGTGGCTCGTTCTTGTTTTCAGCGCCTTTGCGATGTCGGTTCTGCTATGCGGCGTGATTGTCAGGCTTGGCCCCGTCGATGAACCCGATGGCCGTCGCAAGAGGCAGGTTCGCGCGGTGCCAACGTCTGGTGGGATCGCAATTCTCGCAGGGACCGCGCTTGTCAGCGCGCTCGGGGTGTTTCTTGGCAAAATTGATCTGACCCTAATGGCAAGCCGCCTGCTTGCCTGGGGGTGGTGGCCCCACCTTCTTCTTATCGCTGGTGCGGCGAGTGTGGGGCTGGTGGATGACTGGCACGGCCTCGGGGCCCGGCTAAAACTTGTTCTGCTTGCCGGTCTTTGCCTGTTTGCTGCCGGGGCTGGGTTTCATGCTGAGCTATTCGATACTATCGCTGGCGGACCTGTTTCGGCGCTTCTCTGGATGGTTTGTGTGGTGGGTTCCGCACTCTGGCTATTCGTGATCATGAATGCCGCGAACTTCATGGATGGCTCGAACGGACTTGCTGTCGGATCGCTTCTCATCATGCTGGCAAGTCTTGCCGTCTTCTGGGCGCGGGTGGATTCGGCGGGGGCCGCGCCGATCGTTGTGCTGGCGATCACAGCCCTTCTTGGGGCGATGGCGGGGTTTCTCGTCTGGAATCTTGGCGGCCAGCTGTATGCAGGGGATGCAGGAGCGCTGGGCATCGGTGCAGTGTTCGGCTCACTCTCACTGTTCATGGTCAGCTATATGAATGAGATCGGCGATCCAAGCAGCGCGGCGCTGATCTGGTTTCCGGCCACGCTGGCACTTCCATTTCTCGTCGATGTTTTCATGACGCTTCTCTGGCGCAGCCGACGAGGTGCGCCTTTGCTGTCAGCTCATACCGATCATGCCTATCAGTGGCTGCGGGCCGCTGGTTGGGGACATATCCGCACCGCGGTCCTCTGGTGGAGCTTTGCTGCCATCTGCGGGGTTTTTGGCTTGTTTGCGATCTGGTCGAGCCGCAATTTCGGCTTTCCCGTTTTCGTTGCCTTGCTCGCAATTGGCATCCTGCTTTGGGTTTTTCAGAGACGGGCAGGCAAGCTCAGTAAGCCCGGCTGACGCAGAAGTCGGCCAGATCGCTGAGCGCCTCGCGATATTCGCTTGGCGGCAGGGTCGACAGTGCAGATTTGGCGAGTCCTGCATAGGCTTCGGCTTCGGTCAGCGTGGCTTCGGCTGCCCCGGTCGAGCGGATCAGGTGAATGGCGTGGGGAAGATCGGAATCGGTCTGCTTTTCCGGGTCCAGCGCGCGATCCCAGAATTCATGGTCCTCTGCCGAACCGCGTCGGCGGGCGATCACGACAGGAAGCGTGACTTTGCCTTCGCGGAAGTCATCGCCAACGGACTTGCCGATCACGGCGGTCGTGCCGCCATAGTCGAGGGCGTCATCGACAATCTGGAAGGCCAGTCCCAGATTCTTGCCATAGGCGGCGAGCGCGGTGGCAGCACTTTCTGACCCTGCGGATAGCGCACCGGCTCTGGCGGCGGCTTCGAAAAGGGCTGCCGTCTTGGCTTCGACAATCGCCAGATACTCTTCCGTTGGCAGGTCGAGGCGGCCCTGCGCGGCCAGTTGACGAACTTCCCCTTCGGCGATCACGGTCGAGGCGTGGCTGAGAATACCGAGGATTTCGAGATTGTCGGTTTCGACCATCAGCGTGAAGGCACGCGCGAACAGGAAATCACCGACGAGGATAGAGGCAGAGTTGCCCCAGATCGTCTTGGCGGCCGGCTTACCGCGGCGCAGGTCGCTTTCGTCAACAACATCGTCATGCAGGAGTGTCGCAGTATGAATGAACTCCACCGCGGCGGCGAGGGCATGTGTTCCGGCATTGGCACCGCCTGCGCAGTGCGCAGCGGCGAGGGTCACGATCGGGCGCAGGCGCTTGCCTCCGGCCGCCACGATATAGCTCGACAGATCAGGGATCATGGCGATTGGGCTCGCCGCACGCGCTGCCAGAATGTCTTCGACAGCGTCCAGGTCCTCGCATAGCAAGGACTGGAGACGATCCACGATTGGGCTATCGGCCGCTGCGCGTTTCTGTTTCGCTATTATGCTCACGCTTTTGGGGCCGCCCGGTTGCTTCTCCTTCCTGAATATCGTGACTGGAGCGGGATTCAATACGTGGCGCTGAGCCGCAGGCTGACAATTCGGTGACTGATGGAAGAGATTCTCCGTACGAATGACCCCGTAAAGCTGTCCTATGCGCGCCATCTTCTCGGGGAGGAGGGCATCGCATCGTACGTTCTCGATGAGCACACGGCCTATATTGATGGGCGCGGCCCGCTTGTCCCGATCCGGCTCATGGTGGCGAGCGATGACGTCTCCAAGGCCCGTATTACGCTGAATGAACTTGATCCGGACTGATGTCGTTCACGGAGGATCTGTTTCTCGGTGGAGCGGTCAAAGTTTTTCAGCCCAACCCGGGATTTCGGGCCGGGATCGACAGCGTTCTGCTCGCTGCAGCGCTCGATTCAGGGTTTCGCGGTGAAGCGCTCGAAGTGGGGTGCGGCGCTGGCGGGGCGCTTTTACCGGCGGTTTGGCGGCTCAGTCACGCACGCTTTGTCGGGCTTGAGAAGGATGCTGGCATGGCCGCGCTGGCCCGCAGGGGTGTGCTCGAGAATGATTTGTCCGACCGAGCGGAAATCATCGAGGGCGACGCAGCCGTCCTGCCGCCAGATTTCGAGAACCGCTTTGGTTTGGTGTTCTCCAACCCGCCTTTCTTCGAACCGGGTACAATCAAATCGCCGGGGGAAGGGAAGCGGGATGCCTACTTGTCGAGCGTCCCTTTGGAGCAATGGATCAAGTCCATGCTGTTCGCGGCTCGGCCAAAAGGCACCGTGCTCCTAATTCACCGCGCGGCTGCCGTAACGGAGATACTGGCGGCGCTTCATCGCAGAGCAGGCGAGATTGTCGTCATGCCTGTTCGGTCATTCCCGGGAGCCGAAGCCAAGCGCGTAATTCTCCGCGCCCGCAAGGGCTTGCGCGGCGGACCGACACGCTTGCTGGCCGGCATCGATCTTTATGACAGTCCGGGTGGTGAAAGGTCTGAAATCTCGCATTCGGTTGCCCAGCGCGGTGAAGGTCTGGACTGGTCCGGCTGATCGGTTTGGCCATGGGCGGCCAGCCAACGTTCAAGTGATGTTGCGAAACGGGCCGAGCCCCTGTAGCAACGGGCGATTGTCTCGCCTTCCGGGATCCCTTCATGGCCGCGCCCAAATCCTTTCAGGACCTTATTCTGACGCTTCAGTCTTATTGGGCGGGGCAGGGATGCGCCATTTTGCAGCCTTACGACATGGAAGTCGGGGCTGGGACTTTGCACCCTGCGACCGTCTTGCGCGCACTGGGTCCGAAGGAGTGGCGTGCCGCATATGTACAACCCTCGCGCCGCCCGGCAGATGGCCGATACGGTGAGAATCCTAACCGGCTTGGGCACTACTACCAGTTTCAGGTGATCCTGAAGCCGAACCCAACAGATCTTCAGGACCTCTATCTGGAGAGTCTCTACGCCATCGGTATCGATCCTATGCTGCACGATATCCGTTTCGTGGAGGATGACTGGGAGAACCCGACCGTCGGGGCTTGGGGCCTTGGCTGGGAAGTTTGGTGCGATGGAATGGAAGTCTCGCAATACACCTACTTCCAGCAGGTTGGCGGCCTTGATGTACGCCCGGTCTCTGGCGAGCTGACCTACGGGCTGGAACGCCTGGCCATGTATGTGTTCGGCGTCGATAACGTATATGACCTTCCTTTCAACGCGCCGGACTCTGAAGCCCCACTCAGCTATGGCGATGTGTTCCTTGAAAATGAGCGCCAGCAATCGGCGTTCAATTTCGAGCATGCCAATGTCGAGATGCTGCACACCTGGTTTGAGGGCTGTGAGACTCAGTCGATAGATCTTCGCGCAGCAGGCCTGCCGCTGCCGGCCTACGATTACGCGCTCAAGGCGAGCCATGTGTTCAACCTGATCGATGCGCGTGGCGCGATCTCACCGACCGAGCGCCAGGCTTTCATTGGGCGAGTGCGCGATCTGGCGCGCGGAGCAGCCCTTCTCTGGGCTGAGCAACAGGAGGAAGATCATGGCTGATCCTGAAATCGGTGGGCGCGAGCCTGTCGCTGTCGAGGTCGAAGAGGGGAAGATGTACTGGTGGTGCGCCTGTGGACGGTCGAAGAGCCAGCCCTTCTGTGACGGCTCCCATAAGGGAACAGACTTCGCGCCCGAAGGCTGGGAAGCGCCCAAGACCGGAAAAATGTTCTTCTGCACCTGCAAGCGGACCGACAAAGTGCCGTTCTGCGACGGCTCTCACAACCAACTCTAGATAAATCAGGGCGTTAAGGCGACATGCCAGACCTGCTGCTTGAACTCTTTTCCGAGGAAATCCCTGCGCGCATGCAGAAGGCTGCTGGCGAACAGCTGACGTCCAAGCTCGGCGATGCGCTTAAGGCAGCCGGCCTGACATTCGAGAGTATCGAGGGCGTGTACGGACCAAGGCGGCTGGCGGCTCATGTTGTCGGCCTGCCGGAACGATCCGCCGATGTGCATGAAGAACGCAAAGGCCCAAAGGTTGGTGCGCCTGACAAGGCGGTTGAAGGCTTTCTGAGGGGAGCAGGCCTCAAGAGTCTCGACGAGGCTGAAACACGCTCAGATCCGAAAAAGGGCGAGTTCTACGTCGCCATTGTCGAAACCAAGGGCCGCGCAACGTCGGAGATCGCCGCCGATGCCGTAAGTGAGATCGTTCGAAGCTTTGCCTGGCCGAAATCTATGCGGTCAGGTATGGGTGACTTGCGTTGGGTTCGGCCGTTGCAGCGCATTGCCTGTCTGTTCGACGGCACGGTTGTGCCCTTTGATATCGATGGCGTGAAAAGCGGCAACGAGACCGAGGGCCACCGTGTCATGGGACGCGGACCGTTCACCGTCTCCGGATGGGATGATTACAAGAGCCAGCTGGAAGGCGAGGGGCATGTGCGCCTCGATGCGGCCGATCGTAGGGCGCTGATCAAGCGTGATGCGGAAAAGCTTTGTGCCGATGTAGGTCTTGAGATGGTTGAGGATGAGGGCCTGCTCACCGAAGTCACCGGCCTTGCGGAGTGGCCGGTCGTGATCATGGGCGACATGGACCCGGATTTCCTGACCCTGCCGCCGGAAGTCATCCGCCTGTCCATGCGCACACATCAGAAGTATTTCGCCGTGCGGGATCCAAAGTCCGGCGGTCTAGCCCCGCGTTTTATCACCGTGGCGAATATCGAGGCCACCGATGGCGGGGTAACGATTGCGGCTGGCAATGCAAAAGTGTTGTCGGCCCGCCTCAGCGATGCTCGCTTCTTCTGGGACAATGATCGGTCCCGGCCACTTGGAAGCTTCATTCCGAAACTGGCCAATGTCGAGTTCAAGAAAGAGCTCGGCTCCATGGCAGACAAGACCGAACGAATTGCCTTGCTTGCCGTGCAGATCGCCAAGCGGGGCGGCTTTGATGTCGATCAGTCCGGCGTCGGTGCCAAGCTCTGCAAGGCCGATCTTGTTTCGGAGATGGTCTATGAGTTTCCCGAACTGCAGGGCGCGATGGGCCGGTACTACGTGCTTGCCGAGGCCGGGCTCGATCCCCTCGACCCGTCATCCGTTGTCGATGAGGACAAGGCGAAAACGCGATCCTATTCGGCAGACGCAGCTGTCGGCGTCGCCAATGCCATTCGCGATCACTATAAGCCGCAGGGGCCCTCCGACTCCGTTCCGGACGCCGGTCCTTCCATAGCGGTAGCGCTGGCCGACAAGCTCGACACCCTGACCGGGTTCTGGGCGATCAACGAAAAACCAACTGGCTCGAAGGATCCCTTCGCCCTGCGTCGTGCGGCACTGGGCGTCGTCCGCATCATCCTGGAAAACAAGCTGAGATTCAGCCTCGGAGACCTCATCGCAGACGCGGCCGAGGCTGGGTTCGCGCAGCTTCTCTCCTCGGGCCGTGCAGGTGTGGCCGAGTGGGACTCCGGCGGAGCTTCACCGTCGATGACGTTGCGCAGCGCGACGGCAGAGGATGACGCGCTCGATACGATGATGATCAACGGCGCATGGGTTGTTGGTCGCGGGTTTGAGCAGGAGTTTGTCGATGAGGACGCCATTGAGAGCGAAGGCGTCCCGTTTATACGGCCTGTCAGTGTTTATGGGCGAGATCTGCTGGCGTTTTTCGCGGACCGTTTGAAGCAGGTCCTACGTGATCGCGGCGAGCGGCATGACCTGATCGATGCGGTTTTTGCGCTGGGTGAGGATGACCTAATGCTGGTGGTCTCGCGCGTTGAGGCGCTGGGGGCTTTCCTCGACTCTGAAGATGGCGCGAACCTAATGGCTGGCTACAAGCGGGCCGCCAACATTTTGAAAGCCGAAGAGAAGAAGGATGGGGTGACCTATTCTGGTGCGGTCGACGCGGCTCTGCTTGAGGAAACAGCGGAACGCGACTTGCACACAGCTATTGGTAAAGCAGCGGACGCAGCGACGCGGGCCCTGTCGGAAGAGAAGTTTGAGGACGCCATGGCCGCACTTGCTGGCCTTCGGGCTCCGGTGGACGCCTTTTTCGAGCAGGTCACGGTCAATGCGGACGATGTTGATGTGCGGCGCAACAGACTCTTGATTCTGGCTGCCATTCGTGACGCTTTGCACCGCGTGGCGGACGTATCGAAGATTGAAGGTTAGGGAGTAGGCATATGGGTGAAGCAGCTCGTCAAACGGCGGACGAACGCTGGGTCTATGCGTTCGGCGGCGGCACTGCAGACGGCGATGCCACCATGCGCAACCTGCTGGGTGGCAAGGGTGCTAACCTTGCTGAAATGGCCAAGCTTGGCCTGCCTGTGCCTCCGGGTTTCACGCTATCTACCTCTGTATGCACCGCTTACTACGAACTGGAACGCGAATACCCATCGACGCTCGCTGCGCAGGTGGAAGAGGCGTTGGCCGACCTAGAGGCCAAGACAGGGAAGGGATTTGGCGACGCCGAAAATCCGCTTCTCGTTTCTGTCCGGTCTGGTGCCCGCGCCTCCATGCCAGGGATGATGGACACGGTGTTGAACCTTGGCCTCAACTCGACGTCTGTCAAAGGCCTTGCCGCAAAGGCCGGTGAGCGGTTTGCCTATGATAGCTATCGCCGCTTTATTCAGATGTATTCGAACGTCGTGCTCGGCCTCGGCCACGACACGTTCGAGTACATCCTTGAGGACTACAAAGAGCGCCAGGACTACGAACTCGACACTGAAATGACCGCCGAAGACTGGAAGGCGATCATCGTTCAGTATCAGGACGCGATTCAGAAAGAACGTAACGAGCCGTTTCCGGAAGACCCCAAAGATCAGCTCTGGGGCGCGATTTCGGCGGTATTCGGATCATGGATGAATGACCGGGCCATTCTTTACCGCAAGCTCAATGACATTCCGCAGGACTGGGGGACAGCCGTAACCGTGCAGGCTATGGTCTTCGGCAATATGGGCGAGACGTCTGCGACCGGCGTGGCCTTCACACGTGACCCGTCCAATGGCGACAAGACTTTCTACGGTGAGTACCTGATCAACGCGCAGGGCGAAGATGTCGTGGCAGGGATCCGCACACCTGCGCCGATTTCCAGAGCGCGCGCCGACTCGCTCGGCTCCGACGATGCGCCGCTCGAAGAGGCGATGCCGGAGGTCTATGCCGAACTCACAGCCGTCGCGGACAAGCTGGAAGCCCACTACCGCGATATGCAGGATCTTGAGTTCACTGTGGAAGACGGTCGTCTCTACATGCTGCAGACCCGCAATGGGAAGCGTACCGCCGGGGCAGCGCTAAAGATCGCGGTGGATATGGCCTCCGAAGGAGTCCTTGAGCCGAAAGAAGCTGTCCTGCGCCTTGAGCCCGGGCAACTTGATCAACTATTGCACCCGACAATCGCTGACGATGCCGTCCGCGATGTCGTTGTTCGAGGCCTGCCTGCCAGCCCCGGTGCTGCGGTTGGCAAGGTTGTGTTCGATTCAGACAAGGCGGCGGCCATGGCTGAGCGCGGGGAGGATGTCATCCTTGTCCGTGTCGAGACCAGCCCTGAAGATATCCACGGCATGCATGCTGCGCGCGCCATCGTGACCGCGCGAGGCGGTATGACCTCTCACGCCGCTGTTGTGGCGCGCGGCATGGGCCGCCCTTGCGTTTGTGGCGCTACGGGCTTGCAGATCGATACGGCGGCCGGCGTTTTCCGTTCTGCCGGGAGGGAAGTACGCGAGGGCGATGTCATCACCGTCGATGGTGCGGCCGGTGAAGTGCTGCTCGGCTCGGTTAAGATGATCCAGCCCGACCTCTCCGGGGATTTCGGGACGCTGATGGGGTGGGCGGACGAGGCCCGGACCCTGAAAGTCCGCTGCAACGCTGAAACACCGGTCGATGTGCAGACGGCACGTGATTTCGGAGCGGAAGGCATCGGCCTTTGCCGGACGGAGCACATGTTCTTCGACGCGGACCGCATCCCAACCGTGCGGGCCATGATCCTCTCCGAGGACGAGGCGGGCCGGCGTGATGCGTTGACCAAACTACTGCCGATGCAGCGCTCTGACTTCGAAGAGATCTTCCGGATCATGGGCGGACTACCCTGTACGATACGCCTGCTCGATCCGCCGCTGCATGAGTTCTTGCCACACTCGAAAGATGACATCGCTGAAGTAGCGGAAGTCTCTGGCCTCGATGCAGAGATGCTGACGCGGCGTGTTGGAGAGCTTCAGGAAAGCAATCCAATGCTCGGCCACCGAGGATGCCGGCTCGGGATCACCTATCCTGAAATCTATGAGATGCAGGCTCGAGCGATTTTCGAAGCCGCTCTGAACGTCACCAAGGAGACGGGCGAGACGCCGGAGCCAGAGGTCATGATCCCCCTCGTCGGGACGCGTGCTGAACTCGCTATCCTCAAGGATGTCGTGGATGGAGCCGCCAAGGCTGTTTTCAGCGAGGTGGGGGAGACGATCGACTACCTCGTTGGCACCATGATAGAACTGCCGCGGGCTTGTCTGCAGGCCGGCGACATTGCCCAGAGCGCTGCGTTCTTCTCATTCGGTACAAACGATCTCACACAGACGACACTTGGCATCTCCCGCGACGATGCGGGCCGGTTCCTCAAGACCTACGAGGATAAGGGTATCTACGAGAAGGACCCGTTCGTGACTGTGGATCGCGATGGTGTGGGTGAGCTTGTCCGTTTGGCTGCAGAACGCGGGCGTTCCACGCGCCCTGGCATCAAACTTGGTATCTGCGGCGAGCATGGTGGCGACCCCGCTTCGGTCGAGTTCTGTCATGAATCAGGCCTCGATTACGTGTCCTGTTCACCTTATCGAGTGCCGATTGCGCGCCTTGCAGCGGCCCATGCAGCACTGAAATCGACCTGATCACGCGTTTTTGAGCGCTGATTGCGACAGATAAATGCTGTTGCGGACTCGCAACAGTAAATGAATTGTAACTCCGCGCACTTTCTTCGCAGGTGCAGGAAAAAGCCTACATGAGTCAGGGTTTTGGCCGTGACACACCCGGAATCGCCGCGAAATAGCGCAACCTAACCATGTGTTTTCTAGGGAAAACAGCATGGCCTGACGTGGCCAGCTTCTTGCTTCTGTTCATTCGCGATGCATATGCAATTGCTAACAAGAGGTAAATCTGTGCGCAGGTGCGGAACAAGCCTCATTACCAGACTGTAAATGGTGCAGTGTGGATGGGTTGGGATACGGTGATGTTAACCTTCGAGAAAGATCGAACGCCGATTCTTGGACGCTGGAACGCGACGGTGAATAAGATCGCGCGCTGGTGGAACACGATGACTGATGCAGAGCAAAGACAGGTAGTTATGCGCGGCGCGAGCGTCGCTGCGTGCGCCGTTGCTGTATCCGTTGCCCTGCCGACGATTTCGGTCAGCTACGAGACCAAGCGTGACGAAGCTCATCAGCGTGATCAGGCGACACTGTTTGCCGAAACTGAGAATGCGAGCGAAACCGTTCGCCGGGATCGCCATGCGCCCGCGCTGCTGGATCATCCATGGCTGGTCAACGTCGAATACTCGCTGACGCGCGACCCGAATGCCGTGCTCAGCCGTTACACGATGCGCGACCGTGACGGCGCTGCGGTCTCAACAGTTACGAGCTTTGACCGGCGTCATCTCGACAAGGCGGAAAATGTCGCCGCAGAATTCCAGTGCATGTCCGAAGCGGTTTACTACGAAGCCCGCTCCGAAAGCACGGAAGGTCAGCTAGCCGTTGCCGAAGTTATTGCCAATCGCGTGCGCGACCACCGCTATCCGAACACCGTCTGCGACGTTGTCTATCAGGGCGCGACCCGCACGACCGGATGCCAGTTCACCTTTACCTGCGATGGTGCCATGGATCGCAAGCCTGTCGGTGAGCGCTGGCGCAAGGCGCAGCTCGTTGCTTCTCATGTCCTTATGGACGTGAATGAGCGCCGCACCGGCTCTGCAACCCACTATCATGCGACTTATGTCGACCCGGTCTGGAATTCCGGCCTGATCCGCACGAGCCGTATCGGTGCGCATATCTTCTACCGGTTCCCACAGGGCCGCGAATGGGCTCAGGTTCGCACCGCGATGGCCGAACGCCGCGCTACGACTCAACGCGCGCTTCAGGCGATCTCGGCAGAGGCCCCGGCGGCACCCGCCACGACACGGGTGCTGACGCCAGCGCCTGCATAACCGGTCAATCATGTCGGAAAACAAAGTCTTTGAGGCCGTGGATGACTACATTCACGGCCTTTTCGTTGAAGCCGATCCGGTCCTCGATGACATTCTTGCGCGTTCGGCTGACGCTGGGCTGCCGGACATCCAGGTCTCACCGGGGCAGGGCAAGCTTCTTTATCTGCTGACGAAAATGATCGGGGCGAGCCGTGTGCTCGAAATCGGCACACTGGGCGGATACTCGACGGTTTGGCTCGGCCGCGCCATGTCCGGAGGGGAGCTTGTCACGATCGAATTCGATGACGCTCATGCCGCCTTTGCGCGTGAAACGCTGGATCAGGCGGGCCTGAAACCGGAATCACAGGTGCTGACCGGGCGCGCTCTTGATATCCTGCCCGCTCTTGAGCCGCCCTTCGATGTGGTGTTCCTCGACGCAAACAAGGATTCCTATCCGGCCTATCTGCGCCATGCCGTCCGGCTAACCCGGCCCGGCGGACTCATTATCGCTGACAATGTCGTGCGCGACGGTGCCGTACTCGCGCCGGAAGGTGTTGACCCGCAGGCCGTCGGAGCTGCGGCGTTCAATCAGGCTCTCGCCGAGCATCCTGCTCTGGAGGCGATTATCCTCCAGCAGGTCGGCATGAAAGGGCATGACGGCCTCGCGATCGCGCGCGTGAAAGACAGCTAGGCCCGTTCAGGCACCCCTTTCATGACTTGTTTGCGTAGCCGACCCGGCAGGAAACGCGCGACAAACCGGGCGCGTTCTGCATCCTTGCCAACCATGTAATGGATATCCTTGCCGTGTGCGGCTTCCCAGGCGCGCTCGGCGGCCATCGACACCGGATAGACGTTCTGCCCGGAAGCCTCGATATCGTCCTTCATACGGTGATTGCTTCCCTCATGGCTTGGCATGTCGAGGATCGGCGTGTCGATGAACCAGGGCATCAGGCTGGTGACACGAACGTCGATGTCGCGAAACTCCGCGTCCAGCGCCTCTGTCAGCCCGCGAACCGCGAACTTCGTCGCTGAATACACGGCCAGTTGCGGCGATCCGACGATACCGGCTGTTGAAGCGGTGTTCACAACGCGCGCGCCTGAAGTCTGCCGCAGAAGCGGCAGGCAGGCATAGATCCCGTTGACGACGCCCTTTACGTTTACATCGACGATCCAGTCGGAGTCTTCCGGTGTGATCTCCTCAAACCAGCCGTGACGACCAACGCCGGCATTGTTGAAAAGCACATTCATCGCGCCTTCAGTGGCTTCGCTGAACCCGGCGACGGCTGCTTTCCAGTCTGCTCGTTCCCGCACATCCAGCTTACCAGATGTGCAATTGGCGGAGCCAATTTCATTCGCCACTTCTGTCAGGCCAGTCTCGTTGACATCGTAAAGACCAACAAACCAGTCCCGCTCTGCAAAGTATCTTGCCGTCTCCGCACCGATACCGGAGGCGGCACCTGTGACGAAAATGCTCTTTCGTCCACGTGCTTCTGCCATTTCCTCTGTCCCTCTCGTTTTAGGGACAGGTCAGGCGACATCGAGCCCCACGTCAAGGTTTGGCGCGGAATGAGTGAGCGCGCCCACTGAGATGAAGTCAACGCCGGTTTCGGCGATACCCGCAACCGTTTCCAGCGTCACGCCGCCGGAGGCTTCGGCGGCACATCGTCCGTCGATCATGGTCACCGCCTGGCGCAGTGTTTCATTGTCCATATTGTCGAGCAGGATGGCATGAGGTGCATGTGGCAGCGCCTCTTCAAGCTGGTCCAGCGTGTCGACCTCGATCTCGATCATCCGGAGATGACCGGCATAGGCCTTGGCCCGGGTCAGCGCATCGGCAATGGAACCGCAGGCCGCGATGTGATTGTCCTTGATCAGGATGGCATCGTCTAGACCGTAACGGTGAGCGGTTCCGCCGCCACATCGCACGGCGCGCTTCTCCAGCGCGCGATGGCCGGGGGTCGTCTTGCGCGTGCAGACGATCTTCGTACCGGTATGAGCAACGGCATCAACGAAGGCCGATGTCATTGTCGCTACACCGGATAAGCGACCGATAAAGTTCAACATCGCACGCTCGGCTGTCAGGATGGATCGGGCAGGGCCGTCCATTCGGCCGATGACATCGCCGTGGGTCAGCGCGTCACCATCCGCCATGGCGAGTGATAGTGATACTGACGGGTCGACCAGTTTGAGCGCGTAGCTGGCGGCATCGAGTCCAGCTAGCCGACCGGCTTTGCGCGCCCGTATTTCGACTTGCATGCGGGTGTCGGGTGGAATGGTTGCATCCGTCGTCAGGTCTCCGGCGCGCCCAAGATCCTCGGCAAGTGTGAGGCGGACAATCGGATCAAGGATAACATCTGGCAAGGGGGGCGGCATCATCAGGCGGCTCCTACGGTGACCGGGGTCCGGTCCTCTGAAACAAGGAATGAGCGTACAGCTATATTATCTGTGTTCGGATGGTCGGCGCGGAAATGTCCGCCGCGGCTTTCAGCACGGGCCTGTGCAGCATCGACCATCAGGCTGGCCGTTACCAGCGCGCGGGCCGGGCCATGGCGGTCCAGCGCACTGCCAATCCAGTCCATGAGAGAGTTCAGGCTCTCCGCGTCGCGGATGACGCCGCAATCCTCAGCCATTCGGCTTCTCAGTGTGCTCAGCGCTTCGGCTGGCAGATCTTCCGGGACCCAGCCTTCGCTGGGTCCAGGGTCTGTCAGGTCTGCTTCGCGCAGGCGGGTCGCAATGCGGTGTGCGAAGACAACGGCCTCGAGCAGGGAGTTTGATGCAAGGCGATTGGCCCCATGGGCTCCCGTCGATGCGCACTCCCCGCAGACCGACAGGCCGTTAAGCGTGGTCCGGCCCCACATGTCGGCGACGATGCCGCCCATATGATAATGGGCGGCAGGGGCCACCGGGATTGGCGCGATGCGGGGATCGATCCCAGCCTCCATGCAGGCGGAGAAGACGGTTGGGAAATGGCTCGGGAAGGCGTCTCCGACGGCCTCGCGGCAATCCAGGAATGCTCCGCGGCCGGCTGCGCGCTCGGCATGGATCGCCCGGGCGACATCATCGCGGGGCGCAAGTTCTCCGAGCGCATGGTAGCGGTCCATGAAGGCTTCGCCGGTGCCGTCGAGCAGGGTCGCGCCTTCTCCGCGTAGGGCCTCGGTAGCCAGCGGTGCCGGATCGGCTCCGATATCGATTGCGGTTGGGTGGAATTGAACAAACTCCGGATCAGCGATCAGCGCGCCGGCCGTCCAGGCCATGGCCATGGCATCGCCGCGCGCGGAAACAGGATTTGTCGTAACACGGAACAGCCCGCCGGTGCCGCCGGTACAGAGCACCGTCTCGCGGGCGGGGCGTGGTGTTCGCCGCCCCGTTGCATCTTCCAGAACGACGCCTGCGATCCGGCCGCCTTCGTCTTGCAGGAGCGCGACGGCTTTCTGGGTTTCGATGAGCGTGATGTGTTCTGTGGCCTGCGCGGCTTCTGCCAGTGCGCCCATAATGGCCTTGCCCGCAAGATCGCCGGCGACGCGCGCCACGCGGGCCTGGGAGTGAGCTGCCTCAAGAGACAGGGCGAGAGCTCCGTCCGGTGTCCGGTCAAAGGGCACGCCAAGCGCAACAAGATCGCGCACGCGAGCCGGACCGTCTTCAGCAATCAGCCGGGCGATAACCGGATCGACGAGTCCTTTTCCGGCTGCCAGTGTGTCTGCGGCATGCTGGGCCGGGGAGTCCTCAGGCGACAGTGCTGCGGCCAGCCCGCCCTGTGCCCAGGCCGAGGACGAGGCTTGTCCGAGCGGGGCAGGCGAGATCACTGTGCAGGGGCGTGGTGCAAGTTCCAGCGCTAGAAAAAGCCCCGCCAGCCCCGCGCCGACGATCAGGACATCATGGTCTTGCGGGATCGCGCCCGCATGGTGGAAGCTGTTTGACTGTGTCATGGGCAGATTAGGATATGCCCTCGGCCATACGCCGAAATTCAGCGGCATGCGAGCCATGAGAGAGCAAGGCCCCGATCATCCGTGTCTCGCTCTTGATGGTGAGGATGAAGTTGTCGGGCCAGTAGCCGGGTGTCGGAGGGCCCTCCAGAAACTCTTCGATCTCGGAATTGATAATGAGCTGGCCGCCTGAGCGTTTCGCAGTGCAGGACTGGCGGACCACGTAGGTGATGTCCGTACAGGCCTGCCGTGCTGTCAGCTCGCAGGCGTGGAGATCGGGTGAGGTCCCAGGCGTGAGATGAGCAACACCGGTGAATTCGCAATTGTCGTAAGTATTGGCCACGAAAGACCATGATCCGATGACGGATACCTCATCCGGGGACACATCAGCCTGAGCGGCCGCGCCTGAGACCAAAATGGCCAGAGAGGCGGCCAGCGTTTTCACGAAACAGCTTCCGGCATGCGTCGGAACTCCACCGGTGCGTTCACGGCGGACACAAGCGAGCCATACATGCGCTCGGCGCTCTGAATGGTCAGGGCGAAATTGTCCGGAACATAGGAGTAGCCCGGCGCGTCCGTGTCGAACTTGGATTCCAGCATCTGCTCAATCTTCGATCGCACCGAGACCTGATTGCCGAACCGGCGCGCTTCACAGGACTGCACTACAACCGACCGCCCCCAGAGCGAGCAGACTTCGACTGCGGTCAGCTCGCAGTCATACACACCCTCTTCGTCATTGTGTGTCAGCCGCATGGTTCCGGTCATCCCACAGGTGCCGTCGCGATACGGCTTGGTCTGAAAGGTCCACGACCCAAGAACGTCGTTTGGATCCTTATCGGCATGGGAGACGGGAGTTGTACAAAGCATTGCGAGGCCCACAAGCAAGGGTTTCAGCCGTGACGGCATCTTGTGAACCTCCGATAATCCCAAACGCTGTCGAGCTTACGCCACGGTTAGCCCGTTTCAAGGCACCAAGGTGCCTCTATACGTATTCTACATCCAGTGGGGCCATGCCGACTTCGAAGTCGAGCGGTGTTTCCATCTTCGGAAGCGCCATCATGGCATCAAGTGCTGCCTTGGCTCTCACGCGAACATCTTCCTCGATCTCAACCTCGTGTTTCATGTCCGTGAGGCAGTCATAGATGTTCTCAAGCGTGATGCGCTTCATGTGCGGGCAGAGATTGCACGGACGCACGAAATTCACACCGGGGTTTTCCGCCGCCACATTGTCCGACATTGAACACTCGGTGAGCAGAACCACCTTGTTGGGGCTCTTATCCTTCACATAGTTGGCGAGCGCTGCCGTTGAGCCAGCATAATCAGCGGCCTCAAGGACATCTGGTGGGCATTCCGGGTGCGCCAGAATAACGACACCAGGATGAGCATCCCGCAACTGGGAGACATCGTCTGCATTGAAGAGCTCATGCACTTCGCACGCGCCCGGCCATGTCATGATGCGAATATCAGTCATCGCAGCGACATTTTTGGCCAGATACTGGTCCGGTACGAGGATCACAGTGTCTGTGTTCCATTCCTTCGCGACGGCTTCAACGACCTGAACCGCGTTGGAGCTAGTACAGGTGATGTCGCATTCAGCCTTCACGTCAGCACTCGTATTCACGTAGGTGACGACCGGATAGTCCGGATACTTCTCCTTGATTAGGCGCACATCGGCACCTGTGATCGAGGCGGCCAGCGAACAGCCCGCACGCGTATCGGGGATCAGGACGGTCTTCTCCGGTGCGAGGATCTTCGAGGTTTCGGCCATGAAGTGGACGCCGGCCTGAACAATGACGTCTTCAGAGACATTCGCCGCTTCACGGGCGAGCTGCAGGGAGTCGCCCCGAAAATCACCGACGAGACGGAAAATGTCTGGCGTCATGTAATTGTGCGCGAGGACGACCGCGTTTTTCTCTTTCTTCAGCCGGTTGATGGCCGCGACGAGGGGCGCAACAGCGGGCCACTCCATAGGTGTGATGAAATCATCGACCAGCTCGTAAAGATGGTCTGTTTCAGCGCGAACGGCGTCATCATAGACCAGTCCACGCGCCTCTGCAGCGCTTTGCGCGCGGTGAGGTGTTGGCGTTGGGCATCCGGGCCCTGCATCGATCAATCTCGCCATGATTTCCTCCGTCACAACACCCTGGATAGGGCTTTTGCTCAATCTGAGCATTATATGGGCGTACGCTTGCCCGCTTTCAAGTTTCGGCGCCCGATTGTCCGGAAATCGCCTGTCGTCAAAGGCGCAATCACTTATGCGCAATTTGAGCAAAAGTCCCAATAGCGTGCTGGAACGACGACGGCAAGTTGAATCTTGTGGCGTGAGGTACCGCGCCGAGGTGCCAGGGTCTTACTCTGTCGTCTCCTCGGCTTCCAGGATCACGGCCATTTCGCCATTGGTTGGCGCGGCAGCGGTCTTGGACGCGGCCACGTCGCCAACCTCGATACGGATGGCGTGAGTACGCGACATGGGGAACAGGCCGGCATCCTCAATCGTCGCGACGATGTTGAGATAGTGAACCCCTTCAGACTTGGGTTCGAAGCTGACACGCCAGACATGCTCGTCGGCTCCGGCCATGGAGGTCGTCATAGAGGCTGTGGGCTGAAATACGACGAGGTTCTCATCGCCGCTCGCTGTCAGGGAAAGTGTCCCGTCCATGTAAGCGTCGCGAACGGTGATCTCGACGGTGGTGAGTTGATCGACTTCCGGCTTCGCTTCGAAAGCATGCTTGAAACTGACCGCGGCCCCAGGTTTGCGGGTGCGTGGATATTCGGGGAGCTTAACCTCCGAGCTTGTTGCGGTTGCCGTTGTTGTTGCAGGCTCCTGCTCAACGCGCTCTGCCGCACAGGCCACAAGAGTCAGTGCCGCGCCAAGACATGCAAGCTGACCCAGTCTCTTCATCTGACGGTGCATGGCGGCCTCCATTGATCAGTTTACCGCGAAGTTGAAGCAAGCGTCCGTGCCTGTGCCTTCGACGACGTTGAACTCATAGGCATCGACCAGATACTCGCCTGCGTTCAGGGTGCGAGTGAGCGTCTCTGAATTGTCGTTGCCGGACCCGGCGGTGGCAACAAAACCACCATTGCGAAATACCAGGAAGTCAGGGTCGGTCGAAACCGGCCCGCTTGTTTTCGTCATCGACATTGTAACAGTTGCCGGTGTCGGGAGCGAGAAGCGAACGAGGTTTCTGTTTCCGTGCTTGTTCGTGTCGCCCTCATTATCGAGCGAGCAGATCTCAACCGGAGTCCCACCAACAGCGACTGTTTTGACTACGGGTAGGGTGGTTGGGATGCCCCCATCATTTGTTTCACCAACGCCTTGCGGGCCCGTTCCTGAAATGGATTGAGCTGCGACGAGCGCGGTGATGTCGGCATCCGGAAGCGTGGTCTGGCGACGTAGCTCGTCGATGAAAAGGAAGATCGTCGTCGGCTCAGGGCTGTTTCGATAGTCGCTGCTGATTAGCACATTGTACATTGGCCCGAACCCGGCCGAGATCACATCAACGCCATCATCGATGGGGTCGGCGATGTCATAAAGGATGGAGATGATCGATCGTTCATTGAACCAGCCTGCCGGCGTCACATTGTTGCGTTCGGTGCTGAAAGCGAAACCGCTGCTCTGGCTCGTACCAAGCGTGTCCCGGTAGATCGGGTTCTGAAGCAGGATCCCCGCGACTGCGCTGCCAAAGCCTTCGCCAAAAGCCACGCGCGGGTCCAGTCGATCGGTGATCGAGTGTGGGCCGCCAATAGAGTCAGACCGCGACAGCCGGTCTTCCAGGAAGTGACCGAACTCGTGAACGATGACATGCTCGTCGTATTCCTCGGTATCGTTGTTTTCCGAGCCGAGGAGGGCGATCGTCGAGATTCCGTCGAAGCGGGTGTAGAAAGATGAGCCAAGATCGCCATCGTCCACATTCCCGTCCGCAGAGTTGTTCTGCGTGCTCCAATAAACCTGGAGTTCGGGGAAGACGACGTCGGGATCCACGGTCGCGACGCCTGTCATCGCAATGTAAATGGAATCCAAAATGGCGAAGGGAGCTGCTGCGCGTGCGCCTGTGTAAGAGGAACCGCCCCAGCCGGACGGCGCGTTGAGATTGCGGACTGAGTTCGCCGCGCCGGACGATGACAGGTCACCGGACAGGATGTAGAGCGCGTCGTTGCTCGTATTGTCGACAACACGCACATCCCACTGCGCGCCGCTGGTCTGCTGCATCCGTGCTCGTGCCCGAATTCGCACCTCGGTGTTCACCGGAACGCTGAGAGAATAGTCGCCGGATGAGTCAGTTGTTGTGCTCGCCAGAACAGTGCCGGTGGAACCGGCAGCTTCAACAATAACGCCGCGAGCCGGTTCGGATGTGATGTTGTTGTAGTCCAGCCCGACGGCGCTTGCATTGTGTGGAACGTGATCAAAGGTGATCTTGCCGCTTATGCTGACATTTCCGGTTGTTACAGCTGGGGGCGGCGATGATGCCGGTGCCGCTGCCGGGCTGGCAGATGATCCGCCACCACCGCTACAGGCCGCCAGCCCGCTGGCGACAAGGGCAAAGGCCATCGCTGTGCTTGCAGAATACTGTTTCACAACGGTCTCCGGGCTGCTGCGGCGTATAAAAGCCCTTATGGCGCAAGGCACTGAACCGAGTCCTAACGAAGGCTGCAGTGCCTATCGCCCACATTAACCAAGCCTGCGAATGAATTTGCAGACAGGCTAGTAACCATCGGCGGCTCCGTCCTTGCGCATCTCTGTCGCCGCGATCCAGGCACCGGATTCAAAATCCCGCATGATGGCCTGGTAGCCACCGCCATTGGCGTTGCAACATTCAACAACATGTCCGCGGGCTTCGAGCGCCGCGCGCGACTCTGGCGGAATTCCGCTCTCAAGGTGCACTACGCCCATATCCTCTTCGCAGGCATCGCCATTGAGGTCGTCGGTCGGTTCGCACCCTCCGCGATGCTCCCAGCGCGCGGCATCGCCTGCTTCCTGAAGGCCCATATCATAGTCGATAAGGTTCAAGATGATCTGCACGTGACCCTGTGGCTGCATGCCCCCGCCCATCAGGCCGAATGACAACCAGGGCAGGTGCGGGCAGGCCTGATCAATCGGCTCGGCGCGCACTTCGCAAGCCGGTGTGTCCTGCTTGAAGGCGAAAGCCGGGATGATCGTGTGGAATGGGCGTTTGCCGGGTTCGAAGACATTGGGATGCTCGGCGTCCAGCGAGAAGAGTTGGCCGCGATCCTGAAACATGAAGCCGAGCCCGTCGGCCACAAGGCCCGAGCCCATCCCGCGATAGTTGGACTGAATTAGGGACACCATCATGCCGGTCTCGTCGGCGACGCTCAGATAGGTCGTGTCTCCATCTTCGAGCTTCGCGTCAGCTTCGGCAAAGCCGGGGGCAGGCGGAGCCATGGCTTTGTTTAGATCGATGCTCTCCGCGCGGCCTTCATTGTAGCCCTCGCGGATAAAGACAGACGGATCGATGCCGGAAAAGGCCGGATCGGCATATCCGGCGGCGCGGTCAGCAAAGGCGAGGCGCTTGGCTTCGACTTGCGCCATCAGACTGTCAGGGCTCGCAAAGCCCATCTCGCGCATGTCAAAATCTTCCAGCATTTGCAGCATCTGGAGCGCAGCCACGCCCTGCGTTCCGGGCGGCAGTTGGCAGACCTTGGTCTCGCGATACTCGACACAAAGCGGTTCGACCCATTCGCCCTCATGCGCGGCGAAATCGTCATAGGTCAGATATCCGCCGATCCGTTCGAAGTAGGCCCCCATCGTGTAGGCGATGGAGCCCTTGTAGAAGGCGCCCCGTCCGTCGATGGCGATTTTTGTCAGCGTGTTGGCGAGGTCAGGATTCTTGAAGAGAGATCCTTCGCGGGGTGCCGGCGAAAAAAAGGTCGCGCGGGCATTATCGAACTCTTCGAGCATGCCCGATTCGTACGCCTCGGCAAGGCGCGTTTCATTACGGCCCCAATAGTAGGCAATGACTTCAGGGATTGGCGCGCCATCATTCGCATAGCTGATCGTCGGGCCGAGAATCTCGGACATGTCGAGCTTGCCGAACTTCTCATGCAGCGCGAACCAGCCATCGACGGTTCCGGGAACGCTGACAGGGGCCGCGCCGAAGGGCGGGATTTCTTCGCCATCCATGAACTCATCGGCCTTCGCCTGCATATCTTCCAGCGTTGCATTCATCGGCGACCGGCCTGAGCCGTCATAGCCATAGAGCATCTGCGTTTCTGGATCCCAGACCATCGCGAAGATATCGCCGCCAATGCCGTTTCCGGTTGGTTCGACGAGGCCGAGCATTGCATTTGCGGCGATGGCGGCGTCCACGGCGGACCCACCGGCTTTCATAACATCGAGCGCGGTTTGTGTGGCGAGCGGATGTGCGGTCGCTGCTGCGGCACGCGGCGCGACGACGGACGAGCGAGTCCCAATAGCGCGGCCAGAGGGCATACGATCGCCGGGGCCGGGAAGGGTCGCCGTTTCGCCGGGCTTTTCAAGTGTTGCCTCCGTGCCGGAAAGCGCCGTGTGTTCTTCTGTAACGGCACAGGCGGATAGCATCGTTGCGGCCAGGGCCGCAGCACCGAGAAAGACGCGTGTCATGGAGTCACCCCGTTCAAATCATCTGGTTGGTAAGTAGCGCGCCGCCAGCTTGTCGGACAGCCGCTTTCCTTCCGCGGCATAAACCGCCTCGGCATTGCGCGCCGCTGCATCGCAACTGCCCCGCAACTGGCTTTCGCGCTGAAAAGCGTCGTTGAAGGCCCCGGTCATGGACTGACGAAGGCTGCCGCGTTCCGGAGCCTCCATGTTCAGGAACTCCACCATCATGTCCCGCCAGTACTGATCACCACGGCCATTGCAGGTCACGCGGATCGCATGAACACGCCCGAGCGTGGAGGACAGGCTCACCGCATCGCGCATGAAATCCTGCGTGCGCGGCGGCATGCCTTCCTGCGCAGCGCTGGACGTCGCAAAGATCAGCGCGCTACAGATCAGCCCATGAAAGACATTCTTCTTCATGCAGCGACTTTCGCGCGCATCGCTGACCGGCTCAAGGCGTTTGAGCAACAGGTTCGACCGCTCACAATGGATGATGAAGGGGTCATCAAGGCCGAGTGGGGAGGGGTCTTTGAGGGAGACCCGCAGCCGGTCGCCGTGTTCGGCAACACCGATGTCTGGTTTGGCCCGCAGGCACCAGCTTTCATGACCGCTGTTCTGAAAACACCGAAACTGGAGTGGTTTCAATCGTCTGCAGCAGGAGTCGAACACCCAGCCTTGGTCATGATCGGCCAGAAGGCAGACCTCTACACGACGAGCCACGCCCAGTCCGAGGCGATGGCGGAGTGGGCACTTTGGGCGGCGATGGACTTCTTTCGCGGCGGCCCGAAACGGCGAGCTGATAAAGCCGCCGCCCACTGGGAAATTCAGACCAGCCGCGAGATGCACGGCTCGCGCTGGCTGATTTATGGCTTCGGCGCGATCGGAAAGGCTGTCGCCCGGCGCGTTCGCGCCCTGGGTGCAACGGTGACGGGTGTGCGCCGGTCGGGCGGTGCGTCGGACCTCGCCGATGCTGTGGTTACACCGGACGCAATGGCAGAGGCGCTGAAGATGGCGGATGTCGTCCTGTTGTGCGCCCCACACACGCCCGAGACTGAAGGCATGGCGGATGCCGCCTTCTTCGCAGCGATGCGGGATGATGCCCTGTTTCTCAATCTGGGTCGGGGCGCACTCGTGGTCGAGCCGGACCTGATCGCCGGGCTGGATGCCGGGCGGCCGTCATTCGCGCAGCTTGATGTCGTTTCTGAAGAGCCGTTGCCGGCCGACAATCCACTGTGGTCTCATCCCAGGGTGATGATTACACCGCACGATTCCGCTGCCACCGCAGAAACGCGCCATCGCCAGGATCAGATATTCCTCGACAATCTGAACCGGTGGTTGAAGGGCGAGCCTCTCGAAAACCTGATCGATAAATCCGAGTTCGAAAACGCCTAGGCTTCAGACCGCATATCCGCAATGAAGGCTTCGGCCTCGGCGATCGATTGTTCCATCTCCGCGATCAGGGTCGCGACATCGGCCTCAATGGTCTCGCTTTCCGGGCCGAGCGCGGCAATCGCGCGGGCGTTCAGATTGTGCTTGAGAAACAGGACCCGGTCCTTGAACACGCTGAGCACGGGATCCATTGAGGCGGAGGCGTCGTCCATCTTTCGCGCAAGCGTCACATAGCGCGCTTCTGTCGTATTCAGCTGTTCCTCTGAAATCCGTCGCAGGCCTGGATCGCTGTACTCGTCCAGCTCAATCCGCCATTCACGGAAGAGATCGCGGGCAACACCCTTCATGTCCTCGATACGCTCACGCACTTCCAGCGCCTGATTTTCGGCTCGGTAGTAGCGGCGGTTGAGCCGGTCGTAGGCCTTCTCCATATCGCCGCTTTCGACGTTCACAACGTTGCGGAAGGCATCCAGCGCAGAGCTGAAGTCTTCTTTCGCGTCGGCTTGTGCCTTGGAGGCATCCTCGACGCGATCGACGAGAATGTCCCGCTTCTCGATTCCGAAGCGCTCCAGCGTTCCGTAATACGCAGACGATGCCGTCGAGCAGCCAGCTGCACCTAGTGTTGCGATGAGGGCCATGGCGGCTGCGACGGTTTTTATTGCGGTGATTGGACGTTTGGACATGGGTTTGTTCCCCTCGGCTATTTCACGCGAGAGGCGAGTTCTGCCGCGTGTCGGCCGTTGCGTCCAGAGCCCTAGCCGTCGAGCAGTTGGTCGGCGAGTGGATCAGCGCCGGAAGCGGCCAACTCCGTCAGGTGGTCGGCGAGGTCACCCCGAACCTGACGCTTGACCATAGAGAACGCGGGTTGGCTGGTCATTGCCTGTGCAATCTCGGCAGCACGATTTAGCAGGATTTCGCGAGGGACAACTTCATCGAACACACCTGCGGCCTGCATGTCATCGACACCAATCACTTTGCTGGTCAGCGTCAGGCGACGCAGAATCGATGCAGGCAGTTCGTGCCGGATGATCTCTGCGGGTCCAGCCGGGAAGGGGATGCCGGCTTTGGCCTCCGTCAAACCATACTTTGGGGTCCCGGCATGGGTTGCGATCCGATAGTCTCCGCAAAGGGCAAGCACGAACCCTCCGCCCAGCGCATGCCCGTCAATCGCTGTGACGAGCGGTCCGGCATGGTTGAACAGGCACGCCGTCATGCGCGTGATCGCGCGCACCATCCCGGCTTTCTCGGCCGGTGCGTACCTGGCAAAGGCCTTGATATCGACGCCTGCAGAAAAGACCCCGCCAGCCCCTGTCAGGACGATTGGTCGATCGTGTTCTATGCCTTGAACGGCTGAAATCAGTGCCTCAACGGCCTCGATATCGACGGCATTCGCTGGCGGGCGATCCAGTACGATCTCGGCGCAGACCCCCCGATCGCGAACCGAAATCCCCATATCAAGCGCTGACGGGTGTCCGAAGCCGGTTCAGGCCCTCTATGGCGGCGTCGGCCTCGCGCACCAAATTATCGACAATGTCCTTCACCGGGAGGATGTCTTTCACGCCGCCTGCAGATTGACCCATGGCAAAGCACGACTTGTCCACGTCCAGCCGGGCTTCATCGACGACGCCGCCAATACCACCGATTACATCAACCTGCACTGAATGCATCGCCTGCATCGGGAAGGGCTGAATATCGTCCGGTCGGCTCTCCCAGTCCTTGATGTACTCATTTGTCCGGCAACGCATGGGCTTGCCGGAGTAGCACCGTGTCCGGGTCGTATCGATGTCCGTCGTTTCGACGATCGTGTCCTTGTAGAGCTGCGCGGCGTGGGCTTCTTCAGACGCGATAAAGCGTGTGCCCATCCAGACGCCTACGGCACCGAGCGCCATCGTCGCGGCAATCCCGCGTCCATCATAAATTCCGCCTGCGGCGATAACGGGGATGTTTACCGCCTCGACCGCCTGCGCCACCAGTGGGAGCGTGCCGACGAGACCGGTATGCCCTCCGCCTTCGCCGCCCTGAAGGATGACGGCATCGCAGCCGGCCTCTTCGGCCTTCACCGCGTGTTTCACCGCGCCACCGACGACCATCACTTTGACACCTGCATCTTTCAGCTTCTTCATGATCGGAAGCGGAACGCCAAGACCGGCAACAAAGCTGTCAGCCCCGTTCGCAATGATCACATCGACGGAGGCTTCAAGGCTTGCCGGGTCTGCCGCCAGCAAATCCACACCGAAGGGACGGTCGGTGAGTTCGCGCACGCGCTTCATCTGACCTTCGATAAAATCGGGAGACGTGCCCGCCATTCCAAGCACGCCGTATCCACCCGCTTCGCACATGGCCGCGGCGAGTTCCGCATATGAGACGCCACCCATGCCCGCCAGCATGATAGGGTGCTGAATATCCAGCATGTCGCAGAGGGGAGTATGGAGCGCCATTGCCGGGCCCTTTCATGTTTCATTAACTATATGTATGAGTTAGCCGGCGTCCGTAGCGGTAAGGCAAGGCCTCATCGAGCCGGAAGCATTAACTCGAGCACAGGTCACAATGGCGCCGTGTTTGAATTGTTGAATCCAGCATGACTCTCGCAAAGAGGGCATGGGGCTGATGGAGGCGAAGGCAATGACGAAATACGTCGCGTCGATCGCGGGGATAACACTAATGGTCGCAATGGCGGCCTGCGCTGATGGAGCAATGACGCTGGCGGCGCATTCTGATGCTGAGGAAACGGTCTCTCTTGATGAAGCCGTTGTTGAAGCGGAAATGGATGCGAGTGGCACACCGCTGCCCGGCTTCGAGGACCGACAGATCGGTCTCGATGACGCTGCCAATGATGTTGTTGATCTCGATTGGGCGTCTGATAGCGGCTAAGTCCGCAAATGGGTCACTGCTGATCATCAGAGGACACAGGCCGACTTTTTTCCTAGAACACACGCGTTCATTGCGATTCGGGTCGACCGGCTCGCGCGAACTCCACTAGAAGGGGAATTCTTATGAGAACACTTTTTATCGCCGGCGTATCTGCGCTTGCACTTGCCGCATGCGGTGGTGCAGGAGAGTCATCAGAGGAGTCCACAGTACTCGATGATGCAGCTGCTGCCGCAGAAGAAGCCGCCGACGCAACAGCTGAAGCTGCCAGCGACGCTGCGGACGCCGTTGGCGATGCTGCTGATGCGACAGCTGATGCAGCCGGCGATGCAGTAGACGCCGCTGGCGACGCGATGGACGATGCTGGCGACGCCATCTCTGACGCGATGTCGGATGGCGAAGATGCTGTCGCCGACGCTGCTGATGAAGTCGAAGAGGCTGTTGAAGAAGCCGAAGAAGAAGTCGACTCTCAGTAAGCTTCACTTCGATTGAACAGAACGGCCGCTCCGAAAGGGGCGGCCGTTTTGGTTTCTGGATCAGAAGATCGAGTAGGCCCCGTCAATCACGAATGTGTCGCCGGAGTGATAGGACGATGCATCTGATGAGAGATAGACGGCCACGCCGCCAAAATCGGCTGGCTCGCCCCACCGCCGGATCGGCACCCGGGAGATCACCTTTTCCTCGAAAACCGGTGTGTCCTGTGCGGCTTGCGTCATGTCGGTCGCGATCCAGCCCGGCAGGATCGCATTAGCCCGCACACCGTAACGCGCATTCTCGACGGCAATGCCCTTGAGCATCGAAATCAGTCCACCCTTTGTGGCGGCATAAGCCTGGTTGCGGGCGGCTCCTTCGATTGCCGCGAGCGAAGCGACGCCAACAACAGACCCGCCGGGATCGCCTTGCTTGGCCCGCGTGACAATGGACTTTACGGACTCGCGCAGCGTCCAGAACGCGCCGTCGAGATTGACGGCCATGTTCTTGCGCCATGTTTCGGTGTCCATGTCGGTGAAGGAGGGCGCTCCGAAGCCGACACCAGCATTGGCGATGCAGCTGTCGATTCGCCCGTTCCAAGCCTCGGTATCGGCCATGGCTTCAACAACGGCGCTTTCGTCCGCGACATCCACTGACCAGGCTTTGGTGTCGCCAGAGCCAAGTTTGGACAGCGCCTCAACGGCTTCCTTGTTTGCCGCGTCCTTACGGCCCCAGACGGCGACGTTGGCATTTGATGCGGCGAGCGCTTCTGCCATCCCGAAGCCGATGCCGCGATTGCCGCCTGTCACCAGGACAGTTTTCCCTGTCAGGTCGAATGGTGTGTAAGTCATGCCTCATCCTTGCTCTGCCGCCCGCGCGGGGTCGTTTTCGTGAGCTATGTCTAGAGCAGGATAGGCGTGGCGTGAAACCGTTCCCGTGCGTCAGTTCCGGCGGTAGACGGATCGTCCGCGCCCATTCTCGGGGACGCTGAGGATGAGTTGGTTGCGCTGGCGATCGATTTGGACGCGGAAGCCGACAAGTGCATCAAGACCAAGGATCATGGCCGGCTCCTCGCTCAGTCCCAGATAACTGAAGATGGGCGGATCGGCGACCAGCACTTCAAAGTCCTCCACGCCGTGGCGGCCAAGGCCAAGCCGACGGACCTTTAAAGTCCGCGCGACTTCTTCGCCATCCGTCACACCTTCGAGCGCCAGTTCCTGTTCCTGTCGAAGGCCACCTGCGACATCGGCAAAGGCGCTGTTCACATAAGTGATGTTGGATCCTGTATCGATCATCGCCCAACCGGTTGTCCTGTTGAGCTGAACCTTGGCGAAGTAGATTCCATCGATTGTTCTGAGTTCAAGCCTGGACCGCCTGTCGCGGACTCGGCGCGGTGGCCCGTCATAAAGGCTGATGCGCCGCTGTTGGAAATCGAAGTCGACAGTGCGGCCGTCAAAGGCCGTTACCGGCAGAACGTTTGGCGGCCCGGGAAATCGGTTATTGGTTTGCAGTGCAGCTGGCATCGCTTCAAAGAGAACGCCGGCGATCTCAAGTCGCCCCACCTCAATCAGCGGCCGGTCTTCGACGCCGCCCATGCCAAGTACGGCAATCTGATTGGTTTCATCGGGTACAATGATGCCTGCGGCAGCGGCGGCATTGGCACCAATCATTGGAAAGTTTGCGCCCGTATCAATCACAGCGGTCGCTTCGACCTCACCATCAATGATAATGCCCGTCGCAATATGTCCGCTTCGCGAGAACTGGAATGGAATGACGAGATCTTCCGATGCGGCCGCTGAGGCCGACAGCGCAGACGCCGAGAGCACGGTCACGAGCGCGAAGATGCGTATGCGAAGCGCAGTCAACATGTTGGAAGTCTCTCACAATACGGCGGAGGCGCAAGTTTGCCGACCTCATAGAAGGGCGTGAGCAGCGTGGATGATGCGCACCGTTTCGTCCCAAAGCTCAAGGTCATCCAGCGCCGCTATTGGAAAGAAGGCGGCCTCCGCCGCATCATCTCCCGCGAGCGGCTCGCCTGAAACCCAAACGGCGGCGTAATCCGCAAGTACGTAGTGGCGAGACGTCTCACCCGTCCGCCGGGATGTGAAGATCGCATCGACGACATCAATGAGCCCGACGAGCCGGGCCTCTATGCCCGTCTCTTCCCTGAGTTCCCGCAATGCTGCATCGGCAGCCTTTTCGCCGAGCTCGATCCGGCCACCGGGCAGGGACCATTCACCCTGCAGGGGCGGCGTCCCGCGCCGGATCAGCAGGACGTGCCCGTCCTTGAAGCAGACGGTGCCGACGGCTGGCGTGGGTCGTGCAGGTGAATGAGTCTTGGTCATACGTTAAGCCTTCGGCGATTGCGCGGGTGCGGGCAAGCGTGGAAGAAGGCGCGACGTTCAGGAGCGACGATGGCAAAGCAGGCCAAAAGCAATGGCAGGAAGAATAAGCGCCGGTCGGTGAGCCTCGCCCTACAGGGCGGGGGGGCTCATGGTGCCTTCACCTGGGGCGTGATGGATCGGCTGCTCGAAGATGGCCGGCTCGATGTCCGCGCCATAACGGCGACCTCTGCCGGGGCCATGAACGCCGTGGCTTATGCGGCGGGGCTTGGCCTCGGCGGCGTGGACGGCGCACGCGAGACGTTGGAGGCGTTCTGGCGCGAGGTGTCGAGGCAAGGGGCTCCGCTTGCGGCCGTCGCGCCGCCTTCGATCCCGTCCAGTTTTGATGCCATCAATCCGTTCAGTACCTGGACGCCATTCAGCTTCGTCACGGCGTTGACCAGTTTTGCGAGCCCGTACGACCTGAACCCGTTCGACTACAACCCGTTGCGGGATGCGCTGCGCAGATCCATCGATTTCGACGCTGTGCATGCCGCTGATGTTGAACTCCACATCGCCGCAACGAATGTCGAGACCGGACGGATCAAGGTGTTCGAGGGCGAAGAGGTCACGCTGGATGCCGTACTGGCTTCGGCGTGCCTGCCGCAAACTTTCAAGGCCGTAGAGATAGACGATGCGCCCTACTGGGATGGCGGCTATCTCGGCAATCCGTCTCTGTTTCCGCTCGTCTATTCAGGCGCGCCGCGGGATGTGTTGCTGGTGACGCTCAACCCGCTGCGCCGCGAAGGGGTGCCAAAGAGTGCCGGGGCCATTCAGGACCGGCTGAACGAGATCAGTTTCAACTCGGCACTGTTCAGCGAGCTGCGCGCCATTGCCTTCGTTCAGAAGCTCCTCGACGAGAACTGGCTGACAGACCGCGTGCAGGGGCGGTACCGTCGGCTGAATATTCATGCCATCCGGGGCGGGGAAGCGCTGTGCGACCTCACTCTTGAGAGCAAGTACGACACGCGCTGGAGTTTTCTGACAAGCCTGCGGGACCGCGGGCGAGACTATGCTGAGATCTGGCTGAGCTCTTGTTGCGATCAGGTGGGCAAGCAATCCACGATCGACCTGCGCAAGGAGTTTCTTGACGCGTGAGGTTGCTCAGGATCGCGCCAAACTGCGCAAGCCCAGAACAGCGCCGACGAGGATCGCGGCCTCAAACGCAATGAAGCTGTAGAAGTAATCGCTTGGCGGTCCGTCGAGTATGAAGGCAGCGACGCGCGAAGCGCAGTAGCCGCCCATATAGGTGGCAAGAAACCAAAGCGCTGGACGGCGCATGGAGGCTGTTGCGGCCCCGGCAGCGCAGAGCACGGCGGTGCCAAGGCTTACCCCGCCATAGATACCGCGCATCTCGAAAGAGCCGTTCTGGCCGGACACGTCCACACCGAGCTGGCTGGTCATGTCGATCGGGTAGAGCAGGGACCACGTCCCGAAGGCGAGAAAAGAGAGCGCGACAAGCGCGAGAAAAATCCGGGTCATCCGCGCGACCTAGGCCGCCAACTGCAATGGTAAAGCCTTATCCGAGGCCAGCGACCGCTGAGCCGCCCATTGCAAGACCGAATAGTGCCAGACCGAACATCATTTTAACCACTATGGAAAATCGTCTCATGCGTTCCCCTTCGCATTGAAAACTTAAGATATCGGTAACCCTGCAACGCATGTGCCAGCGGCGGGTGATTCGTTTGGGGGCGGCTACCCTTGCGTCAGGGGCCTCGATTCGTCACGATAAAAGAAAACCCTGTAGAGGGAGCGTGGGAGAGCAAGATGACGATTGACCAGATTTTGAAAGACAAGGGTGCCGGCGTGACCACGGTCACCGATACGCAAACCCTTCACTCCGTCGCGAAGGTTCTCGATGAAGCCCGAATCGGGGCGGTCGTTGCGATTGGCGCGGACGGAAAAGTCACTGGAGTTCTCTCCGAGCGCGATATTGTCCGGCAACTTGCCCGCCACGGAGCAGGTGCCATGACGATGACCGTCGCTGCAGCGATGACGCGCGACGTTATCACTGCAACGCCGCAGGAAACAGTAAATGCGTGTCTGGAACGGATGACCGATCGGCGTATCCGACACCTGCCGATCCTGAGGGACGGCGCACTAGCCGGCCTGATTTCTATTGGCGATCTGGTGAAGTGGAAGATCGCGGCGACGGAAGCCGAGGCAGAGGCGATGAAGAGCTATATCGCAACGGGTTAGGCAACAATTCCACAGCCCGTTCGCCTAAATGGTGATTTTCATGCTTAAGGGACTTGCCAACAGGGGCGAATAGGCTCTATATCTCCTGCTCCTTCGGAAACGCCTGTCTCTTTGCGGGCCGTACTTGCGGCTTAGCAGCGGAGATTTTTGCGCCGAATTTACAGGATGGATCGTTCTTTTCGGTCTTTCTGCAGTCGGTTCGAAAAAGGGTGTTGACGGGAAATTTGGCGGCTATATAAGCCGCCACTTCGGTCTGACGGAACGGCGTTCCAGACGGTCGAATTCGGGCCTCGGTCCGGGCTGTTTGACATCGCAGGAATAGGAAGAGAAACGCAGGCGGCGCGATCGCTTGCGGACCGCTCTGAACGGCTTCGGCCGGGCAGATGTCCATACGATCGTGACGAATGCGTTTTATAAGAAAATTCTTATCGCAGGACGACCGCTTCGGCGGGAGTCAGTGACAAGGGTTTTCCGTCAATAAACGCAAATTGCAATCAGCAATTGCCGTCTCAATTCCATGAGACGGATTTACGTCAGATCAACTCAACCTGAGAGTTTGATTCTGGCTCAGAACGAACGCTGGCGGCAGGCTTAACACATGCAAGTCGAACGACATAGTGGCAGACGGGTGAGTAACGCGTGGAAACGTGCCTTTCACTACGGAATAGCTTTTGGAAACGAAAGGTAATACCGTATACGCCCTCCGGGGGAAAGATTTATCGGTGAAAGATCGGTCCGCGTTAGATTAGCTAGTTGGTAGGGTAACGGCCTACCAAGGCGACGATCTATAGCTGGTCTGAGAGGATGATCAGCCACACTGGGACTGAGACACGGCCCAGACTCCTACGGGAGGCAGCAGTGGGGAATCTTG
>JANQQC010000022.1 GCA_028285145.1 Hyphomonadaceae bacterium
CCAGGGCTCCTACGACATCACCTATCTCGGCTGTCTGCCCGGGTTCGTGCTCATGGCCGCGGCCAATGAGGTCGAGCTTGTGCGGATGATTGCAACCGCCGTTGAAATCGACGACCGGCCGAGCGCATTCAGATATCCACGCGGAGCTGCAACAGGCCTGGAGCTGCCCGAGATTGCCGAGCCGCTTGAAATCGGCAAGGGTCATATCGTCAAGGAGGGAACGTCCGTCGCGATCCTCTCTTATGGCGCACGGTTGGGCGCAGCGCTCGAGGCTGCGGAGCAACTCGCGCGGATTGGTCTCAGCACGACGGTCGCGGACGCGCGCTTTGCCAAGCCGATTGATGACGAGCTTGTCGCCACTCTTGCGCGCGAACACGCTATCGTGGTGACGCTGGAGGAGGGCGCCATTGGCGGCTTCTCATCCCAGGTGCTGGACAGCCTGAGACGGCAGCGGATGTCGGACGCGGTCGAGCGGCTCGTTGCGATGTATCTGCCGGATCATTTCATCGATCACGATGCTCCGGCGAGCCAGGTCGCTCGCGCCGAACTCGACGCGCAAGCCATCGTCATGCGCGTTACAGATGCGCTTCATTTCGATGACGTGTCGCTGCAGCCCCTGAAAATCGGCGCAGCAGAGTGAGCGACGACGGTTGCCTTAGCGTCTGAACAGGCGCAACAGATCGCAAAAATGGGCCACCACGGCTGCGGTGAGCCAAAGCAGGATCCAGCGCCAGTCAGCGCCTGTGATCGCGAATCTGAGCGCGACCAGAAGGCATGCGCCGGAAAGCAGCGTGAATGTGAAATCACCAATGCGCACGCCGTTTGCCCGCCGTCTCAGGACAACCAGCAGCACCAGAAATTCGATCGCGACCATGAGCAGAATGAGGTCGATAAACCGGCCGGATTCAATCAATTCTGCCATGCGACCGGTCCGATGCCGCGATCATCCAAACGGACCGTTCAGGGACACCACCGACCAGTTCAGGGCACCGGCGAACGTCACCCAGGCCAGATAGGGCACGAGCAACACGGCTCCTTGTTTGGAGAAGCGCGCCAAATAGATGATCAGAACGAGGATCGATCCCCAGAGGAAGAAAACCTCGATCAACGACCAATCCGGGCGCTGGGCGCGAAAGAACAACAGGCTCCAGAGCACGTTCAGGCTGCCGTTCGCCAGAAACAGGATCAGAATCCAGTCGCGCTGAGCGCGCTCCTTTGCATCACGCCATGCGGATGCGGCGGACAAGGCCGCCAAGGCGAAAATCACCGTCCAGCCAGGGCCGAACAGCCAGTCAGGTGGCTTCCAATCAGGTTTGCGGAGGTTCTGATACCAGGGCCCAAGCTCCGTCATCGTCGCACCGAGGGTCGCGACGAACGCTGCTGCCGCCGCAGCGATGGCGATGACCTTCCATTGCCTCATGCCCTGACCTTAGCGCGTTGTTATGGCGAGACGACGCGAAACAGATGGGCAAGATCCTTAAAGAAAATTCGAACATGGGCAACCGGTTTGCGGCGCACAAGTTTCTTGTTCATGTAGGCTTCCCAGGTGAGCTTTTGCACATCTGGATCCTGGCATATGCTGACAAAGCGCTCGCGGCGCTTGTCGCTGCCATACCAGAACCACTGCATAACACCGAGGATCCAGAAGGTCTTTCCATTGGCCTTCATGAATCGCTTGCGCGCGGTCCTGAGTTCCTTCGCCTGTCCTGTTTCAAGGAAAGCGTCAACGGACTCCGCGGCCAATTGACCGGAGCTCATCGCATAGTAGATGCCTTCCCCGGATGAGGGCGCAACACAGCCGGCGGCGTCTCCGGCAAGAATGACATCCTGCCCGTTG
>JANQQC010000023.1 GCA_028285145.1 Hyphomonadaceae bacterium
ACCGCTGCAGCCGCTGGCTATGACGCCCCCGCCGGCGACACGCTATCGGTGCAGCAGTTTCCCTTCGCCGCCGGGGCGAGCGCCCGTCCGGAACCGGCGGAGAAGGGAAACTGCTGAACCGATAGCGTGTCGCCGGCGGCGGCATCATAGCCAGCGGCTGCAGCGATCACCGCCTGAATACGGGCGGGCAGCTCTGCCCCCTCTTCCGGGGTGCGATCGAGCATGACGAGATAATGTGCGGTGCCGTCAGCGCTCTTGCGAAGGCTAACGCGGACCTTGCCGGCTCCGGCGACGGGCTCAAGCAGACCAGCGAGGCGCGCTTCTTCAGGGGATCCTGTGGCCAGCGAGGTAGCATCGGCGGTAAACACCTGCGCGCCGCGCCAGAGACAGAGGCAGGCAGCAATCGCCAAAGCAGACAACAGCAAGGCGCGCGTGGTGGCCGCGCGCCCACTGGTCGTGTCTGTCTCGCCAAATCCCATCGTGCCGCCCGGACCGTTACGCTCTGAAAAACAGAGCTTTAACGACCATTAAGGCGGCGGATGTAAACGGCGCTTTAACGATGTGCGCCGCCGGGCCTTAGCGGTATTGCTGGACCCGTGTTGCGCGCAGGCCTTTTGCGCCGTGGCGCGTGTAAAGACGGCGCCAGCCGGTAAATTCCTCATCGGAAAGATTATAGCGCTTGCGGGCCGCTTCCTCAGTGAGGAGTCCACCTTCAACCGCGGCCACAACTTCCGCCTTGCGGCGCGTGACCCAGCGGGAAATGTTCGGAGGCGGCAAATCCTCCATGGTCAGCGGTCGGCCGTTCGGGCCTTCGACACTAAGCGTTCGAGCGTTGTGCTTCTGCATTCTAGTCCACCATCGTCTGTCAAATCTGGACGAGCCGCGTTCTGCGACCCTGAGACAGAGGATAGAGACCGGGTTTTAAGACCACGCTTTGTGCGAACCGGTAGTTTGTAAGCGCCCGTTCAGACCTCGTTTGGAAACCTGTGCCGGATTGGGCCAAACCGGCCAAATACGCCGGATTCAGGGCGATTCAGATTGCAAAGCGCTAATGGTGTCCTGAATGAACCCGCCTCCAAGCACACGGGAACCGCCACCTGAATCGTATAGGACGCAGGCTTGGCCTTTCGCAACGCCTTCTTCAGGATCGTCGAAGAAAACAGCTGGCTCGGTCCCGGAAAAACCCAGCTTTGCCGGGGTTGGCTCCCGTGTGGACCGCACGCGTGCAAGCACAGGCGCACCAGCCTCGCAAGCCGCTTCCAGCGAGCCTTCTCCGAGCCAGTTCAGCTCTTCCATCATTAGGCCGCCCGTCATCAGCGCTTCCCGCGGCCCGACAATCACCCGCCGGTTGGCGGCGTCGATGCGCACAACGAAAAGCGGCTCGCCCGTCGCCACGCCGAGGCCCCGCCGTTGACCAACGGTGTAATGGATCACGCCCTGATGCTCGCCGAGCACACGGCCGTCGAGATGGACGATTTCACCCGTGCGGCCCGCACCGGGGCGCAGTTTTTCGACAACTTTCGCGTAAGAGCCTTCCGGCACGAAGCAAATGTCCTGGCTATCGGGCTTGGCCGCAACCGGGAGATCATACTTCTCAGCCAGCGCGCGCACCTCGCTCTTGGGGAGACCGCCCAGCGGGAAGCGCAGGAAATCGAGCTGTTCCCGCGTCGTGGCAAACAGGAAATAGGATTGATCCCGTGAGGCATCTGCGGCGCGGTGAAGCTCGGCAGTGCCTGTTCCCTCTTCCCGGCGGATGTAATGGCCTGTGGCGAGGCAGTCAGCGCCAAGGTCTTTCGCCGTCGCCAGAAGATCTGAGAACTTCACAGTTTGATTGCAGCGAATGCAAGGGATCGGTGTCGAGCCTGCCAGATAGGTATCGGCGAAGTCTTCCATGACCTGCTCGCGAAACCGGGACTCGTAGTCCAGCACGTAATGCGGCACGCCGATCTGATCGGCGACGTTGCGGGCGTCGTGAATGTCCTGCCCGGCACAGCACGCACCTTTCTTCTCGATGGCCGCGCCATGATCGTAGAGCTGAAGCGTGATCCCGACCACATCATAGCCTTCCTCGGCCAGCATGGCCGCGACCACGGAGGAGTCGACGCCGCCTGACATGGCGACCACAACCCGCGTGTCGGCGGGTGCCTTGTCAAAACCAAGAGAATTGAGCCCATCGGCGCACGGCCCGGGCATATGTGTCGTCGTCATCGGTCTCTCCAACCGGGGTCAAGGCCCGGCGCAGATGTGAATATGTCGGTGCGATATAGCGACAGAGCACAAAAAGCGCCAGCGGCGCGGTCAGTCCGGCTCAGCTATACGGTAGAGCTGGAGCGGTTCGAGACCCTGCAAATCGACGGGCGCAAGCCATTCAGGAGGCTGGCCGCTCTGCAGGTCTGCGGAGAAGCCTTCCGGGGATCGCTCAGCGAGACCTGCCACCTTCTCGGCACCGGGACAGGCCAGCACATACTCAGCCCCAACCTCATTGAGGCGCACCCGAGCCTGATCGGACGACCCGAGATAGATTGTCAGCGTACGCTCTATCCCCTTTAGATTGCGGTGATAGGGCGCTGACAGGATCGAGTGATGAGTGTGCGCGAGAATGGGTGGTCCGAGATCGATCTGCGAGAAGATGAGAGACGCCTCGACATCGCGTAGCGGCGCATACAGGGCAGGATCGAAACATAGCGCGCGCGAGACACCAGCAGAGTCGTTGTCCTCTGGCGATGCGGCCAACGCGCCAATCCTCGACCATGTGACCGGCGACAGCGCGACAGCGGCCGCTGCCAGCATAAGCAGCGGCGGTACACCGCGCGCATCCCACCAGCGGCTGAACAGATAACCAATGGCCGCGCCGCCAGCAGCGCTCGCCAGAATATGCGTCATTGTCAGCGCCCGGATCTGCCAGCTCGTCAGGGCAATCCCGACTACGAGCAGGGCCGACAGCACCGTCCATGAAAGGCGCGACTGATCCTCAGCGCGGAGCCGCATCCAAAATGCGGCGACCAACGCCGCGATAGCAACGCCGAAGCCAGCAATCGTCACATCGGGGGACGCCTGCCAAAGCGCGGGGAGAGACCGCGCCTCTCCAACGCGCGACAGCCACATCTCATTCATCAGCTCACTGACGTCACGATAAGGCGATCCGAAGCAGGCGGGCGCAACGATCCAGACCACAGCAATCACCAAGACACCCAGCGCGGCGCCGCCAAGCAGCCGGGTCTGCCAACTCGCCATCGCGCCGCCGAAGACACCGAAGGTGGCCAAGCCTGCCCCGCCAATCACGAGCGCGCTCATATGGCCCTGTCCAAATGCATCGCATACCGCGCGAACCGAACCCATGCCGGGAGCGTCGAGCACATAAAGGATCGTCCCGAAAACGACGAGGCCAGCCCCGAATGCAGCAAGCCGCGGCGCTTCCAGATGCCCTCTAACGACCCAGAGCAGGCCAAAAGCCGCAATAAGGACAGCGGTAAACGGCAGGCTCTCAACAGCAATGCTGAGCGCTACGCAAAGAGCGCCCGCAGCCACCAAGCCCGATCGCGGGCTGGCATCGCGATTCATCAACGCGTTCACGGCGGTGAGCAGAAGGAGCGCGATGAGGCCATGATGATCGATGCGTCCGGGAAGGTATTGAAGGGATGACGCGCTCGTGCCGAACAGGAAGAAAGCGGCGATGATCCCACCCCGGCCGCCGCCGATGCGCCTGACGGTCACGGCCAACGTCGCGAGGATTGCTGACAAAAGCATCAGTGGCCAGACGATTGCCGCAAGACGCTCCGCTGTCCCACGGTCAGTAAACACGTCGAAAGGAAGAATCAGCCCACCGATAAAAGCATCCGGGACACGCGACCAGTGCATCGCGCCGCCCTCCGGGGTCAGAAAGCGTGACTGGTTTACATTGAACCAGTCCTGCCCGGCGAGCAGATCCCGAACCTGCTGCATGCGCATGTAATCGTCCTGCGCGACAAGGCCGCCCTGCCAGACCGAACCAAGCTTTGCGGCCATCAGGGCAACCATTGCGATGCCTGCAGCCCAGACCAGCCGGTCCTGAAGCGCCTTGCCCATGTCTGCATTCCTCAAGCATTGCGCCCGTTACAGACGCTTAAGACTGTTGGGGTAGTGACACGGGCAAGTTACCAAAAGGCTTCGTCAGATGACCTCACCGGCCTCCAACACAGAAACACCGCTGCGAATTGCGGTGACTCTCCCCTGCTACAATGAGGTGGCGACGATTGGTCAGGTGGTTGCCGACTTCCGCGCGGCACTGCCGCAGGCGGAGATTTATGTCTTCGACAACAACTCCTCCGATGGTACGGCGCAGGTCGCGGCCGAAGCCGGCGCAATCGTCCGTACGGAAACTAGGCAGGGTAAGGGCCATGTCGTCCGGCGCATCTTCGCCGATGTCGAGGCAGACATCTATGTCATGGCGGATGGAGACGGCACTTATGATGCCTCAATTGCCCCAGTGCTAGTTGAGCTGATGCAAAAGAACATGGTCGATATGGTGGTCGGCACGCGCGCCGGCGTGACCGAAGATGCCGGGCGCGGGGGTCACGCTTTTGGCAACAGGATTTTCAACCGGCTCTACCAGTTCATGTTTGGGCGGGACTTCACCGATATCTTTTCGGGCTATCGTGTTTTTTCCCGGCGCTTCGCCAAGAGCTTCCCGGCAACGTCAGGCGGATTTGAAATCGAGACTGAGATGTCTGTGCATGCCAGCCAGATTGGCATGGCCGTTCTTGAGCGCCCGACCCGCTATGGCGTCCGGCCGGAAGACTCAGAATCGAAACTGCGCACCTTCCGAGACGGTTTCCGGATCCTTGGCATGTTTGCCCTACTGGCGAAGGAAACCCGCCCCGCCGCCTTCTTTGGCGCGATCGGTACTGCCTTGCTGGCACTGGCGATGATCCTATCCGTGCCGATCGCCCTCACCTATTTCGAGACCGGGCTGGTGCCCCGGTACCCTACGCTGATCCTCGTGACGGGAATGGCCGTCGTCGCAGCCATTTTTGCTGTGTGCGGATTGATCCTGGACAGCCTCGCCCGGGCGCGGATCGAACAGAAACGGTCTGTGTTCCTGTCCTATCCGGCCGTGGGCGAATACTCCCTGATGCGCCGCCGGGTCGAGGATGGGTCTCCGCATCAGGTCACGACGCTGCGCTAGCGATCAGTTCAGGGCGGCCGCGCCTTTGGCGAAGTCGTTCGGTACGCCGTTGATCACCAGCGCACCGGCCTCAACGTCGACGGAGATCGACTCGCCATCCTTGATGCGGCCTTCCAGGATTAGCCGAGCCAGCGGATCCTGAAGTTCTTTCTGGATCACCCGCTTCAAAGGCCTTGCGCCATAAATGGGATCATAACCGCGATCAGCGAGCCAGGCGCGTGCCGACTCGGTCATTGTGAGGGTCAGCTTGCGGTCGCTGAGAAGCTTCTCAAGACGCTGCATCTGTATACCAACAATCTTGTCGATCTCACTCCGCCCGAGCCGACTGAAGAAAACAGTCTCGTCGATCCGGTTGATGAATTCAGGCCGGAAGTGCATCCGGATCGCCTCCATCACCTGCTCCCGCGCAGATGCGCTGATCTCACCTTCTTCGCCGCTGGCCAGTGCGTCTGCGCCAAGGTTCGACGTCATGATCACAAGCGTGTTCTTGAAATCGACCGTGCGCCCCTGCCCGTCCGTCAAACGGCCATCATCGAGCACCTGAAGAAGCGTGTTGAAGAGATCGGGATGAGCTTTCTCGACCTCATCGAAGAGGATCACCTGATACGGCCGCCGGCGAACCGACTCCGTCAAGACACCGCCTTCATCGTAGCCGACATAGCCGGGCGGCGCGCCGATCAAGCGGGCGACCGAGTGTTTCTCCTGAAACTCTGACATGTCGAGCCGAAGCACCGCCGTGTCATCGTCGAACAGGAACTCAGCAAGCGCCTTGGTCAGTTCTGTCTTGCCGACACCGGTCGGGCCGACAAACAGGAAGGAGCCGATCGGCCGGTTGGGGTCCTGCAGCCCGGCACGCGCCCGGCGGACAGCATTGGACACCGCTGAGAGGGCCTCTTCCTGACCGACCACGCGGCCACGAAGGGCTTCCTCCATCTGAAGGAGCTTCTCGCGCTCACCTTCCATCATCTTGTCGACGGGAATGCCGGTCCATTTGGACACAACAGCTGCGATATGTTCGGGCCGGACAACTTCCGAGACGAGGCCGCCATCGGCCTCGTCATTGTCGCCTTTTTCAGCTTCGGCAATCTGTTGCTCAAGCTGCGGGATGACCGAGAACTTGATCTCAGACGCCTTGGCAAGGTCGCCCGTACGCTGAGCTTCGGCCATATCGGCATAGGCACGGTCGAGGCGCTCTTTCGCGCTGGCGGCTCCTTTGAGCTTGTCCTTTTCCGCAGCCCAAGCCGTTGTGAGCTCGTCCGACTTCAGTTTGCGGTCTGCGATCTCAGTCTCAAGCGTTTCCAACCGCTCCTTGGAGGCCGCATCGCTTTCCTTCTTCAGGGCCTCGGCTTCGATGCGAAGCTGGAGCAGGCGCCGGTCGATCTCGTCGAGTTCTTCAGGCTTCGAATCCACCTGCATCCGCAGACGCGAGGCGGCCTCGTCCATGAGGTCGATCGCCTTGTCTGGCAGGAAGCGGTCCGTGATGTAGCGATTGGAAAGTGTCGCCGCTGAAACGATAGCGGCATCCGAGACGCGCACGCCGTGATGGGCCTCATACCGGCCTTTAAGGCCGCGCAGGATTGAGACCGTGTCTTCGACCGTCGGCTCATCAACGAAAACCGCCATGAAGCGGCGGGCCAGCGCGGCGTCGCCTTCCACATATTTGCGGTATTCATCAAGCGTGGTCGCACCAATGCAGTGCAACTCTCCACGCGCAAGAGCGGGCTTCAGCAGGTTGGAGGCGTCCATCGCGCCATCGCTTTTGCCCGCCCCCACGAGTGTATGCATTTCGTCGATGAAAAGCACGACACCGCCAGTGGATTGCTCGACCTCCTTGAGGACAGCCTTGAGCCGCTCCTCGAATTCGCCCCTGAACTTCGCGCCAGCGATCAGTGCGCCCATGTCGAGCGCCAGCAGGCGTTTGCCCTTGAGGCTTTCCGGCACGTCGCCATCCACGATGCGCAGGGCGAGGCCTTCGGCAATTGCCGTCTTACCCACGCCCGGCTCACCGATCAGGACGGGATTGTTCTTCGACCGGCGCGAGAGCACCTGCACCGCGCGGCGGATCTCCTCGTCACGGCCGATGACGGGGTCGAGTTTCCCGTCGCGCGCATCCTGAGTGAGGTCGCGTGTGTATTTCTTAAGCGCTTCATAGCCCTCTTCCGCGCTGGCGGAATCGGCCGTGCGGCCCTGGCGCAGTTGCGCGATCGCCGCTTCCAGCGCTTGCGGTGTCACGCCGGCATCCTTGAGCGCGGCGGCGGCCGTTGAGCCGTCCAGCCCGGCTGCCGCCAGAAGCAGGCGTTCCGCCGTGACGAAACTGTCGCCAGCCTTCTTCGCCTGGGCTTCGGCATCCGCGAAGAGGCGCGCCGCCTTGGTGTCGAGGCGCAACATGTCGTCTCCGCCGGTGACGGCAGGAATGGCATTGAGCGCGGCGTCGATGGCCTGCGCGACGAGTTCGGGGCGGCCACCGCTCGACCGGATCAAGTTCGCGGCCAGCTGGTCGCGATCATCCAGCAGCGCTTTCAGCACATGCTCCGGCGTGAGTTGTTGGTGATTTGCCGTTACGGCGAGGGTCTGGGCTCCCTGCAGGACCGTGCGGGCGCGTTCTGTATATTGCTCGAGATTCATCTCGCATCCCCTTTCAAAGGCGGTTCCGTCGACGCCCGCCGGAGGTCCGCACGAGCCATTGAAACGCCCCGCTCAGCGGCGGCGTTCCGTTACAAAATCCATGTGGGGATCGGCGCTGGATCGTGCAAGCATTGCTGATGTCAGACGGCCGCGCTGACCTTTGTGTCGCGCTGTTTTGACAACGGGCGCACCTTGGACTCGAGGAACTCATAGACCAGGGACGCGATGTCCTTGCCGGTTGTGGTTTCGATACCCTGCAGGCCGGGTGAGGAATTGACCTCGAGCACTTTCGGGCCATCGGAGGTCTGGAGAATATCCACACCGGCAACGGCAAGATCGAGCGTGCGGGCGGCGCGGCGCGCGGTGGCACGCTCTTCCTTTGACAGACGAACCTTTTCGGCTGTGCCACCGCGATGGAGATTTGACCGGAATTCGCCTTCGGCGGCCCGTCGGCGGATCGCACCAACCACTTTACCACCGATCACGAAGCACCGCGTATCCGCGCCGGCGGCCTCACCGACGAATTCCTGCACGAGGAAATTCGCGTCCAGCCCGCGAAATGCATCGACAAGGCTTTCGGCCGCCTTGCGCGTTTCAGCGAGGACGACACCGCGCCCCTGCGTTGATTGAAGCAACTTCACGACAACGGGCGCACCGCCTGCCAGTTCGATGAGGTCTTTTGTGTCCTTCGGCGAGTTGGCAAAGGTGGTGATCGGCATGCCGATATTTGCCCTCGCCAGCAGCTGATGGGCGAGCAGCTTGTCGCGCGATGCGTTGATGCCGACCGGGGTGTTCAGACAATAAGCCCCGGTGCTTGCGAACTGGCGCAAGATCGCTGTTCCGTAGGACGTCATCGTCGCACCGATCCGGGGAATGACGGCGTCATAGTAAGGCAGGATGCGCCCGTCATAGTGGACTTCAGGACTCAGGCCGCCGATCCGCATGTAACAGCGGCTGGTATCGATGAGTTCGACAACATGCCCCCTCGCCTCGCCCGCCTCCACCAGACGGCGGCTGGAATAGTTGTTCGGCTCGCGTGTCAGCAGAGCGATCCGCAGGGGCCGCCTCACCGGCCGCTGACGGGGCAGTTTGTCGTAAGCGGTAAAGGAGAGCTGTGCCTGCGCGAAGGAGACGTTCGGATCAACGATCATGTCTTCTTCGATGGCCCGCCGGCCGAGCAGCATGCGGTAGCTCATATTCTCGCGATTAGTCAGCGAGATCTCGATGGGCCAGCGTCGCCCGCCCATCTCAGCCTCGGTCTGAATGACATAGCGCAGCTCAGCTTCGCCGTTTGAACTTGTCACGTCCCGGCGGTCCACGACCTTTGCCGAACAGGTGAGCTCCAGCGATGGATTGTCCGGATCGGGCTGGATCAGGAAGCGGACCTGCAGATTGCTGGTGCCACCGAAGATTTCGATGTCCTGCGCGTGCAGCGCAGAGGTGCGCGCGCCAGTATCAACCTTGGCCTTGATGGCCGGCAGGCCGAGGCCCGGCAAAGCCAGCCACTCCTCCCAGCCCAATGTAAAGGGATTGCTCATACCGCGCTCCGTCATCCGAGCTTTCGCAGTGGCCCGCCGGCGGCCCGAATTCAAGCTCGTTTGTCTGGCTTGTTCGGGGGTCAGACGGGGCCTAGGCTGGCGCTCTTACAATCAGTTGAGGACCAAGCCATGGCCAGAGCCATCATTGAGAAAGCGACCGGCGCATTCGCCGCCGCCCTTCTGGTCTGCGCGCCGGCACTTGCCGAGACAGTTTTCAATAATGTCACCGTTCTGGCGATGGACGGCTCGGAGGCGGCTGAAGGCCAGAGCGTCGTCATTGATGGCGACCGGATCATCTCGATAACGCCCGCCAGTGAGCTGACACCATCCGAGGATGCGACGGTCATTGATGGCGAGGGCCGCTATCTCATCCCTGGTCTTGGCGAGATGCATGGTCATATACCACCCGTGCTCGACGGCGAGCAGGCCGTGAACGACATTCTGTTTCTCTATCTCTCCAATGGCGTGACGACGGTGCGCGGCATGCTGGGGTCACCGGGTCAGTTGAAGCTTCGCGAAGAAGCGCTGTCGGTCGATCGGGTGTCTCCGACGCTTTACCTTGCCGGGCCGAGTTTCAACGGAAACAGCATTCGCTCGCCCACACAGGCCACGGCACGCGTCGAGCAGCAGGTGGAGGAAGGCTGGGATTTGCTGAAAGTCCATCCGGGCCTGACGCTGGACGAGTACGACGCTATGGCCGAACGGGCGACCGAACTCGGGATAGACTTCGCCGGTCATGTCCCAGCCGATGTCGGGCTTGTCCGCGCGCTGGAAGCGGGCCAGCGTACGCTGGACCATCTTGATGGCCTGATCATTTACCTGGGCGGTGAGACCAAAGCCATTTCCGAGGAAGACATGCGCGCCGCAGCCCGGCTCACACGAGAGGCCGGAACCGGCGTCGTGCCGACATCCGCGCTCTGGATCACTCTGTTGCAGGCCGCGGACCGCGAAACGCTGTTCTCCGTGCCGGGGCTTGAGTACATGCCTGCCAATACGGTCGCGAGTTGGCGCAGCCGCTATGATGCAGGCAGCGGCGCACCGCAGAACATGCATGTCGAAAATCGCCGGCGGCTTCTGAAAATCCTGCACGAAGAGGGCGTCGAAGTGCTCTTTGGTACGGACGCGCCACAAGTCTTCAGCGTGCCGGGCTTTTCCATCCATCTCGAGATTGAAGAGATGAAAGCGTCCGGGCTCAGCAACGCAGATATCCTCACCAGCGCCACCTCGGCTATCGGCGCTCATTTCGCCGATGAGGACACGTTCGGCGTTATCGCGCCCGGTGCCCGCGCGGACCTCGTCCTTCTCGACGGCAACCCGATGGAAGACCTCGCGGCGCTGAAGGAGCCGGCAGGCGTGATGTATCGCGGGAACTGGCTGTCACGGGAGATGATCGAGCAGGAACTCTCAGAAATTGCCGAGCGCGCCCGCTAGCGCGCTTTCATGCCCTCAAGAGCCAGCGCGACAATCTCATTGGCGAATGCCTCATTGAGCGGCGCGTGGCCGGCCAGCATGCGATAAAAGATCGGGCCGTAAATCAGATCGAGCGCAGTTTCGATTGCGACATCGCCGCGTAGGTCCCCCTCCTCTATCGCGCGCTTCAGATAGACCTTGCCCTCGTTCCGGCTGGACAGGATCACCCGGTTCCGGAAAGCCTTCGCCAACTCGCTATCAGCTTCGGCTGTCGCCATAAGGAGCGCCGCCTGTCGCCCCCGCCGGCTGGCAAACCGCTGCACCACAGACGCGACCTGAGCTGTCAGCGCTTCGATGGCACCGACCTCTCCGGTGGCGGGGTCGCTCGCACCCTCCGGCGCGCCCTCCATGAGGGCTGTCATCGATAGCTCCTGCGCGTTTGACCAATAGCGGTAGATGGTTGGCTTGCCGACGCCAGCTCGCGCGGCAACAGCCTCGACGGTCACCCGCATCGGCCCCGCTTCATCCAGAATTTCCCGCGCCGCCTTCAGGATTGCGAGCCGGGTCGCTTCGCTTCGGGGACGGCCCCGCTTGGCTGGCGCTTGATCTTTGTTCTTCTTTGGCATAATGAAACGGTACGTTACGTAATTAATCTGGTCAAGCTCAGGGAGGCCTATATGCCCGCAACACTCTCTCCTTACATCTCCGTAAAGGACGCTGCCGCCGCGATTGATTTCTACATCTCGGCGCTCGGCGCAAAGGAGGCATTCAGGCTTACAGATCCGAGCGATGGACGGATCGGGCATGCGGAGCTCACCATTGGCGACGCCTCGGTGATGTTGTCGGACGAGTATCCCGACTTCGGCGCAATCAGCCCTGACACACTCGGGGGTTCGCCGGTCAAGCTGCACATCTATGTTGAGGATGTGGATGCAGTCTTCGCCAAGGCTGTATCGCTGGGCGCGACAGAACTTCGCCCGGTGAAGAATGAGTTCTTCGGTGACCGGACGGGCAGCTTTGCCGACCCTTTCGGCCACGTCTGGATGGTGGCGACAAAAACGGAAGAGGTCTCCGCTGAGGAGATGCAGGCGCGCTGGAGCCAGGCTTTCGACACCTAGGGCAGCTTGTAGTCGAAGATGTAAAAGTGTGACCCGTCGGCTTCGATCTGGATGTCCATCTCGCCGGACAGGCCAGCCAGAGCACCGGTCGCGGAATCCGGCACAACAGTCACGGAGAGGCTTTGCGCCCCGCGCTCCATCACGCCGCGGTGGACGAGGGTGAAGGTTCCCGGCTTGCCTTCCAATGTCCCGTCAACGGTTTCAATGGCGACATAGGCGGCTGAGCCCTCAGTGGCGGTCATCGCCGTCATCATTTCGCCGGTGGCTGTCGCCGACAAAGGACCTTCATAGGTCTTGGCCAGTTGAAAGCGCGCGGGTGTCGCTCCATCGACCGGCGTCATCTCGACAGTGAAGGCTCCGCGAACAGACATGTCAGGCGCTCCCTGAGATGTGGCTTCGTTTTGAGCCGCAGCGCATGCGACTAACCACAGGCCAGCCGACAGGACGGCAACCAGCCGCCTCATTTGGCAGGCTGGGGCTCTTCGTCCGTCTCTGCAGCAGGTGTCTCGTCGCTGGCAGCCGATTTCCGGCCACGGGACAGCGTTTTCATGACGCCGTCTTCTGCTTCGCCCTCGCCTTCCGGCTCAGCGGCAGCTTCCTCGCGCTTCTTATACGAGGCGCGACGGCGCGGCTTTGGCTTGTCTTCGGCCTTCTCGCCATCGTCAGCCTTGGTCTCGTCAGCGCCCTTGTCGGCATCATCGCGAGATTTGGATGAACGATTGTCACCGTCATCCTTCGCCTCTGCCTTGTCATCCGACTTTGCCTCGCCGCCATCGGCCTTGTTCTCTGACTCGTCATCGCGCTGCGGCTTCTGCTTGGGCTGCATAGCCGCGAGAATGCGCGCATAATGCTCAGCGTGCTGAAAATAGGCTTCCGCATTGATCCGGTCGCCGGACGTCTGCGCGTCACGGGCATATTGGAGATACTTGTCCAGCACCTGTTGAGCCGAGCCACGGATTTTGACATCCGGCCCGTTGCTCTCGAAGTGACGGTTGGGGTTGTTACTGTTCCCACCGCCGCCTGATCGGCGACGCCCGCGTTGACGTTTCATGCGGTCTTCCCTGATTTGCGGCCCTACAGGCCGATCCTGCGCAAAGCTCCCCGGAGCCGTACCATCTTGCTGTTGCGCGGTTCACAATGCCGACGGAGCGCTGACGCATCCAACTCGGACAATCTGGTCTAACGCGGCTTTCCCCGCCCGCCAAGCCCTTATTTACGCCCGGACCGGCCCCGGCCAGCGTGCTGAAACAACCCGGTCACGCCCGCCAAGATCCTGCGTGGTCGTGATCTCTGCAAACCCCGACCCTGTCAGTAGCGCCGACACATCTGCGGCCTGATCATATCCGATCTCAAGGATCAGCCAGGCTCCGGGCTTCATTCGGCCCGCCCCAAGCGGGATCAGTGAGCGATAGGCATCGAGACCGTCCAGACCACCATCAAGCGCCGTATGCGGATCATGGTCACGTACTTCAGGTTGCAGAGATGGGATCGTATCCGTGGGGATATAGGGCGGGTTGGAGACGATCACGTCCATCTCGGACCATCCATCCCATGCTTCCCAGCCCATCGCGGCGATCTCTGCCCGCCCGGACAAACCCATCTGTTGCACATTTTCCCGCGCGAGAGCCGCCGCCGCCGCGCTTGCCTCGACACCGATGCCAGATGCATCCGGGCGCTCAGTCAGGATAGCGAGGAGAAGACAGCCCGTGCCCGTGCCGAGATCGGCAAGCTTAACCTTCTCCAAAACGGGAAGCTTGCTCAGCGCGACATCGATCAGGGCTTCACTATCCGCCCTTGGGATTAGGGCGCGCGCATCGCAGACAAGTTCGACGGAGTAGAAGCCGACCCGCCCAGCAAGATGGGCATAAGGGACGCCGCTCGCGCGTTTGTCGATTAGGCCTGAGAAAGTCTCCGCGCTGTCGATCTCGGAAATCAGCCGCGCTTCGCGGGCAGGATTGTCGATCCCGGCGTCGCGCAGCTGCGCTGCGGCACGGCTTAGTTCATCCTCGCTCGGGCGCGGCCCGCTCACGCGTCTTCCTGCTCCATCGCCGCCAGCTTGCGTGCCTGGTCTTCGGTCAGGAGCGCCGTCACGACTTCATCCAGCTTGTCGCCAGCAATGATCTTGTCGAGTGAGTAAAGCGTCAGCCCGATCCGGTGATCGGTCACCCGGTTCTCGGGGTAATTATAGGTGCGCACTTTCTGTGACCGGTCACCGGAGCCGATCTGCTCGGCCCGCGCTTCAGCCCGCGCCGCATCCTTCTCTTCCCGCTCGCGCTCATAGAGGCGGATTTTCAGCATATCCATCGCCTTCTCGCGGTTCACATGCTGGGACTTCTCCGAACTCGTCGCGACGATCCCGGTTGGCAGGTGCGTGATGCGGACCGCGGAGTCGGTCGTGTTCACGTGCTGACCGCCCGCCCCTGAAGACCGCATCGTGTCGATCCGGATGTCTTCATTCCGGATATCAATCTCGATGTTTTCAGGCGCTGGCAGGACTGCGACCGTGGCGGCCGAGGTATGCACCCGGCCCTGCGTTTCGGTCGCCGGGACGCGCTGGACCCGGTGCACGCCGCTTTCCCATTTCATCTGGCCGAACACGCCATCCCCGGAAATGTTGGCCACGACTTCCTTGTACCCGCCGACATCGCCCTCTGAGACGCTGGCGATATCGACTTTCCAGCCCTGAAGCTGAGCGTGGCGCGTATACATGCGATAGAGATCGCCTGCGAACAGGGCCGCCTCGTCCCCGCCCGTTCCGGCCCGGATTTCGAGGACAATATCGGCCTTGTCGTCGGCATCCTTTGGCAAGAGGAGAAGCTGCACTTCCTGTTCGAGACCCAGCAAGGCCTCTTTCAGATCGGCGATCTCCTCCCGGGCCAGTTCGGCCATGTCCGGGTCATCGCCGGCTGCCATGGCTTCCGCCTCCGCGAGCCCTTCAACCGTCGACATCAGCTCGCGCACCTTCTCCGCGACGGGCTTCAGCTCGGCGTGCTCCTTGGACAGCGCGATGATTTCATCCGTCTCGGTCGCCGCGCCCATGCGAGCTTCGACTTCCTCAAAACGATCAACCACCTGCTCCAGACGGGACTGCGGAATACTGGCCATGCGGCGCGTTTAGACCGCTTTTACCAGATGCGAAAGGCAGGGCCCTGCTACAGGAAGACGCGAAGCGCTTCCCGGACCGCCATAACGATCAGCACGATGGAACCGAGCAGGAATACGGTGAACCGAAGCAGCACCTTGCCGATGATCACCTGCACCAGCGAATGCACCACGCGGAGCACCACGTAGGCCCAGCCGAGCATATGAGCGGTGTTGTCGCCGCCGCCCGTGAGCGCGGCGAAGAACATGAGCGCATAGAACAGGGTCGGCTGTTCGTGGAGGTGATTGTAGTTGTCGGCGACGGAGCGAACCGAGGCGGGCAGCTTGTCACCGTAGGTGCCGGGGTGGCGGGCTGAATCCGGATCGATCCCGGCCTTCTGCATGGCGGGAATCCGCGTGGCATACATCCACAGCCACATCACCAGCGTCCATAGGATCAGCGCCAGCACAGGCGCGAGGAATTCTGCTTGTGTCATTGATCAGCCCTCCCAAGCTTTTCTCAGGAGGCAGCTTATCAGTGCTCGGCAGCGATGGAACCCTGCCCTTGGGACAGCGGCGGGCCTCCGAAATGCGCATCAAGGAAGGCCAGAAACGCCGTAATATCGCGCTGGTCTGTCCCATGCCCGCCCGGCCGGAGGAAATAGGCAAGGTCACCTGCCGGATTGAAATCCTGCATGCCAGACTGATCCAGCCCTGCCGCGCCCGCGAGCTTGTAAATCCGGTCGGCGGCTTCCGCCATGCGGAAGGTGGAGTTGGGGTCTGACCAGACATCGCGGCGGCCATTGCCGAGAAAAACCGGTTTCGGAGCAAGCAAAGCGAGGAGTTGGTGTTGATCGACAGGCAATTCGTCGAGGCGGCCCGCATAAGACGCGTAAGCCGGATCGAACCAGTGAGGATAGCCGGGCATCGCCGGACCAATCGGCGTCAGCCGGCCGCCATTCGTCATGCGTCTGATCCCTTCCCCGGCTGTTGAGCGCGAGGAGGCCGCGCCGCCATATCCGGACTGGTGGGAGATGATCGCTGTGATCCCTTCATCCCATACACCAGCGAGCAAAGCCGCCTTGCCATGACGCGAATGACCGAAGACCGCGACGCGGTCGGGATCGATACGGTCGTCCTTTTCCAGGAAGTCGGCTGCGGCGGAGAACCCATACGCCCAGGCCATCAGGGCCCCCGTTGGCGCGATGCCATCCTCACCCGTCAGCCCGGCCAGAATGTCCGGCGCAACGGAGGCCGAGTCCGGCACGAGTTCTGAAGCGTAGAAAGTCGCATAGGCCACGCCCTGGCGAAAATACTGCTCAACGGGCACTTCGGCGATGTATTCGCCGAAGATGTAGCGCCCGACCACGCCAATCGCACCGCCCATCGGATCACCATCGCAAAGGGTCCCACCTGGCGAGGTCAGCGCGGCGGCAGGAAAGGCTGAACAATTGGACGAGAAGGTTTGTCCGATCACAACCGGTACTCCGCCGGCGGGCGCAAAGGCCGGATAGGCGACCGCCAGATGAAAGGTGCGCGCGCCCTCCCCCGTTCCAAGCGTGATCGGGGTTTCTTCCAAAACCCCGAGGGCCCCGAGCGCGCCGTCGACGCGGCGGGTTTCACCGAAACTGACAGCGAGCCCTGACGGCCATGGCCCATAAATATGGGTTTCAAACGCTTCTTTCAGCTCCGCACGACCAGCCGCCCAGTCTTCAAATGACGCGGCCTGAATTTGCGGCATGGCCTCAGGCTTGTTGTCTGTTTCCAAGCTCGCATAGTTCAGGCCGAGCATAGTGCAGCTCGACATGATGAAGGCCAGCAAACCAAGCCCGATAATGAGTGGCGCACGTTTGAGAATGGACCAGAGCATCGGTATCCCGCATTTTAACCGATGATTTCCATAACCGCGTGTGCGCGGCCTGTCTCGCTCCTCACAGCATTGTGCAGGCAATGTCAGCGCAGGGTGCCCAGCCTATTCGGCAGCCGTCTTTTCAACGCTTTCCCGCTCTGCGCGCATTTCGGCAGCCTTGGCCTCCACCTGCTCGACGATGTGATCGACCATGTCGGCATTGGAGACTTTGTGGTCCACCTTGCCGGCGGAATACATCATCCCGGCTTCCTTACCGCCGCCGGTAAAACCGAGATCGGTCAGTGCTGCCTCGCCGGGGCCATTGACAACGCAGCCGATTATAGAGAGCGAGATGGGCTCGGAGATGTGCGCGAGGCGCTGCTCCAGCGTTTCCACCGTCTTGATGACATCAAATCCCTGCCGCGCGCAGGACGGGCAGGCCACGATGTTCACGCCGCGCGTCCGCAGGCCGAGGCTTTTGAGCATTTCGAAGCCGACTTTGACCTCTTCGACCGGATCAGCCGACAGGGAGACGCGGATTGTGTCGCCAATACCCGCCCACAAAAGCGAGCCCATGCCGATGGATGACTTGACCGTACCGGTGCGCAGGCCGCCTGCTTCCGTGATTCCGAGATGAAGCGGCGCGTCAGTGGCGTCTGCCAGTTGCTGATAGGCCGCAACGGTCAGGAACATATCGGAGGCCTTCACCGAGATCTTGTACTCGTGAAAATCGAGATCATCGAGAATCCGCGCATGATCGAGCGCACTCTCAACCATCGCTTCCGGGCATGGTTCACCGTACTTCTCAAGCAGATGACGCTCCAGAGAACCGCCATTGACGCCGATACGGATCGAACAGCCATTGGCCCGGGCCGCGCTAACAACGTCTTTTACCCGATCATGCGAGCCGATATTGCCCGGATTGATCCGCAAACAGGCCGCGCCAGCCTCGGCGGCCTCAATGCCGCGTTTGTAGTGGAAATGTATGTCAGCCACGATGGGCACGGGGCTTTCGCGGCAGATGGCAGGCATCGCCGCCGTGGCCTCTTCGGTCGGGCAGCTCACCCGCACGATATCCGCGCCAGCCTCAGCGGCCCGAATGACTTGGTCGATCGTGGCAGCAGCATCCTCGGTCGGCGTGTTCGTCATCGTCTGGACCGCGATCGGTGCATCTCCGCCAACTTCGACTGAGCCTACTCGGATCTTGCGCGCGACACGCCGGTCGATGTTGCGCCAGGGGCGAATGGGGTTGTGCGTCATAGCGGGTCTCCAGACCGGCGGTTTGACGAGAAAGTGGGGCGGCTTGGCGGCGGCGTAAAGATGCCTGAACGCCGCGAGGTCACGGCTGGGTCGTGTTTAGCCGGTTTGAGGCAAGCGATGGCGATGCCATTTCTGCAGCTTCAGAAGCCGTTGCATCAACGCTCAGCGTATAAACCGGTGCACCTGCAGGCCCGAGCGGGCCAATCACGACATCGCCAACGCGCCATTCAAACGCGCCGCCATCCGCAGCGGAAATCGTCCACCCGGCACCGACACGCGGGAAATAGGTCTCGCCTGCCACCATGACCCGCTCGCGGAACACGGTGCCATCCGATCCGCGCACTTCGATCCAGCTCTGGCTGACCGCGTGCAGTGTCAGGGGAAGCGTTTGCGGGGTTTCGGCTGGCGTCGGGGCCTCGGCAAATAGGCTTTCGCGGGCTCCGTTCACCGGCTCCGCTGCCGTGATGATCGGGGCTGCGGCAGGTTCTCGCATCACGCCATAGGCATAGCCGCCAACCGCTACGAGACCGATGACGAAAACAAGGCCTGCCATTGCGGGCCAGAAGACGCTCGAACTCTTCGAGGGGGGTGCAACGACGGGCGCTGGCTTGGCAACTTCTGAAACCGCGCCGCATTGGCGTGTGTAGCGCTCGACGACGTCGCCGGCATCAAGCCCCAGGCGACCGGCATAGGCCCGCAGGTAAACTGTGAGATAGCCCTTCGGGATTGGCCCGATCTGCATGGACTCAATCGCGTTCAGATAGCGCGGTGTGATCCGCAGCTCTTCTGCAAGCTCCGCAATCGTCAGATCCTTGTCCTCGCGGACCTGCGCGAGATACGGACCCACGCGTTCATCGTCCGAAATCATATCATTTGATGCGACTTCGGCGTCTGTACGCACCGTACCGTCTTCAGCCTCGCCCATCTGGGGCAGGCTTTCGGCACCTTGCCTGTCTTTATCTGGGTCGGGCCGCGCCATGGCATTCCTGTAACTGCGCAATCCGCGCACGCTTAAAGGGCTTAAGCAGCAATTCTTGTTCCAGACGGTTCTACCTTATGGGAAGAAGGCGTTCAACTATCCGTCAGCTGCACTCCATGCTGCTGTGCAAGCGCTAAGACTTCCTTACGGAACGATCCGTTTGATCTGTTAAGGAGATCAAAGAAGTCTTTCTGGAAAGTTTCCAGCTCGACAGAGCGCACCATCCGCTTGATCGGTCCGATCCCGCTAGCCGGCATCGACAATCGCCGGAAACCAACCCCGATCAAGCAAAGCGCATCAAGCGGCTCCCCGGTGGCTTCGCCGCATATCGAGACAGGCAGATTCAGCCGGTCACAGGTCTCTGCAACCGTATTCAGGAAACGCATGGCCGGGCGGCTGACCATATCGTAACGGTGCGAGACGCGTGGGCTCATCCGGTCTGCTGCAAAGAAGAACTGCATCAGATCATTGGTGCCGATTGAGACAAAATCGGTCTGATCGGCGATCTCTTCCAGCGAATAGGCCAGCGCCGGCGTTTCCAGCATGACGCCAATCTTAAGCTCCGAGGGCCGTGCAAACCCCTTCCCCACGCTCCACTCAACCTCTTCGAGCAGCAGATCGCGGGCGTCGAAGTATTCCCGAGGGGTCGTTACCATCGGGAACATAACCGAGAGCGGCCCGCCTCGTGCTGCCCGGATCAGGGCCCGCAGCTGACGTCGGAACAGACCGCGGCTATCGAGTGCAAAACGAATTGAGCGCCAGCCGAGGGCCGGGTTCTCTTCCCGCTCGCGATTAAGGTTTGGCAGAACCTTGTCACCACCGAGATCGACCGTCCGGAACAGGATGGGACGGCCAGCAGCGGTGTCGATCACCCGCTGGTAGAGCCCGATCTGCTCATCAAGGCGCGGCAGGCCATCCGAAACAAGGAAGCGGAACTCCGTTCGGAACAGACCGACGCCGGTGGCGCCTGTTGTATCCAGATGATCGAGATCGAGTCTCAGGCCAGCATTCAACATCAGCGTAATCTCAACGCCATCCTTCGTCTCCGAAGGCAGGTCGCGCATCGCGCGATACTCCGCCTGTCGCTCAGACCGCAACGCCATGCGGGTCTCATAACTGGCACGCAGGCTCCGGTCCGGCCGCACATGGGCGACGCCCGTCTCCGCATCGACAATGATCGGATCACCCGCCTCGACCATCGTAGTCAGGCCATCCATGCCGCCAAGCGTCGGAACGCCAAGCGCCCGGGCCACGATGGCCGCATGGGAGGAAGCCGCTGTCTCTTCAAGAAGGATCGCCTGCAACCCGGCGTCCCGATACTCCAGCAGCTCTGCCGGTCCCATCCGTCGCGCTACGAGAACTCCGCCAATTTCGGCGTCCTTATCGCTTTCCTCGCCGCCCAAAAGTCGCAGCAAGCGGTTATCGAGGTCTTCCAGATCATGCAGCCTGTCGCGCAGATAAGGGTCGCGCGCATTCTCGAGCCGCGCCCGGTGTTCGCGGCGAACCCGGTCGACCGATGCCTCCGCCGACAGCCCGTTGCGCACGCCTTCCTGTAGCTTTTCAGCCCATGACGGGTCTTCAGCGAGCAGGCGATACGTCTCCATCACCTCGCGCGGATCGCCGCCAAGCGCGCTGGAATCGCTGGCCAGCATGTTGTCGACGGCCTGTTTGAGGGCCTCAATCGCGTCGAGAAGGCGCTGTTCTTCCGCGACCTGGTCTTCAGCGAAGAATTTTGCAGGCGGGACCACAGGATCATGGAAACGAACGGTGCCAAGGCCAAGGCCATCGCTCAAAATGCGTCCCCGCAGGCTTGTGGGCCGGTCAGCCCGCACAGCCAGCCCCGACAAGGCATTCGGTGCTGCGCCATTGGTCGCCGCTGCGTCGGCCGCGACAACTTCCGCAAGCACCATGGCAATCGTTTCGAGCGCCTCAATCTCTTCCTCGCCATAGACACGCTCAGTCCGGTTTTGGACCGTGAGCACGCCCATGACGCGGCCGCCACGCAAGATCGGGACACCGAGGAAGGCGTGGTAAGGGTCCTCTCCTGTCTCCGGCCTGTATGAGAAAGCCGGATGACGCGGCGCGTCCTGGATCGAGATCGACTCCGCGGTCTGGGCAATCTGCCCGACGAGCCCCTCATCCATCTTCATACGGGTTGAAGAGACCGCCTCTGCACGCAACCCTTCCGTGGCAACCAGCTCCAACTCGTCGTCCGGCGTGCGCAGGTAGATCGAGCATACATCGGCGACCATATTGCCGGCGATCAGCTGCACCACACGCTCCAGCCGCTCTCGTGCTTCCCCGCTCTCCGCCATCATCCGGCGCAGGCGATTCATTAGCAGCCTGGGAGTGGAGAAGCTTTGTGGCATGAATAGCGCTGCGGACGCAGTCCTCCTTAAGCGACGTCGAGATTGAAGGCCGTATGCAGGGCGCGCACGGCAAGTTCGGTGTAGGCGGCCTCGATCAGGACAGAGATCTTGATCTCGGACGTGGCGATCACATCGATGTTGATGCCCTTCTCATAGAGCGCCTTGAACATTGTTTCAGCCACCCCGGTATGGCTTTTCATGCCGACGCCAATGATTGAGACCTTGGCAACATCGGTTGTGGTTTCGAGGCTTTCGAATTCGACCCCGTTGCCGGGCGCTTCGAGCGCTTCGCGAGCAAGGGCGCTCTGCCCGCTCGTACAGGTGAACACCATGTTGGCCCGGTCCTCGGCGCGCGCCGAGGCCTGCACGATCATGTCGACATTCACGCCGGCCGCCGCCAGCAGTGAGAAAATCTGGGCGGACATGCCGGGTTTGTCGGCGACCCCATAAAGGGTGATCTTCGCCTCGTCGCGCGAATATGCGACGCCGCTGACAACCTGCTTCTCCACGATTTCCTCCTCGCTACAGACAATAGTTCCTGGGTTTTCCGCGCCGGGCTCTGCAAAACTCGACAGCACGCGCACGCGAACCCCGTGGTTCATGGCGAGCTCGACAGACCGCGTCTGAAGCACTTTGGCCCCGAGCGACGCCATTTCGAGCATTTCCTCATAAGAGATTTTCTCAAGCCGCTGGGCCTTGGGCACAATACGGGGATCGGTCGTGTAGACGCCATCCACGTCGGTATAGATGTCGCACGTTTCGGCCCCAAGGGCCGCCGCGACGGCCACGGCGCTTGTATCTGAGCCGCCCCGGCCAAGCGTCGACACGCGGCCATTATCTGTGACCCCCTGAAAACCGGCAACGACGGCAATCTCGCCCCCATCGACCGCATCCTGCAGCGCGCTGTCCTCAAATCCCTGAATGCGGGCCTTGGCATGATCGCCGCTTGTGCGCATCGCCATCTGCCAGCCGAGCCAGCTGCGGGCCTTCAGGCCTCGCCGGCGTAGCGCCAGCGCGAGCAGCCCGCTCGTCACCTGCTCCCCCGATGAGACGACAACATCGTACTCATCATCGAAATGTTCGGCTACGGCATCATCACCGGCGGCCCCGCGGGCCAGCCCGACGAGCTTGTTCGTCTCCCCCGACATGGCCGAGACGATCACCGCCAGATGCTCGCCCGCCTCGGCGCGCGCAGCCACAAGGCTTGCCACATGGTCGATCCGTTCCAGATCAGCCACTGATGTGCCTCCAAATTTCAGGACTGTCCGTCGCATTGCCTTCGTTCGCCGCTTTCCCATCTCTTTGATAGTCTGGAGCCGTCTTTAAGGGGCGTGCGCCTGCGGAGCAAACAGGAAACCTAAACGATGGCAGAAACCCTCGAGGCTGACCTTAAAAGCCCCAGCACGCCCAGTATCGACGCTGCCGAAGTTAAAAAGTTCTCCGACATGGCGGCGGAATGGTGGGACCCGAAGGGCAAATTCAAGCCGCTTCACCGCTTCAACCCGGTGCGCCTCGGCTTCATTCGGGACAAGGCCGAAACTCACTTCGAGCTGGAAGCAGGCCTAAAAACCCCGCTCGAGGGCCTGCGCGTGCTGGATATTGGCTGCGGCGGCGGACTCGTTGCTGAGCCAATGGCGCGCCTCGGCGCAAGCGTCACCGCTGTCGACGCCTCCGAAGCGAACATCAAGACGGCGATGACCCATGCGAAGGAAACCGGCCTTGAGATCGACTACCGGGCCGGCACGGCTGAAGGGTTGCTGGCGGCAGGCGAGCCGCCCTTCGATATCGTCCTGAACCTGGAAGTTGTGGAACACGTCGCCGATCCGCAGGCCTTCCTGAAAGACACAGCCAGCCTCGTCGCGCCGGGCGGCATGATGGTTGTCGCGACGATCAACCGGACGATGAAGGCCTTTGCGTTCGCGATTGTCGGGGCTGAATACGTTTTGCGTTGGCTGCCGCGCGGGACTCATGAATTTGAAAAGCTGGTCACGCCGCAGGAGGTCTCCACCGCGCTGAAAGCCGCCGGCCTGAACACGGAACCACCGCAGGGTGTGTCCTTCAATCCGGTCGCGAATGAGTGGCGGCTGTCCGGCGACACCAAGATCAACTATCTGACGGTTGCCGCCAGACCTGGCGCATGAGCGGCCTGCCCTCCCCGGAGAAGGTGGTCGATTACTGGATTGGCGACGCCCGCGACGATGCAGAGCTGGCGAAGAAGCGCAACAAGGTCTGGTTCGGAAAGTCGGACAAGGTCGACGCCTACCTTGCGGAAAACTTCACCCAGATCGTTGCAGAGCTCGCCGCCGGTCGCGCCGATGAGTGGGCCGCCCGGGGGCCAACGGGTCGTCTCGGAGCGATCATCGTGCTTGACCAGTTCACCCGCAACATCTTTCGCGGCAAGCGCGGTGCCTTCGAAAACGACTTCAAGGCCCTGTTTCTCTGCAAGGACGGACTGATGAAGGGCGACGATAAGAACCTTTCTGAAGTTGAGCGCCAATTCTTCTACCTACCGCTTGAACACTCAGAGCGCGTGGCCGACCAGAAACTCTGTGTGGATTTGTTCGAACGGCTATTGCTTGAGGCAAGGCCGGAATTCCGCCCGTTGACGGTGGATGCCTTGGACTATGCGCGCCGGCACAAGGCGGTGATCGACCAGTTTGGTCGTTTCCCGCATCGCAACGCCATTCTTGGCCGGGAGAATACGCCTGAAGAAGAGGCCTATCTCGCCCAGCCCGGGAGCGGATTCTAAACCCTGTCGCCGATCTTCGTTGCGCGCGGCTCAGCCTCGGTGCAGTCTGTTTCCAAACTGATTTTTGGGAAACACACACATGCATATGAAACTGACCCGTGTGGCCGCGCTGGCCCTCGCCACGGCCTTTGGCGTCACGGCGCAGGAAGCCGAAGACGACACCAATCGCTTCACCGCCGAACGCGTTTTTGACCTCGAATTCGCCAATGATCCGCAGATCTCCCCTGACGGTGGGACAATCGTCTATGTCCGCCAGTCCATGGACCGGCGCACCGACAGCGTGCGGGGCGATCTCTGGACCATCGATGTCGATAGCGGAGCCCATCGCCCACTCGTCGCAGGGGGAGCATCTGTCCGCACGCCGCGCTGGTCCCCAGATGGCAGCAAGCTACTCTATTCGACATCCGCCAATGGGAAGCCGGAACTGCGCGTCCTCTACAGGGATACGGGTGACAGCCTGTCCCTCGCTCAGTTCGAGACCGGCCCGAGCGGCGCGGTATGGTCGCCCGATGGCGAGACCATCGCTTTCGAGATGTTTGTCAAAGGCGAAACGCCGAGTTTTGCGGTGCCGTTGACCCCGCCTGAAGGCGCAGAATGGTCCGAGCCGGTGCGCGTATTCGACGACATCACCTTCCGCTTTGACGGTGCAGGCTATCTCGACGAAGGGGCCAGCCAGGTTTTCACCCTGCCTGTGGACGGAGGATCGCCCCGGCAGATCACATCCGGCGAGGTCGATTACGGCCAGCCGACCTGGCTGGACGCAGATACCCTCCTCGTGACGGGCAACCCGAATGAGGATCGCGATCTCGACCCGATCGAAGTCGATATCTTTGCTGTCGATCTCGATGATCTGGAGCTGACCCGCCTGACGGACCGGGACGGTCCGGACCATAGCCCTGCCGTGTCGCCGAATGGCGAGCGCGTTGCCTATCTCGGCTATGATGACGAGCTGAAATCCTGGCAGCAGACCCGCGCCTATGTGATGAACGCAGACGGGTCCGATGCGCGCCTCCTTACCGGCGATTTCGACCGGGAGATTACCAATCTCGTGTGGCGGCGCGACAGCCGCGCGCTTTACGCGCTGGTCGAGGATGCTGGGGACATGGCTGTCGTCGAGATTGAGATGGATGGCAGTGTCGAACGTGTTGTGACTGGCGTTGGTGGCACCTCAATTGGCCGGCCATATGCCGGAGGCGGCTACTCTGTCTCGGACACGCGCCGCCCGGTCTTTGCCTATACGGCCGTCTCTCCCGACACACCGGCCGAAATCGCTGTCGCCGGGCGCAATGTCGAGGACCGCACGCTGACAGCGCTCAATGATGATTTGCTTCCATATCTCGACATGGCACCGATCGAAGAGATTAAGGTGCCCTCCTCCCATGATGGATTGGAGATCGAAGCCTGGGTCGCCCTGCCGCCGGGCTTTACCGCGGATAGTTCCTATCCGCTGATCCTGGAGATTCACGGCGGTCCGTTCGCGATGTATGCGCCGAGCTTCTCAGCCGAAATCCAGCGTTATGCGGCTGAGGGCTACGTAACGGTCTACGCCAATCCGCGCGGATCATCCGGCTATGGGGAAGCCTTCGCTCAGGAAATTGATCTGGCCTATCCGGGCTACGATTATGACGACCTGATCAGCGTCATCGATTACCTTGTGGAGAACCAGTACGCCGATCCGGATCGCCTCTTTGTAACCGGCGGATCGGGTGGTGGCATCCTGACGGCCTGGATTGTTGGCAAGACAGACAAGTTTGCAGCGGCTGCCTCGATCAAGCCTGTCATCAACTGGATGACCATGGCGCTGTCAGCCGACATCGCCGCCTTCGTAAAACGCCACTGGATCCGCGCAGAACCATGGGAAGACCCGGACGCTTTCCTTGACCGCTCCCCAATCATGCTGATCGAAAATGTCGTCACTCCAACCCTTGTCATGGTTGGCGAAGAAGACTGGCGCACGCCGACATGGGAAGCCGAGCAGTTCTACACCGCTTTGAAGCTCGCCGGTGTCGATACAGCACTTATTCGTGTGCCGGGATCATCCCACTACATCGCTGGACGCCCCAGCCGACTTGTCGCCAAGACCGACAACATCATGGGCTGGTTCGCGAAGTACGATCCCGCCAAGCAGGATGACGACAGCGAATAGGCTGCCGGGTAGCAGGCAAAAATGTTCGAGGGCTGGAAGGCTAGTCCTCGAACACGCCAGCCCGCTTCTGTAGCCCGGCCATGACCGACTCGATCTGGTTCTTCGAGCCGATGAGCCCGTCCTGCGCAACCGACTCGGCAAGCAGGGCTTCAGCATCGGACTTGTCCGGAAGCTCATTGTATAGGCGCTTGGCCGTCTGTACGGAGTCCGGGCTCTTGCTGGCGATCTCGGCCGCCAGTTTCATCGCATCTTCGTGCGGCGTTTCCGACAGGTGCGTCGCGAAGCCATACTCCCTGGCCTCTGCACCGGAGAACATCCGGCCAGTGTATGTCAGTTCACGGATGATGTCCTCACGCACAATCTGGCGCATGATCGCCGTTGAGCTCATATCCGGCACAAGGCCCCATTTCACTTCGAGGATAGACATCTTCGTTTCGGGGTGAACGATGCGGATGTCGGAGCCAAGCATCACCTGAAGGCCACCGCCGAGGGCGACACCATGAACCGCCGCGATCACTGGCACACGAAGCTCGCGCCAGCCCCAGACAGCCTGCTGCGGGCGATTGGCGATGCCATGTGTCCGCTCTTCCAGCCGGCCGCGCGAGACACCGCTGCCAGCCCCGTCGGCCATCTTCCCGAAATTGCCCATGTCGAGCCCGGCGCAGAAGGCACGGCCCTCTCCCGACAGGACCACACAGCGAACGGACTTGTCGGCGTTGAGCGCCTTTGTAGCATCGATCAAAGCTTCAAACATCTTATCATCGAGCGCGTTCATCTTGTCCGAGCGGACAAGCCGCACATCTGCGACGCCGCCGGAAATGTCGATCGAGATACGGTCTTGCATGGTTCTGTCCTGTTCCTGCTCTGCGCCGCGAAGCTACCGGTCGTGGCGGTCAGCTTCCAGCAGAAATCGCTGCCCCTACGTCAGCGACAGACATCGCCCCGCCCCATGTCGAGATGAAAATGATCGGCATGCGCAGCATTGTATTCGGGGCCCAAAGTGACGGAGAACACCCGGCAGGCCCCATCCCTGACGCGCTTCAGGAACTCCCCTTCCGGGCCGCCATTGCCCCAATGCGTTTTCACATCGATCAGGCGGCCGTCTTTCAAGCGGAAACCGGAGATATCCACGGCATTGGCTCGCGAATGCTGGCTCCAGCGTCGGCTACCTGCAATCGTCCGGCAGGAAAAGGCCCCATACGTCTCCATGCGCGCCACCTCCGAACCAAGGATTTCCTCGGCCGCCGGGCGGACAACTTTAACCTCCCAAGTGTAGAGCGCCGCCGTCTGGATGCAGGTCATCGACAAGGTCGCCGAATAAGGCGTCATCGAACGGCCGAGCGTCAGGGCGTTCTGAAATCCGCAATTCTCGCTCGTCTGTCGGTCCGGGATGGGCGTGTATTCGATACCGGTCTCGTCCAATGCCGCAAAACAGGCTTCGCGGTCATGCTTGAGATTGGTGAACTTCCGGTAGGTCGCCATCCCGATCGGATCGCTCAAATCCAGCGCGGCAAAAGGGTTGTGTTGGGGCGGTGTATACTTGTTCAACAACCAGAGCACCGCCCAGCCAACCGCCAGCGCCGCGATCCATCCAGCGATCAGCCTCAAATAATGCGCATTCAGGATGTTCTTCATTCGTTAACCAAAGGCCGCAATCTGTTAAGAGATATTGGAATCACGCCGCGCTTAAAGGAATTGAACGCATGAGCGACGTCATGGGCCATGAAGAAGGCCGTGTGATTAACGAGCCAATGAGCGAGGCGCTGTCCAAGCGTTATCTCGCCTATGCGCTGTCTACGATCACCTCCCGTGCCCTGCCGGATGTCCGCGACGGACTGAAGCCTGTGCAGCGGCGCATCCTCTATGCGATGCGCGAACTGCGCCTGAATCCTGATCAGGCCTATCGCAAATGCGCGAAGATCGTCGGTGAGGTCATGGGGAACTATCACCCTCATGGCGACAGCGCGATTTACGATACCCTCGTCCGCCTCGCGCAGGATTTCTCGGTTCGTTATCCGCTCGTGGATGGGCAGGGCAATTTCGGCAATATCGATGGCGATACGGCCGCTGCCATGCGTTACACCGAAAGCCGGATGACGGAAGCCGCCAAGCTGCTTCTGGACGGACTTGACGAGAACGCCGTCGATTTCCGTGACACATATGACGAACTTAACAGCGAGCCGGTGGTGCTGCCGGCGGGCTTCCCGAACCTTTTGGCCAACGGTGCGACGGGGATTGCCGTTGGCATGGCCACGTCGATCCCGCCGCACAATGTGGCCGAAGTCATCGATGCCGCGCTGCACCTGATTTCGCACAAGAGCGCGACGACAGCTGAGCTTGTCGAGATCATGCCGGGACCGGATTTCCCAACCGGCGGTGTGATCGTTGAGAGCCGGGAATCGATGCTGGAGGCTTATGAGACAGGCCGTGGCTCTTTCCGCATGCGCGCGAAATGGGAAGTCGAAGACCTTGGCCGTGGCACTTACCAGATCGTCGTCACCGAGATCCCCTATCAGGTCCAGAAGTCCAAGCTCATTGAGCGCCTCGCTGAACTGATCGAGACCAAGAAGGCCCCTCTTCTCGACGATGTGCGCGATGAAAGCGCCGAAGATGTCCGCGTTGTGCTCGTGCCGCGTGCCAAGACGGTCGAGCCGGACGTGCTCATGGAGAGCCTGTTCAAGCAATCCGATCTTGAGAACCGGTTCAGCCTGAACATGAACGTGCTCCACAACGGGGCACCCGGCGTGATGGGCCTGAAAGAGGTCCTTCGCGCTTACATCGACCACCGCCGCGACGTGACGATCCGACGGGCCGAGTTCCGCCTCGACAAGATCGAAAAGCGGCTGCATCTGCTCGACGGCTATCTCATCGCCTACCTCAACATCGATGAGGTGATCCGCATCATCCGCGAGGAAGATGAGCCCAAAGCCGTCATGATCGAGCGCTTCGGCATCACAGATATTCAAGCTGAAGCCATTCTCAATCTCCGCCTGCGCGCCCTGCGCAAGCTTGAAGAGATGGAAATCCGGGGCGAACATACAAAGCTCCAGGAAGAACGCGACGAGATCCAATCCCTCCTTGGCTCGACGGCGAAACAATGGCGGGCCGTGGCCAATTCCCTGAAAGAAGCGCGCAAGGCCTTCGATCCGGATAGCGAACTCGGCCGCCGCCGCGCTGTCTTTGAAGCCGCGCCGGAAATCGATCTCGACGCCGCCCTCGAAGCCGCCGCCCCGAAAGAACCCCTCACCGTGGTACTTTCAAAGAAGGGCTGGATCCGCGCCATGAAGGGGCATGGGCTCGATCCCAGCTCCGCCAAGTTCAAGGACGGGGACGAATTCTATCTCTCCGAAGAGCTGATGAGCACGGATAAGCTGATCATGGTGGCAGGTGATGGACGGGCCTTTACCCTGCCCGCTGACAAGCTGCCCGGCGGACGTGGTCATGGCGAGCCGATCCGGTTGTCGATTGACGTCGATGACAGCGTTGAAATCCGCGCCATGTTCAAGCTGGAGCCGGAGCGCAAACGTGTTGTGGCGTCAAATGCGGGCTATGGCTTCGTTGTGCCGGAGAAGGAACTTGAGTCTTCGCGCAAGGCCGGCAAGCAGGCGGTTAATCCGCCCAAGGGCAGCCGCGTAACGATCTGCCAGCCGGTCGAAGGCGACTTCCTCGCCGTGATTGGCACCAACAAGAAACTGCTCATCTTCCCGCTCGATGAGTTGCCTGAAATGTCTCGCGGCAAGGGCGTGAAGCTCCAGAACTATCGCGGCAAGGACAAGCTGGCTGACCTGATGACCTTCCACAAGGAAGACGGGCTGATCGTGAAAACCGGCGACCGTCACCGGGCTTTCCCTGAATGGGAAGAGTGGGTCGGCAAGCGGGCACAGGCCGGAAAGTCAGCGCCAAAAGGCTTCCCGCGGTCCGGCACATTCAACGGTTAGGGGCAGCACCTGCCGCTTGCGCGGCGGGAAATGGCCCGTTACGGCTGAGATAGCTTTGAAACGGAGGACGCCGTGAACATCATTCTCATCCTTCTCGGCGTGGTCGTCGTAGGCGTGATCGCCCTGATCGTGATCTATAATGGCCTTGTTTCCAAACGGCAGCGGGTCAATCAGGCCTTCGCCGACATCGATGTGCAGCTGAAACAGCGCCAGAACCTGATCCCGAACCTCGTCGAGACCGTCAAAGGCTATGCCGCTCACGAGAAAGAAACCCTCGATGCGGTCATTAATGCCCGGAACTCGGCCGTGGCCGCCAATTCGGCTGGCGAGATGGCACAGGCCGAAGGTGCACTCAGCGGCGCACTCGGGAAGCTCTTCGCGCTCGCTGAGAGTTATCCTGACCTGAAAGCGAACGAGAATTTCGAATCCCTTCAGGACGAACTGTCGGTGATCGAAGACAAGCTCGCTGCGGCGCGGCGCTTCTACAACTCCGCAGTGCAGGACTACAACACGGCGACAGAGCAGTTCCCTGGTTCCATCGTGGCCGGTTCATTCGACTTCGAGCAGCGCGAATTCTTCGATGTCGGCGGCGACCGGGTTGCCCTGTCCACTGTGCCCGAGGTGAAATTCTAGCGCCCTTCAAAGTCCGGCGCGCGCTTTTCCAGGAAAGCTTGCTGCGCTTCCTTGTGATCGGCCGTCATTGAGGTGAGGATCTGGTGACGATCCTCCAGCGCCATGGCAGCCTCCAGTGACGGAGCGTCTACCGCATGGCCAAGCGCTTCCTTGGTGAGGCTAAGGCTGAGCGGGGCCGTCGCCAGCATATGCGCGATGAGTTCCTCGGCTTTCTCGTCCAGCGCCTCAGGCGAGACAACATGCGAGACAAGCCGTGAGGCCAGTGCCTCCTCGGCGTCGATGAACCGCCCGGTCAGGATCAGTTCGGACGCCATGGACAGGCCGACAATGCGCGGCAGGAAATAGCTCGACCCCATATCAGCGCCGGTCAGCCCGATCCGGATAAAGGCGCAGTTCATCCGCGCATCCGAGGCCGCAATCCGGATGTCGGAGGCCAGCGCGAGCGAGAAGCCACCGCCTGCCGCAGCGCCCGAGACAAGGCTGATAATTGGCTGCGGGCAGCGCCGCATCGCCCGATAAATGTCACCAATGCGTCTCTGAAGCGCGAGCCCAGCATGGATTGGCGCGCGCTTGGCGGCCTCGGGATCTCCCGCCCCTCCTTTGAGATCGAGCCCGGCGCAGAAGGCCCGACCCGCCCCTTTAAGCACGACGACACGCCGGTCATGACGGCGGATCAACCCTTCAAAGTAGGATGCAAGCGCCTCGATCATGTCATTATTCAGGGCGTTGAGCGCATCGAGCCGGTTCATCGTAACCCAGTCTACTTCGCCGCGTTCTTCGATTTTCAGGACGGGCTCAGACATGACGATTTCTCCCAGCGACTTGTTTGCAAATGAGCATTGATGATCTGCGGTCGAGGCTCAACCGCAAAGCCTTAGCCCGCGATCACGCCGGGCAGCCATGTCGCCAGCGCCGGAACAGCGGCGACCAGAGCAATCATCACAACCTGCAGCCCGATAAACGGGATCGCGCCGCGCCAGATATCGAGCGTCTCAAGATCGTCAGGCGCTGCACCGCGCAGATAGAACAGGGCGAACCCGAATGGCGGTGTCAGGAAGGAAGTCTGAAGGTTCAGCGCCATTAGGATGGCAAGCCAGACAGGGTCGAACCCGAACAGGATCAGCGGAGGCGCGACCAGCGGCACAACAACGAAGACGATCTCGATGAAGTCCAGGAAGAAGCCGAGCACGAACATGACGAGCATGGTCATCGCAAGCGCGCCCCACTTCCCGCCGGGCACCGAGCGGAGCAGGTCGGCGACAAGATCGTCCCCGCCAAAGCCCCGGAAGATAACGCTGAAAAGCGTCGCGCCAATCAGGATCAGGAAGACCATGCCGGTGATATGCGCCGCGCTCTTAAGCGCCGGATCGAACTGGCCCGCCCGCTTCAGGACAAGGAAGCCTGCGGCGACACCCGCCAGGAACACAATTGCTGCCAGCGCGACGAGGATCATGGCGGCATAGTCACCGCCGGAAATGCTGTCACGGGCATAGCGGAGGTCCACAAACCGGGTCATCGCGAAGATGAGCAAGGCGGAGAGCAGCCCTGCGATCAGGAGCGGCGTGAGCCTTGATCTGGCCTCTTCAGCGAGCCGCAGGCCTGCCAGAAGCGCCGCGCCACCCGCCCCGATCGCGGCAGCTTCCGTGGGCGGTGCCACGCCTGTCAGGATCGAGCCAAGGACCGCCAATATGAGCAGGATTGGCGCACCAAGACCGAAGAAGATCTCCCGCACCGTGAGCGGTTCATCATCCGTATCGTCGACCGGTGGGGCGGCAGACGGCTTTAGGATCGCTGTGGCGGCAACGTAAGCGAGGTAAAGCCCGACCAAGATCAGGCCTGGGATCAGAGCCCCGGCGAACAGGTCTTCCACGGCCACGGTTCCGGAACCGCCACCCGCGCTGGCCGCACTATTGGAAGCGTTTGAAATCGCATCGGCCAGCAGGATCAGGACGATTGAGGGCGGTATGATCTGGCCAAGCGTGCCCGAGGCGGCAATCGCGCCGCTGGCGAGGCGGGGGTCGTAGCCCTGACGGAGCATTGTCGGCAGGGCGATCAGCGTCATCGTGATGACGGTTGCGCCAACAATTCCGGTTGAAGCCGCCAGCAGCGCTCCGACGAGTACGACCGCATAGCCAAGCCCGCCGCGCACGCGGCCGAGCAGGCGGCTGGCAATGTGGAGAAGGTCTTCCGCAACCCGCGAGCGCTCAAGGATCACGCCCATCAGCACAAAGAGCGGCACTGCAATCAGCACCTGATTTTCCATGACGCCCTGAATGCGACTGGGCAGGGTGTTCAGGAATGCGCTTGGAAAAACACCGAGCGCGATGCCGATCACGGCGAAGATCAGGGAAACGCCGCCCAATGTCAGCGCGACGGGATAGCCAGCCAGCAAGCCGGCGATCACGGCGGCAAACATGGCGACCGCTAGAACAATCTCCAATTCCATCAGGCCGGCCCTACGCCGTGGCCAGCGTTTTTCTCGAAGGGCCTGCGTCCGCGGAGGCTGAGCGCGGCTTTAGTGGCTTCGGACACGCCCTGCGCCAGAAGCAGTGTCGCAAAGACAGGGATGAGCGTCTTGAAGAGGAAGAGTATGGGCAGCCCATCGCTTTCCCGGCTGCCTTCAAAGCCCGCCCAGCTGCGCACGAAAGAGCGGGAAATCGATGCATCCAGAATAAGGATGCAGACAGGTATCAGCAGGAGATAGCTGCCTGCAAACTCGATGATGGCACGGCCGCGCGGTCCAAAAGTCGGACGCAGAATATCAACCCGGACATGGGCCTGATCCCGCAAGGCTCCGGCCGCCGCAAGCAGGAACATGGCGGCGAAGGCGTAGATCACCAGTTCCGACAGCCAGGAAAAAGCCAGACCGTATGCGTAGCGCAGCACGATCAAAACAAGGATCGCAAAGAGAAGGAGGAGCGCTGACCACACCGCCGCGCCGAGCGCGACCCCGCTGATCCGGTCAACGATGGCAGAGGCGCGTGCGCCAATACCGCCGAACACACGCGGCGCGATCAGAACGGCAATCGGCAGGAGCAGGAGCGGCGACAAAGCATAGCCGGCATAGCGCAGCATTGTCCCCAAGGTCAGGAAGAGGTCAGCCACCGAGTTCGCGCGCCGCGTAATACGGCCCGTCCGATACGTTTGCCCAGCCCCGCATGGTTTTGAGCGCCGTTTCAAAGCTCTCATAGATGCGGGTTTCCAGTTCTCCTGCCGCACCGGCATCGGATCGGACATCGGCAGATGCCGTGGCCATTTCGGTCACGACATCATCAGGGAACCGGCGCATCTGCGTGCCGTGCTCATTCGTCAGAATGTCGAGATGGACGGCGTTCTGATAGGTGAACTCGCCAAGGGAGAGGTGATTAACCTCGGTGCAGGCCGACCGGACGATCTCCTGCTCGGTCGGCGTCATGTCATCCCACAGGCCGCGATTCATGCCAACCGCCAGGGACGCGCCCGGTTCATGGAAACCAGGGCCGTAATAGTACGGAGCCTCCCGATAGAAGCCGAGATAGTAATCGTTCCAAGGCCCAACCCATTCGGTCGCATCGATCGTGCCGGTTTGTAGGGACTGGAAGATCTCGCCGCCCGACAGCGCAACAGCCGACCCGCCAAGCGCCCGGAGGACATCGCCCCCCTGCCCCGGAATCCGCATTCTGAGGCCCTTGAGATCATCAAGGCTGTTGATCTCTCGTTTAAACCAGCCGCCCATCTGGTGGCCGGTATTCGCGCCCTGAATGGCCTTCACGCCGAACTGGCCGGACAGTTCGTCCCAAAGCGCCTGTCCACCGCCAAAATCGATCCAGCCCATGATCTCCTGCGCCGTCATGCCGAACGGCACCGCAGTGAAGAAGGAGAAGCCCGGAGACTTGGATGTCCAGTAATACTCAGCGCCGTGATACATATCGGCGGTTCCGTCAGCCACGGCGTCAAACGACTGGAATGCAGGCACGAGCTCGCCCGCCGCGAACACCTTGATTTCAATAGAACCTTCGGACAGCGCAGCCACGCGCTCGGCCACGCGATTGGCCGCCATACCGAGACCGGGCAAGTCCTTCGGCCATGTGGTCACCATGTTGAGACGCCGCCGCTGACGCACAACGGCCGGCGAAGATGGTCCGCCCTCACTGTCTCCGCCACACGCAGACAGCGCTGCACCCGCACCGCCAATCGCGGCCGCTCCGATCAGTTTGCGCCGATCGATCATGCGCCTCTCCCCTGCCGTTTTGCTATTCGTGATCTTCAAGCGGTCGCCAGGCGTCCCCGTCAAGCACTTCCAGTGGTTTGAACCGCCGCTTGTAGTCCATCTTCGGGCTGCCCTTGACCCAGTAGCCCAGATAAACGTGCGGCAGGCCGAGCGTCCGGGCGTGCGCGATGTGATCGAGGATCATGTAAGAGCCAAGACTGTCAGACGGCTCATCCGTGTCGAAATAGGTGTAGACCATTGACAGGCCGTCACGCAGCACATCGGTAATCGCGGCCGCCACGAGCGGTGCATCGGCCCCTTCCCCGCGACGATACTCAAAGATCAGGCTCTGTACTGGGCTCTCGCCAACCATGCCGGCATAGTCGCGATAGCTCATCTCAGACATGCCTGCGCCGTCATGACGGGCACGCAGATACCGTTTCAGAAGACGATACTGTTCCCGTGTCGCCTGCGCCCGCACCGGATGGCGGACAACATCATTGTTCCTGGCGAGGATTCGGCGCTGGGTCTTACCGGGCTGAAAAGCCTGCACATCCACCCGCACGCTGCGGCATGCATTGCAGCTCGGGCAGGCCGGGCGATAGGCGATGGACTGGGACCGGCGGAAACCAGAACGGCTCAGCGAATCATGAACGGCGTCGGCGTCGGTCACGGCGAGATTGGTGAACGCCTTACGCTCGCGTTTGCCCGGCAAATAGGGGCATGGGCTCGGGCTCGTCAGGTAGAAGCGGAGCGATTGCCGAACGCCTGGCGGGAATATCTGAGAATCATTCAGCTTCATTGGGTCTGATTAAGTCACTCAAAGGTCAAAACGCCAAGGGGCAGTTATCGTGAACACTGCCCATAGCAGAATGACAAGCGGGCCGCCAAATCGCAAGAAATCCGAAAACTTGTAGTGGCCGGGGCCCATGACGAGCATATTGGTCTGGTAAGCGATCGGCGTCGCAAAGCAGCAATTCGCTCCGTAAATCACGGCCAGAAGGTAGGGCAGAGGATCAGCCGCGCCTGCCTGCTCGGCAGCCGACAAGGCAATCGGCGAGAACAGGACAGCCGTAGCGGCGTTCGAGAGAACATTGGTCAGGATCGCGACCGACAGGAAGATCGCCGACAGAATTGCGAGTTGCCCATACGGGGATGCGAGATCGACAACTTCTCTTGCAATGAGGTTCGCCGCGCCTGTCTGTTCAAGCGCTGCCCCCATGGCGAGGGCAGCTCCAATGACAAGAAAAATACGGAGATCGAGCGAGCGGGCGGCCTGCCGCGTATTGAGACAGCCCGCGAGAATCATTGCGGTCGCAGCAATCACAGACGCATGCACGATTTCGAGCGCGCCCGTCGCAGCAGCGACGACCATGCCGACCGTTATGAGACGCGCGGCCTGCCCCCTCGTCGTGATGGGGATCTCGGTCTGCGACCATTCGAGCACGATAAGATCCCGGCTCGCCCGCATCTCGCGCAAGGCCCCTTCTGGCCCGCAAAGCAGCAGGGTGTCTCCCGCCTCCAGCCGGATCTCACCCAACTTGGCGCGAATCATCCGGCTGCGGCGCTGAATGCCGAGCGTCACAGCCTTCGTCAGACGGCGGAAACCGAGCATCTCGACCGTGCGCCCGATCATGCGAGACCCGGGCGCGATGACAGCTTCTGTCAGCGCGAGAGAACGCGGCGCGTCTTCATCCTCAGACACACCGCCCTGCGAGCGCCAGATTTCCTCCAGCATTTGTGGCTGGGAGGCCAGTATGTCGGTGAGGGCGGCGCGAGTGGCCGCAACGATGACGAGATCGCCCGGCTGAAGTGCGGTATCATCGAAGGGCGGCAGGATGGCCCGCTCGCCGCGCTGGATCATGCGGACGGTCATCTCCGGCAGGTCAGTGAACATACCGGCGACCGGTTTTGCGCCTTCCAGGAAATGCCCCGGGACAATCTCGATCTGCACAATGAACTGCTTGCCAGAGGGCGCGATGAAATCCTCGCTCATGTCTTTCCGGTTTGGCAGCAGGATTTTCGAGGCGAGCAAAAGATAGAGCAGGCCGACGCCGGCGAGAATCAACCCCATCGGCGTTTGTTCGAAAAAGCCGAGCGGGCGGCCCTCGATCCGGTAATAGGCTTCTGCCGCCAGCAGATTGGTCGAGGTTCCGATCAGCGTCGTCATGCCGGCAAAGATCGAGGCAAAGCTCAGCGGGATCATCAGCTTTGACGGCGCAGCCCCCATCCGCATGGCAATGGCACTCATGACCGGCAGGAACATGATGACGACCGGCGTATTGTTGATGAAAGCGCTAATGACGAAGACAGCAGCGAAGGCGAAGATCAGGGTCGAGAATGGCCGCGCATCATAAGACCCAAGCAGGTACTTGGTTGGACCTTCCAGCGCTCCGGTCTGAAACAGCCCCTGCCCCACAACGAGCAGCGCCATGATTGTGATCAGCGCGGGATTGCCGAAGCCCTGTAGGAGTTGGCCAGCGGTGACGGGCGTCCCCGCGACAGAAGCCGCGCCGGGAATGGAAAAAAGAATCAGAAGCGCAGCAACAACGCCAACCGAGACTATCTCCATCGACCACTTGTCGGTGAGATAAAAACCAATCGCCCCAATAACGACTGCTATGCTGGCCCACATGGCCCAGTGGGCAGCGAAATCGCTAATCATTGACACTCCGAGCGGCGGACGGGACCGGCCCTATCCGGCCAATTGGAGAAGTATGCTGACGCGGCGGTTCGCTGGCAAGTGGGGTTCGCCCGGGTTGAGAGGTGTTGTGTCGGCAAGGCCCGCCACGCCGGTAATCCGGCTCGGCGAAACACCGTTTTTCTCAAGAATGCGGCGCGCGGCATTCGCGCGATCGGATGAGAGTTCCCAGTTTGAGTATCCCTCAATCGCGCTTGGGAAGGCATCGGTATGTCCCTCAAGGGCCAACGGCGCGTCGAGACCAGCGATCACCGTGGAGACGGATTGCAGCAAGGCCGCCCCTTCAGAATTGAACGCTCCGTCACCTGTGTGAAACAGCGGGTGCCCCGTGCGGTCCATCAGCTCCAACCGAACGGTGTCGTCTTCGGTGGTGATCAGGACATGACCATCCGCAATCGCGCCCGACAGGGCGGCAGAGAGTTCAGCAGTCTGGAGCTCGGCGGGCGAGGCAATGTCTGCCTCCGCGGTCGCAACGACGGACGAACCGCCGAAATATTCGGCGAGTTCGTCGCGGTCATCACCAGACACGCCATTGACGAGCCACATCACAAGGAAGAACGCCATCAGGGCGGTCAGGAAGTCCGCATAAGCGATCTTCCAGGTTCCCATTCGGCGGGATGGCGCGCTGGGCATTCTGCCCATGGTGCGCCGAGATGCATAGTGATACGCCATCGGTTACGGATCTTTCTGATCTGCAAGTATGGTTTAGCAAAACAGGGTTGAGACCGGCTGACGATTGCCGCACGGATTTCGATGAAATTTGATCTAAATCGCAGGCCGGTTACGGGCTTCGAAGACTGAAACGGAGAGAGCGAATGGCGCGCGTCGCATTCCTAGGACTAGGCGTGATGGGCGCGCCCATGGCCGGCCACCTGGCCAGGAACGGCCACGACGTGACTGTCTGGAATCGCACCAGCGAGAAGGCGAGGGCCTGGGCCGCCAAGCATAAGGGCAACGCCGCCGCGGATCCCGCCTCCGCCGCATTTGCCACCGAGTATGTGTTCCTGTGTCTCGGCGACGATCCTGACGTACGCGATGTCTATGACGCGCTGGAGCCGTCGATTGGCGGCGGCATGGTAATCATCGACCACACAACCGCCAGCGCAGGTCTCGCCCGGGACCTCTTCGCACGCTCACGATCGAAAGGGGTCGCGTTTATCGACGCGCCGATTTCCGGTGGGCAGGCCGGGGCCGAGAACGGCCAGCTCACTGTGATGTGCGGCGGCGACAAATCAGCTTTCGAAAAAGCAGAGCCCGTCATGGCCGCCTATTCCAAGCGGATCACTCTGATCGGGGAGAGCGGTGCCGGACAGCTTGCCAAGTCCGTCAACCAGATCTGCATTGCCGGGATCGTGCAGGGACTTTCAGAGGGCCTTCATTTCGCCGAGAAGGCCGGGCTCGATGTTGCGCAGGTCATCGAAGCGATCTCCGGCGGTGCCGCGCAAAGCTGGCAAATGGAGAATCGCTGGAAGACCATGGTGGACGATGAATTCGAGCATGGCTTTGCCGTCGACTGGATGCGCAAAGATCTGCGCATCGCACTAGAAGCCGCCCGGGCGAACGGAGCCAGCTTGCCCGTGACCGCAGAGGTCGACCAGTATTATGCCGACATCCAGGCCATGGGTGGATCGCGTTGGGATACATCCAGCCTGATCGCCCGACTGAAACGATAAGAAAGACGAGCCCGCTTATGCCCTCCGCCCCCGTCACCGAAGACAGCCACCTCTATCTGATCGACGCATCGGCCTACATCTTCCGGGCCTATCACGCGCTTCCGCCGCTGACGCGCGCTTCAGATGGCCTGCCTGTCGGGGCCGTCTCTGGCTTCTGCAACATGCTGTTCAAGCTGCTTGAGGAACTGAAAGGCGATGACCGGCCCAGCCATTTCGCCTGCGTCTTCGATAAATCATCCTATACATTCAGAAATGATCTGTATCCGGAATATAAGGCAAACCGCAGCGAGCCGCCGGAGGACCTGCGGCCGCAATTTCCACTCGTAAGGGAAGCCGCCCTCGCCTTTCATACGCATGCACTTGAGATGGAGGGCTATGAGGCGGACGACCTGATCGCGACCTATGCGCGGCTGGCGGAAGCCCGGGGCGCGCGGGTCACCATCGTTTCGTCGGACAAAGATCTGATGCAGCTGGTGTCCGATCGCGTCACCATGCTCGATACAATGAAGAACAAGTCACTCGGTATCGAGGCGGTGCATGACAAATTCGGCGTCGGGCCGGACAAGGTGATCGATATCCAGGCGCTGGCCGGGGACAGCGTCGATAACATTCCGGGCGCGCCCGGGATCGGTGTGAAGACGGCCGCGACGTTGATCAATGAATATGGCGACGTTGAAACGCTGCTGGAACGCGCCGAGGAGATCAAACAGCCTAAGCGCCGCCAGACCCTCATCGACAATGCCGACCAAATTCGCATTTCAAAGACACTGGTCACGCTAAAGGACGATGTGACCGTTGAAACGCCTCTAGAAGACCTTGCCGTCGCCGATCCAGACCCAGACACGCTGATCAAGTTTCTGGAAGAAATGGAGTTCCGGACCATCACCCGCCGCGTGCGCGAGATGTTCGAAGCCGAGGGCGAAATCGAGGACCAAGCCATCGCGCATGGCGTGAACCGCGATGCCTACGACACCGTGACGGATATCAACGCGCTGGAGGACTGGATCGCGCGCGCAACGACCGCTGGCGTTGTCGCAGTCGATACCGAGACCAACAGTCTCGATGCGGTCGCGGCGAAGCTGATCGGGATCTCGCTCGCTATCGGCCCGAATGAGGCCTGCTATATCCCGCTCTCCCATATCGATCCTGAAGGAGATGACCTGCTCGGGGGCAAGCCTCCCAAACAGGCCGACCGCGACAAAGCGCTGGCCGCGCTGAAGACATTGCTGGAAGATCCTGCCGTCCTGAAGGTCGGTCAGAACATCAAGTACGATCTTACCGTGTTTGAAAACGTCGGCATCTCACTCGCCCCGCATGATGACACGATGCTGCTGTCCTTCGTGCTCAACGCCGGCACGCACGGCCATGGCATGGACGAGCTTTCCGAGCGCTATTTCCAGCACACGCCCATTCCGTTCAAGGATGTTTGCGGGACCGGAAAGTCGCAGATCACGTTTGAGCGGGTGCCACTGGACAAGGCGACCGCCTACGCCGCCGAAGACGCCGATGTAACGCTCAGGCTCTGGCACCTGTTTAAGCCACAGCTCCACAAGGCGCATGTGACGACGATCTACGAAACAGCCGAGCGCCCACTTGTGCCCGTCATAGCTGCGATGGAACGCAACGGGATAAAGGTGGACCGCGATACGCTGTCCCGGTTGTCGTCAGATTTCGCCCAGCGCATGGCGGCGCTGGAGGCCGACGCCTATGAGCAAGCGGGCCGAGAGTTCAACATCGGCAGCCCGAAGCAGATCGGCGAGATTCTCTACGATGAGATGGGCATAGAAGGCGGCAAGAAGACCAAGACCGGTGCCTGGCAAACGGGGGCAGACGTTCTGGAAACGCTCGCGGCGGAAGGCCACGCCCTGCCCCGCACCATTCTCGACTGGCGGATGCTGTCCAAGCTGCGCTCGACCTATACCGAAGCCCTGCAGGAAGCCATCAATACGGATACCGGACGCGTCCATACGAGCTACACCATGGCCGGCGCTCAAACCGGGCGCCTGTCGTCGACTGACCCCAACCTGCAGAACATCCCGATACGGACCGAAGAGGGCCGTAAGATTCGCGAAGCTTTCATCGCGGAGCCGGGGCATGTCCTCATCGCGGCCGATTACTCCCAGATCGAGCTGCGGCTGCTCGCCCATATCGCGGAGATCGACGCGCTGCGCGACGCCTTCAAACAAGGCCTCGACATTCATGCGATGACGGCGAGCGAGATGTTCGACACACCGATCGAAGGCATGGATCCAATGATCCGCCGGAAAGCCAAGGCAATCAACTTCGGCATCATCTATGGCATCTCGGCATTCGGACTCGCGAACCAACTCAGCATCCCGCGCGGCGAGGCGTCCGATTACATCAAGGCCTATTTTGAGAAGTTCCCCGGCATTCGGAAGTATATGGACGAGACCAAGGACTTCGCGAAGGAACACGGCTATGTGGAGACCACGTTTGGGCGCAAACTCCACCTGCGAGAAATCAAGTCCAAGAACGGCGCGCAGCGAGCCTTCGCAGAACGTCAGGCAATCAATGCACCCATCCAGGGCTCCGCAGCAGACGTCATCAAGCGCGCCATGATCCGTATGCCGAGCGCTTTAACTGACGCAGGCCTGAAGACCCGCATGCTGCTTCAGGTCCACGACGAGCTTGTATTCGAAGCACCGCAGGACGAAGCCGACAAAGCGATAGAAGTAATCAGCGGTGTGATGGAGCGGGCCGCCGGCCCGGCCAGAGAGTTGTCAGTGCCTCTGGTCGTCGAAGCCAAGGCCGCCGAAACATGGGGTAAGGCGCACTAGGCGGCGCTTAGGTCCTCGTCGGCGGCAATGTCGTTCGGCGGTGTGCAGATCCGGTTTCGACCCTCCGCCTTCGCAGTGTAGAGCGCAACATCGGCCGTCTTGAGCAGCCCCTGCGGTTCAGTGCCGTGGGTCGGATATTCGGAAACGCCGATCGAGACGGTGACCTTTGGCAAATCACTACCGGAATACCTGACGGTCTGGCCCTCAATCGTCTTGCGCAATTCCTCAGCAAAAATCTGGGCCTTCTCGATCTCGGAGTTTGGCAACAGAATCGCGAACTCCTCACCGCCAAGCCGGCACGGCACCTGACCAGAGTTGCAAGCGCTCATCATGGATTTTGAAATCATCCGAAGGACGAGGTCGCCGGCATCGTGGCCGTGATTGTCGTTGAAACGTTTGAAGTGATCTGCATCGAGCGTGAGGATCGACATCCGCTCGCCCTTGCGTTCTGCGTGACCAATGGCGGACCGCATGCTGTCCATGAAATAGCGGCGGTTGAACAGCCCGGTGAGCGAGTCCTTGGTTGACTGATCCTGCAACTGGTCCCGCAGTCTCACATTGGCAATCGCGAGGCTGATATGCTCTGCACACTGAATAGCGAACTGATGTGTCGTCGAAACGTTCGAGTTTTGATTGTCGGTACCCTTCAACATGTTCGACCCGAGTGGGTAGCGAATATGCATCAGGCCAACCGTGTCGCCATGCGCGAGGATCGGAATGCAGAGATACTCGCCAATCCGGTCGGCACCCCCGTCATCGTCGACATGCGTACACGTCAGGTCGACATCGCCCGTCCCGTAAGAGTACGGACGTCCACGGCGCAGGGACCAGCAATCATCTGGTCGAATGAATTCCAGTGCGCCCTTCGTTTTCCAGGAGCACTTGCCGTCGAGTACATCGCGGGAGTTGCTGTAAACATAGAGCTGGCCAGACGAGCCCGGGAGCAGGCGCTCCATAAAGATCCCAAGCACACGCAACAGTTCATCCAGCGACTTGCAGCAGTGTAGCCACTCATCGAACTCCGACAGCAGCCGGGTCTGGCGGCGGCGCGATTTCTCAAGCGCCAGAGCTCTGTTCGCTTTTTCGCTCGCCTCCTCGGCTTCGGACTTGGCGTCCGTCAGCAGTTGTTGAGCTTTTCGCGTTTCCGTCACATCGCTGAACGTTACGACGAAACGGTGTCCGTCCATCGGGCGTGCAGTAGCAGCGACTATCCTGCCAGACGGCATCGGCCAATCCAGGTCAAACGGCTCGCCCTTGCTGTACATCACTTCTACCTGCCGGACGATTTCAGGTCCCGTCAGATCGGTGATGAGACCGCTGCGTTTTACGGCGAGCTCATGGAATTCTATTCTGGTCCGGCCTGCAAACAGGTCATCACGACGGAGTTCGAGCAACTCGAATACGCGGTCATTGTGCATTTCGCAGACCCCGTCGGCCGACCAGACGAGAATGCCCTGCTCCATCGAATTGATGATTTCATGCGTCGTGACGGACTTGTCGCGACCGCCTCCACCAAAGGAAGGTGCCGAGCTGGCAACCTGCCAATCGGTCGTATCGTCGGAGTCGCGCATAATGGGGATTTTGTAACGGTGTGGCGATAACAAATCATTTAGAGAACCCGAAAAATCGCGCTCCAATGGGTCTCTGTTTTCCGATAAATCACAATAATTTTAGCGGTCTATAGCGCTTCAAGGGTATAATGATCGCTCACACTTTTTGCTATTGCCCAAAGGCATTTATGCTCGGAATTCGAGTGGCGCTCAGCGGTGCGCAAGCAAGATTTCCGGTCCAGCCGGGATGCTATCGGGCGATGTCCTGCTCGGGTGCTGGTTGTTTTCAAGGCTTTGTCATCTTTGCGGTGACCTGCGAGAGCAGATTGAATACGAACAGGCAGCACCTTCGACAGCCGTGCGCGAGGGGCTTCGCGCTAGGGAATGCTTGCCCGATGATGCCTTGCCGTTTACGCAAAGGGCATGTCTGCTTCCGACAACACAACCGGCTATGAGCCGATCACCTCGATCGACGCGATCACCGACGGGCTTGGCTCTGTTGGCTATATCTCCACCCGCGAGATTTCGACCGCCGTCTTCCTCGCACACAATCTGCGCAAGCCCATCCTCATTGAGGGACCCGCCGGCGTTGGCAAGACCGATCTCGCCGCCTCCATGGCCCGATGGCTCGATGCGCCGCTGACGCGCCTGCAGTGCTATGAGGGCCTCGATGAAGGCAAGGCGCTATATGAATGGAAATATGGCAAACAGCTCCTCTACACGCAGCTTCTGAAAGAGAAGCTCGGTGAAGTGATGGATGGTGCCTCCACGCTGGAGACCTCCTTCGACAAGCTCACCAGCTTCGAGGACCTGTTCTTCTCCGAGAGCTTTCTGGAGCCACGCCCCCTTCTGACGGCGATGAAGCAGTCCACCGGATCGGTACTGCTGATCGATGAAATAGATAAGTCGGACGAGGAATTTGAGGCGTTCCTGCTGGAAGTCCTATCGGACTATCAGGTCACTGTTCCGGAGATTGGCACGATCCGCGCCGATGTGCCGCCACTTGTCGTTCTGACCTCGAACAATATTCGTGAGCTTGGCGACGCCCTGAAGCGCCGTTGCCTGCATCTTCATATCGACTTCCCCGACGCGGCCCGCGAGCGTGAAATCGTCCGGGCCCGCGTACCGAACGTCACCGATGACCTCCTGAAACAGCTGGTCGCTTTCGTGCAGGGTCTGCGCGAAATGGACATTCGCAAGCGCCCGTCGATTTCCGAGACCGTGGATTGGGCCCGGACCTTGATCCTGATGCACGCCAATCAGCTCGATGAAGCCATGGTGCGCTCGACCCTGAATGTCCTGTTGAAGCATGAGAGCGACATCGCCTCGGTCGACCGGGAAATCCTTCCGCTTGCCCGTAAGGCTGTGGCCGAGACCGATAAGAGCCGCCTGGCGACGGGCTACCCGGCGGCGGAGTAGCCTGCGTGGCCGAGCAGGTCCTCACCGATTTCATCCGGGCGCTCCGTTCGGCTGATGTCCGCGTCTCCACGGGCGAGGCCATTGATGCGGCCAACGCCGTCAAGCTGATGGGCTATGCCGACCGGACGCGCCTGTCCGATACGCTGCGCTGTGTCCTTGCCAAATCCCCTGCCGAAAAGGCCACTCACGACCGTCTGTTCGATCTCTATTTTTCTCGCAAGGCTCCGGAGACGCCCTCCCCTGAGATGGAGGACTCCAGCGAGGACAGCAATGAGGGCGGAGGCGACATGCTGGACCTCATCGAGTCCGGCGATGAAACGCAAATCGCCATGGCGCTCGAACAGGCCGGTGAAGAGGCCGGGCTCGCTGATATCCGTTTCTCGACGCAGGTGCCCTACTTCGCGCAACAGATGATGAAGGCTATGGGCGTTGAGCGTCTGGAAGGCCAGATGATGGAGGCGTTCCGGGAGAAGACCGCCGAGGGCGATGACCGGGCGCAGGACCTCATCGATGGCCGGGCTGAGATGTTCCAGCGCGCTCGCGACCACGCTCAGCAAGCCTTCGAGACCTTCGGGGCCGGCGCGACCGAGCAGTTTCGCGACGAGTTTCTGTCGGACAAGCGCATCACACAGCTCGACCGGCGAGACCTCGACCGGATGCGGGGCCTTGTCGAGAAGATGGCCAAGCGCCTCGCCGTGAAGCATTCCCGCAGGCGGCGGAAAAAGAATCGCGGCCAGCTGGATGTCCGCAAAACCCTGCGCGCAAATGCGGGTTATGATGGCGTACCTTTTGATCTCGCTTGGAAGCAGAAGAAGCGCGACCGACCGAAAATCATCGCCATTTGCGACGTGTCAGGCTCGGTCGCGCAGGTCGTTCGCTTCTTCCTGATGCTGCTCTACAGCCTGCATGACACGGTGCCGGATCTGAAGGCCTTCGCCTTTTCCGGACGGCTGGAGGAGGTTGGCGACATCCTTGAGGCTGAAGACTTCACCGCCGCCATGGACCGCATCATCAATCAGATCGGCATGCGCTCCACCGATTACGGCCAGTCCCTTTCAGATCTCAAGGTCGATCACTGGCAGGCCATCGACCGCCGCGCGACCGTGATCATTCTTGGCGACGGGCGCTCGAACTATGGCGATCCACGCGTGGATCTCCTCTCGGAAATGACGGCACGGGCGAAACGTACGCTCTGGCTTTCACCGGAGCCGGAAAGCCTCTGGGGTTCGGGCGACAGCGAGCTGCTGCGCTATCAGGCCTATTGCGACAAGATGGTTCACGTCATGACGATCAAGGACCTTGAGCGCGTCGTCGATGAAGTCCTCGCCAGCTACAACTAGCAAAATGGCTCCACAAAAGGACGGGATCGGGTAGCCTGTGCCTATGACCCAAGCTGCTCATCTCGCCGACCTCCTCACTTCCGCCAACCGCGTCCTGGTCTTCACAGGCGCAGGCATCTCAACCGAAAGCGGGATTCCCGACTTTCGCAGCCCCGGCGGCGTCTGGAGCAAGATGTCCCCGATCTACTTCCAGGACTTCGTCGCTTCCCGCGAAAAACGGCGGGAAGCCTGGACCCGCGTGTTCAACCGCACTGCTGGCTGGACGGGGGCCTCACCGAATGAGGGGCATCATGCGGTGACCAAGCTCGTGGACGCCGGAAAGGTCTCGATGGTCGTCACCCAGAATGTCGACAATCTTCATCAGGACGCCGGAACGCCCGAAGACAAGGTCGTCGAAATCCATGGCAACGCATCCTATGCGACCTGCCTGGAATGCGGAAAGCGCTACGAACATGAAGAGCTGAAGCCGCGATGGGAGGCAGACGAGGACATTACCTGCCTCTTCTGTACCGGTCTTGTGAAAACAGCGACCATTTCCTTCGGCCAGCCCATGCCGGAAGAAAAGATGCTCCTTGCCGACGATGAGGCGCGTGCCTGCGACCTCTGCCTTGTGCTGGGCTCGTCGCTGGTGGTTTACCCCGCCGCGAGCCTGCCCCTTGTCGCAAAGCAGACCGGTGCAAAACTCGCCATCGTGAACCGCGACCCGACCGAGCAGGACGTTGTCGCCGACCTCGTCCTCAATACCGGGATCGGTGCCCTGCTGAGCGAGACGATCGAAATGATGGGACTCTAAGCCCCTCTACCGGCGATAATCGAGCGGAGGGTCGCGGTCGCCCAGAAGCGAGGAGTATACATAGTCCTCGCCGCGATCAGCATCGAACTCTGCGCGGGCGGCGGCCCGTAACTCAGGATCTGTATACAGATCGATAGCCATCAAAGTCATCGCCTTGGCCGCGACCTGAGTGCCCTTGTGCCCGATCGACGTTCCGCTGGCAGCCACAGCCTGCCATGTGTGGGCAGCTGTTCCCGGAGCCCAGGTCGCCGTCCGCACACCGACCGTTGGCACGGCAATCGATACATCACCCACATCTGTGGACCCATAACCCAGTGAAACCTCGTAAGGCTGGATCTCGGATGCGCTTTCGATGCTGAGGGCGGGATTTGCGAAAGAGGCCCGGATCTCTTCGACAAAGGCCAACTCGCCGGCCGTATAGTCGACACCGCCGACGCGACGCAGATTTGCATCCATCTCGGTGGCGAGCACTTCATTCACCAGCAGCGGATTGTTCCCATGGATGACCTCCCACTCAACGGTCGTCCCCGTGCCGAGTGCCGCGCCGCGGGCGGCGTCTTCCATGCGCGTCCAGATATCCTCAACCCCTGAAGGCGACGGATGACGGGCGTAATAGAACACCTCGGCAAACTCCGGGACGATATTCGGCGCGGTGCCGCCGGAGGTGATCACATAGTGAATACGGGAATCCTGGGGGACATGCTCGCGCAGCATGTTGACCATCATGTTGAAGGCTTCCACGCCATCACGCGCAGACCGCCCCCGCTCAGGCGCAGCTGCCGCATGCGCAGCAGCACCCGTAAACCGGAATTTCGCTGACCGGTTGGCGAGGGTGGTCTGAGCCGCAGCGGAGTTCTCGTCATCGGCATGCCAGTGAATGGCGAAGTCGACATCATCGAACAGGCCGGCACGGACCATGTAGACCTTTCCGCTGCCCCCCTCTTCCGCCGGCGTTCCGTAGAGCCGGATCGTTCCGGGCTGGCCGCTTTCATCGAGCCATTCCTTGATGGCAATCGCCGCCGTCACCGAGCCTGCGCCAAAGAGATTATGTCCGCAGGCATGACCCGCGAGCTTGCCCCGGACGCGCTCACGCGTCGGGCTGGCTGCCTGATTCACGCCCGGCAGCGCATCATATTCGGCAAGTATCGCAATGACTGGTCCACTGGACCCATAGGATGCGACAAACGCGGTCGGGATATCAGCGACGCCAGCCTCGATCTCAAAGCCCTCTGCGGCCAGCGTCTGCTGCAAAAGCGCAGACGACTTCGTCTCCTGATAACCGACCTCGGCCCAGTCCCAGAGCTGTGTCGCGATACTCGCCGTCTGGTCATAGCGGGCATCGATGCTGGCGAGGACAGCAGCCTCGGCGGGATCAGCATGAGTCGGCGCGCTAATACACGCGGCGAGGAGAGAGGTTGCGGCCATAAGGCTGGCAGTGTGGCGCATGAAAGGCTCCATGTTGGTTGCAGGCATGCTGCGTCAGCGCCAAAACGGGCGCAAGACGCGCCGGGCTACTTCTTCATGAAAGCGGCGATCCGGGCCTGCATGTCTGGCCCGACGCCTTCGTTTTCCATGATCTCCCACTGCAGACCGGCATCGAGTGCATCCATGTCGGTGGCTTCGAGAAGGCGTTTGTTCGCGGCATGAGAAAACGCCGAGTTCTCCAGAATCTGCCGCGCAAAGGCTGTTACGTCATCGAAGAACGACGCGTCGGGGAAAACGACCTCGCACAGGCCCATCCGCAAGGCGTCATCTGCGCGGACCGTTTCGGCGGTGAACATCAGGCGCTTGGCGGTGGCCGCGCCAACGCGCCGTGGCAGGCGCTGGCTCATGCCCCAGATCGGCGTCAACGCCCATTTCGCATGGGTGTCGGCAAACTTCGCGGTGTCGCTCGCAAGGATGAAGTCAGCGGCCAGCGCCACTTCGAGCGCGCCCGTATAGCAATGGCCGTGGACGGCGGAGATAACCGGCTTGTGCAGCTTCTCCATGAGGCGCAGCGTTTCTGAATGCCAGCCACGGGACGGCACCGCCTCCCCTTCCGCGATGTCGCCGAGGTCATGCCCGGCGGAAAAACACTTCCCGGCCCCGCGCAGGATGACGCAGCCAACGCTTTCATCGCTGCGGAGATCAGAAATGTGTGCGCGCAGCTCCCTGAAGAGCGCCACGGTCAGCGAGTTCAGCTTGTCGGGCCGGTTGAGGGTCAGCCAGCAAAGGCCATCATCGTCTTCGCGTGTCACCAGATCGGCCATGCTATCCTCCCATGTTCCGGCTGAAGGCTAAGCGGTTCACCAGGGTGGCCGCAAGCCGGACGCAGGGTCAGCTTCGATGACGGGCCCGGCTGACGACCATCAATCCGATAAGGCTTCCCAGCGTATGCGCCCCAAGCCGGGACAGTGGCCCCTTAGCGAACTTCAGGAAGTAGCGCTTCAAGCCGGCCGCCTTATGGGTCTCAACGAAGAGGTTCGGCGCATCCGAGGTCGAGCCATAATGCAAAGCGGCCGCCTTTGGCTGGTAGATTACCGAGCCACCCGCTTCGAGCGCGCGCCGGCAAAGGTCGAGATCCTCGACATGCAGGAAGTAGTCTTCATCGAATCCGCCCAGCGCCGTGAAACTATCCTTCGGGCAAAGGAAAAACCCACCGGAAATCGCGCCGACCTCTATCGGCTCTTCCGGCTCCGGCAGGTCTTCCAGCGTCCATCGCGACAGGCCGAGCGCCCGAGGAAGGGTAAGCGTATGCCGGCGGCCGCCGCGTTGCTCATGTCCGTCCAGTCCGAAAATCTTGCCGCCCACAATCACCGGCGCTGACCGCCCTTCTGCCGCCACCAGCATATGCGACACGCTCCGCCAGCGAATGACAGCATCCGGATTGATGAAGAGCAGATGATCGCAACAGGCCTCTCGCGCCCCGATATTGGCGGCGCGTCCGAAACCGAGATTAGCCCCGGTCAGGATATGCCGCGCTTTCGGCGTCTCTTCCAGGAAGCGCTGGATAAAGGCGGCCTCACTTGTCGCATTACCATTGTCGACGATCAGGATTTCGTCGATCTCGGGATCGGCCTTGAGCCCGTACAGGCAGTCGCGCAGGCGCGGTCCGGTGCGATACGTCACCGTGACCGCGCTCACGCTCATTATTGGGCCTTCGCCCGTTTGAGGTCAGGAGCAAGCGCTTCCTCGGCGAGGGACGCTGCGCCTTCGTCCAGCATCACGATCTCCTGCGCCTTCGATCCAAACCGGCGCAGGGCCAGCTTGCGATCTTCAGCTTCGCGCGCACCGACCACGGCAATCACAGGGATCTTGGCGACCGAGTGTTCGCGGACCTTGTAGTTGATCTTCTCGTTGCGAGTATCGAGCTCGACGCGCAGCCCGGCCTTGCGAAGGATGGCAGCTGCCTCCTCAGCATAAGCATCGGCCTCAGACGTGATCGTCGCGACCACCACCTGCACCGGTGCCAGCCAGATCGGGAACGCGCCAGCATGATGCTCGATGAGCAGCCCCGTGAAGCGCTCAAAGGTGCCGAAGATCGCGCGGTGCAACATGACCGGGCGGTGCTTGGCTCCATCCTCACCAATGTAATTGGCGTCGAGCCGCTCAGGCAGAACATAGTCGAGCTGGAACGTTCCTGCCTGCCAGGTCCGCCCGATGGCGTCCGTCAGGTGGAACTCAAGCTTGGGCCCGTAAAACGCCCCCTCGCCTTCCGCGATCTCGAACTCAAGCCCGGCAGCTGTCAGCGCGGCCGCCAGATTCTTCTCCGCCTTGTCCCATGTCGCATCGTCCCCCGCCCGCATCTCAGGACGAGTGGCGAGCTTGTACACAATGTCGGTCATGCCGAAATCGTCATAGACCGAGGCAAAGAGCTCCAGGAACTCGCGCGTCTGATCGACGACCTGATCTTCGCGGCAGAAGATGTGCGCATCGTCCTGTGTCATCTGCCGCACCCGTAGCAAGCCATGCAACGCGCCATGCGGCTCGTTACGGTGGCAGCAGCCAAACTCAGCCATCTTCATCGGCAGATCGCGATAGGAGCGCTGATCGCTGTTAAAGATCTGGATGTGGGCCGGGCAGTTCATCGGCTTCAGCGCAAGCATGTCCTCGGCGCTCGCAAACTCCACCTCTTCCTGCTCCAGTGACGGGATGATGTCAGGCACGACGAACATGCCGTCCCGGAATTTCTCCCAGTGGCCGGACTTCTCCCAGAGACGCTTGTCCAGAAGCTGAGGCGTCTTCACCTCGTCATATCCGCTCTCATCGAGACGACGCCTGATATAGCTTTCCAGCTCCCGCCAGATGCGGAAGCCTTTCGGGTGCCAGAAAACCGACCCCTGAGCTTCTGGCTGCAGGTGGAACAGGTCCAGCTGTTGTCCGAGTCGGCGGTGATCGCGTTTCTCGGCCTCTTCGAGACGCATGAGGTGGGCCTTCAGCTCCTTCTCCGAGCTCCAGGCCGTGCCATAGATGCGCTGAAGCATCTCATTGTTGGAATCCCCGCGCCAATAGGCACCGGCGAGCTTCATCAGCTTGAATGCCTTGGGCAGCTTGCCCGTGGAGGGCAGGTGCGGTCCACGGCACAGGTCGAACCACTCGCCCTGCCGATAAACCGTGATCGGCTCGCCGGGCGGGATGATGTCGTCGATGATCTGCGCCTTGTAGTCTTCGCCGATTGACTTGAACGTCTTGATCGCCTCGTCCTTGCCCCAAATTTCCCGAACGATCGGATAATCGGCATCGACAATCTCAGCCATCTTCTTCTCGATGGCTTCGAAGTCTTCGGTGGAGAATGGCTCCTCACGCGCAAAGTCGTAATAGAAGCCATCATCGATCACAGGCCCGATCGTGACCTGCGTACCCGGAAACATCTCCTGCACCGCCTGCGCCAGAACATGGGCCGCGTCATGCCGGATCAGCTCAACGCCTTCGGGGTCATTGGCCGTCACGATAGCAACTGCCGCGTCGCCTTCCAGCGGGCGGGTCAGGTCAAACATCTCGCCATCGACCTTCGCGGCAAGGGCTTTCTTGGCCAGGCTTTTCGAAATCGACTCGGCGACATCAAGAGGGCTCGCGCCGTCTTCGTATTCGCGTTTCGATCCATCGGGGAGGGTTACTTCAATCATGGGTCGTCTCTGTATCTGCTTCGCGGCCCGGTTCAACCGTCTCAGGTGGAAACGGGCGCTCATGTGTTTTCCAGTCGCCATACGCCCAGGGAGCCCAGAAAGGGACTTTCGGCCGGGTCTCCGGCGCAGGGTCCCATCCCGATGAGCCGCCCGGCCTGCAGCGCAGAACACGGGCAAGAGTCATCCAGGCCCCCGGCCAGATGCCATGACGAGAGACACAATCGGCAGCATAAACGGAACAGCTCGGCTCATGCCGGCAACGCATCCCCAGCGCATAGAAGACTGGAGAAAGCGTCGCCTTGTAGGTTCTCAGGAGGACGTCGGCGATTGGCTTGCGATTGACTGGCCCACCGCTCATCCCGGCGAAAGCCGGAACATCACGCGGCGGGCTCTGTAGTTCGCGTGCTTGCCCGCGCCTCTTCGATGGCAGCGATTGCAGCCTCGAAAGCCAGCATGGTGGAGGTGTGGCGCGGCGGGTAGTCCGCCACGGCTTGCAAATGGCGCAGTTCCCAGAACCGGCCCTCAGGCGGCGCACCATTGTCTTTCAGCATCGCCCGCATGGCATCGCGCGCGGCGATAATTTCATCGACCGTCGCGCCAACGGCATGCTCGGCAAGGATGGAGGTTGCCGCCTGCCCCAGCGCGCAGGCCTTTGGATCGACAGCAATCGCCTCAACCGTCTCACCGTCTTCGCTCAGGCGCACATCGACACGAACCGTCGATCCACAGATCCGGCTGACTTTCTCGACAGACCCCTGCGCATTCTCCAGCGCACCGAGATTCGGAATCCCGGCGGCAAGTTCAAGAATGCGATTGTGATACAGGTCGCTCATTACCCCTAGATCGGGCTTTTTCCTGTTTAACTCAAGAGCCGAGGGAGAATGCGAGTGAGCAGGATGCCCGCGCCCGCAAGCGCTGCGAAGGCGAACAGCAATACAGCGCCGTCCCGCGCGGTCAGCGCAAGTCCAAACAGAAGAATGGTCAGTCCCGGCAACAGCGGCGCGAACGGCACAAAGCCAAGCGGGAACGTTACAAGCGCGGCGGCGACGCAGGCCAGCGCAACAATCTGCACAAAAGGTGGCTCCGTCAGCACTGTGAGCCGCGGTTTCACGAACGCATCAGCCATCACCGCATACTTGTCGGCCGCCTCAACGCCCTGACAGAGATATTTGCGCGGAAACTCGAAATCGAGCGCCTTCTTGGGCAGCCAGGGGTGCTTGAGACCAATCACGATCTGGATGGCGAATATCAGCGTGACCAACGCTACCAGCCAGGTGCCTCCGGGAATGATGGTCAGAGGGCCAACGGCGATGAAGCCAAGGAGAAGCAGGACAGGCCCATGCGCTCGCCGCCCGACCGCGTCGAGCAGACTGCGCACATCCACCGTCTCCCCTTCGGTGTTCTCCACAAGGGAGTGCATCAGCGTCTGGAGGTTGTGGACTTTGCTCATTCGGCGCGGACGAGCTCGTAGGGCGCACCATAGCGCTCGAGCATGGATACAACCTCGCCATCCTCAATGGTGACGACGTAGAGCCGATCGTATTCAACCGCTTCATTAATCGCGCTGACCGGATCACCGCCGAGCAGGCTCACCAGATCAGGCGTCGTATTCGAATGCCCGACAACAAGGATGCGCCCGGTCCGCGCTTTCAAGTCCTCAGCAAAATCCTCCAGCGCGCGGCCGTCATAGACAAGGATCGGCAGCAGGAGGCGTTTCGCAATCGGCTCCGCCGTCATCTTCGTCCGGGTCGTGTCGGTGGAGTAGATCGCGGTTAGCCGGGCTGTTTCGAGACGGTCGGCAAGCGCCTCGGCGCGCGCCTCGCCTTCAGGCGTCAGCGCGGGGTCATTCGCCACGGCGGTTTTTTCGGCGTGGCGAATAAGATAGAGCGTTGCGTCCGGCCCGCTCGCGCAGGCCGTCAGGACAAGGGCGGCAACCGCGAGGACAATCCGGCGGGTCAGATTTTCCGCCATGTCGATCCCCCAGCTGTGTCCATAATCTCAACGCCCTCGGCGGCAAGCTCGTCGCGGATACGATCAGCCTCTGCCCAGTTTTTTGCTGTACGGGCATCAATCCGGGCCTGCACAAGGGCATCGATGCGGCTCTTGTCGTCGCTGTTACCGCCCTGCTCCCATTCAGCGGGTGTGGACTGCAGAAGACCGAGAAGATCGCCCGCATCGAGCAGGTCAGCTTTTGCGCGCGCCATGGCGTCGGCATCGTTCTGGTCAGCGGCGGTATTGGCTGCGGTCGCCAGGGCAGACAGGGCCGCGAGGGCTTCGGGCGTGTTCAGATCGTCGCTGAGCGCGTCAAACACGTCCCGGCTTGGAGAATCCACATCCTCGGCGTCCCAGACCCGGCGCAGCGCGCCATAGATGCGGTCGAGCGTCGTCTTGGCCTGCGCGAGAAGATCATCAGTCCAGTCGAGCGGCGCGCGGTAGTGGCCGGACAACATGGCAAACCGGATGACCTCGCCGTGCCAGTTTTCCAGCAGGTCATTCAGAAGAACCACATTGCCGAGCGACTTCGACATTTTCTCGCCGCCCATGTCGAGGAAGCCATTGTGCATCCAGATACGCGCCATCTGCTCCCCATGAGCGCATTCGGACTGTGCGATCTCGTTTTCATGATGCGGGAATTGAAGGTCGATCCCGCCGCCATGGATGTCGATGGTCTTGCCAAGATGGGCGGCCGCCATGGCGGAGCACTCAATATGCCAGCCCGGCCGGCCCCTGCCCCAGGGACTGTCCCAGATGGCATCGTCCGGCTCATCAGGCTTGGCAAACTTCCAGAGCGCGAAATCGGATGGGTCGCGTTTGTCGTCATCCACATCGACGCGCGCGCCGGCCTCATTGTCTTCTGGCTTGCGCCCGGACAGCTGGCCGTAATCGCTCATGCTCGGGACATGGAAGTAGACCCCGGTTGGAGCCTCGTAAGCATGCCCCTTGCGGATCAGCCGGTCGATGATGTCGAGCATCTCGTCCACATGCGCGGTTGCCCAAGGCTCGATCGTGGGCGGCAGCGCATTCACGGCCTTGCTGTCAGCATTATAGATGCCAGCATACTTCTCGGCGATGGCCTTGATCGGCTCGCCGGTTTCAAGGCTCGCCGCGATCAGCTTGTCCTCGATATCGGTGATGTTGCGCGCATAGATCACCGCATCCTCGCCGTAGACCGCGCGCAGCAAACGGAAGAGTGTATCGAACACGATGACCGGCCGGAAATTGCCAATATGGGCGCGATTGTATGGCGTCGGGCCACACACATAGAGCGTCACCCGCGAAGAATCTTGCGGTTCAAAAATCTGTTTGGCGCGTTGCAGCGTATTATGAAGACGGATCGGCAAACGGGTCTCTTTCACTAGAAGGTGACGATGTGTTGAGCCGTATCGCAGGGGAAGCCCCCTGTGAAAAGATTGGAAAATAGGTGAATTCGCACTTATCTTCTATTTATCGCCCTGAGGGTACAAACTCCGGGCGGGCGTTAAGTCCGGGCTGATGGGACCTTGACCGGCTCCTACATCATCCTTCGGCTCGACCCCCGTCCCTCAGTCGAAGGACTAAAACGACATGGCCATGGACGCTATAACGTCTGAAGAGACGAAAAAGATCATTGAGCGCGCTGAAGGCGTGCAACGACCTTCCCAAGAGGAAGCCGAGGAAGCTGTACGCACTTTGCTCGCCTGGGCGGGAGACGACCCCGCCCGAGAAGGTTTAATCGACACGCCAAAGCGCGTCGCCAAGGCCTATCGCGAATTCTTTGCCGGCTATGAAATGGATCCGGTCGCGGAGCTCTCGCGCACATTCGAGGACGTCCAAGGCTATGACGACATCGTCATGCTCAAAGACATCGATGTAGAAAGCCATTGTGAGCACCACATGGTGCCGATTCTAGGCAAGGCCTATGTCGCTTACATGCCGACCCATGCCGTTGTGGGGATTTCAAAGCTCGCACGTGTTGTTGAAATCTTTGGCAAACGCCTCCAAACTCAAGAAACGATGACCGTGCAGATCGCTGATTGCATTACCGAAGTCCTTCAGCCCGCTGGTGTCGCTGTCCTTATCGACGCAAAGCATCAATGCATGACCACGCGCGGTGTGCATCATAAGAATGTCGCGACGATCACCACGCAGTTTACAGGCCTCTTCAAGACCGATCAGGACCTGCGCAACCGGTTCCTGAAACTCGCCGGACAAGCCTAGCGCTCAGCCCTACCCTTCGACGTCGGCCGGACACGGTTCGGCGTCGAATCTTAGGCCGATGAAGGCGACTGGATCGCCATTCGAATAATTGAGCGCATAGCGCGGGTTCGTCTGGATGATGCAACGGCCCTGCGCCTGCGCTTCGGCTGTCAGCGTCTCAAGCGCCTGCTGACCGGCTTCCTCTTCCATGTTGAGCAGGAAGACCATCGGATAGGTGTCTTCTTCCTCAGGCAAGGCCACAACCGTCTCAGGCGGATGCAAATTCTGCGTGCCGAGGGTCATCACATAGCTGGGCTCGGCATAACCGACCGCCTGAACGCGGTCCGGGCCGATCAAGCCGTCTGAGCATTGCTGTCCGGGAATGCCGCAGGCTTCGGCAAGCGCCATCTGCGCGGTCACCGTCGGTTGGACCCAAAGCTGGCTCGGGATGAAAACTGCACGCGCATGCCAGCCGATCACGATGCTCGCGAGCACACCTAGCAGAACTGCCTGCCCGATCCGCCGAACCGCGAACGTGGCGATGGCGGCGAGTGTCAGCGCGAGACCGATGCCCCACAGCCAGAGCGGATAGGACAGCGCCTGACTCCAGCTTTCGAGAACAACATCCGGCGTCGCGGTGGTGAAATCCGAAGCCGCGTCAGCCATCAGCAGATGATCGAGCCCGGGATAAGACACGGCAAGCAAGGCTCCGCCGCCAAGCGCGAACAGGACCAGAGAGGTCCATCGCGACACCGGAGCCCGCGCGCCCGACATCATCTGAAGCGCCGCATAACCGCAAAGTAGGCCGAACGCCGGATAGGCCGGAAGGATGTAATGGCTGAGCTTGGTCAGCAGCAGTTCGAAGAAAATCCAGGTCGGCACGGCCCACGCCACAAGGAATTTCAGGCCCTGAATGACATCATCCTTGCCATCATGGACCAGCGGGCCGCGCGAGACTTCGTCCAGCGAGGTGATCGACTGGCGCAGATTGAAGGCGCGCGAGCGCAGCTCCTTCCAGGTCAGAACGATCATCGGAATGAAGAGCAGCGAGCCGGGAAAGAACCAGGCCGGAATGTGCAGCAAATGATAGCCGGGCAGGCCGCCATGACCTTCAGAAGCCGAGACAAGCTTGTCTCTTAAATCTTTGCCGACCGCGCCTTGGACATATTGCCCGTCGGTTGCAAGCTGGATCCAGATGAACCATGGCAAGACCAGCAGCACGAAGAGCAAAGGCCCCGGCCACCAGAGCAGGACTTTCATCCACTCCCAGTTCCGGCCATCCCAGACATAGAGCACAGCCATGGCAAATACGGCCACCATCGGCGTGACCGGCCCTTTGATCAGGAAACCGAGGCCCATGGCCGCCCAGAACAGGATGGCGATCTTCTTGTCATTGTCCTGCCGGATATAGAGCCGCGCGAGCGCGCCCATGCCGAGCGTTGTCAGGAAAACGAGGACACCGTCTGTCTTTGATATGTGCGCTTCGGAGGTCAGCAGCAGCGTCGACCCGAACAACGCAGCCCCGATAAACGCCGCGCGTCGCCCGATCAGGATCATCCCGCACCAGAAGGTCGCGAGTGTCGCCAGCGCAGCACCGATCCAGCTGGGTACGCGATAGGTCCAGATTTCGGTGCGATCGCCTTCGCCCAGCAGGGCCGATGATCCGGCCTGCAACCAGTGAATGCCGGCGGGCTTCTTGTTGCGCAGCTCATCCTGATAACGGATCCGAATATAGTCCTCGGTTTCCAGCATCTGCTTGGAGGCCTGGGCAAAGCGGCTCTCGTCGCGATCGAGCGCTGGCAGGGAGAAAACGCCTGGCGCAGCGGCAGTGAACGTGATCAGAAACAGGAGCGCCCAAGCTTTCCAACCGATCGAGATACGATCAAGAAATTCCATGGCTCCCGTTTATCGCGGGTCGAGGGCGATGTCTCTTGTGAAGTTCGGTGCGCTGTAGCCCATCCGCACTGCGAGGTTTCGTCTGCTCGCGGATTTGAGTAAGGGGAGCGGTCCATCGGAGCACCGCCTTGACCCAGTCCCTCGAATTCTCCGTCGTCGTGCCAGTTCACAATGAAGCCGGAAATGTTGGCCCGCTTGCCAGCGAGATCGCTGCCGCGCTCGATGGGCGCAGCTATGAGATGATCTTTGTCGACGATGCCTCGACCGACGACACTCGCGCTGAGCTGGCCGAGTTGAAAGCGGCCCACCCGCAATTGCGCGTGCTCAGCCACCGCTCCAATGCCGGCCAGTCCCGGGGCATTCGCACCGGCGTTCTGGCCGCCAAAGGTGCCATCGTCGGAACGCTGGACGGCGACGGGCAGAATGATCCAGCCGACCTGCCCGCGCTGTACCGCGCACTGACCCGCGCCGATGCACCCGGCGATCTCAAAATGGTCATGGGCCGGCGGGCAAACCGGAAAGATACGGCGTGGAAACGCTTTGGCAGCCGTGTCGGGAATGGCATCCGCAAACGCCTCCTGAAAGATGACTGCACCGACAGCGGATGCGGCATCAAGGTGATGTACAGGGACGCTTATCTCCTTCTCCCTTATTTCGATCACATGCACCGCTACATGCCAGCGTTGATGGGCGCGGAAGGATTTGGCGTCGAGTTTCGCGACGTGAACCACCGCGAGCGCGGCACTGGTGCCTCCAAATACACCAATCTCGGACGGCTCTGGGCAGCACTTTCCGATTTGCGAGGCGTGATGTGGCTAATCCGCAGGCGGCGAAATCCAAAAGGCGCTGACGAGATTTGACCCTGTTTCGGCTCGCCGGACAGGCGTGGATGCGGTAAATGGTGGTTAACGAAGCCTTTACGGGTCAGTTAGCATGTCAGGTTCAAGACACGTTTTCGCGGCCTTTGCCGCCTCGAAAGTGGAACAGAAGCGGGAACGCGATCAGGCCGCTCGAAATGACGACCCTCAGAATGAGAGAGGAAGTGCGATGCGCATCTTATTTGGAGTTTTCCCCCTGCTGGCCGTTCCAGTGGCGATTTATGTTCTAATGGCCTTTGGCTTTGGCGGGACCGTCGCACCGCCGCCGGACGGCCTGCCGGCCGATGCCGTGATGCCGCAGGTCGCACCGCTTCAGGCAACACTCGATAATGTCATGATGACCCTTCCGATGATTTCCGGCGTGAACTGGGAATTGAAGGTTGGCGACGTGCTTATGCTGCTCGCTATCGCATTCCTGTTCCTGGAAGTCCTGAAATCGACTTCGACGGGCACTGCAACGATCATTAATCACGCCGTCTCCATGCTTCTTTTCATCGCCTGTCTGGTGCTCTTCCTGCTCGGACAGGACTTTGCGACCTCGACCTTCTTCATGCTCACCGTGATCACCCTGCTCGATGTGCTGGCCGGTGTGGTTGTGACCATCATAGCTGCAAGGCGCGACTTCGGCGTCGCTGAAGGCATCGGCTAAAACCGCTACGACATGAGCGACATGTAAGCGGCCATGACGAGCGACATGCCGCGCGTGTCGCCGACAAGGCCGGGCTCCATGCGGTTCATGACATAGGAAATGCACAGCTGCGCATCCTGATCGATCAGCACGATCGAGCCGCCATAGCCACCCCAGAAGCAGATGCGCTTGTTCGGTCCCATCGGCATGTCCGGGTTGGAAATGCCGTACCCCATGCCGAAGGTCATCGGAATGCCAAGCACGAGATCGACGCCATTGGCCTGTTGTTCAAAGATTCGCGCGGTGCCCTCCTCCGACATCAGCCTTTTGCCGAAGGCTTCTCCGCCATTTGCCATCGCCGTCTGCGCACGAACGATGCTGCGGGCATTACCATGGCCATTAGCAGCCGGAATCTCAGCCTTGCGCCACGCCTCCGTGAATGTGGCGGAGACATCAACGGCCGGATTTACGAAGGTGCGCGAAGCAATGGAGCCATCTGCATCGACCTGTATCGGGTCTGGCGGCGGAGTGAGATCGCAGATGCGCGGGAAACAAGCCTCCGGTGTGCCGATATGGAAGTCGGCCTCCACAGGCTCGGCGATTTCCTGCCGGAAGAAGTCACCGATTGACTGGCCAGTCACCCGGCGCACAACTTCACCGATGAGGTGGCCCTGAGTCAGCGCGTGATAGCCTGACGCCGTTCCGGGCTCCCACCAAGGGGCCTGCGCAGCCAGCGCCCCGGTCATCCAGGCCCAGTCATAAAGCGCATCGCCAGAGACAGGCTCGTCCATGCCAGAGAGCCCGGCCGAATGGGACAGGAAATGACGGACCTCGACCTTGTCTTTCCCGTTCGCGGCGAATTCCGGCCAGTAGTGAGAAACGGGCGCGTGGAGATCGACCGCGCCGCGATCCGCCAGCAGCAGCAGGGACATGGCCGCCATGGTCTTGGTGCTCGACCAGACATTGATAATGGTGTCTTCGGCCCATTCCTCTGTCTTGTCCCGGGAGGTATGCCCGCCCCAGAGGTCGACGACGAAGTCGCCCTCATGGGTGATCGCGACGCTCGCGCCGATATCGTCCTGCATCAGGAAGTTGTTTTCAAAAGCGGTCTTCACAGGCGTGAAGCGCGGGGCGCACGTGCCATGGATCGGTGTCAAATCAGGAGAGTCCTCAAGCGGGTTCAAGAAGCGGGGCGCAGCCTATGGAGGATGCAGACACGCCGCAATGGCAAGGCCAGCACGTTTGCCCGGCCTGTGCGAGGCACATCCGGTGGGAGAGTTGGGTTTTGGGTAAAGTGGCGGGGCTAGCCGGGGTCGAGGAGCGGGCGTG
>JANQQC010000002.1 GCA_028285145.1 Hyphomonadaceae bacterium
GGAACGCTTCCTTGTAAGCGCGAAAGAGTTTCACGGGACCGGCACGCTCTTCATTGGCAGGGAACGACTCGTGACGGCATAGCGTGCGTCGTGATCTGCGCTAAAGCAAGTCTGGTCGGAGTTCCCATCGGGACACGCCCGACGCGCTTACCATTACCAAAGCGCGTCTTTGTTGACCGTCGACACGTGCGCGGCGACGACCTTCCAGCCGTCCTCGGGAAACCGCACCCAGGTCTGGCTTTGGCGGCCGACGAGGTCGCGTCCCGTAACCTTGAACTCCAGATTCACGGTAGCGAAATCACGACCCAGCGTCAGGATCTCCAGACGCAGCCTTTTTTCCTTGATGCCCGGACCGGGAGGGCGGGCCACCCTGTGCTTGTGAATTTCGTCGAAACCGTAACCGTTCTCGTGCAGGGCATAACGAATGGTGTGGGGACTTCGCCAAAAGGTGTTGTCGAGCACATCGACATCTTTCTCGATCAGCGCCGTCTCGTATCGCTCGAAAAGCTGGCGCACCTCTTCAACGACTTCAGGAATGTTGGCCGTCCGATCGAGTGTGGTCATGGATTGTTCTCCAGTCTTTTTGTCTACGGGCAGCTGAGACATAGCACGTCCGGCAGAACCGACAGCTGCGACCCAACAACTGCAGAAGCCACCGCATGAAATTTGAGGATGTAAGCATCCCGTGGCTTCAGCGTCCGATGGTCGCGGCGACAAAATGGAACCTCGGACCGGACGCGCAATGGGACATATACTGCTGTCAGTCAGCGATGGGGGAACATATGAGCACCACATCCGACACTTCAACGACGCTTCGAGAGCTCCTCGATGAAAAGGGTCGAGAGGTCTGGGACATCGATCCGGACGACTCGGTCTTCAACGCCGTCACAAAAATGTCGATCAAGGACTGTGGCGGTCTCCTCGTTGTCGAGGACGAGAAGATCGTCGGCATCATCACCGAACGGGATTACACCCGCAATGTCATCCTGAAAGGCAAGACGTCGCCTGAGACGCCTGTGCGCGACATCATGACAGCCGACGTCATTTGCGTCACACCGGACAAGACTGTCACAGAATGCCTCGAGATCATGACGGAAAAACATGTCCGCCACCTGCCGGTCGTGGAGGATGAGCAGCTTGCCGGCATGGTCTCGATCGGCGACCTGGTCAAACGGATCATTGCAGACCAGAAGGCCGCCCTGGATGCGCTGCAGGGATCAAACAGTTAGAACGAGCTCCCGGCCCGAAGCGCGCAGCTCCAATTTGTCGCAGTGACGAATGGCGGGCTGGGACGTCGTCGCGACCGATGATTTGCTCACAGGTCCAGAAAGGGAGGATACCGTGAGCAAGACCATGGACGTGCTGCGCAGTGAACATCGCAGCATCGGATTTCTTCTAGATCTCCTTGAGCGCCAGACCAACCTGCTGGAGAAGACCGGCGAACCGGACCTCCAGCTGATCGTCGAGATCATCGACTACTTCCGAAGTTTTCCGGACATGCATCATCACCCCAAGGAAGATCTTGTTATGCGCCGACTTCGCGAGCGCGCAGAAGGCCTGGACGCTGAGTTTTTTCGGCTGGACGAAGAACACGATCAACTCTCGGGAGAGCTGCACGCCTTTTCACGCACAGCCGCCGAGCTCATTGCCGAGCCAAGCCCCATGAGCCGCTCCTCGTTCATATTGGAGGCACGTGCATTCATCGAGCGAGAACGCCGTCATATGTCCATGGAAGAGCAATACTTCTTCCCTGCGGCTGAACGATGGCTGACAGAGGAAGACTGGGACGAGCTCGACGAAGTGGTCAACCAGTTCGTGGACCCAATTTCCGCACCTCATGCGGTGCAGCGTTTCCAGACCCTGTCGGCACAGCTGCAGAAATGGAAGACAGAAGCGGCCTGACACGCCATCGCCTGTGCACGGGCACGACTGCGCGGCCCATCGCAGCTTTCAGCGTTAGCAGAGTGTAAGGGAACGTCCTTAACGCAGCACCAAATGGCGCTCAAAAGCTCCGCTGTCTGACAATCCGGTCCGGGTCGGGTGAGGGAAGGGCGAACCTTTTCAATCAGTTGGCGAAAAACAACCGCGCCATTGGCTGGAAACGAATTGTTAGACATTCCCTCAAACGGAAAATTAGACAATTCCTGCGAGCATTCCGGCAATAATTCCCGCGTTCAACAATCCGGT
>JANQQC010000008.1 GCA_028285145.1 Hyphomonadaceae bacterium
CCGCTGCCCGATCGTCGACACCTACTGGCAAACAGAAACCGGGGCCTGCATGATGGTGCCGCTGCCGGGCGCGACAGAGATGAAGCCCGGCGCGGCCTCCCACCCCTTCTTTGGCATCGCGCCGAAACTGGTCGATGCTGAGGGCGGCGAGCTTGAAGGAGCGACCGAAGGCAACCTCATCATCACCGACAGCTGGCCCGGCCAGATGCGCACCGTTTATGGCGACCATCAGCGCTTTATCGATACCTACTTCTCCGCCTATCCCGGCACCTACTTCACAGGTGATGGCTGCCGGCGCGATGAGGACGGGTTCTACTGGATCACCGGCCGGGTCGATGACGTCATCAACGTCTCCGGTCACCGGATGGGTACCGCTGAAGTCGAAAGTTCCCTCGTTGCACATGACGCGGTCGCCGAGGCCGCTGTCGTTGGCTATCCGCATGACATCAAGGGTCAGGGCATTTATGCCTACGTTACACCCCGCGCGGGCGTGATCGCGGACGATGACCTCAAGAAAGATTTGGTGCGACACGTTCGGAGCGAGATCGGCCCGATCGCCTCACCCGACCTAATCCAGTTCGCGCCGGGTCTACCCAAGACCCGCTCAGGGAAAATCATGCGCCGGATACTAAGAAAAATTGCGGAAGACGAATTCGGAAATCTCGGTGATACGAGCACCCTGGCGGAGCCTGAAGTGGTCGATGATCTGATCGAAAACAGACAGAATAGGTAAGGGTGCCGCGCTCGCCCACTCTTGTGTCGCACCAAGAACATGCGTCGCTCAAAGCGAGGTAACCATGAGACCAACGCCTGTGACCACGTAATTGTCCCTATTGTGCAAGAGACACGTTTCGGACGCAGTGTCACCATGCAGCGACCCTTGGGAGATCGCATGGACGGCTGTTTTCAAGTCGAGTGTTCAGAAGGCGGCCAGTCTGACACGGCAAGTGACGATGAGGCTTTCAGAAGCGAAGTTGATGCATTCCTGGAAGCCGCTCTGACGGACGAATTGCGCGAAGCTGGCCGTGAGACAACTGGTCTCAAATCATCCCGCATGGCGTGCGCTGATTGGGGCGACAAACTACGAAAGCGTGGCTGGATCGCGCCATCCTGGCCCACCGCATATGGAGGAGCTGGCTGGAGCGCCGCGCAGCGACTGTACTTTGAAAACGCTTGTGCTGAGCAGGATGCGCCGATCCTTATGTCCTCGGGTATCCGTACGATCGGTCCGCTGATTATTGCGGAAGGCTCTTCCGACCAGAAGGCACGCTATCTGCCACCCATATTGAGTGGTGAGCATGAGTGGTGTCAGGGCTTTTCAGAACCGCATGCCGGCTCTGATCTGTCGGCTCTGTCTTTACGCGCTGAACGTGACGGTGATGACTTTGTTCTGACGGGTAGCAAGATCTGGACGAGCTTTGCACAGCACGCCACCCACACGTTCCTGCTCGCGCGATGCGACCCCAAATCGAGCAAAGGTGATGGGCTTGTTTTTCTCCTTGTCGAGATGGATCGCCCGGGGATTAACGTCCGCCCGATCAAGTTCATTGATGGCGAATATGAGACCAATGAGATCTTTTTCGACCGCGTTCGGACCCCAGCGGCAGATCGCGTTGGCGACATTGGCGGGGGCTGGAGAACGGCCAAACAATTGATGGCCATAGCTCGGTCGAACAACACGACAACTGGCCTCTTGCGGCGAGCCTTGCGCGCTGCGCAACGAGCAGTGGCGGAGCAGGGCGACGCCGATTCTGATCTGATGTCTTGTCTTGCTTCCCTCGGTCAGCGTGTCCATGAGTTCGAAGCTCTCGAGGCGCGCGCTGCGATCGGTCAGCTGGGCGTCGAGCCGGCACCATCCAGTTCTGTCCTCAAACTACTCGCAACCGAGCTTCATCAAGCGATCACAGAGCTGTGTATCGAGTCGGCACCGTATAGCGATTTTGCGCAGGCGAAATACTTCGCGACACGCGCCGCTACGATCTACTCTGGTACCAGCGAGGTACATCGAAACATTCTCGCCCGCGCAATCGGTTGTCCCTGAGGAAAGACCCATGCTTGCGTTTTGCGGGCTGCACTGGATTACACGCGAGAGATTGCGGCGAGAAAAAGTGACGCATACGTCATTTTCCCTATTTGGCGGGATTTGGTCTCTCCATAATCTCAGCAGACCGACATTGCGAGAGTAGGCTCTTTCGCAACACCAATGGAAGGACTGCAATGACAATCATTGCCTAGCTCCTTCGCCTATGTGTTCGTGCCTCCGGCGGTCGCACAGGTTCCGACAAAAAGTGAACTCGGAGGTCACGGAGGAATGCGGATGACGAACGCCACTGACAACACGAATAAGAAGACTGAACACGTCGATGTGCTCATAGCAGGCGCAGGGATTTCTGGCGTTGGAGCGGCCTACCACCTTCAGGATCAGTGCGCGGGCAAGAGTTACGTCATTCTGGAAGCGCTTGAAAGCTTTGGCGGGACGTGGCGGATGCACACCTATCCTGGCATCCGCTCGGATAGCGACCTCTATACTTTCGGCTATCGCTTCAAGCCGTGGATCGGCCCGCCAATCGCAACTGCTGATGAAATCCTGAATTACATGGAAGAGGTCATCGACGAGAACAAAATCGGTGATCAGATCCGGTACCAGCATAAGATCGTCGGTGCGAAATGGTCGTCGGAAGACAAGCTCTGGTATGTTGACGTGTGCCGGACCGACATCGGAGAAACGCTACATTTCACCACGAACTTCCTGTGGATGTGCCAAGGCTACTACAATCATGCTGAAGGCTACACGCCTGAGTGGCACGGCATGGACACGTTCCAGGGCGAAATCGTTCATCCGCAAACATGGCCTGAAGACATCGATCTGAAGGGCAAGCGTGTCATTTGCATTGGATCGGGTGCCACCGCCGCGACCCTCGTCCCGGCGATCGCCGGTGAGTGCGAGCATGTCACGTTGTTGCAGCGCTCGCCGACTTACTTCTTTCCGGCCGAGAACCGCAATGAGCTTGCGGATGAGTTGCATCGTATCGGCGTCGATGATGCGGTCGTCCACGATATCGCCCGGAAGAAGGCGTTGTTCGACCAGGCAGAGATGACGCAGCGGTGTCTTGATGAACCTGAAGTGGTGAAAGAGGAATTGCTAACAGCTGCTCGCGAGTATCTCGGGCCCGACTTCGATATCGACAAGCATTTCACGCCTAAGTATCGGCCTTGGCAGCAGCGGCTCGCCTTCATCCCGGACGGCGACTTGTTCGTAGGTGTTGCGAGCGGCAAGGCCAGTGTCGTCACGGATCAGATCGATCGCTTCACCGAAAAAGGAATCCTTCTGAAGTCAGGTGAGGAACTGGAAGCCGACATCATCATAACGGCGACGGGCTTCAACTTGTCTGTCCTTGGCGGCATCCCATTCGAAGTCGACGGGGAACCGGTCGACTTCAGCCAGACCGTTACCTATCGCGGCATGATGTTCACGGGTGTTCCCAACATGGTTTGGGTATTTGGCTACTTCCGCGCCAGTTGGACGCTGCGCGTCGACCTCGTGGCTGACTTCGTGTGTCGCCTCTTGAAACACATGGATGCCAAGGGTGTCGAAGAAGTACGGGTGGCTCCACGCGATCAGGACGAGGACATGGAGATTCTGCCGTGGATGGACTCCGATAACTTCAATCCAGGCTATCTTATGCGGAGCATGCACCTGATGCCCAAGCGCGGCTCCGATCCCATATGGGAGCACACGCAGGACTACTGGCGAGAGTGCGAGGAGCTTCCCAAGGTTGATCTTGATGCTGAAGAGTTTGTTTATTCGGCGCTTCCGCGGAAGGTGCGGACGAAGGTCGCCTGATGCGTCCGCATATTGAGTTCATTCAGGCGCAACTCATTCCCTGGCGTCGCATCGGTCAGGATGCGGCTCGGCCTGACGCAGAGTACAAATTCCTCAGTCGGGATGAGGAGACGGGTGCCTGTAGCGCGATCATTCGCTACCCGCCCGGCTGGCGGCGGGAAGGTGATAATCGGATCGTCGCGGACGAAGAATTCTATGTCCTTGATGGCGAACTGTGGGTCGATGACGCAGTATTCGGACACGATTGCTATGGCTTCTTTCCGGCCAAGCATCATCATGGGGCGATAGCCACATGCAAGGGCGCGGTCGTTCTCACCTTCTTTGATCGTGAACCGGACGTTTACATCGGTGACGAAACCGCGCGCTGCGATCCGATCCGGATCGATGCGCTCCACATGCCGTGGGACATGACGCTCAATGATCCGAAGCTCGCGCATCTCGGTATTTCGCGCAAAGACCTGCGTACCGATCCGGAGACAGGTGAGCGGACATTCCTGTCGATGGTTTTACCGCATTCCGAACCACCGGGACTTGAGGGGTCGCAGGAAAGCCACCCTGTTGTCGAGGAGGCCTACCTGATCTCCGGTTCCCTGACCGGGCCGCATGGGACAATGGTGCCCGGTGCCTACTTCTGGCGTCCGCCCGGTATCCCGCACGGCCCGTTTGGAACCCGGTGGGGCTGTGTATCTCTCATCCGTTTCGTTGGTGGCAAGCATGTCAATGTGTGGAGCGAAACGAAAGCGCCATTCGACTTCAATGCGCCATACGCTCCGGTGCTGCCCGAGGAGCTGTCTGCCTTTACTTACGCGCCTTGGACACCACCGCCAAGATACTGAACCGTCACAGCATCGACTATGTCTTCGACGACCGTCTCTGGAGCGGCCTATGCGTAGGCTGTCGTTGCTCCCACCGAAACAAGAGACAGGCCAGTCAGTATTGCCAGCGTTTGCGCTTTCATCTGTCGTCACCTTGAGTTTTGCTAACAGCGAAACGCGCCAATCTGCCCCGTGTTCCCTGGAAGAAAACAGCGATCGGAAGTAGCACGCGGTCGAGCGCATTCACCGCCGTCAGAAATTGTGTAGAATCAGAACATGGCAGATCGAGCAGAGTTGAGTTTGGACGGTGTGAGCGACCCGAACACCCATCCTCTTAGAGATATCCCGCCAGTCCAAAGCCTCCTTGAGCGCCCTGAGATGAGGGTCTTGTGCGCCGCCTTCAGCCGGGAGGAAGTGACGGCAGCGTTGCGATCCTCCATCAATCAAGTGCGCGTTCGTGTGCTGAGCGGGCAGCAGCGCGAACTACCTGATTTTGTGTCGGATGAGTTCTTCTCTGACATCAAAAACGCTGTCGAGCTCGGTCGTGCCAATAGCCTCCGCCGGGTCATCAATGCGACTGGCATCGTCATCCATACCAATCTGGGGCGCGCGCCTCTCGCTAAGGAGGCCGTTGAGGCGATGACGGCAATTGCTGGATCGAATTCAAATCTGGAGTTCGATCTGGAGTCTGCCCGGCGAGGGTCCCGGTACGATCATGTCGAAGCGCTTGTTTGCGAGCTCACTGGTGCTGAAGGTGCCGTTGTGGTCAATAATTGCGCGGCGGCTATTTTTCTTTGTTTGAGCGTCTTTGCAAGGGGACGGGAAGTCATCGCGTCTCGTGGCGAACTCATCGAGATTGGCGGCTCTTTCCGTATGCCAGATGTGATCGAGCAAAGTGGTGCAACGCTCGTTGAGGTTGGGACCACCAATAAGACACGCATTTCGGATTATGCCGACGCAATCACACCCGAAACGTCAGTGCTTCTGAAGAGCCACACGAGCAATTACAAGATTGTTGGCTTCTCCAGTGCGCCGTCTCGAGCTGAACTGGTCAGTCTGGGGCACGAGCATGATTTGACAGTCGTTGAGGATCTCGGCAGCGGGGTTCTGGTTGATCTTGCGCACATCGGCTTGCCCGATGAGCCGATTGTCGCGAATGTACTCCGTCAAGGCGTCGATCTTGTAACGTTCTCAGGGGACAAGCTCCTCGGTGGACCGCAGGCCGGGATTATCGCTGGTCGGCGGGACGCGATCGATCAGTTGAAGCGGCATCCACTCTTGCGCACTATGCGGATCGACAAGTTATCACTGGCCGCTTTAGAGGCGACTTTGCGTCTCTACCCGCCTTATGCCGATCCATTCACGCGTGTCCCGGTGCTTCGTCGTCTTGCAACATCCATCGCAGAGCTCCACGCACGTGCCCAGAACGTCGTTGTGCAATGTCGTGATATTGAAGGACTGCGCACCGATGTAGTTGAGAGCGTAGCCTATGCGGGAGGGGGGGGCTTGCCACAGCAAGACCTCCAAAGCGTCGCGGTAGCCCTGAAGTGGGAGGAGCGTTCAACCCAGAAACTTGCAGACTGGCTTCGGCAGGCACCGATACCGGTTATCGGTCGGCTGGAAGCTGACAGTCTTCTATTGGATATGCGTACGATCGAAGATGAGGATATTGCTCAAATCATCGAAGCTCTGAAACGAAACTGAGATGGTAAATCACTACGCTATAGCAGTGATTGGTCATGTCGATCATGGAAAGACGAGCCTTGTCCGCGCTTTGACCGGATTGGAGACAGACAGGCTTGTTGATGAAAAGGCTCGAGGACTCTCCATCGAGCTTGGCTTCGCTCATAGAAAATACGTAGGCGGAACAATCGATTTCATCGACGCGCCTGGGCATGAAGACTTCATCCGAACGATGGTGTCTGGGACGAGCGGTGTTCCAGTGGTCCTACTGGTTGTTTCGGCGACGGACGGGTTTGAACGCCAGACTGAAGAGCATCTGGGGATCGCCGCACAATTGGGCATCCGCCACATGGTTGTTGCGCTGACGAAGGTCGATTTGGTGCCGCAAGAGCAGCGAGAAGAGGTGCTCGCGGACGTATCTAAGCGACTGACCGGTACGGGATTTGACTTTGCCCCAATCGTCACTTGTTCGTCAGAGACTGGGGAAGGCCTTGATGACTTGCATGAGGTGCTGAAGCATCAGCTTTCGGACATCAAGCCGCCACGTGATCTGGGAGGTTTCTTTCTGCCGGTTGATCGTGTCTTTTCGGCGATCGGCTCGGGTACGATTGTAACCGGTACGCTTAAGGGAGGAACGATTAGGGCAAGCGATTGCGCCCGCCTTGAGCCTGCCAGTCAGTCTATAACGGTCCGAAAGATTCAGACGCGAGGTGAAGACGTCGATGTCGCGCTACCAGGGGCACGGGTTGCCCTGAACCTGCGTGGGGTCGCGACTTCGGATATTGAACGCGGAGACGTGATCTGCGCGCCCGATATCTTTCATGCCAGCCAGCAGATCAATGTTAGCCTTCGGCTTTCAAGGGAGATGGCACACCCTCTGCGCGCGCGGGAGGAGGTCAGAGTTCATCTCGGTTCTGGCAGCTACATCGCCAAGGTGTATCCGTTAGAACAGGGTGAGCTCCAATCTGGAGAGACAAGGTTCGTTCAGCTTCGCTTTTCTGAACTTGTTCTCGCTCACCCAGGTCAGACTTTCATCGTCCGACGGCTGTCGCCAGCTGGAACGCTGGCGGGTGGTATTGTTCTGGACCCGGTCGCCCCAAACGCCCGGCGTGGCTCCGAAAAAACACTTCGTCTGCTGAGCGCTCTCATGGACGCCGATGTTATTGCAATTGCCGAGGGCTTGTTCGAACGGGAACAAAGGGGCGTTGAGCGGGCGCGGCTGGCGCGGTTGGCGAGAGTAAGTGCTGTCGCTCTGGAAGATGGTTTAGCTGATTTAGGAGATAATCTCCTTGCACCACTGTCAATCGTTCATCGAGCGGAAACAGAAGTACTGGATACCATCGACAAAAGATACGAAGCCCAGCCTGATACCTTCGGGATCTCAGTTAGCGAGGTCCGTGGAATGCTCTCAGCTTCTTACCCAGTTCCGCTTGTCGATACTGCAATTGCAAGTCTCGTGGACGGGGGGCAGTTGGCATTACGCGATGGCGTCCTGGGGCGCTGCGGATATGATCCACTTGCGGCGCTCACATCTGAAAAGAGGCAGATGCTCTTTGCTATTAGAGATGGTTTGCAGGAAGGGGAACTGTCGCCGCCCGATCTGCTGAAAGACCTCACCGCATCGACGGAACAGATGTCCCTGCTGTCACTCCTTATTGGTTTGGGCGAAGTGGTGAAGTTACGCAATCAAGCCTTGAAGCGCGATGTGGTGTTTCATGCCGATGCGATCGAGGTTGGAGCCTCCAGACTGCGTGCCGCTTTCCCATTTCCAACACCTTTCAAGACCGGCGAAGCTAGAGAGCTCCTTCAAACGAGCCGGAAATTCATCGTGCCGCTCCTCGAATACTATGATGCCACAGGGCAAACGGTCCGCTCGGGCGACACGCGCTTTTGCGCGCCGCACGAGCAATAGAAGTTAAGTCGTGAGTGCGGCGATGATTTCGTCAATCACTTCGTTCGCCTTGTCTCTCATTTCGTCATCGGTTGCATCCTGGATGGGATGAGCGACGAAAATCGAGCGCGCATCCTTCATGCCAAGCGCGCGGGCTTGGACGTCCGCAGCCTCGCGGAACTCGGTCGATGCGACCGTAACGGCTGGAACGCCGTTGATTTCAAACCAGACAGTGTCATGCAAACTGCATGTCGTGCAGGAGCCTCAATCGGCGAGCGCTTCCACTAGGAAGTCGCATTGCGATCGAATGTCCTGCCTGAGGTCATCCGGGCATGGTTTGGTGAAAGTTGGCTTCGCGAACCGTCTGATTTCGACATCAGGCAAACGCTTGGCCATCAACTCATCCAAAGCGTCGAGGAAAATGTCCCCGCGCGGCTTTCGGATGTCCATCAGGCCGACCACGCCCTTGATCTCTCCGGTCCTTGGCGTGATCTGTCGAGTGACAGGGACGCTTTCATTGGTTGGATCCAGAATTATCGTCATAAATCCTCTCTTTCGGGTTGCCGTTTTGCTACTCGGGTCTCTCCGGCATTATTCCTCGATCTTCCGGGAAACGGAAGTCGAACCGATATCACCCGTCGCCCAGCCGTGGAAAGCTGCCGAGAACTTGCCGGCATCGGAACCTGCGACCACGATATGAATGTAGTCTTCGTTGCGGAATTTCGGGGCGGGAGCATCGAGCTGTTCTTCGGTGAGCTTTGCAACCTGCTCTGGCTTGAGGCCTGTGCCAGAGCGGTCATCGACGATCATGTCTCTCAGGGGTGTGGACGTCACCTCTTGTATGCGCCGTCGTAAGCGTTCTTTCGAATAGTCGCTCTGCATGAGCGTATCGATATGTTCCGGACAAACGACCAGAAGTGCATCAACAGGCGCGAGATGCATTTTCGGCAGGAATACACTTTCCAACCCCATGCCGAGTGAGCCACCCAACTGATCCGGATCACGCGATTCCTGGTCGACGATGAGGGTGGGTCCGCTGGTCATCGCGAAGATGGTGACAACAGAATCTTCGGTGTTGAAACCACGCTCAACGTGCAGGGGAGGCCACGGATTTCGCTCCTCCCATTCAGCGAAGCACATCGTGAACTTCATGGGATTGCCAAGCGTGGAACGATCTGTCCCGCCCGGTGTCGAGCCACCGACATTGCGTATGATCAACCGGAGGGCTCTGCCGATCGTTGCGTTGGCGCGGTTACCATGACCTAAAGCGCCGAGTTGCATGTTCATATCGAGGCGATGGCGGATCGGTCCGTTTACGACGATGACGGGCGACGCGCCCATCGTCGTTGCCATCACGCCATGAATGTTGAACGCGTCGGTGCACACCGCTTCGACGCACGCGATGATGACGGGCATGTACTCAGGCCGGCATCCGGCCATGACGGCATTCACCGCGACCTTCTCGACGGTCACTTCGCCCATGTTTGGTGGCATCAGTGCAACGAGATCCTGCGCATCGCGCGAGGTTCCGTCCAGCATGCGCATGACGCGTTCGGCCGTTGGCGGCACAAGCGGCAGACCGTCTGAGAACCCTTGATCAAACATGAACTCGAAGACGTCGTCATCCTTCGCGACTTCGATTTTTCGAGACCGAATGGGTGACCCTTCGGCTTCGGCGCGCAAGCGGTCGTTGATGGCCGGGTCGAGTGACTTTGAGCCGCAACCCGGGCGCCAGTCCGGCAAGTCACTCCAGTGCACTTCGGCGGGCGCGCGCTGCGATGCACTTCCGAGGCGTTCTTCGAGGGATTGCCATTCCTGTTTCACGAAACCGATGACAGAGGTCTCCACGATTCCCTGCTCACCGCTGAAAATGAGCGTCGGAACCGTCTCGATGTCGTAGTCGAACGCTGTTTTGCACCTGGAGTCGTCAAGGATTGTGATGTCGGTCTTCTGGTCGACGTAGACGCCCCCATCCGAAGGATCACTCTGATCGATCGCGATGATGTCGATATGCTCGCCATAGGCGCGATGAAACGCGTCAAGGATCGGCAAGGCAATCTGACAGGTTGGACAATCGTCCTTCAGGAAGCAGAGCAAAGTGGGGCGATCCGTTGGTACGTCGAGAGATTCGCCGGTTCTGTCTGAGAGCGTGAAGGGTTTGAGTGTTTCGATCATTGACCGACTAGGCATCGGAATTGAGCGGTTCGCAAGTATTCCGGTGGGGCACGTTGCGGGGGATTATGCGGATTTGATCGTGGCCACTTGCGGGGGTGTTTGACCTTCTGGCCTGCATACGGGATTGATGCCGGATTGGAGGTGACTGAAGTCTGGTGGCTTCCCTGGTCTTCAAAACCATGGACACGCTCGCGCGTGTGGTGGGTTCGATTCCCATCCACCTCCGCCACTTTGCTGTGACCAGCGCTTCGAAGAGGACACGCCATTGACGCCGACCGTGCCGCTTACCAAGGATCTAGTATTGGTCGGGGGCGGGCATACGCATGCACTGGTGCTCAAGCGATGGGGTATGGAGCCGCTACCGGGCGTACGCCTGACCTTGATCGATCCCGGTCACGCCACCGCTTATAGCGGTATGTTGCCGGGCTTTGTTGCCGGGCACTATCGCCGGGACGAACTAGACATCGATCTGGTTCGGCTTGCTCGTCATGCCGATGCGCGTTTCGTTCGAGGAGCGGCCCACGCGATTGATCTTGAAGGCAGAACTGTCGCCGTTGATGGACGGCCGCCAATCGCTTTCGATGTCCTGTCCCTGGATGTCGGTGCACATAGCGCGCTTGCGGAGACAGAGGGCTTCGAAGACCACGCTGCTGCTGCAAAACCTCTAGGTCAGTTTGCCAGCGCTTGGACGGAGTTCCTCGAGGAATCCATTTCTACGAAACGAAGGCGCTCTATTGCTGTGATTGGTGGTGGAGTTGCTGGTGTCGAGTTGTCTCTCGCCATGACTCACAGGACCGCGGCCGATGACGCACCTAACGCCGACATCGCCTTGTTCGAGCAATCTGATCAATTGTTGCAGAGCCTGACCGGAATGCAGCGGCATTCGTTAGGGGCCTTACTCGAAAAAGAAAATGTGCGTGTAGAAACGGGAAAAACTGTATCGAGATTTACAGCCGAAAGTGTTGAGTTCGAAGACGGCGAAAGCGTCTCTGCAGACTTCATCTTGAGCACCACTGGTGCTCGCGCGCATGAGTGGCCTGCCAGATCCGGACTTGCTCAAACCAATGGGTTTGTCGATGTAGATTCAAGTCTGCGATCCATAAGTGATCCCGCGATTTTTGCGGTGGGGGATTGCGCACATATGACGTTCGCACCGCGTGAAAAAGCGGGCGTTTTTGCGGTGCGGCAGGCCCCTATCCTGTTTGAGAATCTCAAGTCTGCCCTGGCCGGTGGTTCGATGAAGTCTTTCCAGCCTCAGTCTGACTATCTGAAGCTGGTATCGACCGGTCGGAAGTCCGCGATTGCGTTGAAGTATGGTTTGGCGGTTGGCGGCAACTGGCTATGGACGCTGAAAGATCGAATTGATCGCCGCTTTATGCGGCAGCTCAACGAGTTTCCAGAGATGGACAGCGCTATTTTACCTGCGCGCGCCGCCTCGGGTGTTCGGGATCTGATGGGCGACCGTCCGCCGCTTTGTGGAGGGTGTGGAGCCAAGGTAGACCGAGCCGTTCTCTTAGAGGTGTTGCCGGTCGCGACGTCACCGCCGATGGACGATGCGGCCGTGGTTGAGCAGAACGGGCGCTATCAGGTCCTGAGTACGGATCACCTGCGTGCCTTTTCAGAAGACCCCTGGATCGTTGCTAGGACTGCTGCGGTTCATGCCCTGGGGGACATTTGGGCGATGGGGGCAACACCGCAGTCGGCATTGGCATCAATCATCCTGCCGGAGATGTCCGCCAGTTTGCAGCGACGGACAATTACCGAGATCATGGCGGCGGCATCTGGTGTGTTCGAGAATGCTGGAGCGAGCATCGTAGGCGGGCATACCAGTGTAGGGGCCGAGATGACGATCGGCTTCACCGTCACCGGTACAAGCGATGGACCACCAATCCGGACCAATGGCGCGCAGACAGGAGATGTTTTGGTTCTGACGAAACCGCTCGGTGTGGGCGTCATACTGGCTGCTGAGATGGCAGGGCAGGCGCGGGGCCAGTGGGTCATGGCCGCGCTAGATCAGATGACGATCGGCCTGAAAAGCGCGTCGACCGCTCTGTCCGGTAGCGCGACCGCGATGACGGATGTGACCGGCTTTGGTCTGGCGGGCCACTTGTTCAATATGCTTGAGGCGTCGGATCTCGGCGCTGAAATCGTTGCCGAAGACGTTCCCGTGTTGCCGGGTGCGGTTGAGCTTCTGGCAGAAGGCGTCCGTCCATCATTGTGGGAAGCAAATCGGCTGGCCATTATCGACTATATGCGTGAAGAGGTGCCTTGTGATGTCCTCTACGATCCGCAAACGTCGGGCGGGCTGCTTGCTGCAGTGCCAGCTGACCGTATTGAGGCGGTTCTCGCCACGTTTCATGACAGGGGTGAGTCGATTTGGCAGATCGGACGGCTCGTCAAAGGTCCGCCTTCAGTCACTGTTTGCTAGCGCAAACGCGTAGCTGGACTGTCCCATCGCATTCAAGTGCTGGCGATATGTTGCGTCTTCTCAGTGCTCACGACGTGCTCAACGATCAACCTGGTAATCTCTGGCAAGAGTTTCTGAGGTAGGTCGTGCGCCATGCCCTTAATAATCTCGAGCCTTGCGCCCGGGATGTGGCGGGCTGAGTCCATGCCACCTTCAACCGGTACCAGCGGGTCATCAGATCCGTGAATGACCAATGTAGGTGCAGAGATCTTGCGGACATGCTGCCTCAGATCCCCACTGGCAATGATTGCCGCAACCTGACGACGGACACCGGCCGGATAGTGGCTGCGCTCAATGCCAGCCTCAATTCTTTCTCGCAGATATGATGGGTCAGCCTCGGCATCGGCCGTACCAATAAGCGACCAGAACGCCATCGCATCATCTACTATTTCCTCCTTGGTCGTCGCTTTGCTCCGCTTCAGCAGGATAGGGCCAGCAAGTCTCCTGCTTGGGCGCGGCAATGATAGATTGTTGGTACTGGACATGATCGACACAAGGCTTGTCGTTTGTGATGGTTTCTTTGCCGCAAACAATTGGCCGATCATGCCTCCCATTGAGGCACCGACAATATGTGCTTGATCGATTTCCAACGACTGGAGCAATCCAGACGTGTCTTCGACCATGTCCTCAAGAGAGTAGGGCACGCGTGTTTTGATGCCGATCCGCGCGAGAGCTGCTTGGCGCAGGATGTTCGGGGCTTTCCGGCCATGGAATTTCTCAGACAGGCCAACATCGCGGTTGTCAAACGTCACCACACGAAAACCCGCGCCCAACAGTGCTTCGATCAAGGCGGGCGGCCAGAATGTGAGCTGGGCGCTCAATCCCATGATCAAAAGAACCGCAGGGTCATTAGAAGACCCGTGCGACTCGTATTCTATCGTGACGTCGTTGGCCTTGATGGCGGGCATATTAATGACTCCGATAACTCACGTATTTCGCCAAGGTCTGCGATGCCATCATCCAATCCCGTAACTTTGCTGCACTGCGCTTCTTCTTTAGCTGGCTACGATTTCGGCGCTTAGCCGGTCTCGCAATTCGCGTTTTAGAAACTTGCCGCTCGCATTGCGGGGGAGTGCTTCATCAAGGAGCCAGATGTAACGGGGGATCTTGTGCTTCGCCATTACCGCGGCGCAGTGATCGCGAAGTGCCTGTTCTGTGAGTTGTTCTCCCGGCTTCAGGACGATCGCTACACCCACCTCTTCCCCAAGCCGATCGTCCGGTACGCCGAACACGGAGCATTCAGCCACGGCATCATGTCGGTAAATGACGGTTTCAACTTCGGCGCAGTAGATGTTTTCGCCGCCCCGCAGGACCATGTCTTTCTTGCGGTCGACTATGTAGATGAAACCATCCTCGTCGATGCGCGCGATGTCGCCCGTATGAAGCCAGCCATCGGTGATTGCTTCCGCCGTTGCTTCTGGCCGGTTGATATAGCCTTTGATCACCGAAGAGCCTCGAACCCAGAGTTCACCCAACTCGCCTTGCGCAACCGTGTTACCGGCATCATCGACGCATTTCACTTCGAAATTTGGCATAGCCGGGCCGGCGCTTTCGGGCCGGTCTGCGAAAAAGTCCGCGGAGATCGACGTGATAATCCCGCAGGTTTCCGTCATGCCATAACCGGTGCCGGGCCGCGCGGTCGCCACATCAGACTCAATCTTTCCAACGAGATCTGGCGGCACCTGAGCACCACCGCCGGAAAGTGTGGTTAGGCTCGAAGTATCCGTGCTTGAAAAATCAGGATGCGTGATCAACTCGCGGGCCATGACGGGAACGCCGCCCATTGCGGTAACGCGTTCCTTTTCGATGAGCCGCAGCGCGTCTCCGGCATCCCAGCGATACATGGTGACGAGTGTGCCACCGGCGGCGGTGGCAGGGTACGCACCGCAATTGTTTGCTGTGACATGGAACAGGGGTGTTGTGACAAGGCCGACTGGCGGTGGCGGGTCTTCGGGGATCGCCTCACCTGTCGCGAGATGGACGGCGAGTGCGGAGGACGCCGCTGCGTACGACATGTTCATCAGGTTCGCGACGCAACCGCGATGTGTGAGCTGCGCGCCTTTGGGTCTGCCAGTCGTTCCAGACGTGTAGAAAATGCATGCATCTGAATCAGCATCGACGGTCACCTCCGGCATTTCACCGGGCTGGGCGATGATTTCTTCCCAACTCGTCAGCCCATCAGCTTTGTCCTGCAGTCTGACGCCCACGACTTTCAGGTCTGCAGCGATCTCGGGCTGTTCGTGCAGCCTTTGAAGACGTTCAGGATCGAGGAATATGACTTTGGGCGCGGAGTCCTGCAGGGCGTAGCCCATTTCATCGGCTGTCCACCACGCGTTCATGCCGACGACGGCGACACCGATGGATACGCAGGCCCAGTAGATTTGCATCCATTCGGGATAGTTACGCATTGCGATCGCTACGCGGTCCCCGGGCTGGACACCTTCGCGAACGAGCCAGGCCGCTACCGAATTCACGCGAGCATGCACATCGCCATAGGTCAGGCGTTCGTCCTGGTAGATGAGATAGGGACGCTCCGAGAACTGGACGGTAGAAAGCCAAACTTCGCGAACGCTAGGCGGAGCATTCTTGAATGAACGGATGCGGTTACCAAGAATATCTTCTTCGACAATTTCAAAATCACCGCCTGGACCCGTCAGTAAGTCTTTGGCTTTCTTTAGTTCAGCATAGTGCATGGCGTTTCCCTTGACCCTGTAATTGCTTTTTCTCCGATACTGCACAGAAGCGCACTGCTGGGAATGCCAAAGAGTCGTGATCTGAGCAGTGCTTTGAGTCTACGTGATCATTCGCCAGTCACTACGACTGATCACTACGGAGCAAACTTGTCGTCAGGACGATCGAAAATGACCGCTCCACAATCCGACTAAGAAGAGTCGCCAAAGCACTCTCTAATCAAAACTCAAGCGATCTCATCCCATGATTTGCTTAGCTGAGCTGCGGCATTGACGATGCCCACCATGGAGTAGGTCTGGGGGAAGTTGCCCCAGAGCTCGCCAGTTTCGGTCTCAATGTCCTCAGATAGCAGGCCCAGCTTTGTGCGCTTGGATAGAACCGCCTCGAACATCGCTCGGGCATCTTCCAGCCGGCCGATTCTCGCCAACGCGTCTATGTGCCAGAACGTGCAGGCGGTGAAGGCGGTTTGCGGTCGGCCAAAATCGTCCTCTGTGCGATAACGATAGACGTGATCGCCCTCGCGTAGCTCTTCATCAATTCGCTCGACAGTTGCTACATAGCGCGGATCCATCGGGTCGATGAAGCCGATCTCGGCCATCAGCAGCACTGATGCATCCAGTGCCTCCTCGCCGAACGCGCCGGTGAAGGCCTGACGGTCTTCATTCCATGCTTTTGAAAGCACGTTGTCACGGATCTCATCGGCACGGCTCGTCCACAACTCGGCGCGGTCGGTCCTCCCAAGAACACCTGCAATGCGGGCGAGCCGGTCGCATGCCGCCCAGCACATGATCGCAGACGATGTATGCACGTGGGCAATCCCCCGGAACTCCCAGATGCCGGCATCAGGCGTATCGTAAACCTCGTAGGCGCGTTCGCCCACCTTCTCGAACTGCTCGAACTCGAGTTCGCCAGCTTTGCTCTCCAGGCGTTCGTCGAAGAATGCCTGAGAGGCACCCAGCACGACATGTCCGTAGACGTCATGCTGGATGTGCTCGGCGGCCTGGTTACCAATACGCACCGGTCCCATGCCTTTGTATCCGGGCAAGCGGTCTGCGATTTCTTCGGTCAGGTCCTGTTCTAGCGCCACACCAAAAACGGGCTGGATATGGCCGCCCTTTGTATGGGACACCGTATTTCGAAGGTAGCCGAGATAGCGTTCCAGCGTGCCCATAGCAGCCAGTCGGTTCAGCGCTGTTACGGTGAAGTAGGAATCGCGCAGCCAGCAGTACCGATAATCCCAGTTTCGCTGTGATCCAGCATGTTCTGGAATTGACGTCGTTAGAGCGGCCACGATCCCGCCGGTTTCCTCATAGACACAGAGTTTCAAGGTAATGGCTGCGCGAATAACGGCGTCCTGCCATTCCGGCGGCGTAGCAAGCCGCTTGGACCAGTTGTACCAGTTCGCAGATGTGCGGTTAAGCCAGTCCGTCGCCATTGAGTCAGCGCTGTTTGAAAGCGACTCATCCGGCCCAAGAACAAAGCTAACCTCGCGGTCTAGTACGAACTCTCTCTGATCCAGGACATAGGAGACGGGTGCATCGGTTGTTACGCGAAACCCGGTCTGGTCATCAGGAAAACGAATATGAGAGACACCGCGCCGGGGGAGGATTGTTCTTCCGCCATGTTCAGTCTCCGCGGCGATACGAACGGTGATCCGTGGCATGCCTGATAGGGGCGTGATGCGTCGAACGATCGAAGCCGGACGAAACATGCGTCCGCGATCTACAAATCGTGGCGCGAAATCGGTAATCCGTATGGCGGACCCATCATCCGCTTCCAGTACCGTCTCCATCACTGCTGTATTGCGGCGATAGGATTGCTTCGAAAACGTCTTGCCGGCCAGGTGCACGTCGAATGCTCCGCCACCACCAAGAAGAGCGTTGAAGACGGGTTCACCATCGAAACGAGGCAAACAGAGCCAGCTAATGGATGCCTCGGAATCAATAAGCGCTGCGACGGTTCCGTTACCGATGATCCCGAGTTCAAGTCCGCTCATGCCACAGAGTCCTTGAGCCAATTCCAGACCGCCGAGGGGTGCTGAAGCCTGTATGTCGCGAGCGTATCGCCGTCTCCCGCTTTCACGCCGAAGCCACCCAAATCGATCGCGGCCTGCATGGCATCTTCATCAGTTGCGTCATCACCCACCATCACAGGGACGCGACCGATAAAGGGTGCGGACGCCATCAGTGAAGCGAGCGCACGCCCCTTATTGGCATTGGCTGGTTTGAGTTCGAAGATCATCTTGCCTCTCTGCAGCTTGTAGGCGTCCAGTGTATGCAAGATTGATTCAAGGGCGCTCGCTAGGGGGAGCTCTGCGTCGGGAATTGCCCGGTAGTGTACAGCAAATACTGTGCCCTTCCGTTCCAACCACGTGCCCGGGTGCGTCACTGCGATCTCCTCCAATCGCTCGGCGAGCCCTAGAGGGGCGGAGGGCGGCTTGTCGCTTGGTAACTCCGTTGGCGCACAGACCTCGATACCATGTCCGCCGGCACGCCAAAGATTAGACGGCACGCGGCTGGAAAGATCCCGAATGTCGCGGCCGCTTACAACAGCAAGCGCGCCGTCGCAAAGCTCTGCGATCCGCTTCAACACATCGCTTCCGCCCGCTGGCAAAGCGACTGTGTTTGGATCATCCTGCAAGGGTGCGAGCGTACCGTCAAAGTCGAGAAAGACTGCATGGGTTGAAGTCAGGATCGGGGGTGCCGGCAAGGCGTCGCGAGAACTGTCGGTCATGTCGAGCTTCAGCCAGAACCCTCGTGAAGCGTTTCCAGATCCTTGAGGAACCGCTCGCGCCACCACGCAACGTCCTGTGATTGCACGATATCGCGTAGCTCACGCCATCTTTGTTGCCGTTCTTCCAGTGGCATTGTCAGTGCCTCATGGATGGTATCGGCCATCATTCCGGTATCGTGAGGGTTCACGAGGAGCGCCGCCTTCAACTGTTCGGCAGCCCCTGCAAACTCCGACAGGACCAGCACTCCAGGGTCGGACTCATCCTGCGCCATCACGAACTCTTTGCTAACAAGGTTCATTCCATCCCGAAGTGGCGTCACAAGGCCGACGCGTGCGATGCGGAAAAGGCCGGCAAGTTCTTCCCGTTCGTAGGAGCGTGCCAGATAGCGTAGTGGAATCCAGTCTAGGTCGCCATAGTCACCATTGATCTGCCCGGCGAGACCATCAAGCATTTGCCTGAGTTCGCGATACTCCTCCACTTTGCTGCGCGAGGGTGGAGCCACTTGTGTCACTGACACACGCCCGCGGACTTCAGGATGTTCGCTGAAAAGGCGTCCGACGGCTTCAAACCGTTCAGGAAGTCCCTTGGAGTAGTCCATGCGGTCAACGCCGATAACCAGAGATCGTCCGCCAAGAAACCGCCCAATCCTATCGGCCGCCTCGCGAGCCTTCTCTGTTTTCGCTGCCTCTTCAAAGCCTGTAGCATCAATGCCGATAGGGTAGGCGGCGATCTTCACCCTCGTCGAGAAGACATTGACGACGCCGTCGCTCTCATCGACCCCGCCGCAGTCGTCAACCAGATAGCGCGTGAAGTTTGCCTGATCCTGTTGCGACTGAAACCCGATTACGGAGTAAGCGCACATGGCGCGCGCAATCTGCTGGTGCTCCGACAGAGCTCGAAAAACCTCAGGCGGTGGGAAGGGGATGTGAAGAAAAAAGCCTATCGGGCCATTCCACCCCGCGCTGCGGAGCGAGTCTCCTAACAGCAGGAAATGATAGTCGTGCACCCAGACTGAGTCGCCGGGTTCAACGCGATCGGCGACAATGCCGGCTATGCGCTCATTGACCGCTGCGTAGGCTGGGAAAGCATCAGGATCAAAAGAAGCGAGGTCGATCCGGTAGTGCAACACCGGCCAGAGGACCGAATTGGCGTACTGTAGATAGTACTTGTCGTACTCGTTGGGTGACAGATCCGTCAGGACAAATTCCACGCCATCATCCCTGAAGACGTTTACGTCACTCGGCGGGTTCTCGACAATGTCGCCGGTCCATCCGAACCAGATGCCACCCGTCGATTTGAGCGACTCCCAGACGGCAACGGACAGTCCACCCGCTCGCGCACCGGGGTCGGCCGCAGTGCGGTTCGAGACAGCGATGAGTCGGCCCATGAGATTCCCTTTGGTTGAATGGGCTTCTAGCCGAGTATTAACGCGCTGTGCACGTCAAACGATCCCGATTTGATCAAAGATTGAAATCTCGCCACTTTCATGGGCGTTCTATAGCAGAACGTAGGCCTGTCGGGCCGCTTCCAATGTGCCCGCCCGTTGACGGGCTGCGGTCAGATCAGTAGTAAGCGCGCTTCCCAATGCCCGTGCCCAGATGGCGGAATTGGTAGACGCGCTACGTTCAGGTCGTAGTGTCCTTACGGACGTGGAGGTTCGAGTCCTCTTCTGGGCACCATCTATCTGTTCGGCGAAGTCCAGGGCTATCCAAATAATTCAACAAAATTATTGAATTGAGGTGCATCTTAGCGATCGGCGTGGACGATGCTGTTCGGTGAAATCCGTTCACATCCGGTGTATTTGCGGGTATTTGTAGAGTACCGACACATACGGCCTGATCTCGGTAATCCGCCACCGAGTAAAGTCAGCAGGTGGACCAAACCGCTCCAATCCATTCCCTTCCAAGCCGGGGTGCTGGCACTGGCGAACTTGTCGAGAGCTGGAGAGACAAGATGCTCTCACGGCTGCCCATTTGAGATGGTGCTTTGTAGAAGGTTTAGAGATGATGGTTCCAACGATCCCTAGGACGTTGGTGGTTCGATCCTTGGCCTGACACCCCGCAACCCGCTCTTGCAATGTGCAAGTCGCGTCTGCCGCAAATTGCGAATCTCTATTTGCAAGCTCCATCATGACGAAAGGAAACATGCATTTAGTGCATTGAATAATAACAAGAAAGGATAGGGCTTGGCGCTTGCAAGAATGAGATCGACAGGAGGTTCCTATGGAATGTGGATCTGCGATCTCGAACATGCTGAATGCTGCGACTGACACTGTTTGTGTTCGTCCTCGTCGGTTGTTCCTGCGATGGTTTCTGATTGGCGTTTTTGCAGGTTTGGTCGCGAGTTGCACCGCCTCCTTTGAGCGGCCTCGAAATCTCTCCGACATGAATCTCGTCGGCTATCAGGCCGAGCGTCAGTTTGCCGGACCCGTCGATGAACGCGACGATCTGGTTCGCGCACGAGATCAGAATTTCGGTAGGTGCCAGGACATGGATCTCGCGCTCGCGAGCCCTGCGAGCGATATCGGATTAGGAGAAGCCATCGACGTTCCGGAACTCCTGTCGCCCGGAGATCTGATCCGGCTCGATCTCATGCGCGGGGATGGGTTTGAAGGCGACTATGTTGTCTCGCCCAGCGGCTATGTTCGGCTACCATTCCTGGGGGACCTTCCCGCCGCCGGCGGCTCTATTACGGAGCTAGAGAACGCCGTCGCCCGGCTTCTCGTTTCTGGTGGGTACTTTCGTCCTCAATTTTCGCAAGCAAGCGTTTCAGTCCTGCAGTGGGCACCAATCCAGGTTTCGGTTTCTGGTGCCGTCTTCCAATCAGGCGATGTGGTGCTGAACGAAAGAAAAGCGGAAGACGACGCAGCGGCCCGTCTTGAAGCAAAAGGCGATTTCACGATGCAGCGCCGTCTTAGTTCGGCCCTCTTTGCGGCGGCCGGTGTGCGTCCTGATGCTGACATTCAGAACATTGTTCTAATCCGTAATGGTCGTCGGCGTGTCTTCGACATGATCGGTGCGCTGGATGGCGGTCCATTGGACGATCCGCTCCTCGTGGCTGGCGACCGCATTCATGTGCCGTCGCGCGGCTGCTTTCAGATGGCGCTCGCGCGACCGTCGCGCATTACGCCGCCGGGGATTCGTGTCTTCATGTCGAACCTGACGCAGCCGGCCGCGTCGAATGCGAACTCCGCGATTGGACAAGAGGCAACACGCCTGCCTTACGGGACACGCTTTCTGCAGGGACTTGTATCTGCAAACTGCGTCGGAGGCATTCAGGCGACCAATGCGCGCCGCTGGGGTGTTCTGATATCGCGAAACCCTGTCACGTGGGAGAGCGAAGTCATTGCGCGCTCGATTGAGGATTTGGTTCGTCGAGCCGACAGGGATGATTTTAACCCAGTGCTCCTGCCGAATGATGCAATCGCTTGCTACGACTCTCATGTCACCAATGTACGCGATGTGATCAAGATGATCTCTGAGATCGCCGCCCCGGCTGTGAATGCCGCGATTATTGGGGGCGTGACGCAGTGATTTCCAATTGGTCCTTCTTGCGGGGTGGTCCCGTCAGTGGGCGATACATGCGCTACGCAATCGTCCTTTGTGTAGGGTGGCTCGTCATTCTGGCGCTTTCGGTTGCGGTGTTTCTGCTGGCACCGCGGTCTTACCAGAGTGGCTTCACGCTCATCCTGCCAGGCGCGGGATCTTCCACGTCGGTCAATCTGGAGTCGCTTGGCCAGGCGAGCAGTAGCGCCGAGTCGCCATTTGGAGGCCTCAGTCTCAGTCCGACCGAGAATTACAAGCGTCTCCTGCAGTCCTATCGTTTACGTGGCCAAGTGGCCGAAACGGTCGGGGCAACCATCGCCGGCATACCGCCGCCGAAGGTACGTCTCGCGAACCAGACGAAGCTCATGTTTGTGTCGGTCCGGGCTGCCTCGCCTGTCGAGGCGTACAGGTTGGCGGATGCGTGGTTAAGTACGTTCGAGCAAGAGCTGACATTGCTGCGTGCAGAAGAGCAGGACCTCAGAGAACAAGCCTATCGCGCGACACTTGCGAGCTTTGAAGCCGCTGTTGAAGAGGCGCAAGCCAGGATCATCAGTTTTCAGAGCAAGTACGGCTTGATCTCGATCGAACAGTTTCGGGAACTTGTCGCACAGACTGAGACTATTCGGCTGGAGGTGGAAAGGTCATCGACAGACGCCCAAGTCGCCCAGAGCGAGATTCAACGGCTTAGCAGTCTGCTGAACATCTCGCCGGAACGGGCAGCCGATATCATGACGCTGCTTTCGGATGGTTCGTTCCAGGCGCTACATAAGGCGCGGGCCAATGCTGAGACGCGTAGGTCTGAACTTGCCGAGATTTTTGGTCCGAACCACCCGGAGCTTGTTTCGGCCGGTGAAGAGTATGCTGGCCTTCATACCGGGTTGCTGGAGCGCGGCCGGGCGCTGCTCGGATATCAGACGTTCGGTGCGGTCGATCAGACCTACTACGCCTCAAGTGATGAGCGCGCCGCCCTGATTGCTTCACTTGTCGAGGCCGCGTCCCGACTTTCGGGCGCAAGACAACGCACCGCTCGTCTTCAAAAGCAGCTGAGAGAGACTCAAGACCGCGTCGAAGATCTGGCTGTTCCAGCGACTGAGTTGGATGCGCTGCTAAGGGATCATCAGATTGCAGAGACCGTCTTTGCATCCGCCCTGGCGCGGATCGATGCGAACCGGACAGACATCTTTGCATCCTACCCGCTTACTCAAACCGTAGAGACGCCCGCTCGGCCTGATGCTCCAGTGACACCATCGAAGAAGTTCATCGCCCTTGGTGCATTCGCCGGGATGTTTCTGTACGCTATCGGATTGGCCCTGTTGTGGATCAGACTGCCCATAATTCGCGCGCTCCTGAAGACCTTGTAGTCGCTATCGCGCTTGCTTCGACATGGTTCGTCTACCTGTTGGGCGGATTGTATGTGCTTGGACCCGTGCTCGGTGTTGGCTTGACGGCCTTGTTCGCCGCCCGGCTCTACCTTTCAAGGACAAGCGTTTCTGTTCAAACGACAGCATCGATTCCGGGCGGGGTTTGGATCTGGATCGCCGGAATGCTGCTCATGCTGCTGGCTCTCGAAATCGGGCATATGAATCAGCAGCTCGGACTTGGGCAAACAGTCAAATCAACCATCGGCTGGGCGAAAGGCTGGGCGCTCTTTGCGCTTTTTCCGCTCATCGGGGCCTGTCTCCATATTCGTCTTGAAACCCTCATCCGCGCAGCAGGATATGTGTCCTTGGGAACACTGCTTCTGACACCTCTGTTTCTGCTGGCGCCAATGGCAGGTCTTCCTGAGGTCCTTTTCGTCTCGCCATTGAAGATTATTGGCGGACCTGGGCCCGAGTACTTTTCTGTACAGCTTTATTCGATTGAGCCAATGGATCGTTCGACACGCCTTCGCTACTTCACGCCATGGTCTCCGGCCGCCGGTCTGATCGGAAATATGTATATGCTCTTCGCCCTCTCCGATCGGCGCAAGACGTGGAAATGGATCGGTGTTTTCGCGGCGCTGGCGATGATCGTCTTTTCCAAGTCACGTCTCGCAATTGCAGCGGCATTGGTGATCTGGCCGCTCGTTCTCGCAGCGAGCGGAGCACGACGGCCTTCGCTCTGGTTTCTGGCCACGCTGGGCTTGCTAATCCTTACACCAATGGCGCAGCCGATTATCGAAGCTGCCGAGGGGGCGTTGAATTCAGTGAAGTCGATGCGGGCGGATTCGACGCGGGTACGGGAGGCGTTAGGCGAGATCGCCATCCACCGCTGGTGGAGCGAAGCGCCGATATGGGGCCATGGCGTCGTAGAGCGTGGGCCGCACTATGTAGAGTTCATGCCGATTGGCAGCCACCACACCTGGTATGGATTGCTCTTTGTCAAAGGAGCGGTTGGAGTTGTGGCTTTAGCTGTGCCGTTGATGTGGAGCCTGTTGGAGTTTGCAGTGCTTACCTTCTCTCGGTCTCGTGCTGGACAGCTTGCCCTAGGTATGGTGCTGCTAATGACCATCTATTCGATAGGCGAGAACCTTGAAATCCTTGCCTATTTGATGTGGCCGGGTCTCATCGTGATGGGTCTTGCGGCGCGGGAGCTGGCGGACATGCGCCAAGCAGCGATCGCTCAGCGGGCTTAGCCCAATCACTCACGCAAACGCGGTTTTCGTAGACACTCGCACGGTCAGAAGCTGCGTCCAAGCCGATTGAAGTGCATCGAATTCTGCGGAGACCTGCACTCGGGCGGCCGTCGCACGCGCTTCGAAATCTTTCGCTGCGGCGGCCTCCAAGATCGCACGACGGATGTCTGAGACGTCGCCGACCTCGTGCGTGAAACTGTGATGTCCAACTTGTTCCTTTAGCCCGTCCACATCCGCGGCGATAAGAGGACGACCTGCGGCGCGCGCTTCTGTACCGACCAAGCCAAACGCTTCCCAGCGCGAGGGGATGGCGATCACGTCGACATTGGACAGGAATTCTCGCGGTGATTTGAAAGGCTTCAGGATGTGGACGTTTGGAAGTGTTAGCGCAAGCGCCTTCAACCGCAGCACATCCTCTCCGGCACCAGCAATGCAAAGCTGTGCGACGTCTGCAGGAATTGTTTTCATCGCTTCGATAAGAAGATCAAAGCCCTTTTGCTCATGAAAGCGCCCGAAGGCCCCTATGAGCAGCGGCGCTTCTGAACGTTCGGCTACAGGAAGATCAATCAACTCAGTCACGTCCCGAGACTGAGGGATGACGACCACCTTGTCGGCTGGCGCGAGCTCGGCTGAGACGATCCAATCGCGTTGGTCCTTAGAGACCGCGACGACTGTGTCCACCATCGAGTAGGCGATGCGAAGCATACGTCTGAAGCGCTGGGTGTTCGGTACTTTCGCCTGCTCATAGCCGCGCGTGTATGTGTGCTCGATCAGGATGATCCGGTCAAAGCCTTTGCGGTGCTTCAGGTCCGCCATGCGAGGCAGTTTCCGCCAGTTTGCGGTGAAGTGGACGACAGCGATGTCTGAGCGGTTCTTCGTTTTCGGTGCGGTCGTCTTGACGTCGTAGATCTCGTGATCGCCGCATTTCGATACCTCCGAGTGAAGGAAGTTATCGAGTGCGCGTGTGACCCCGCCCATGGCGAGGTCGTCGAGTAGATGTAAGATGCGTGTCTGATCAGGCATCAACTCAACCTTTCTGAATCGCGGCCTGCAGCGGACGGTTCAACGATGCCGGAAGAAGCCTCAAAGCGAGCGCCGCGAGGATTGTGGTGGCTGACTTAGCCGGTTCCTTCCAAAGGATAGCGGGCGACGCATTCAGGGCGTTCTTGATAAGGGACCACGCCATCGCGCCGTCGCCCATGCGAACAGAGCGCCGTGCGAGATATCGAAGTTGGAAAGCCTCCGCCTGTCTCGCCCATTGCGCGCTGAACTCTGGAGCGACCGCCGCAACCTTGTCGCGCACTCTGCTCCAGGTTTCGAACTGCTTGATGACATTCGCCGACAGGCCGCCATCATTGATCCGGTATAGGGTGTAGGTGCCGGTTATGCCTTCGAACCGCCAGTCGGTTGTCAGTGCGATACGCGTCCAGCATTCGATATCCTCGGACTGCCGAAAGCTCTCATCGAAGTAGTCCAGCTCCAAACGGTCAGAATTCTCAAAGGCGATGTCATCAAAGACAGCCCTGCGTAGGACCGGGGCCGAACCGTTGCCGACCGGATTGCGTAGGAACACGTCTTGCGATGTCACGTTTTGCAGCTTGGGGATTTGGATAATCCGCAAGAGATTTCCGTCATCGTCGATCATCCTGGATGCGGCGTAGCTAACGCCGACCCGGGGTCTGGCCTCCAAGTGCTCAACATGGCGGGCAAGCTTCTCTGGGGTCCAAAGATCATCAGAGTCGAGCAGGGCGATGAAGTCGCCACGCGCATGCCTGATCCCGGTGTTTCGCGCGCCGGCCAGGCCGCGGTTTTCCTGGGAGATAATGCGGATGCGAGGATCAGTATATCGGCGGCAGAGTTCGATGGATGTGTCGGTGCCCTCATCGTCGATGATGAGCAATTCGAAGTCTTTGAATGTCTGTGCAAGGACAGAGGTGATCGCGGCCTGAACATAGCGTTCGGTATTGTAGACCGGCATAACGACAGAGACGGTGGGTGCGGTGTTCATTTGGCGACGAGCTCCTTGAATACAGGATGGGGGATCAGCGCGATGAATGCGCCAATTACGGTCAACGCCGTACGCTTCGGTTGGCGCAGCAGCATGCCCGGGTCTTTGTGTAGGCCCCGAGCGAGATAGCGGAGCGCGGCGAACGGTTGGCCCATGCGCAGCGCACGTCTCGCAAGGTGGCGGTGGAACGGGCCGAAGGCCGATTTTGCGGCTTGGGCCGTCGCGTCTGGAAAGGCGCTCGCGGCGTCTTGGACCATCCCTCGCCAACCACCACGCATGGCTTCAAGATCTGCCGATTGGCTATTTGGAGCGGAGCGGTAGAAGAACCACTCCGCGTCAATGCCGCAAATCCTCCAGCGCCCGTCCAACGCGACGCGGACCAGCCATTCCTGATCTTCTGCGTAGTTAAGCCCATTTGTGAAGTGGCCGCAGTCTTCAAGAACCGCCTTCCGGCAGATGATGTTCGACGTGCTGCACACGGCGTTCTCGGCGAGCAGGTCAGCCGCGGAAAGCTCCGGGATAAATGATGTGAGCGTTCCCCGTATTTCAGCTTTCTCATCCATGAACCGCGTGCGGCTGAAAAGGACGCCGACATCCGGCCGGGCGGCGAATTCGGCAAGCATGCCTTCCAGACGCTCAGGAGCCCATGCATCATCCGCATCCAGAAAGGCGATTACACTGGACTGCGCGTGAGAGAGGCCATTATTGCGCGCGGCCGATGGCCCTGCATTCGCTTGGCTGATCACGCGGATCCGCGCGTCGGAAATGGTCGCCTTTCTGGCGATATGACCTGTGGCGTCTGGCGACCCATCATCCACTATAATGAGTTCCCAACTCTCAATCGATTGGCCTTGAACGCTCTTGATTGACTGCTCAATTGTTTCGACGGCCCCGTAGGCTGGCATGATGACGGACACGGAAGGTTGGGTGCACATGGACGGATCCTTTCTAGACCATGGTGAATCGGCTCGGCGCGGGCAGCCGGACAGCGAAGAGAGCTGTGGTGAGCATAAGAGCGAAGCCGCTCGCGCCAGCGACAGAGGCTAAGGCGGTGGCGTAGAGTCCAAAGCTGGACGCTAATGCAAAGGGCGCGAGAACACTGACGGCAAAGCCGATTGTGCAGAGGAGCTCGGTGGCGGTTTCACCCAGGGCTCTGGCCCTCATACGAGCGCCATCGACCAGCAAACGCGCCGGGCCACCAAGGCATAGCAGGGCGACAAGCGGTGCAGCGCTCGCCCAACGCTCGCTGAAGACGATGGGCACGTAAACAAGGGCCGCTCCGGCCTGAGCGACGTAAGCTAAGCCGAGTGGGAGGCTCAACCGGAAGAGCGCGCGCCGATAGCTGTCGGCGACGTCCGCCGCCTTGCAGAGGTGTGGGTAGATAGCGTTCGAGAAGGCGCGGTTCAGCGCAGAAGATACGCCCAGGCCGGCATTGAAGGCGAAGTAGTATAGGCCAAGCGCCTCGACACCGAGGGTCAGCGAGACGATGACCTTGTCCATCTGATCTCGAAAGGCGGTGAGAAGTTCTGCGCCGAGCACGGGCAGGGAGAAATGAAGGATGCCCCGGACGGGCGCGCAGCCGGCGGCGTGGTCTCGTTTCCAAGGGCGACCATGGAGAACGCCGCACAACCAGACCGGCGTTGTCAGAAGCTTGGGTAAGACAATCGCCCAGGCCCCCGCGCCGCTCAAGGCGAGGATCGCGGTAAGGAGATGGTCGGTGACAGCTTGCGCAGAGGCGACGCCGGCGAGACGTTTCATGTTCTGTGCGCGCAGCAATGTGTAGGCGTGCACCAGGCCGAAGGGCATGATGAGATATGTGACGGCGAGGAGCGCGATCATCGCACCGAGGTCTTTGCCCGGCAGCAGGGTTTCGACCGCGAGACCGATACCAATCTGGATCGCGGCGAGCCCTAGACAGACGATCCACATCAGTCTGTAAGCGGTGTTCGCCGTTGTGTGGAAAGTCTTGTCGCAGGCGCGTACGACAGCCGCGCCGACGCCATTCTCTGTGAAGACGCGGATCAGTTCGTAGATCGTGACAGCGACGGCTGCGACGCCGAAGGCAGCGGCATCGAGCTGCCGGGCGAGAACGATGGCGGCGAGGATCCGGCCGAGACGGCTGACGAGTTCAGCGCCGGTCAGCCAGCCGACACTCCTGGCGAGCCTGTCTGCGCCGAGACGGGCGATGCGGTTTTTGGTTTTGGTCAGCGTCTTCGCAGGCAAGGCCGTCTCCCTCTTGGGTTGGCCTTTTCCGTTTCAAGAAGGGCTCCACTTCAGTGTAGCATCAGGTGATGTCGCAACCCTCTGTATTTATTGAGTTATTTGAAGTGGCATCGCGTCGGGAGGCGTTTGCAGTTTGCGGGGGTCATGCAAGTTGCGGCGATGGGATGATGCAAATCGCGTAAGCTCTCGGGCTTTTTTTAGCAGCGTTTTTTGCACGTCATTGAATTTGTTGACGTAATTGCTTTTTGGCAACTCGGAACGGTGCCTGCGACGTGTTGGTCGATCAACATGAACAGGAGTGGACCATGCCGAACCAAACGACCCATGCACTGAATATCGCTTTAAAAAGTCCGCCGCGACCCCATGTCGGGCCGCGGCGCGCCTTGAAGCGTTCAAACGTTCTCGGGTTTAATCTTGTGAATGCGACCATGGCCGAAGCGGTCTACTGGATTGCCGATCGCGCCCAGTCTCGGACACCGACGCAGGTCGCATTCCTGAATGCGCATTGCGCCAACCTCGCAAGACGCAACTGGCGCTACGCCGACACGCTTAAGAATGTCGATGCACTGCTGCCGGACGGGTCTGGTATTGCGCTTGCTGCGAAGCTCGACCAGCAACCACTCGGCGATAATCTCAATGGGACAGACCTCTTCGGATCGCTTTGTCGCTGTCTCGCCTTTCGCAAGATTCCCGTCTTCTTCCTCGGCGGGCATAAGGGTGTCGCGGAAGCGACCGCCCGCAATGCGCAAGACGCATGTCCGCAGCTGAAGGTCGCCGGCCATAAGCACGGATACTTCACGCCGCGCGAAGAAGACGAGGTCATTCAGGAAATCAACAATTCCGGCGCGCGCGTTGTCTTCGTGGCCTTTGGCGTGCCGGATCAGGATGTCTGGCTCGCGCGCATTCGACATCGACTTCACGCCCCTGTCGTTCTCGGCGTTGGCGGCCTTTTTGATTTCGTATCCGGGCGTATTCCCCGTGCGCCGGAATGGATGCGCCACGCGGGCATCGAGTGGATCTACCGTCTGAAGTGCGAACCGCGCCGCATGTGGCGGCGTTATCTGTTGGGCAATCTGCCTTTCACCGGGCATGCCCTTGGCTATGCTTTGAGGCGGCGCAGCAAGACGGCGCTTCGCAAATTCGACCGGCTCGCGGCGCGATGCATTGATGTGGCGGCGTCGGCTGTTGGGCTGGCGTTGCTTTCACCTCTACTGGCGGCCATGGCGATTGCGATCCGTCTGGAGAGCAAGGGCCCAGCGCTCTACAGACAGATACGTATCGGCGAAAACGGGGCCCCATTCGAGATTGTGAAGTTTCGCTCGATGCGAACCGACGGTCCGAGCCAACTAGAGCTTCAGCAAACAGCGAATGACCGCGCCGATGGTGTAACTTTCAAACTGAAGCAAGATCCGCGCATTACGGGCGTCGGCAGGTTTATCCGCAAGTACTCCATTGATGAGCTTCCGCAGCTTTGGAATGTCTTGAAAGGCGAGATGTCCCTTGTTGGACCGCGTCCTGCTTTGCCGAGCGAGGTGGAGAAGTATTCGAAGGTTGAGCGCCGCCGGCTCAATGGAAAACCGGGGATTACATGTCTCTGGCAGATCTCGGGTCGCGCCGATCTGCCCTTTGATCGACAGGTTGTGCTCGACGTTGCTTACCTGAAGGCGCGGTCGGTCTGGTTTGATCTCTGGATCCTAATACGCACGCCGATTGCGGTCATCACAGCGCGAGGCGCGTACTAAGCAAACGCTAACAAATGCTGCAATTTGCAACTGCTTTCTTCGCAAATTGCAAAACAGCATGTGGCTATATGCAACGGCACAAAGCGATGTTGGCTAAGCAGGCGAGTCAATGCGCTGATAAATATAGAAAAATCCAATTTATGGATTGTGCGTCGCAAATTGCAGCCAACCAATGGAGGATTAAAGGGGCTGCCAATGCCGAAAAAACTGCACGCGACGCCGAAGCACGAACTCTATGAGGGCCAGATGGCTGACGGCGCACAAACTCTTGCACTTATTGAGCGTGATGCAGCGCTAAGAAACGCTGTGATCGATGCTGCGCTTGATTGCATCATTATGATGGATCAAGACGGGCGGATCGTTGAATTCAATCCGGCGGCTGAGAAAGTCTTTGGATACAGCCGCGACGAAGCCATCGGCGCAAAGCTGGCGGATCTTGTCGTCCCTGAAGACCTCAGAGGCGCTCACAGCTCAGGTCTGTCACGCTATCTGAAAACCGGGGAACACAAGGTCCTCAATCAGCGTGTTGAAGTGCCGGCGGTGAACAAGGCGGGCGACAAGCTGCTGGTTGAACTCGCTATCTCGCCGGTCGAATTCGATGGGCAGACATTCTTTTCTGGGTATCTCCGGGACATCACTGAAGCCAATGCGGCGCGAGAGAAATTGCGGGCCTCTGAGGAGCGCTTTCAAAGTCTGTTCGAGCTTTCGCCAGATGCCATTGTTGTCATCAACAGCAAGGGCGAAATCGTCGATGCGAATTCGCGAGCCTGCGAAGTCGTCGGGCTGGAGAAGTCCGCGCTTCTAAAAAAGAGCGCGCTTGAATTTGTCCCAGAAGACCAGCTTCCTCATGCCTCTGGTGGTATGATGTCGGCGGCCGAAGGCGATACTGTGAAAGTGCAGGTCGACTTCCTGAATGCTTCTGGCGCGCGCATCCCGACTGAGGTGGTCGGCTGTCAGATCGATACGGAAACGGGACCTGTTTTTCATGGCGTCGTACGAGATATCTCAGAGCGCATCGCTTCTGAAAACCAGCTACGCATGGCCAAAGAAGCAGCCGAACAGGCGAACGCGGCGAAGTCAGATTTCCTGGCGAACATGTCTCACGAAGTGCGCACGCCTCTGAATGGCGTCATCGGCTCTCTGTCTCTTATAGACAGATCTGACCTCGATACTGAGCGAGCGTCGTTGATCAAGACAGCGGAACGCTCGGCGGAAACGCTCCTGACGCTCATTGATGACGTGCTGGATCTTTCCCGAATCGAAGCGGGCGAGATCGACCTGGAAGAAAGCCCATTCGCGCCCTCTGAGTTTTCGACGATCATTACCGAACTCTTCGCTCCGGCGGCCGATAAGAAAAGCGTCGATCTAACAACACGTCTGAATGTTCCTGAAGGTCTCATGAAAGCCGATATTGGCAAGATCCGCCAGGTTCTCGTCAATCTAGTCGGTAATGCACTGAAGTTCACTCAGCGCGGACAGGTTCATGTCGGCATTGAGTACCTTGGAAACGACGCCGAAGGCGAACTGAAGTTCGAAGTTCGCGACACCGGCATAGGGATATCGAAATCAGACCAGGTTCGCCTTTTCGATCGCTTTAAGCAGGCGGACTCTTCGCGTTCAAAGGCGCATGGCGGCGCAGGTCTTGGACTGGCCATATGCAAAGAGCTTGTGGCGATTATGGACGGAACGATTTCCGTAAGCAGCGCGCCAGGCGTGGGCTCCACCTTTTCGTTCAGCGTACCTGTCCGCCGGTCGGCAGCCGATACGCCATGCGATGCTGGCGACATTAACTCTGTAGGAGAGTTGATGGGGCGGGTGCTGATCGCTGAGGACAGTGAAACCAACGCAATGGTCGCCAAGAAAATGCTCGACCGGCTCGGGCTTGATTATCAGCATGTCAGCGATGGCGCTGCGGCGGTGGACGCGGCACTGACAGGTGCCTTCGACATTGTTCTGATGGATGTCTCCATGCCTGTAATGGATGGCCTTGAGGCGACCCGTGTCTTACGGGAGCGAGGATTTGAAAAACCGGTCATCGCTATGACCGCCCACGCGTTGAAAGGCGACAAGGATGAAGCCATGTCGTCTGGCATGACAGCTTATCTGACGAAGCCTGTTCGTCCTGTCGCGCTTCGGGAAGCGCTGGAGCAATGGCTGCCGGCCCAGGCTGTTGATGCCGAACAAGAAACGGTATCGCCGTCTGGTCTGGATGTGTCCGCCATTGAAGATCTGTGGGCGGATGATTTGGAAACCTACGCCGAGATCGGCAAGATCTTCATGGACGAACTCAAGTGGCGTCTTCCAGGCCTACGGACAGAAAACCTGTCCGAACTTGAACATCATGCGCATTCTCTAAAGGGCGCATCTGCGAATATCGGAGCAACAGAGCTCAGCCGGCTGGCCGCTGAGCTGGAGGCCCTAGCGCGTTCGAACCGCTCTGAGCGCACGACGGCTCTGATCGATGCGATCGATGCGGAGGCCGCCTGTGTCCAGCAGGAACTCGTGACCAAGTATTTCGATGGAGCTGTCGCATGACCCATTCCGGAAAACTATTGATCGTTGAAGATACGCCCTCGCTCGCGAGAACCTACGAAGCGCATATGCGCTCAGAGTTTGAAGTGGTCGAGATCGCAGACACAGGGGCAAAGGCGCTGCAGAGCGTCGCCGCTGAGGTGCCAAGCTGCATATTACTCGATCTAAAACTTCCAGATGCCGACGGTTTGGATCTACTCGACAGGTGGGTGAACGAGGGGCTCGCTGCGCCTGTTGTCGTAATCACCGCCAACGGCGCGATGTCTATCGCAGTTGATGCCATGAAGCGCGGTGCGGCGGACTTCATTGTTAAGCCGACGACGGCTGAGCGTTTGAAGATTACCATTCAAAATGCGCTTGAGAACTTCCAGCTCAAGACGGTTGTTGCAACCTATGAAGCGGAAGTCGACCGTACCGATTTCTGCGGGATTGTCGGCCGATCGCTGGTTATGCAGGGCGTGTTCAAATCGATTGAAGCTGCAGCCCCATCGAAAGCCAGCGTCTTCATCACCGGCGAAACAGGGACAGGCAAGGAGCTTGCTGCCCGCGCTGTCCACGAAATGAGCCCGCGCCGAAAGGCTAAGTTTGTCGCGCTCAATTGCGGTGCCATCCCGAAAGACCTGATCGAGAGCGAGATCTTCGGTCATGTCAAAGGTGCCTTTACCGGCGCCACGGCGGACAGAGTGGGCGCGGCCCAGCTGGCCGAAGGTGGTACGCTATTTCTGGATGAGCTGGGAGAGATGCCTATAGAGCTTCAGCCGAAGCTGCTTCGTTTCATTCAACTGGGTGAGTACTCCCGTGTGGGCGAGACTCAAGTTCGAACCGCCGACATCAGGATTGTCGCGGCGACCAACCGTGACCCGCTCCAGGCTGTACGCGAAGGCAAGCTCCGCGAGGACCTGTATTACCGATTGCATGTGATCCCGGTTGCATTACCGGCCCTCAAAGAGCGCGGTGCTGATGTGCTGTTGCTCGCCGAGAAGTTCCTTGCACGGTTTGCGAATGAGGAGGGCAAATCCTTTTCCGGTTTTGCCCGCGACGCTGAGGAGTGGCTCGTTTCATACAGTTGGCCGGGCAATGTCCGTGAACTTGAAAATCTGTTGCGCCAGATCGTTGTCCTGAATGAAGGCGGCGAGGTCTCGCGAGATCAATTGCCGAGGCCTGTCGTTCACATTTCGGAGGCGCGGGCGAGACAAGGAAGCGCTGAGACTGTGCTCGAGAGCGTCGCTGGCCCAGAGCCCGACTATGGGTTGGAGCCGCTCTGGGTGACCGAAAAAAGAGCTATCGAACGTGCCATCGCATTATGCCGTGGAAACATTGTCGCCGCCGCCAAGCAACTGCAGATCAATCCATCGACGATTTATCGAAAGAAGCAGACATGGGAACGCGCTGGCTCCGAAGAGACCAAAGCGGGCTAAGCGTGCTGTCTGGGTGCGCTTTTGTCTGAACAGAGTGGTCAGACCTGGCGGATTGCCGGACTGTTTAGCGACCGTTGAGATTCGATAATGAGACGTCGGTCCAGACATCATCATCTTCTTTGGTTCTTACTCAGCAAATCGCGAGCGGCTTGGAACGCTTCACATCGGCCACTGACGATGTCTGCTTTCGCGATGGAGTAGGTGCTTTTCATTAACCTGCTGAAGGCTGTCGGCTTCAGGTGAGATGATGATCCATTGTGCGGGTAGAATTGCGGGTATCGACTTAATGGACCTGCGATTAAAATAATAATATCAATCGAATAGGCTCATATGGTGAGTCCTCTTCTGCGCCATTCCTATTCCTTTTTGCCTTTTCTGATCATAAGGCCCGTCGGCTATCGGTTTCGCTCATGCACCAGAAAGGCCTCTGTGATCCGGTCTTTCACGCGGCCGTCCTGAAAGGGAAAAGAGACAAAGAAGTCGCGGTGGGAAGAGCCCGGAAACGTGCTCAGGAGACGTTCATACCAGACGCCAGCGCGATCAAGGTCATCATTCAGCGTGTGTGATATCACCGGAATGCAGGCGTAGTGCGGGTGCACGTTCGGCGTTGCCATGACTTTTTCTGCCCAGTTCACAGCCTGATCATACTCCTCGCGAATGATGTGGGAGAAGGTGCGGACAGAGAACATCGCGCAGAGAAACGGATCGAGCGGGCTGAGTGTTAGCGCGCTGTCGATGTGTAGCTGCCCATCGTCAGCGGCCTCTGTCAGAGTATCGTTCAGCGCGATCGAATAGAGACATTGTGCATAGTTCGGCCTGATCGACAGCGTCCGGTCGAACCACATCGCGCACATTTCCCGATCGCCAGCGGCCGTATTGGCGCGTCCCATGGCGTAGTTCGCGTAGGGGTCGAGCGCATCGATTTCGAGGCTCTTCTCTGCATGAGCGCGACACCGCGCGACGGAGGCCGCATAGTCATCGGTGTAGTGGGTTCGGGCGTTATAGTACTCTGTTGAGGAGAGAGCTGCATGAGCGCGTGCGAAGTCCGGCTCCAGTTCAATCGCGCGTTTGAATAGGCTGGCAGCCTGGTCATTGTCCGCTCGGGTGAAGCGATACAGGTGCTGCAGGCCCACATGGTAAGCACCCCAGGCATCAAGGTTCTCGGCTGGTTTCAGTCTCGCCAGGCGCGCTTCATTAAGCGGTATGTGGACTTCCAGTGCCGCCGTCACGCTGGCGGTGATCTGCTCGCGAATCTCATGTACGCCGCCCACATCGGAGCTGAATTGTTGGCTCCAGACGATTTCGGCGTTTTGTGTCTCAGCCACTTCGACAATCACACTGATTTTTCGGCCGGTAATCTCAACGAGGCCGGTCAGGCAGTAGCGGACATTCAGCTTTGCGCCGATGGCGACGATGTCCGGATCCAGCTCTCGGAACTGGAAGGACGTTCCACGCGCGATGACCTGAAGCCAACGCAGGCGTGAGAGTTCTGAAATCAGTTCATAGGGCAGGGCGTCTGCGATCGCCGCGTGAGGGCCTGCAATGCCGACCAGCCGAAAGGGAAGAATTGCAATTGATGGCTTTGTGCTCGGTGGGGCGGTTTCACCACCGACGCTTTCGGAAGGTTCAGGGATCGGTACTACGGTGGAGGACACAGTCTCGGCCTCGGTGACTTCACCGACAAACCGGAAACCTTGCCTGTGCAGTGTCTTGATGAAGCGCTGGGCCTTGCCGTCGTCGCCGATCAGGGCCCGTGCCGAGCTGATCCGGCTGTTGATGACCGAGTCGGAGACAAAGCGCCCCTTCCAGACTTCTTCGGTGAGGTCGTCCTTGGACACGACACGGTGGCGATTGTCGATCAGGAACTCCAGAAGTCTCAGGACTTGAGGCTCAGCAGCCTTTACTTCGCCGCTTTGGCGCAACTCGCGTTTTGCGAGATCCAACTCGAAATCATCGAACCGAACAATCATGGGCGTCCCTCTTAGGGAGACTGTAGCCGAAACGCGATTAGGGATCGAATCTGAAGGGTTTCAGCAGAAGAATCTCAAAACAGCTGAAATCTGAAGAGTTTCTGGACAAGCTCTGAAAGCTTGCTTCCCGGCGAACTTCTAATTGCCAGTCATCGGCTGCGGGATCGTCCGGCAGCCCAAATGAAATGGAGAAGAAGTATGCCACTCGTAACTGTTGACGTGATCAAGGACGTTTTCACCCCTGCGCAAAAGCAGGACATCATCAGCGGTGTCACAGAAGCCATGATCGCCGTGGAAGGCGAGAACATGCGCGAAGTCACATGGGTCAGGATCAACGAAATCGCCGAAGGCGACTGGGCCATTGGTGGCCAGTGCTTGAAAGCATCGGACGTTCAGGCCCTGGCGGCAGGAGAAAAGGCAGCCTGACCCTCAGCTTGCCAGATTGTCTGGCCGGGGAGTTCCGATCACTTCCCGGTCAAACTATTACTTAGAGGGGGATACCCTATGAAACGCATTTCTGATGCTCTGGCCTGCCTGTCACTCGTAGCCGTTGTGCTCGCAACGATCGTGTTTCCGGCCAGTTATGCTGCCATCATGATCACCTAGTTTCAGCGGTGCGCGTACCAAAAGGGCTTGCGCGCCACCCACCACAATTTTTCAGACCAAAAAGGGGGACGTCATGTCTCGAACCCTTATCCTTGTTTATGGGTTACTCACCTATGCGCTGTTTTTCGGCGTGTTTCTCTATGCCATCGCCTTCCTCGGTAATTTCTATCTGCCGAACTCGATAGATGCGGCACCGACCGCACCTTTCTGGCAGGCGCTCTCTATTAACCTCGGCCTGTTAGCGCTCTTCGCCGTCCAACACAGTGTCATGGCGCGGCCTGCCTTCAAGCGGGCATGGACCCGGATCGTGCCGGAGCCCGCAGAACGCTCGACTTACGTCCTGTTCTCGAACCTCGCCATGATTGCATTCTTCGTGTTTTGGGAGCCAATGGGCGGGTCAATTTGGACGGTAACCGCCGAACCGTGGCGCTCGATTATCAATGGCATCTATTTCCTGGGTTGGGGTGTGCTCTTTTACGCAACCTGGCTGATCAATCACTTTGATCTCTTTGGTCTTCGTCAGGTCTGGTATCACTTTCGCGGCCAGCCTCGCCCTGCACTGAAGTTTCGCGTGCCAGGCATGCACAAGCATGTCCGTCATCCGATCTATGTGGGCTGGTTGATTATCTTCTGGACAACGCCAACGATGACGGCTGCTCATTTCCTATTCGCCGTGATGACGACGGCTTACATCATCATTGCCATTCAGTTCGAGGAGAAAGACCTCGTCGACACATTTGGCGATGATTATCGTCGCTATCAAAAGGATGTCGGCATGCTTGTTCCAAAGGCGCGATCTCGCACCTCATCAGAGCCGGCTTAAGTTGCACTTGGCCTCAATGAACCCGCCCGCACCTTGCCGGGCGGGTTTCGCCTGCCCGTATTTCCCAACGTCAGCATTGTCTACCGCATTCGATGTCATAAGCTGTCGGCAACAAAAAAAGTCGTCAGGGGAACATCGTCGTGAAACTCGATATCGCAAGCACAGCCTTTCTCGCGCAACTCGCTTCCGCGGGTGGTCCACCGTTTCACGAGATGTCAGCCGAAGAGGCCCGTCTCGCCGGTGCGGGTATCTCTGACTTGCAGCCCGACGGCCCGGATATGGCGTCGGTTCGCGACGTTGAACTGACAAGCGAAGACGGTGGAGCATTCCGAGCGCGCCTGCTGACGCCGCATGAGGCTCCACGCGCTGTGTTCGTCTTTTACCATGGCGGCGGTTGGGTTCTGGGGGATATCGATCAGTACGACACGCTCGCGCGCCGGCTTGCGGAGCGAACGCGCTCCATCGTGATGATGGCGGATTACCGAAAGGCTCCGGAACACGCATTCCCAGCTGCTCCGAACGATGCTTGGGCGGCGCTCAAATGGATCGACTCCAATATGGAGGAGGTTGCTGGCCAGCGTCTCCCAGTGATTGTTGGCGGGGATAGCGCAGGCGGCAATCTCGCAACGGTGGTGGCGCAACGCGCCCAGAAAGAAGAAGGGCCGGAGATTGCGCTTCAGGTTCTCGTTTATCCAGTGACAGATGCTGATCTCGAAAATGAGAGCTATCGCAATCCTGACAACCAGCTTCTTCTGAATTCAGAGCTGATGAAGTGGTTCTTCGATTTCTATGCGCCGAATAAGGAAGATCGGACAAAGCCAGAGATCTCGCCAATCCAGGCTGACGATCTGTCAGGCCTGCCGCCAACGATCCTGATCACGGCCGAGTATGATGTGCTTCGAGATGAAGGCGAGGCTTACGCTGAAAAGCTGAAAGCGGCGGGCGTCCCGGTCGTCTTCAAGCGCTTCGAAAAGCAGATGCACAATTTCTTCGCGATGCCCGGCATTTTACCAGGTGCGGATGACGGCCTTGAATATGTCGGTGACCAGATCGATCGCCATTTCGCCAAGGCATCGGATGTTGACGCCGTTATCGTTGGGGCCGGTTTCTCTGGCATGTATCAGTTGCACAAATTGCGTGGGCTGGGCCTCACCGCTCGTGTGATCGAAGCCGGCGATGATGTCGGCGGCACCTGGTACTGGAACAGATATCCGGGCGCGCGATGCGATATCGAAAGCATGGCTTACTCTTTCTCCTTCTCCGAAGATCTGGAGCAGGAATGGACGTGGACAGAAAAGTACTCCGCCCAGCCGGAGATCTTAAAATACGCGCAGCATGTGGCCGATCGTTTTGACCTGAAGAAGGACATCACCTTCGGCACCCGAGTTGTTCGCGCAGTCTATGACGAGGAGACGGCGCGCTGGACGGCTTACACCGATGCGGGTGAAGCGATCACGGCGCAGCACCTCATCATGGCTACGGGCTGTCTCTCAAAGGTCAAGAACATAGACATTCCGGGTAAGGATCGTTTTGTCGGCGAGACCTATGTCACAGGCCACTGGCCGCATGAGGGGGTCGACTTCACCGGAAAGAAAGTCGCCGTCATCGGGACCGGTTCTTCCGCCATCCAGTCCATTCCGTTGATCGCTGAGCAGGCCGATCATCTCACGGTGCATCAACGCACCCCAGCTTACTCTCAGCCGGCCTTCAATCGCCCTCTCGAAGATCGGGAAGTCATGGAGATGAAGGAAACATATCGCGATTACCGGGCCGCGCAGCGTGCGCACTTTGCAGGCATCCCCAATCCCGAGCGTGGTACTGAGTCCGCTTTCGACGTTGGTGATAATGAACGCCGGGCGCGCTACGAAGACGCTTGGGAGACGGGAATTCTCACCGCGCTATCGACCTCTTTCAGTGATCTGCAGACAAATGCAGATGCCAACGAAACGGTATCGGAGTTCATCCGCGAGAAAATTCGCGCGACCGTGAAAGACCCGGCCGTTGGCGAAGCGCTGGCTCCAAAGTCCTACCCGTTTGGGACCAAGCGCCCCTGTCTCGATACGAACTATTATGAGACCTACAATCGCGACAACGTGTCGTTGATCGACCTAACTAAGACTCCTATCGTGGAGATAACGGAGCGGGGCATCCGCACCAGCGAAGGCGAAACGGAGTATGACGCCATCGTTTTTGCGACCGGGTTCGATGCCATGACTGGCGCGCTCACCAGCGTCGATATTCGGGGCGTGGGCAATCAGGCGCTCAGCGATAAGTGGGCGCAGGGACCTCACACATATCTTGGAATTGGCGTGGCTGGCTTCCCGAACCTCTTCACGATCACCGGGCCATCAAGCCCGTCGGTCCTCTCGAACATGATGGTTTCGATTGAGCAGCATGTCGACTGGGTATCTGACTGTATTGAATGGATGCGGGACAATGACATCGCCGCCATCGAGCCACGCGAAGACGCCGAGGACGAATGGGCGCTGCACAATGAGCAGTTCGCGAATATGACTCTCTATCCGCAGGCGAACTCTTGGTATATCGGGGCCAACGTGCCCGGGAAGCCCCGGACCTTCATGGCCTATGTAGGCGGGACCGATGTCTATCGGCATATCTGCGATCAGATCGCCGCCGCAGGATATGAGGGTTTTGACACCGTGCCGGCAAAGCAAATCGCTGCGGAGTGAGCCTCAGCGATTGCCGATCCAGATCGGCGATGACCAGGCCATCTCCGTCACGGTCGGCTCGACACCGGGCGGCGGGCTTCGGCCCAGACGCAGGCTGTCAAAGGTGGACCATCGGCAGGTCGGGTTCTGGATGACCCGGACATAGTAAAAGGCGGATTGATCGGCCCGGTAGTTGTCGTCTGTCCAAAGCGTTCGGAGTTCGCTGGCACCTTGGTTGGGGTCGGTGGAGCAGTCTGAAAGATCGACAGTAGCGGACGTGGCAGCGCAGCGCATAGTTTCTGGATCGACCGCGCGCCCGTCGCTGCAAATAACATCCTGAACCAGTTCCTTGGTTTCGCCGTCCTCAAGCCAGCCCTTGATCACCTGCACTCGGTCCAAAGGCGCATCCAACGGGTCCCGAGTTGCCCAAATTAGAAAGGATGGCGTTGCACCGGGATTACTCTCAAGGCGTCCACCCATAGGCAAACCGTCTCGGTAGGCGATTTCCAGAGCGTTGACGCTGTCTGTGATCGCGTCTTCGAAGTCAAAGCTGCCAAAGAAACGAAGCCGAATGCGTGTGCCGCTTGTCGCATAGACTTCCTTGTTCTGCATCGCTTCGAAGAGGGCGTCCCGGGTGTTCTCTTCAGCCCAGACCACCGCCAGCCCGCCGGGGTTTTGCTTGATGGGGGCTCTTGGTCCGGCGCGTCCGCCCAACCGTCTTTTTGCAGGAGCTGTGCGCAGTCCTGAACTCCCGCGATAATCCCACTCTTCAGCATCCCCGGGATTGGAGTTATGCGCGTCTGTGCTCCCGATCATGCCAAAGTCGAGTGGATTGATCCCGAGTTCGGCTTCCAGTCTTAGGCCTTCCCTTAAGCCATCCCGCGCCATCGATGTGGGGAAGATACAACCGGTCTTCTGGCCTTCCTCGCAACGACGCAGGAACTGCTCGAAGCCGCATTCTTCGTCGGTCGTTCCGAACCCAACGCTGCATTCAGAGTTGCCCTTGATCTGGAACATTTCGACCAGCGGCTCGACACGGTCTCGGACAGCCCAGTCATCCTCCGTATAGAGATCGCCATCAATGGTCTGGCCTGCAAAAGCCAATCCCCAGCTCTTGTTGGGGTTGTGAGGAATGGTCAGGAACTCGCACGGTGCCTGACAGTTCGCCATCAACTGATCCCAGAGATCGAGCTCGGTTAGTGCATGAAAAGCGGAAATGGCGTGACCGGGAACATCGCTGCTCCTGAATACAACATTGCGATGGATTTTCCCGGCATCGGGAAGCGGAGGAGAATACTCATAGGCAGCAAAAGTTGTGAACTCTCCGGGTTCATTGTGCTGATCTGCTGCGGCGACCGTTTCTGCCCAGGTCTCTTCGGCGAAGCGTTGCTCCTTTTCAGGGTCTTGCAGAAGTTCCCCTAGCATTGAGACCGGTGGGCGCTTCTGCCCTTCATTTCTCAGCTCAAGGAACAGCTTGGCGTCTGGACGCTCAAATCGACCGCAAAGAACGACCGCCGCCTCTGTCAGGTCCGGGTCTTCACAAGATTGCCGGAGACCGAAACCCTCAGCGTGATCGGTGACGGCGGTAAAATCGAGCGGTCGGGTCAGTTGAATGATCTCACCAGCTGCATTCCTGACAGGTTCGCCCTTTGCAACGCGATATGTCTCATCCAGCGAGAGCCGGTTGCCGAAAATGTACGCATCGAAAGAGAGTTCTGAATGAACGTGTAGATCACCGAAGTATGCGTTCTTGAGGGGATTGGCAGCCTGATACTCTGCAGGTTGTGGCGAGGCGACCGGGAACGCTGCTTCGTCCTGGGCGGCGACGTCCTGTTCCAACTGGGCGAGTCGTTCATCGCTGATCAGCGGCGCGTTCAGCCGGTTTTGGACGACGAGATACGCGATGCCGACGAGAACCAGGAGCAAAGCGCCCAGACCTGTGATCCACTTCATAATCAGCCCTCCCGCAGCAGTACGCGCTCCGAGCCTAGTCCCCGGTGAGGCGTGCCGCTAGAGGAAGACCGTCCGGGTCAGGTGCTTTAGAAATTTACCCGACTTGAAACAGCCCCATCCACGATGAGGTTTGAGCCAGTCGTGTAGGAGGATTTCGGGCTCGCGAGGAAGACGGCTGCATCGGCGATTTCCTGTGGTGTCGCGCAGCGTCCCGTCGGGTTTCTGGAGTTCGCCTGCTCGAAGAACTCAGGCATGTTGGTTTTGACCGTGTGCCAGATGCCGCCTTCGAAAAAGACCATTCCTGGCGAGACGACATTCACCCGAACGCCTTTGGACGCGTGCTCACGGGCGAGCCCCTTGGCCATGTGAATGAGGGTCGCCTTGATGGGACCGTAGGAGTCGGCGCGGTCGGCCTGCGCGGCTGAAACGGAGGCAATGATCACGAAGGCCGCGTCGCCGTTCGCTTCGGCTGACTTTGTCAGGAAGGGCGAGGCGGCCTCGAACGCATTGACCGCACCCAGGACATCCAGCTGAAAGTTCTGCTCCCATGCCGCCGGATCATTTCCCTGGGCCATGGCACCTGCATTGGAGACGAGAATATCGATCGAGCCGAGTGTTTCGCCGGCGCTGGTAATCCAGCTTTTAAGCGCCTCACCATCGGTGACGTCGACAGATGCACCTGTTGCTGTCACGCCGGTTTTGGCGAGGTCGGCTACGGCCGCGTCGACTTGCTCGGCATTGCGAGCGCAGATGGCGACGTTTGCACCTTCACCCGCCAGTGTGTCGGCAATTGCTCTGCCGATGCCGCGTGTTCCGCCGAGAATGACGGCGTTCTTTCCCTTGAGACCAAGATCCACGTTTATCTCCCTTGTGCCTGCTGCTCGGGTTGAGCGGGCTCGCTATGGTTGTTGTAGATGTTCAGCGTGGTGGCAAGCGATCTGCGATCAGGCGGATTTTGGGTTTGGCGGCTCTTCGCTGCTCCGCTGGCCAAATAGCGCCGATTGAATTCGAGGGCGCAGTGGCAGGAACAGATCGTAGGCCTTGTTCAGGATCCATTTCAGCGGCTGGACGCTGAAAAGGTGACCCAGCCAGCGAAATGCCGGCAGCTCTCTCCAGAGGGCCGCGAAAGCTGCGCCGCCGTCGATCACTTCACCGTCTGCCGTTTGAACATGGAATCGCGCCATCGCGGCCTCACAGGACAGATTTGGAGCCACATTGTCGGTCGCTTCAGACACGTCGACCCAGTTTATCTGGTGCGCGCCGCGCCGCCGTTTATAGAAGTCGATCTCGCGGCGGCACATCGGGCAGGAGCCGTCATAGAAGACGCTCAGAGATGCAGTCTCCGTTTGGCCGGCAGGCGAGAGGGGGTCAACGATAGTGTTCATATACAATGACTTAGGCCGTCGCAGTGGTTTCGCCATGGCCGGATCGTCGCGGCCTGTGCCCACAGGGTTTGCGAGAGAAAGTCTGGCGCACCCAAGAGGATTCGAACCTCTGACCTCTGCCTTCGGAGGGCAGCGCTCTATCCAGCTGAGCTATGGGTGCGTAACAGCGCGGTATTACGGGATGTCGCTCGGTGGTGCAATCGTTGAAAGCTGAGACGGGTTGAGCACCGGCACCAATAAGGACAGTCTGCGCGCCAAACAGCATGTCATGCACGAATGAGGATGATCATTTGACCAAGTTTCTCCCAGTATTTCTTGGGTTCTTCACTGTCCTGCTTGCCGCTTGCGGCGGAGCAGAGGACGCAACACCGCCACCTGTCGAGGAGACAGATGTGCCGGGTTCGCCGGCGATCTGGTCCTTTTCCGATGACGATACGACCGTTTATCTCTTCGGGACGGTGCACCTTTTGAAGCCCGAAACCGAATGGCGGTCGGAAGAAATCGATGCCGCCTTCAACGCGGCTGATACGGTTTACTTCGAGGCGGACGTTCAAAGCGAGGCGGCTGGCCTTGAGGCACTTCAGGTGATCGGTGAATACGGTGTCTATAAGGATGGCGGCTCGCTTTCCGCTGCGCTGGATGATGATGAAGAGCGCGAAGTTGCTGAGGCAGCCGCGATGCTTGGCGTGTCCATGAGCGCGCTGGAGCCGAACAAGCCCTGGTGGGCAGGCGTCCAGTTGGCACAGGTCCAGATTATCAGCCAAGGCTACGCTCCCGATTCTGGTGTTGAAGTGGTGCTGAGCCGGGACGCCCAGGCGCAGGGCAAGGCCTTTGGATACTTCGAAAGCGTCCGTGAGCAGCTGTTGTTCTTTGGCGAAATGCCAGAGGAAGATCAGATCGAATTCCTCGTTTCCGGCGCTGAGCAGATTGAGGAAGATCCCCGCATGCTCGACCGGCTGGTTGTCGACTGGGCTGAGGGCGACGTTGCCGGCATTGCCGACGCGATGTCAGAGCCTGAAGCGCTGGGCTCCGATCTTTTGTATGAGCGGCTGATTGTTCAGCGAAACCAGAATTGGGTGCCCAAGATCGAAGCGCTACTGGATGAGCCGGGCGTGAAATTCGTGGCGGTTGGAGCCGCACATCTTGCCGGTGACGACAGCGTCGTAGCGATGCTGCGGGCAAAAGGATATCAGATCGAGGGTCCATAGCCGAAACTTCGGCGCGCAGCTTGCAAACATGGTGGACAAACCCTTTCACTGGGAGTCCATCATGGTCTTGCTTCGATATCTCACTGCCGCGTTCTGCGCACTTTGGCTTGCCTCGGCAGCCAATTCGCAACCGGCTTTGTGGACCCTTCAGGACGATGACACGACTGTTCACCTGTTCGGTACAGTCCATCTGCTTCCAGCCCATGTGGACTGGCGTCATGGTGACATCGATACCGCCTTCGATGAAGCCGACACGTTTTGTGTTGAGACTGATATCATCGGCAATCTCGGGGAAGTCTTGCAGTTTACCATGCGCGAAGGGATCTTCACCGGAGATGAGCGCCTGTCGGACTATCTGACCGATCAGCAAGAGGCAGATCTTCGTGAACTGGCTGATGAGCTGGGCATTCTTTATCAGGGGCTCGATGTTCAGAAGCCTTGGAATGCCTTGTTTTCCGTGAGTGAGGCGATCGCCAGACGCTCTGGTATGCATTCTCATTATGGCGTCGAGATGCGTCTGCTGCCGGAAGCGCATGAGGCCGGGAAGGCGATCTGCGAAATGGAAAGCCCGGAGGAACACGTTGTCTCAATTTCGAGCCTCCCGATCGAGGTGCAGCTGGCCGCGCTAATGGGTGAGGACAATGCTTACGAGACCGCTGAAGAGGCCATCGACGCGGCTATCGCTGACCTTCAGAAAACGGTCGTCGACTGGGCCGAAGGCGATGTTGCGGCGCTGGCGGCGATCGACGAAGATGATTTCGGCCATCCTGAGTTCTATGAAGCAATTCTGACTAAGCGAAACCGGAACTGGATCCCGCGAATTGAAGCGCTGCTCGATGAGCCTGGCGTGAAATTTGTAGCCGTTGGGGCGGCCCATCTGGCCGGGCCGGAAAGCGTTGTCGCGATGCTGCGCGATCTTGGGTATTCCGTCGACGGTCCTTGAGGCCAGCACGTTTGCCCGGCCTGTGCGAGGCACATCCGGTGGGAGAGTTGGGTTTCGGCTGTGAGGCTGAGCTAGCCGGGGTCGAGGAGCAGGCGTGATGGCCCGGCATCCATCTCAATCAGGCTGAGGGGTTGGCTCCGGGCCAGCCACAGCGTCATGCGCGCGGTGATGGCGTCAGAGATGGGCCCTTCGATCCAGTCGAAGGGCGACGAAGTGATGAGTCTGGAAGTGGTGGCAGAGAGTTTGGACAGGCGTTGCGGCCAAGTGTCGGCTGGCGCGTCTTCGATGAACTTCACACGGATGCGGCCATTATAGGACACGCCGATGATCATCTGGCGGGCAACCCCATGCGTTTCCGCATCGGCCCAGGCCCAGATGTAGAATTTCACGATCTCCAGACAGAGCACCGGCCAGTAGAAGACGGGCACATAGTCGAACCATTCGGAGATCATCTGGCGATCCATGCATGGAGTATACGCCGGGCCATTTGGGGGTGGGATAAGGTTTGTTCTGTTTTCTATGTCCACTCCTCGCGGCGCGGGCCGGGATCTCCGGCAGTTACTTGGGAACAGGCGGCACGAGACCCCGGATCAAGTCCGGGATGAGCGGTTCAAAGGCGGGGATTGGGGGCGTTTCCCGCAGTCGGTTTTGCCCACGTTGCCAAGAGTTCACGTTTGATCTGCGAGCAAAGCATTTCCCTGTTTGAATGAATGGGGTTTGGTAAACGGGCTCGCCCGCAGAAGGCGGGCAAATCCGGTGGTGTTAACCAAATGATCAGCGTGTGGAACAGGTTTTGCAGAGGGTTGGGGATGTCGGCTGGTATCCTTAATAAATCTGGCGATATACCGCGCTCCTCGGTTAAGAAATTGACCGGCTGGATCGAAGATTCCTTTGTCCTTGGCGGCCTTGCCCTTATTTGTGCGACCGGGATTAGCCTGTTCTCGGTTGAGAGACCTGTTGTGGTGACGGCAGAGGAAACCGCCGAAGTCGAAGTTGCTGAACTGCCAGAACCGGTTGAGCCCGAAGAACCAGATTTCATTGTCGAAGCGCTTCCCGAAATCGAGGTGGTACAGACACCGCTGGCGGGTGAGCGGCCAGTTCCGCCAGCTCTGATGAACGAAACGAGCCCGGCCTTCATTGCGCTGTTCGGTGATGGGCCGAACCCAGCACGCTGGCACCGCTCCGATCATCCCGGAACGGTTCCTTTCTGGGCAAATGATACGAGCGCTGAGAATGCCGATGCCTCTGTTGACGGGCTAAAGCTTTCTATCACCGACAAGACGCGCCGAGGTGGCAGGCATGACTGGCTGACAGGCGAGATCAGCAGCAAGAGCAAGTTTGGTTATGGGCGCTATGAAGTCGTGATGAAGCCGGCCAAGGGAGCCGGGCTCGTCTCTGCCTTCTTTACCTATACCGGCCCGTACTTTGGTGAGCCGCATGATGAGATCGATATCGAGTTCCTTGGCAAGGATACGCGCCGGGTAGAGCTGAACATGTTCAAGGATGGCGTAGCGGGCGCGAGCAAGACGGTTCGGTTGCCGTTCGATGCGTCGGAAGACTTTCATCTCTACGCGATTGAATGGCGTCCCGACCGCGTGGCGTGGTTTGTCGATGGAGAGCTGATCCACGAGACCGAGCCGGGTGCAGGCGGCATCCCCGTTACGCCCGGAAAGATCACCATGAATTTGTGGACCGGCAATCTCTATGGTTGGCATGGACGCCCGAATTTCGAGCCGGGCGCAACGGCGGAGTTTGCCTGCGTGTCGTATCGTCCGTTCGGTCAGCCGGCGCGGTCGTGCACCGATTTCTATCCGTTGATGGCACCGGACCCAACCAACATGCTACTCGCGTCGAATTAGCCGCGCCTACCAAGTATCCACGTTTGGGCGTTTCTTGCCTGTTCGTACGGACATTGGCGGCAGGGACTTCAGCCCGGCAACGATCCGCCGGCGCGTGTCGGCCGGGTCGATCACATCATCCACTTCGAAGTGCGAGGCCATGTTTACCGCCGAGCCGCGCTCATACATTTTCTCGACCATTTCCTCGTAGGTCTTCAGGCGTTCTTCCGGGTCTTCGATGGCTTGGAGCTCCTTGCGGTAGCCGAGCTTTACAAAGCCTTCTAGGCCCATGCCGCCAAACTCTCCGGTCGGCCATGACAGCGTGAAGAGGGGCGACTTGAAGCCGCCGCCAACCATGGCCTGCGCACCGAGGCCGTAGCCCTTGCGGATCACGAACGCCATCATCGGCGTCGTGATGTTTGCCCCGACAACCATCATGCGGCTTGCATGGCGTACCAGCGCGGTCTTCTCAATCTCCGGACCAACCATGATGCCCGGACAATCCACCAGCGAAACGACCGGGATATCGAAGGCATCGCAAAGCTGCAGGAAGCGTGAGCCCTTGTCTGCGGCGGGGGAGTCGATGGCTCCGGAGAGGTGGCCGGGATTGTTGGCTATGATACCGACAGGCCGGCCTTCCACGCGGATAAGCGCGGTGTGAACGCCGATCCCGTAGGCGGGGCGAAGCTCAAGGACGGAGCCGACATCCGCGATACCTTCAATAACCTTGCGCATGTCGTACCAGCGCTTGCGCTCTTCCGGTACGACGAAGCGGAGCTCGCGCTCGTCCGGCGCTTCCCAGTCCGCGATCGGGCCCTGAAAGTAGGAGAGGTACTTCTTGGCGGCGGCGGTCGCTTCAGCCTCGTCCTTCACGGCAATGTCGACGACACCATTGGGCACCTGTACATCCATCGGGCCGACTTCTTCCGGCTTGAACACGCCAAGCCCGCCGCCTTCGATCATGGCCGGGCCGCCAATGCCGATATTGGCGTTTTCAGTAGCGATGATGACGTCACAGCAGCCGAGCAGGACGGCATTGCCAGCAAAGCAGCGGCCATTCACGATGCCGATGGTGGGCACGAGGCCAGACAGCTGGGCGAAGAGGGAAAAGGCGAGGCAGTCGAGGCCCGCGACGCCGGATGTATCTGTGTCTCCGGGGCGGCCGCCACCGCCTTCAGCGTAGAGGATCGTCGGCAGCCGCTGGTGCTGCGCGATCTCGAACATCCGGTCTTTCTTGTAGTGGTTCAGCGCGCCCTGCGTGCCGGCCAGCACCATATAGTCATAGGACATCGCCATGACGCGGGAGTGTTCTTCCGGGAAGAGATCGCCATTCACATGGCCGAGGCCGCAGACCATGCCGTCGCCGGTCGTGTTCTTTATGAGGTCGTCCATCTCGCGACGGCGGCGCTGGGCGGCGAGCGTGACGGAGCCGTATTCGACGAAGCTGCCAGGATCGCAAAGATCCTCGATGTTCTCGCGCGCCGTGCGATTTCCTTTGCTGTGGCGTTTGGCGACGGCTTCGGGGCGGTTCTCGTCATGGCCGGCAGCGATACGGTCGAGCGCGCGCTGAAGGTCGGGGCGGATGTGGTCGAGGTTGATCTCTGCGCTCGCGGCGTCCTCGCCGGGTGTGATGTCCTGCGCGTCGAGGTAAGCGATGGGGTGGTTCTCGAAGATCGTGTCGCCGACGCTTGCCCCGAACTCGCGCACGATGCCGCTCGCATCGGCGCGGACCTCATGTTCCATCTTCATGGCTTCCATGATGGCGATGGTCCGGCCTTCCCAGACGGGGTCGCCCGGCTGGATGGAAAAGCTGACAATCGTGCCCTGCATTGGCGCGCGAACGGCGGCTGTCCCGTCGGCAAGAGCCTCGTCGGCGAGTGCGATCGGCTCGGGCAGGCCGGTCAAAGCGGCTCCTGCGCCTGTGCCATGATCGAGAACCGCGAGCGGATCGGTAGATGCGACGGCCGCGCCTGCGAGCTGCGTCTTGGGCGGGGTTGCTTGTTGTGCCGTGATGAAGTCGGCGGCGTTCTCATCGATGAAGCGCGTGTGAACCTCGTTCGACCGGACGCGCTCATCTGCCATCATGGCCTGGAGGAAGCCGAGATTACTGGGCGCGCCCTCAAGCACGAACTCAGAGAGCGCCCGGCGCAGGCGCGCGACGGCGCTGTCATAATCAGGGGCTGGGGAGTGGACGATCAGCTTGGCGATGAGCGAGTCGAAGGCAGGGTTCGTCTTGTAGCCGGCGCGGCCATAGGTGTCGGTGCGCACGCCGGGGCCGGTTGGTGTTTCGAAGGCGGCAAGCGAGCCGCCGCCGGGACGGACTGAGCCGTCAGCCTTCATCGTTTCAAGATTGATCCGCGCTTGAATGGCGTAGCCGCGCGGGTCGGGGACGCGGGATTGCTGCAAGCCAAGCTCACGCAGGCTCTTGCCGCTGGCGATCTCCAGTTGGGTGCGGACGAGATCGAGGCCTAGCACTTCTTCGGTGACGGTGTGCTCGACCTGTAGCCGGGCATTGCCCTCGATGAAGCGGAAGTCCTGACCGGCGACCAGGAACTCCATCGTGCCGAGGCCGCGATAGTCTGCAGCCTTTCCAAGGGCGACGGCCGCCGTAACGATCTCCTGGCGCAGTTCGTCGTCAAGGCTGGGACTGGGTGCGATTTCGACGATCTTCTGGTGGCGGCGCTGAAGACTGCATTCCCGCTCCCAGAGATGGCTCACCGCGCCCTTGCCGTCGCCGACGATCTGCACTTCGACATGGCGGGCGTTCTCGAGATACTCCTCGACATAGAGGGATGGGTCGCCAAAGGAGGCCTGCGCCTCGGAGGAGGCCCGCTCGAAGGCTTCGGTCAATTCATCTTTGGAGCGGACAATTCGTAAGCCGCGCCCGCCGCCGCCGGACACGGCTTTCAGCATCATCGCGCGGCCATCGCTGAGCGTGTCGAAGAAGTCAGCCGCCTCGGAAACATCATTGATGCCGGTGCGGCCGGTAGGCGTTGAGACGTCAGCCTCGCGGGCGAGTTTGAGCGCCTGTGCCTTGTCGCCGAACAAGGACAGCGTGTCCGGTGTCGGGCCGACAAAGACCAGGCCGGCGTCTTCGATAGCAGTGGCGAAGGCGGCGTTCTCGCTGAGAAAACCGTAGCCGGGATGGATGGCATCCGCGCCAGCCTCCTTTGCGAGCGATACGACCTGCTCAAGATCGAGATAGGCGCGTGCGCCGCGCCCCGGCAGCGCGACGGTTTCAACCATGCGCGCGACGTGCAGGGAGTCCGCGTCATCCTCGGAGTAGATGCCGATCGTTGTGAGGCCCATATCCGCCGCAGAGCGCGCAATACGAATGGCGATCTCGCCGCGATTGGCGATCAGGAGACGTTTCATGGCTGAAGCCCTTGCTAGCCCTGATAGGCCCGATTGAGTTTCCGCATACCGCCAATCCAGCGATCATAATCGGCGGTTTTCTTGCGCATGTATTCCAGAACTTCGGGGTGAGGCAGGATAAGGAAGGTCTCTTCCTCGATCGCGCGCACGCAGGCTTCGGCGACGTCTTCGGGCTCGATCATGCCATCGACGCTGGCGACGCCGTCTTCATTGCCGGCGGTCATGGCTGTACGAACGGCCTGCGGGCAGAGGACTGAGACCTTGATGCCATCATCGCCATGCGTGAGGGCGAGCCATTCCGCGAGACCGACTGCGGCGTGCTTAGTGACTGCGTAGGGGGCTGAGCCGACCTGGCTGAGCAGACCGGCGGCTGAGGCTGTGTTGAGCAGGTAGCCACCGCCACGCTCAATCATACGAGGGATAAGATGGCGGGCGGCCCAGACATGGGACATCACATTGATATCCCAGATGTTTTGCCAACCTTCGTTTTCGACTTCCGCCCCGCCGCCAATGCCGATGCCCGCATTCGAGCAAAACAGGTCGATGGGGCCGTGATCTTCCTCAACGGCTTCGATCAGGTCGCGAATGTCATCTTCATCGGCGACATTTGTCTGGAAGGCGACGCCGCCAACGGCGTCGGCGGTGTCCTGCGCGCCGTCACCGTCAATGTCGGAACAGACAACGAGTTTCGCGCCTTCCTGATCGAAGCGTTTCGCGAGCGCCCGGCCAATGCCGCTGGCCGCGCCTGTAACGACTACAATGCTGTCCTGAATGTCCATGCGCCCTGCATCTCCCAACGTATATGTTCTGTCTATTGCACGTTAAGCGGCGTCGGCCCCTCGCGTCCATGGGTGCCCGGGCGTTAGCGGTTTTGCCTGTTCTCGATAAGGTCGTCGACCACTTCAGGCTCTGCCAGTGTTGAGGTGTCACCGAGATTGCCGAACTCGTTTTCAGCGATCTTGCGCAGGATGCGGCGCATGATCTTGCCGGAGCGGGTTTTCGGCAGGCCGGGGGCGAACTGGATCAGGTCCGGCGAAGCGATGGGGCCTATCTCGGTTCTCACATGCTTGACGAGGTCGCGCTGGAGGTCGTCTGTGGCCTCCAGGCCGGCAATGACGGTGACATAGGCGTAGATGCCCTGGCCCTTGATGTCGTGCGGGTAGCCAACAACCGCCGCCTCGGCGACGGCGTCATGGGAGACGAGCGCGCTTTCAACTTCGGCAGTGCCCATGCGGTGGCCGGAGACATTGATGACATCATCGACGCGGCCGGTAATCCAGTAGAAGCCATCTTCGTCCCGGCGGCAGCCATCACCTGTGAAGTAGGTGTCGGGATAGGCGGAGAAGTAGGTGTCGATGAAACGTTGGTGGTCGCCGTAAACAGTGCGCATCTGGCCGGGCCAGCTGTCGGTGATGATGAGGTTGCCTTCGGTCGCTCCTTCAAGCTCGCCGCCCTCGGCATCGACCAGTTTCGGTGCGATACCAAAGAAGGGATGCGAGGCCGCGCCGGGCTTCATCTCTGTCGCGCCCGGCAGCGGCACCATCATGCAGGCCCCGGTTTCTGTTTGCCAGTAGGTGTCGACGATCGGGCAGCGG
>JANQQC010000015.1 GCA_028285145.1 Hyphomonadaceae bacterium
ATGCCTGAGCATCAGAAGCGCGAAATGTATGCGGTCACGCCGGTCTTTTTCTGGCCGGTCCTGTGGTGGTCGATCATCGTGTTCGAGGCGTGGATGGCGCGCTACGAGGCCGAGCATGGCCCGGCCGAGATCCTGTTCTCCGTCACGCCGCTCGGACGCATCCGTCTGATGTATGTCAGCGACCGGCCTGCGCCGCGCCACACGCCGGACCTCTCACGCGCAACAATACATGCGCTGCTCGCCGCGTTCACCCCAGCAATTATGACCTCTGTGCCTGTGCGCTGCGTGATACTAGCGCTGACCGGGCAGGTCATTGCGAAGGACAACGCGCCTCCATTGCTGCCCGCATCGCTCGCGCCCGGCTAGGCCAGTTGCCCTTTACCCGACAATCAGATGACGGACCGCCCCACCTCCGGGGTCGCGCGTGCTGTCCGTGGGGCTCAGGCGTGCCCGTGTGTCAGCTCGCGATAGGCATGCCAGCTGGCCAGGCCGATCCAGGGGAAGATCACGATCAGTCCAAGGAAGGCCGTCGCAATCCCGATCGCTGTCAGTGCGGCGATCAGCACCGCCCAGACCAGCATGGGCAGGAAGTTCTCCGCGACCGACCGCACGCTGGTAATGGTGGCGATGAAAACATCGCTCTCCTCGTTCAGCAGCATCGGCGCGGAGATCACCACCAGCGAAAAGGCGAGAAAGGCGATGGCTCCGCCAATCACGCTGCCGATCATCGCCATGTTGTGACCGTCGGATGTCGTCAACATGAAGGTCAGAAAGTCGATGGTTGTTGCATGGACGGCGCGCGTCGACAGGCCATAGGTCAGATAAGCCGCATGGACCCACAGCCCGAACAGGACGAACAGCGCGACCCCCAGAATCGCAAGATCGCGCCGGAAGGCGGAGCGGACGAACAGCATGTCGGAAATCCGCGGCCGCTGGCCGGCTTCCAGCATTCGCGCGGCCTGGTACGCGCCCATGGCGAGGACCGGCGCGACCAGAAGGAAGCCGCCGACCAGCACAAGGAACCAGCGAAACGCGCCGGTTGTCGCCAGCACGCCCATGATCGCGGCGCTGATCGCCGCCAGTCCGATCCCGTAAATCAGGCAGGGTCCCGGCGCGCGCTGAAAGTCCCGCCAGCCGAGCGACAGCCAGTTCAGCGGAGCCGTCACGCCAATCTTGTGGACATGCGGCAGGTGCGTTGTCTCTGTCATTGATTATCCTCCCCAGAACGTCGGCAGCCTTAGTTCGGTCTTGCCCCAATCGTTGTCCGGTGGAGCAGGCGGTCATGACCCTGATAGCCGCCCGTTGCCATATGCAGGACAGCTCGGTTGTCCCACATCAGAAGCATGTCCGGTTCCCACGAATGACGATACTGGAATTCAGGCCGCGTCTGCCAGCGGTAGAGCTCGCCGAGCAGGTCTTCGCCTTCGGCCTCATCCAGACCGTCAAAGCCGATAATGTATCCCGCCGTCCCGAACAGGCCGGGCCGCCCGGTCTCAGGATGGTCCCGGATCACCGGGTGAAGCTGCGTCGCCATTGCGTCATCAGACGAGCGGATGTCCATGCTGCGGCCTTTATCGTTCTCGCCGTACATGCCGTCCTTGGAATAGCCATTCCGCGCCGAATGGATGGCCATCTTGCCTTCCAGCCTGTTGCGCAGCTCGTCCGGCATGTCATCGAGCGCCATGTGCTGGTTGGCGAAAAGCGTGTCGCCGCCCATTGGCGGAATGGTGATCGAGAAGAGGCAGGTGCCCGCCGGTGGATGCTCCTGAAAGCTCCAGTCGGTGTGCCAGTTCTCTGCGAAGATCGGCGCGGTCTCATTGGCGTTTCGTTTGATCGCCGCGATGTGATCATGGCCGGGAATCGAGCCGAAGAAAGGATCATTCCCGAAGGGCCCGAAGTATTGCGTGAACCGCTCGAGATCGTCATCGCTCATCGGCTGGTCAGGAAAAGCGATCACAAAGTGCTTGAGCCATGCCGCGCGGATTTCGGCGATCGTTTCATCGTCCAGCGGTTTCGTCAGATCGACGCCGCGAACTTCCGCGCCGCAGGCCTGATCGCTTGGTGTAATCTGCAGGGACATCAACCCACCTCCTGTGGCATCAGGGCCTGATCTTTCGCTGAGCCCGTCTTGTAGGCTTCGCGCGAACTGATCCGCGCCCAATAGTCTTCGAAGGCGGCGCGTTTCGGCATCGTGCCGAACATCATGCCCCATCCGACCTGCGAGCCGAGATAGATATCAGCCGCCGTGAACTGGTCGCCGGCGATGTAAGGCGTTTTCGAAACGGCTTGTTCCAGTACGTCCATGACGAGATCGAAATTGCCATAGCCCGCCGTTCTCTGCTGCTCGCCAGTCGGCTCAAATCCTAACGATTTGTTCGAGACCGCCGATTCCACCGGCCCGGCGGCGAAGAACAACCAGCGATAATAGTCCGCTCGCTCGTCTGGAGCAGGCGCAAGGTTGGCGTCTGGGAACGCGTCGGCGAGATAGGCACAGATCGCAGCACACTCCGTAACCACATGTCCCTTGTGAACAATCGCCGGAACCTTTCCCATCGGGTTGATGGCCAGATAAGCCTCGCCCTTCATCTCCTCGCCATACTCGATGATCTTGGTTTCATAGGGCGCGCCCGTTTCCTCCAGCATCCACCGGACGATCTGGCCGCGCGACATCGGGTTGGTGTAGAACTCTAATTCGCCGTTCATGATTGTATCCTCCGCCGATCAATATAGCAGGGAAGACGCGCAGGAGCACGAGGGGGTCAATGTCAGATTTGTTCGAAGCCTCCGGCCTTGCCGATGATGCGCCGCGTCCGCTCGCAGACCGGCTTCGTCCGTCTACGCTCGGCGATGTGGTGGGGCAGGATCATATTCTCGGGCCCGATGCCGCGATTGGGCGGATGCTGAAAACCGGGCGGCTTTCATCAATTATCCTCTGGGGGCCGCCCGGCGTCGGCAAGACGACGATCGCCCGCCTTCTGGCCGCTGAGACCGACCTTGAGTTCGAAGCCATCAGCGCGGTCTTTTCTGGCGTCAAGGATCTGCGCGCCGCCTTTGATCGTGCGGAGGCAAGGCGCGCGACCGGAAAGGGGACGCTGCTCTTTGTCGATGAGATCCACCGTTTCAACCGTGCCCAGCAGGATGGCTTCCTGCCCTTCGTCGAGGCCGGAATCGTGACCCTTGTTGGCGCAACGACAGAGAATCCAAGCTTCGAGATTAATGGTGCGCTGCTCTCGCGGTGCGCGGTGCTGACGCTCAACCGTCTGGACGAGGCGGCGCTGGAATCCCTGATTGCCCGCGCCGAGGCCGACGAAGACCGGCCGCTACCTTTGAATGCGCGGGCGAGGGCCGCCCTGATCGACATGGCCGATGGCGACGGGCGGTATCTTCTGAACCTGGCAGAGCAGGCCTACACGCTCGCGAGCGATGGCGAGACACTGGACGCTGAAGCACTTTCAGCCGCGCTCCAGAAACGCGCTCCGGCCTATGACAAGGACCGGGAAGAGCACTACAATCTCATCTCCGCGCTTCATAAGTCCGTACGCGGATCGGACCCGGATGCGGCCCTCTACTGGTTTGCCCGGATGCTGGAAGGTGGAGAGGACCCGCTTTTTCTGGCGCGCCGGCTGGTGAGGATGGCTTCGGAAGATATCGGGCTCGCTGATCCCACCGCGCTGATGATCACCAATGAAGCGACCCGCACCTATGAGCGCCTTGGCAGCCCGGAGGGCGAACTCGCGCTTGCGCAGGCGGTGATCCATCTCGCAACGGCACCGAAATCAAATGCGGCATACGTGGCCTATAAGGCGGCGCGTCGCGCTGCCAGGGAAACGGGGTCCATGTCACCGCCCAAGCACATTCTCAACGCGCCCACCGCGCTGATGAAAGAGCAGGGCTATGGAAAGGGCTATGCCTATGATCATGACGCCGAAGATGGCTTCTCCGGTCAGTCCTATTTCCCGGACGGCATGGACCGCCCGCGCTTCTATGACCCCAAAGGCGAGGGCCGGGAAAAGCCGATCGCAGACCGCTTGAAACACTGGGCTGAGCTGCGGATCAAGCGGGGCGGCCAATGACCCGCAACCGGGACATTCCGAATATCAGCCAGGAGGATAAAGCTTTCGTGCGCCGGCTTGTCGTGCATGAGGACAACAACATTCTCGTCTTTAACAAACCGTCGGGTCTGCCCAGCCAGTCACGCGGCAATCGGGCCCGCAATCTCGACCATCTGCTCTGGACCTTTGCGCGTTCCAACGGAAAGCGTCCGGATCTGGTTCACCGCCTTGATGCGGGCACGTCCGGCCTGATAGTTGCGGCGAAGACCAAGCCCATGACAGCGCATCTTGGTGAGGCCTTCGCCACGCGCCGCGTCCGCAAGACTTACATCGCGCTTATCGGCGGCGAGCTTCCAGCAAAGGCGAGAGGCCGGATCACGACCCCGCTCGCCTCTGCCAGAATTGCCGGGCGTCAGCGGATTCTGGCCGTGGATAAGGAAACCAGCGGCGCAAAGACCGCTGCCACCCGATGGCGGGTTCTGTCACGAACAGAAAATCATGCGGCAGTTGAGCTGAGACCTGAAACGGGCCGAATGCATCAGATCCGTGTCCACCTTGCGAGCATAGGCTGCCCGATCCTTGGCGATTCGGATTACGGACACGGACCGCTCACCGCGCCGAGACTGATGCTTCACGCGGCAGCGCTGTCGCTGAAAGATGAGAAGATTGCTTTCGATCTCTCGCAAGCGCCGAGCGCTGATATGGTCGAACACGCCGCCGGTCTTGGTTTGTCGCTTTAGCGGATCAGGCCGCGCGTTCGACGAATACTGTCCCGGCGGAATACCCCGCGCCGAACGAGCAGATCAGGCCTTTCTCGCCAGCGGCGAAATCGTCTGAGTGCTTATGGAAGGCGATGATCGATCCGGCAGAGGATGTGTTTGCATATGTGTCGAGCACAGTCGGGCTTTCATCGTCGCTGGCTTCACGACCAAGCACCTTTGAGGAAATCAGCCGGTTCATGTTGGCATTCGCCTGGTGCAGCCACATCCGGCGTAATTCGGTGGGTTCGATTGAGAGGCGCTCCAACTCCTCGCCGATCATGGTCGCCACCATCGGCACGACTTCCTTGAAGACCTTGCGGCCTTCCTGAACGAACAGCTTGTCGGCTTGTCCGATTCCTTCAGGAGCGGCGCGGTTCAGGAAGCCAAAATTGTTGCGAATATTGTTTGAAAACTGGGTCTTGAGTTTCGTTCCCAGAATTTTCCAATGTTTGGCGGGGGCGATGTCTTCGGCTTCCACGAGGACAGCGGTCGCCACGTCGCCAAAGATGAAATGGCTGTCTCGATCCGTGAAGTTTAGATGGCCGGAGCAGATTTCCGGGTTCACCATCAGCACCGATTTCGCCGAACCTGAGCGGACATAATCGGCCGCCGTCTGAATGCCGAACGTGGCAGATGAACAGGCGACGTTCATGTCGAACGCGAAACCGTCGCAGCCGAGCGCGTCCTGAATCTCCACGGCCATGGCGGGGTAGGCGCGCTGCATGTTCGAGGCGGCGCAGAGGACGGCGTCAATGTCTTTCGGGTCACGCCCGGCGGCCTCCAGCGCCTGACGCGCCGCTTTCACCGCCATCTCCGCCAGCACGGAGATTTCCTCATTCGGGCGTTCGGGAATTGAGGGGCGCATCAGCTCGGGGTCGATGACGCCTGACTTGTCAATGACAAAGCGGGATTTGATGCCCGAGGCTTTCTCGATGAACTCGACCGATGAATGCGTTTTCGCTTCGACCGCGCCGCTCTCAATATCGGCGGCATGTTCGGCGTTCCACTTGTCGGACCAGGCATTGTAGCTCTCGACAAGTTCTTCATTGGATACCGAGTTTGGCGGGGTCCAGAGACCCGTGGCGGAGATAACAGGGGTGATCATGAAATGGCACTCTGTGCAGGCGCTGGGGACGGCGCGCTCTTAACGATGCGAGCTAAGGTAAACGCGCTCGCGACGGGCGTCGAGCCTGAGATTCACCCCGTCAGTTGAACCACACAGCGAAGAGTAGGCTGTTGCCCTGGGTCATCCGGGCGAACCGCCGCCAGGCGGCCATGTCCGTAAGCTCACCCTCTTCAAGATAGGGCGCTGCGCCCGCGCCCTGAATCCAGAGAACCAGGTCCATATCGCCGGGGGACTCCATCAAGGTCTTGATGTTTACCCCCACGGCGGCTTCCGGGTTAACACGCCAGTACGGCACCAACTTCTCACCATCGAGAATCTGTTCGATTTCAAGCAATACGTCCTGCCAACCCTGCGCGGTTTCGGTATCGACGGGAATGCCAAAGGCGGATGTCTGCGTTGCATTCGGCAACCATTCGCGATCATTATCAGTCTCAGCCGCGACCTCGGTCCAGAAGGCGCGATTATGTGCGATCATTTTCTTGAAATGTGCATGGGCGGCGCGCGTGCGAGTCGCATCTGGAACGCCGCGCAGGGTGGTCAAAACGGCGGCCGCCGTATCGATCCAGGTGTCATCTGGAATGAAGCCGCTTTCGCTGACCCCGCCAAGGCTCTCGAGACGCGCGCGGCCTTCGGTGACGGTTCGGATTGCCGGCGTTGGATCGACCGAAAGCGTCAGCTCGGCCATGCCCGACATGACGTGGACATAGGCTTTGAGCCACTCTGCGTCGGCGCTGTCAAAACGGATGATGCCTTCAAAACCATCCTCCGGCCCACCATTCAGATCGCCCATGACCGAGAGCAGGTTTTCCCAATCGGCCCGCACGCCGTCACCGTCAATATCCAACCAGAGATCATTGAGCGCGACCTCAACCGCGAAGTCGGTATCAATGGCGGTTTCCAGCGCTTCCTCAGCGCCAGCCAGATGGATCAGCGCTTCGGACATCGCGATTTCGACAAAAGCCGGATCGAATGCGCCGTCCGGATTTGGCGGGAGGGTGTTTCGCATGCCGGGGACCAGCGGCAGGGCACCTGAGTAATTGTTGTAGCGCACCTGCATGATCACCTCGGCGGCCTGCAGGAACCGGACGCCGCCGAGAAGGAATGCTGTCTCGTCGCCGTCGGTTTGTGCGGCGAGGCTCGCTTCGGCAGCGGCGAGCCCATCTTCTGCCAACGCTTCTGTCCACGCAGGTTGGTCGGCCCCCGCAGGTTCGCCGGAACAGCTTGCAAGGGTGAAAACGAGGAGCGCGGCAATGGTGCGGGTGATGGTCATGTCGGTCTCCTCAGATGGCGGTGACGCGCCTCAGCTCCCTAACTGCTCGGCGCGTCTCTCACGCTCGGCATCGGTCGCGGCCCTGTCACAGGCGAGGCGCTCGTCAGGGGTTGGCAGGTTGCGGCACTCGGCGCGGGCCTGACTGTCATAGCTGCCCTGAAGCAGTTCGCAGCCTCCAAGAACGGGCAGCAGGATAAGGGCGGCGAGGACTGTCTTCATCGGGAAAGCTCCATGCATGATTTGCGGCGCGGGCAGTCTAGGTCGTGATCGTTCACCATGCCAACGGCTTGCATCCAGGCATAGACGATTGTCGGGCCAACGAACTTATGGCCGCGTTTCTTCAGGTCCTTGGACAGCCTTTCAGATGTCTCGTTCTTTGTCGGCGCATCCCTGTAATCCTTCCATTTTCCGATCACAGGCGTGCCGTCGACATAGCTCCAGCACCAGTCGGAGAAATCCTCGCCCTTATCTGCCGCGTCCAGAAAAGCACGGGCATTGCCGATGCAGGCTTCGATCTTCTTCGGGCTGCGAATGATGCCCGGATTCTTCAGTGCCTTGTCGATGCGCGGCTGGGTCCAGCGGGCAATGCGCTCGGGGTCGAACTGATCGAACTCCTCACGCATCGTCTCGCGTTTCCGCAGAATGGTGATCCATGAGAGCCCCGCCTGCATGCCGTCCAGTTGCAGCTTCTCCCAGAGCGCGCGAGAATCGTATTCAGGGACACCCCATTCCGTATCGTGATAATCCCGGTACAGCGTATCTGTGACCGGGGCCCACGCGCAGGGTGGATCGGTGTCTGTCATATCAGGCGAGCGCTTCCGTTTCCGTTGCGAGCCAGTCCGGCACAATTATTTCGGCAGGGGCATCGCCAATCGTGACAGCCGCCGCCTTGGCGAGCCGGTCCACGCGGATCCGTGCGAGCCCGACATTCCCCTCGACGCTGGTCACCTCGCCAATCGGCGTCTCACCCATCACGCTCATGCCGGGCTCGATATTCTGTGCCCGGACAGCAAGCGTGCGTCGCCGTGCCGTACCGCGCCGTTTCATGCGGCTGGCAACTTCCTGCCCGACAAAGCAACCCTTCTTGAAATCGATGCCATTGTTGAGGTCCATATTAATGTCGGCCGCGAACACTTCCGCCTCGCCGAAATCCTGTCCCTGTTCGGCGATCCCGGCCTCGATGCGCGCCGTGTTGTAGTCGGAGCCGGCGGCTGGCGCATCCACATCTTTGTTGAAGACGCGGTTGGGCAAGGCCTCGGAGCGCGGGTCCGCGAAGCCATCTTCATCAAGGTAGATGGCAAGGTCGTCGCGGGCGGTGACCTCGACTGCGGCCCGGAGTTTGAACATGGATAGCCGCTTGCGAAGAGTCTCGCGCGCCTCTGCGGCGACATCCATCAGGAATCCGGTCTCCGTCCGCTGGAGGATGAAGTCGGCGATGATCTTGCCTTGGGGCGTCATAAGCGCGCCGTAGCGGACTTCGCCAGCTGACATGTCGTCAGTGCGGCAGGTGACAAGGCGTTCCAGAAAGTCCGGCGTGTCCGGGCCGGACACCTCCAGCACGGTGCGATGCGGCAGGCGGGTGACGTTGGTCATCAGCGCTACATAGGCGCGAACCCTGCCGGCGTCACCCGCCTGTGACGTGTTAGAAGCGGGCGCGGATACCGGCCGTCCACGTCACGCCGACAAGATCGTCTTCCACAGCGGCATTGAAGGCTTCTGCACCCCGGCAAGTGAGCGGCGTTCCTGTCTGTGTAGAGCATGTTTGAATGTCCCACTCGCAGGAGGTCATGCGCGGTTGCGCGCCGGCGGTACAATCAGGCCTTATCGAACGTTTTCACCGCGCCGTGACACGGCGTGATTGCCCGCCATCAGACATGCCGAAAGCCGGCTGCACGGCGCGGAAACTCAGAGTTCTGGAGAAAAGAAATAGGGCCCGCGGTTGGGGGAGTGAGGTCCGCGGGCCCGTTTTCACGACGGACGCTGAGAAGTCGTGCGCGCGGCCGTCTAAGGCTAATATGCGGCTTGATGGGAATGGGTTCCAAAATCCCTTCGCTTTAGGATGACATATGCCGCCGGGTTCTTCATAAGTCCTGCTATGACACAGACTTATGACCTGATCCTTCGCGGCGGTACGGTAGTGACCCCCGGCGGGGAGGAGCGCGCTGATATCGGTGTTCGAGATCAGCGCATCGCTTTTTTTGGAGATCTGTCCGGAGCCGATGCTGGCGAGGTTTATGACGCGACCGGGCTGCACATCCTGCCTGGCGTGATCGACAGTCAGGTGCACTTCCGGGAGCCCGGCCTTGAACACAAGGCAGACCTTGAAACCGAAGCCCGCTCGGCCGCGCTTGGCGGTGTCACGGCGGTGTTCGAAATGCCGAACACAAATCCGTCCACGATCACGCCTGACCGGCTCAACGACAAACTTGCGCGCGCGAAAGGCCGCATGGATGTCGACCACGCCTTCTATGCTGGCGCGACGCACGATAATACAGGTGTGCTTGCAGAGATGGAGGCGATGCCCGGCTGCTGCGGGGTCAAGGTGTTCATGGGGGCTTCCACCGGAGACCTGCTCGTCCATGACGATGAAGGCGTGGAAGCGGTGCTCCGCGCGATCAAGCGCCGGGCTGCTTTCCACTCCGAAGATGAATATCGGCTTCAGGAGCGCGCGCATCTTGCCCGCACAGGCGACTGGCAGAGCCATATCGAGGTGCGCGATGTCGAAGCGGCGGTCTCCTCTACGCGGCGCTTGCTGCGGCTGGCGCGAAAGACCGGCAAGCGCATCCATGTGCTGCATATCTCCACCGCTGAGGAGATGGAGTTGCTGCGCGATGCGAAAGACGTCGCCAGTGTCGAAGTCCTGCCCAACCATCTCACCCTTGCCGCGCCGGATTGCTATGAGCGGCTGAAGGGCTTTGCCCAGCAGAACCCCCCGGTCAGGGAAGCCCGCCATCGCGAGGCCCTCTGGCGCGCCCTCAATGCTGGGATTGTTGACGTCGTCGCCACCGATCACGCGCCGCATACGCGCGAAGAGAAGGAACAGCCTTATCCGGCGAGCCCGTCGGGTACGCCGGGTGTGCAAACCTTCGTCCCTATCATGCTGACTCATGTGAACGACGGAAAGCTGTCCCTGCGCCGCCTTGTCGAACTCACCAGCGCCGGGCCCCAGCGCGTGTTCGGTATCGCCAATAAGGGCCGCATCGCCGAAGGCTATGATGCCGACTTCACTGTCGTGGATCTCAAGCGCAAAGAGACGATCACGAATGAGTGGTCGAAGGCGAAATGTGGTTGGACGCCCTATGACGGCTTTGAGGCGAAGGGCTGGCCCATCGCAACGATCATCCGAGGGAACTTCGTGATGCGCGACGGCGAAATCACCCAGAAGGGCGGGGGCCAGCCGGTGAATTTCAACGAGACGCTGGAGCCAGCGGCCTGATTGCTTAGATCTCTATCCCCTTTTATTTCCGCCGGTTGATCGCGCCCCATTTCTGTGAGCCAATGTTCATTAGGGGGTAGCTATGAAACTAGGATACATTATTGGGGCAGTCTTCCTTACGAGCTGTGCAACTGAGTTGGCTGTAAAGCCCGATCCTGCACCGACGAAAGCGTTGGACAGACCTATAAGCGGTGTCGCCTATGCGCTGCCGATGGCTCAATTCGACATCAAGCTGACCTGGCGAATTGAGAAGTGCCCTGATGTGACAGTGGACACGTCCATTTTGACGGACGAGAGCGGCGATCCAGTCGAGGATGGGTCGGGCAATCAAATACAGCAGGAGACCTTCACGGTAGCAGACGGCGGCTTCAAGATCGCGCAGAATGCTGAGGCGAAACTGCGCTACACCGCCGGCGAAACTTATGTGATCGATCCGGCGGCTCTAGCTGCTCGGAGCAAGACGAGCTCTGTGGAGCTCGAATTCTACGAAGATACTCGGACCCTTAAGTCAATCAACGCGTCTGCCGACGACAAGACGGGAGACATCATTCAGTCTGGCGTGTCGACATTGCTCAGTCTCGCATCCATTGCGACGGGCGTGCCGGTCTCCGCCACTCAAGAGTCGACTGCTGAGGCGGGGGCTGCCGAGAAGTTCACATCCCCGCCTGTCCAAGGCTGTAATCAGGCGACTGTTAAGGCTCTGGCCGGCTTGAACGGGTCAGCTGCGACATTAAAGGCGGCGACGCAAGCGGTCGAAGACGCTGCAAAAAAAGTCCAAGCCTTTCGTACGGACCATGCCTTTGAGATTCAATTCGGGTTGTTGACCGACGCTGACAAGGATGAACTTCGTGGGCTTCGGCGGACGTTGGATCAGAACAAGCAAGCCCTGCTAGCCGCGAACAAAGCCCACCAAGCTCATCTCAAGCAAGTCGCCTTTTCAAAGACCATCGTTTGGCCAAAGCGCCACACAGACAGAGCGAGCGGACGGTCCTCCGATTTCCGGTTGAGCAGATTAGAAGCCCGGCAAGCGGCCGAAAAGTGGTTTAAGCCCGCTCCTGCAGATGCCGCTGCGCCGAACCCGCGCATCAATCCGGACGTGCTGAAGCTTATTCAAGCCGAGATGGAAACGAAGCTGCGCAGAGATTTCAGATTCAGCGCGCTTCTGAAAGGCGAGCAACCAAGGCAAACTGAAGCGCCACAGGATGCATATGTCGGCGCCGATGATTCAGGCGCTTATCCTGGTTTTCTCTATCGCCTCCCAAGTTCCGGCAAGTTGGTGGTTTGCAAGCGCCGGGGTGCCAGGCCTTGCTCTCCAACCTCCGGCGCAGCCATTCTGCAGAGCCCGACGCCGTTGACGATTCCTCAGTTGGGCCAACTGCGTATCATCCCGTTCGACAACGGCGCGTTCCAGAACAATGAACTGTCCGTCAGTCTCAGGAAGGATGGGTCGCTCGAATCCTTCACTTACAAAGAAGCCGAGTCGAGTGCGGCAAACGCCGCGAGCGCGGTTTCTTCCTCTGTAGAAAGTGTCGCCGGCTATCTGCTCGCAGTTGACGCAGCCCGCGAGAAGGAGAGGGAAGATGCTGAAGCGAAAGCCAAGGCGGAGGCCGAGGAAGCTCTATCAAAGATCAAGGCTGAGCAGGATGCGAAAATCGCAGAGTTGAACTTCGAGATTCAAACCCTGGAATTAGAGCGCAAACGGGCTGAGCTTGAGGCCGCCGGTGACGTGAGCCGGATGCAGTCCCTTCAGGATCAGACTGCTGAGCTGAATGCCCGGATCGCGCTTCTCACCGCGTCACGGGAGGAGATCGAAGCTCAGCAGGCGCTTACCGCAGCACAGGCCGCTGCGGCGCAATAAACGGGATCGGTGAGCGTTCGATGTAAGGCGGGCCTGACTTCAGGCGCTTTTCAGAGCAAGCGCGGCCGTCAGTGCGGTCACCGCGCCGTAAGCGACATAAGCGGCGACCAGAAGGATGAGCGAGGCGAAGAGCGATCTTGCCAGGCGTACACGTTCGGCCAGCATGCGTGAAATCAGGATGCCAATCCCGCTGCCTACGGCCCCGCCGGCCAGCAACAGCAGGATCAGGCGGCCATCCACCCATCCCGACAGCGCATAGTTCGCCGACGTTGCCCCACCGAAGATCGCGACCGAGACGAGCGAGGAGGCGGTCGCATTCGTCATCGTCATGCCGGTGGCAAGCATCAGGCCCGGCACGATGAGAAAGCCGCCGCCAATGCCGAAGAAACCTGCCGCCATGCCAACGATCAGACCGATCGGGGCAAGCCGCAGAACAATGGCCGGTGACAGTGTGACATCCGCGTTTCCGGCATGTGCGGGCTTGCGAAACATCGACAGCGCGATGGCTGCCATCGCAATCGAAAAGCCCAGCATCAACGCGTCTCCGCTGATCTGCTTGGCAATCGTCGATCCGATCACAGACCCTAACAGGCCGGAGGCTGCGAACACGGTGGCGCATGGCCACTTTACGCGGCCGCCGCGCCAGTGGCCGATCAGACTGATCACGGCGATGGCGGCGACCGCTGCCGCCGATGTCCCGATGGCGAGATGAGGGTCCTGCACGCCGACAAGGTAGAGGAGCAGCGGCGCGGCGAGAACCGATCCGCCACCGCCAAATGTGCCGAGAAAGACGCCAACAATCGCGCCGCTCGCCAGCCCGGCAAGAATAAAAGGAACGGTCAGTTCCAGCATTGTCAGCTGGTTTGTGGCCGGCGGTTCCAGGGCATGATGGCGAGCAGCTGAGCCATGCCGCACCACCCTGAAAGGCCGGCAAACATCAGCCCGGCTCCGACAAAGGCCGAGAGGCCGATGAACCATGAATTGACGAGCACCGCGAGCAACACTCCGAGAAGGATCAGCGCGCCAGCAGTGATCTGAACCTGACGGTTAAGCTCCAGAGGCGCTGATGTATCCTCACGTGTCGGTAGACCAGCCGCCTTCCACGCCTGAAGACCGCCATCAAGAAGATAGGCGTCGCCGTTCACGTGCGAGGCGAGGCGCGCACAGTTTGCATCCGTCCTCATGCCGGACTTGCAATGAAAGACAGCATGTTTGCCGTCATTGAGGGACAACCCGCTCTTATCCATCACTGACAGTGGCAGCGAAGTCGCGCCTTCAATGTGTTCGCGGGCAAATTCGTCGGGTTCGCGGATGTCAATCAGGACGAGGTCGCCAGAGGCAATCCGATCCGAGACGGTTTTGGGGTCGAGTTTTTCCAGCAGGGTCATGTCAGCATCTCCGGGCAGTAGATGGCCGCCAGCGTTTCGATCACCTTGACCGCGGCTGGATCGGCTATTCGATAAAAGATCACCTGACCGTCCCGGCGCGTCGCAACCAGTTCCTGCTCGCGCAGCACGGCAAGGTGCTGAGAGAGCGCAGACTGGGACAGATCCGTCGCCGCTCTGAGGTCTCCAACGCATTGCTCACCCGCGCCGAGGCGGCACAGGATCATAAGGCGATGCTCATTGGCCATAGCCCGCAGCAGGCTCGCCGCTGCGGCCGCTTTCTCCTGGAAGAGCTGCGGGTCGAGAAGGTCAGGTGTCATCACTCCGCAAATATATTAGGTATTGCTAATTTAGCAAGTACTAATATATTAGATAGACAAAGGACACGAAAATGATTGATATCCAGGCCTTTTTTGACCCCGACACATCGACCGTGAGCTATCTCGTGGCCGACCCGTCAACGAGCGAGGCGGCGATCATTGATCCGGTGCTTGATTACGAGCCTCACGCCGCGCAGCTGACGACGATTTCGGTAGACGCCATACTGAAACATGCTCGTGAGAACGGGCTCCGCATTCAGTGGGTGCTGGAAACTCACGCGCATGCCGATCATCTCTCAGCTGCCCATTATGTGCGGGAGAAAACCGGTGCGAAAATCGGCATTGGGGAGAAGATCACGCAGGTCCAGACATTGTTCAAACCCATGTTCGCCGCGACGGATGTCTGCACGGATGGCGGGGACTTCGATGCTCTTTTCGCAAATGAAGACACCTTCCTGATCGGCTCGCAGCAGGTGCACGTGCTCCATACGCCGGGCCATACGCCTGCCTGCATCACCTATGTTATTGGCGATGCGGCCTTTGTTGGGGATACCCTGTTCATGCCTGACTATGGAACGGCCCGGGCTGACTTTCCGGGCGGCGATGCAGCCACGCTTTACCGCTCAATCAGGAAGATCCTGTCCTTGCCGGAAGAGACCCGCATCTTTGTCGGGCATGACTATCTCCCGGAAGGCCGGGATACTTATGCCTGGGAAACGACGGTCGCCGAACAGCGCGCAAAGAACACCCACATACATGATGGGGTCGGCGAGACCGAGTTTGTCGAGATGCGCAACGCCCGCGACGCCACGCTGTCCGCGCCGCGCCTGATCCTGCCATCGCTGCAGGTCAACATTCGGGCTGGCAATCTGCCGGCCAGGGAGGCCGATGGCGAGGTCTATCTGAAGATTCCCGTCAATCGGCTCAAAGGCGGTGACGCGACGTCTCCGGGTTCCCAAGGCTGACAAGCTCCCGGCCAGACGTCATAAGGCGTGGCTGGAGGAGACTGAATGAGCGACCGGAAAGGCCTGAACCGGCACCTGTTCTGGCTGTATGAGGGGCATGGGCGCGGGCCTTATGTCTTTCGTCTGGGCCTTCTGGTCTTTGACGTTGTCACCATTGCTTACTTCCTCTGGGCTCCGTTTCAGGGCCGGGGCAATGCGCATCCGATGCTTGACTATGTGATCGGCGCGATCATCGCGGTGGATCTCCTCGCGCGCTTCTACATCGACAAGTCGAAACTGGCCTTCGCCGGAAAGATCGTGAACTGGGCAGATGCGATTGTGGTCTTCACCATGTTCGCGCCGCTCTTTACGCAGAACTTCGCCTTTCTCAGGCTCCTGCGCGCCGTGCGGATCATCCGCGCCTTCACCGTGCTGCGACGGATGAAGACTTTCTCTGCCTATCTGAAAGCGCATGAGCAGATCGTCGACCGGATCACCAATCTCGCCGTCTTTGTCTTCATGATGGCCGCCTTCGTTTATGTCGCGCAGGTCGGTGTGAATGACGGCATCAACAATTATGTGGACGCGCTCTATTTCACCGTGACCAGCCTCACCACCACGGGCTATGGCGATATCCTGATGGAAGGCGTATGGGGACGGCTGCTGGCGGTCGTCATCATGGTGCTCGGGCTGACGCTGTTCCTTCGGCTTCTGCGCGCCATTGCCATTCCGGGCGGCAAGGTCGAGGTGGAGTGCGAAACCTGCGGCCTTTCCCGGCACGAACCTGACGCCGTACACTGCAAGCACTGCGGATCCGTGATGCATATCGACACCCAAGGACGATCATGAGTACTAGCGACATTCCCTTTCGAGAAATCCCGTACCTGCCTCAGAAGATGCATATTGAGCGCCGGGACGATGGCTCGGTCATTCTCGAAAACGGCCAGCCTCTGAAAGACCATCCGCCGCACATGCTCTGGCCCATCGTGTATTGGGCGGAGCACCGGCCGGACACGGTCTGGCTCGCTCAGCGCGATCCGGTCGACCCGTCAAGAGACGGCTGGGTGAAGCTCACCTATGGCGACGCGCTGCCGAAGATCCGCGCGCTGGCGCAAGGCTTTATCGATGCCGGGGCCGGGCCGGAGGCTCCGCTGATGATCCTGTCCCGCAACTCCATCGAGCACGCCCTCATCATGTACGCTGCCATGTGGGCCGGCGCGCCGGTCGTTCCCGTCACGCCGGCCTACGCCTTGCTCAGCCAGGATTTCGCGCGCCTCACCTATGTTGACGGCCTGACACAGCCAAAGCTGATCTATGTCGATGATGGCGAAGAGTATCAGCGCGGCCTCGATGGCATGGGAGTCGGGGATCGCACCGTCATCTATGCGCGCAATGCGCCGACCGGTTATCACAGCGTCAGCCTCGATGATTTCGCGACAACGCCAACCGACGCCGTCGACGCCGCTTACGACCGGCTGGGCCACGAGACCATCGCCAAGTACATGCTGACTTCCGGTTCAACGGGTGAACCCAAAGCCGTGATCAACACGCATGGCATGATCGCCGCCAACGCCAAGATGATCCGCTCGGTCTGGGATGAGGACCGGCTGAACGCACTGACGGGCGGCCCGCAGGTCATGTGCAATTTCCTGCCGTGGAGCCACACTTACGGTGCCAATGCCATCCTGCACAACGTGACAGACTGGGGCGGCACGCTGTACCTCGACTGGGGCGCGCCGACCCCGGCCAAGCTGCCCGAAATGCTGCGAAACCTGCGCGAAGTCTCCACCACCCAGCATACGACAGTACCCGCGGCTTGGGCGGCGCTCGCGACCGAACTGGAGCGCGATGATGCGCTCGCGACCACCTTCTTCAAGCGTCTCTGCCTGATGGCCTATGGCGGCGCGGCCATGGGGCAGGATATCTATGAGCGGATTCAGGCGGTCGCCGTGAGGGTCACTGGAGAGCGCATTTCGCTGTCGGCCGGCTACGGCGCAACCGAGACCTCACCCACGGCCTCCAACGTTCACTGGCCAAACGACACAATGGGCCTCATCGGCCTGCCGCTGCCCGGCAACACCTTCAAGCTTGCCCCAGTCGGCGAGAAGATGGAGCTGCGTGTCAAAGGCGTGAACGTCACGCCCGGCTACTACCGCAATCCTGAGAAAACCGCCGAGGCCTTTGACGAGGAAGGCTTCTACAAGCTCGGGGATGCCGTGCGGTTCGCAGACCCTGACGACCCCAGAAAAGGACTCGCGTTCGATGGTCGCACAGCCGAGGAGTTCAAGCTCGCCAATGGCACATGGGTGTCAGCGGGAACCGTCCGCGTCAAAGCCGTCGCGGCGGTTGGCGGTGCGCTGTCCGATGCCGTGGTCTGTGGGCTGAACAAGGACCGGATCGCCTTGCTGGGATTCCTCAACGAAACATGGTGTCGCCGCAGCATTGGAAGCGACGCGACGCTGGAAGAGATGGCGACCCATTCGGAGATCATCACCGCCGTCCGCGAGGGTCTCGCCCAGCACAACAAGGACCATCCGAACGCAGCCGCGCGGGTCGATCGTGTCCTGCTCGTCCCGGAAGCTCCGCGCGCAGATGCCGGTGAGATCACCGAAAAGGGCTACATCAACCAGAACAAGTCGCAGGACCTGCGCGCCGATGCTGTAGAGCGTCTTTACGCTGACCCAGCGCCCGATGACGTGATCGTCCTTTAGGTTCGGTCTTGTGCGGGCGCATCGGGGCTCGTAGGTCATCACAAACACCGGGAGACACATGATGGCAGATGGCGAACAGACGAGCATGACTGGCGCGGAGGCGCTTGTCGGAACGCTCGCCGATCTTGGCGTGGCGGCGTGTTTCGCCAATCCGGGCACATCTGAAATGCACCTCGTCACCGCGCTCGACCGCGAGCCGCGGATCAAGTCTGTCCTTGCGCTTTTCGAAGGCGTCGCGACCGGCGCGGCGGACGGGTTCGCGCGTGTCTCTGGCGGGCCAGCCATGACGCTGCTTCATCTTGGGGCCGGATATCTCAATGGCGGCGCGAACATCCACAATGCCCGCCGCGCGCACACGCCGATGATCAATGTCATCGGCGATCATGCGGTCCCACACCTGCGCTACGATGCGCCGCTGACCTCCAACATTGTCGGCATGGCCGCGCCGAATTCCCGCTGGATCAAATCGGTCGACAAGGTTGGCGATGCCGGCCGGCTCGCCGCTGAAGCCTGGCAGGCAAGCTTCGGCCCGAAGCCCGGCCCCGTATCCCTCATCCTGCCGGCCGATAGCGCATGGCTGGAAGGCGGTGTGCCTTTCAATGGCGACATGGCGCGCCCGGCGCTGAACGCCCCGGAGACCCAGGCCATTGAAGAGGCCGCCCGTCTCGTGGCGGATGCGGACAAGCCCGTCTTGATCATCAACGGCACGGCGCTGACTGAAGACGGTCTGAAGGCTGCGGCGGTCCTGAAAGCGGCCGGCATCCGCATCATGACCGACACGTTCTACGCCAAGATGGCACGCGGAGCCGGGCGGTTCGCGCCCGAACGCCTGCAATACTTCGCCGAAGGCGCGATGGAGGATCTGGAGGGTTGCGATCTGATGCTGCTCGCGGGCACCGATGCGCCCGTGGCCTTCTTCGCCTATCCCGGAAAGCCGAGCCTGCTCGTGCCGGAGGGCTGCCATGTGCACAGCCTTGGCGATGCTGGCACCGATAGCGCCGCTGCGCTCGCCGCGCTCGCCGCAAAGATGGGCGTCTCGGCGTCCGCAGACCTTGCTCCGCTCTCCAAGCCCGATGCCCCGACCGGCCCGCTTTCAGCCGCGACTGTCGGCGCAAGCCTCGCCCGGCATATGCCGGCCGGCGCGATTGTGGCCGATGATGGCGTCTCCAACAGCCTGATGAGCTACATCCAGACCACCACGGCAGAGCCCCATGACTGGATGATGCTGACCGGCGGAGCCATTGGCATGGGCATGCCGCTTTCGCTCGGTGCTGCTGTCGCCGCGCCGGACCGTAAGGTGATCTGCCTCTCCGGCGATGGCGCGGGCATGTACACTAATCAGGCGCTCTGGAGCATGGCCCGCGAGGGTGCGGACGTGACGACCATCGTCTTCGTCAATCACTCCTATCGCATCCTGAACATCGAGCTCGCGCGCACCGGAGCCGGCAATCCGGGCCCTGCGGCGCAGGGCATGCTCGGGCTCGGCAATCCCGAGATCAACTGGGTCGATCTTGCGCAGGCGATGGGCGTTCCCGCCGTGGAAGCCACAACCGCGGAAGACTTCGACGCCGTGCTCGCCAACAGCATTGCAGAGCCCGGCCCGCGCCTCATCGCCGCTGTCGTCCCGGGCTGATCGCATGGCCAAGACCTACAAGCTCAAGGCTGGCGACATTGAGGAGCTGACCATGGTGCGCGGCGGCTGTTTCGCCACCGACCGCATCACGGTCGAGGGCCTGCCCATCCGTTTCATGTACCGCGAGGAGCCGGAGGGCGAGGAAGACACAGGCTGGCGCTTTTGCTCGGCCATCGATGAAGACGAAGCCTATATGGATAACCCGGACAATATCGGCTTCTTCGACGTCAACACAATCGCTAATTATGACCGCACCATCATCCCGCTTCTGATGTCGCCCGTGGGTGCCGCCTTCGAGAAGCCGCCGGGTGAGGATGAGTTCGTCGAGGTCTTCGAAGACGACTAGACCGAGCTGGCCTGCTCGCCACCTAGTCTTTCAACGCCTCAGCATGATGAGCGATGTGCTCGTCGATGAAGCTCGAGACGAAATAGTAGGAGTGGTCATAGCCGGGCTGCATCCGGTAGGTCAGCTTCTGGCCATGCTTGCGGCACGCCTCAATGAAGATTTGCGGGCGCAGCTGTTCGTCCAGAAACTGATCGGCATCGCCCGTATCGATCAGGATGTGCGCCTCGGTCTGGCGTTCTTTCACCCGCTCGGTCGCGTCATAGCGCTCCCACGCCACTGACATTGGGCCGAGATAGGCCTCGAAGGCCTTCCGGCCCCATGGCACCTGCGAGGGCGAGGTGATCGGCGAGAAAGCCGAGACCGACTTGTACCGCTCGGGATGATTGAAGTGCAGGGTGAGCGCGCCATGCCCGCCCATGGAATGACCGAATACGCCCTGCCGGCTCATATCCGCTTCAAAATGCTCCGAGATAAGCGGCGGCAGTTCCTGCGTCACATACTGGTCCATCCGGTAATGGGTCGACCATGGGGCTTGTGTCGCTGTGAGATAGAAGCCTGCGCCGTGCCCAAGATCATAGGCCTCATCGTCGGGCACATCCGCGCCGCGCGGGCTTGTATCGGGCGCGATGATCATCATGCCATGCGCAGCGGCGGCGCGCTGCAGGCCGGACTTCTCCATCACATTCGCCCAGGTGCAGGTCAGCCCGGAGAGATACCAGAGCACCGGCACAGGCCCGTAAAACGCCTGCGGCGGCGTGAACACGGCGAACTGCATATCGCAGCCGAGCAAATCGCTCGTGTGCTCATGGACGGTGAGGTCGCCACCGAAGGACTGCCAAGAGGAAATGGAGGTGAGTGTCACGACAGTCCATAGTAGTTGGCAGCCGCCTGAGAGATGAGAGACGTCGCTACGCCGGCACCTATCTTCCACGTACCGTCGATCGCTTTTTTGAGATTGTCCACCAGCCAAGCTTGAGCCTTTGGGCCCAATGCTTCGCCTTCCTTACTTGGTTCCTCCGACGCAATAATATTGGCTAAGCTGGTTGCGTCTTCAGAATCAATGCCGGCATCAGTGAGAGCAGTTGTTAGTGATGATTGATCACCAACGGTGTTGTTCACGGATATTTGGGCACCATCGCCAGAATTGTGTATCTCTGTATACGGACCATAAATGATTTTCTGAGAGATTTTATCGACCTCCTTCGCTTGGGCAGTTGAAATACTTGGTTGATTGGCGGAGATCTCAATATCTGCCGATGCTGGAAATGCCTTCTCCAATTCTATCGTCAACTCAAGTACTCGTGATCTAACGGCATGTGCTATGGCAGCAACTTCGGACGATGAGATATGACCTTGAACGTCGATACAATTGAAGTCTGGATACATATTTCCTTGAAGTAGAAGGATGAGGTTTGAAGCGTTTGTGCTTCGTAAGTTGCCGCCATTCTCTCTTTTTTTTAGCAGGTCATCGATTGCTGAAATGCTGGAACGAAGCGGTGTTTCAAGCCAGTCTTCGCCTGCGTGTTCTCTGATCAGGTGTGGAGGCACTGGAGCGTTTCTTACACCTGATCCAAACGGACCGGCAAAACTTGCCTGATACGAAACCCCAAGTCGGCGGTAGTCAGGCAAAGAAACATCGGGAGGGTAACCCTCAGATTCAAACTTTACCCACTGTTCAAGTGGTTCGCTATCAAGTTTTGCCGCAAGGAGGCGTAGCTTAAGAAGGATTGGTCCAATACTCGCGTTTTCATCAAGCGAAGCCTTCTGAATATCTACGAGCAATCCCATTGTGATCAGATAGCTCCGTAGAGCGAATCCATCAACACATCATCGCGCTAAGCGTGTTTTCGCCACGGTAGGAAAACCGATGGTCTGTTGCACTTCCTTACTCCCGCATCAGCGCGCAGAGCTTGTTATCGTCCGGGTCGCGCAGATAAGCGAGATACAGGCGCTGGCCGCCGCCTTCGCGCCAGCCGGGCGGGTCTTCGATGGGCTTGCCGCCCGCTTCCGCGCCCGCAGCATGCCAGGCGTCGGCCTGTTCGGTGGAGTCCATGGCAAAGCCGATGGTAGCGCCATTTCCGTGCGTCGCCGGCTGTCCATCGATGGGCGGCGTGACGAGGAAGACACCGCCATTATGCATGTAAACGAGCCGCCCCTTGGGATCGGTGATCGCGGGGTTGCCGCCAATCGCGGCGAAGGTCGCATCGTAGAATTTGCGGGAGCGCTCGATATCGTTCGACCCCACCATCATGTGACTGAACATGGCATTCTTCCTCTCTCTGTTCGGCAAACCGCATGCCGTCCGGCGCGCGCCTGAGCCCGCGCACACGACCACGCCTGACGGCACGGCTCAAGCCTAAATCGGGAAAGGAGGGAGAGGCGCGTCAGCCGCCGACTTTCGCCACCGGGATCATCACTTCATTGCGCCTGAAGGGCGGCGGCGTCCATGGCGCGTCATAGCCGGCATAGCGTGCCGGGCCGGCCGCCGAATAGCCCTGCTCGGCGATCCAGCTGCGCAGGCGCTCTTCCTTGTTCTCGAACGTGCCTTCGCGGCCAAAACCGGAGAAGCGATGGACCGCCAGCGTTTCGCCGGGCACTTCGCTCAGCGTGACGTCCGGATCGTCGGACACAGGCAGCGTTTCCATCGTCCATTCCGATGGCATGAAGAAAGTCACCGTCCATGTACCGGCGTCTGTCGGCTCGCGGGTGACGGGGGCGGTCATGTCGATTTTCACAGAGGCTTCGCGCGTCACCGGCGCGGTCATCTCGATCTTGGTCTGCGCCGTGTTGCCGCCGAAGATGTAGCCGGCAAGCTTGCGAAACCCTGCATTGCTCGCATCGCCAAGGTCCCCGGCCACCTCGACCTGCGCGACGATGGCCGGCGCATACTCCCGGATCTCATATCGCCCATCGTCCAGCAGAACGGTGTGAGCGGGTTCTTCCTCTGCACTCGCGCTCATAGGCAGGAGTGCAAGCGCAGCAGCGCAAAGTATGGCGAAACGCATCGGGCAGGCTCCGGGAACAGCATACTCATTGTACGCCTGTGTCTGCCCTTTGGATCGGTAACCAGTTAGTACACCACCACGCTGCGAATACTCTCTCCGGCATGCATCAGGTCGAAGCCCTTATTGATGTCGTCCAGCGGCAACGTGTGCGTGATCAGCGAGTCGATGTCGATCCGCCCGTCCATGTACATGTCGACAATGCCGGGAACATCGGTCCGGCCGCGCGCGCCGCCGAAGGCCGTGCCACGCCAGACGCGCCCTGTGACGAGCTGGAAGGGCCGCGTGGAGATTTCCGCGCCCGCCGGGGCCACGCCAATGATGACACTCTCGCCCCAGCCCTTATGGCAGCACTCCAGCGCCGCGCGCATGACATCCACATTGCCGATGCACTCAAAGGAATAGTCCGCCCCGCCGCCGGTCAGTTCCACCAGATGCCCGACAAGCCCATCATGCCCGTCATGGTCTTTCGGGTTCACGAAATGCGTCATGCCGAATTGTTCGGCGATGGCGCGGCGCGCCGGGTTCAGGTCGACGCCGACAATCTGCTTCGCGCCGATCAGCTTCAGCCCCTGAATGACGTTCAGGCCGATCCCGCCGAGACCGAACACAACTGCCGTCGAGTTCGGCTCCACCTTGGCGGTGTACATCACCGCCCCGATGCCGGTCGTCACGCCGCAGCCGATGTAACAGATCTTGTCGAAGGGGGCGTCCTTGCGGACTTTCGCAAGGCTGATCTCCGGCAGGACGGTGTGATTGGAGAAGGTCGAGCAGCCCATATAGTGCAGGATCTTCTCGCCTTTGTAGGAGAAGCGCGAGGTGCCGTCCGGCATCACGCCCTGACCCTGCGTGGCGCGCACTTTCTGGCAGAGGTTCGTCTTGGGGTGGAGGCAGTAGTCGCACTCCCGGCACTCGGCCGTGTAGAGCGGGATCACATGGTCGCCCGGCTCAAGGCTGGTGACGCCGGGGCCAACCTCCAGCACGACGCCTGCGCCTTCATGGCCGAGAATCGCCGGGAATGCGCCTTCCGGGTCCGCGCCGGACAGGGTGAATTCGTCCGTATGGCAAATGCCCGTTGCCTTGATCTCGACGAGCACTTCGCCAGCCTTCGGGCCTTCAAGGTCCACCTCGCAAATCTCAAGGGGTTTTCCGGCCTCGAAGGCGACAGCGGCACGCGTTTTCATGGGACAATTCTCCAGTATTTCGCGAACCGTAATCGCATCCCTGCAGACCGTCGAGAGCTGCACGATTGACAGTAGTTTGAAATCAAACTAGATAGTTTGATATCGAACTATAAGGAGGTCGACATGGCGACGAGACGAGGCGTGTTGAAACTGATGGGCGGCGGCGTTGTGCTGGTGGCCGGTGGCGCGGGCGCGTTTGTTGCCACGCACGGACCATCGAAATCGGCCCGTGCGCCATGGCAGGAAGCCGGCCAGTATGAAGAGTATCGCCGCCGCGCATTGTCCTACGCCTTGCTCGCGCCCAACCCGCACAACCTCCAGCCCTGGCTGGTGGAACTCGACGGCGACAATGCGCTGAATTTCTATGCCGATGTCGACCGCCGGCTGCCCGCGACCGATCCTTATGACCGCCAGATCGCGATTGGCTGCGGGGCCTTCCTCGAGCTTCTCCGCATCGCGGCCGCCGAGGACGGATACCGCGCCGACATCACGCCATTCCCGGATGGCGAGGATATGGACCGTCTCGACAGACGTGCCGTCGCCCGCGTCGAGTTCACCGCGGACGCTGCAACGCCAGATCCGCTCTTTGCGCATGTCCTTGCGCGACGCTCCAACAAGGAAGTGTACGAGCCCCGCGACGTCGATGCCGCCGCGCTGCTGCAGCTTGAAGAAGCGGCCCGCGTCTACGGCGTCTCGGCTGGCAGTGTCGGCAACAATGACATCGCCGCTCATCTGCGCGACCTGACATGGCGCGCCCACAAGATGGAGGTCATGACGCCGTACACCAATCAGGAATCGGTGGACCTCATGCGTATTGGCGCGCGCGAGGTCGCCGCCAATCCGGATGGCATTGAGCTCGACGGCGTGATGATGAGCGCTGGCAAGATGCTCGGCATGCTCACCAAGGAACAGCTTGCCGACCAGACCTCCAGCGGCTTCAAGCAGGGTCTCGACATGTATCAGGCCAAGGCGGAGTCCGCGCGCGCCTTTGCATGGATCACGAATGACAATGAAAGCCGCGTCGACCAGATCAATGCCGGCCGCGCCTATGTCCGCTTCAATCTGAAAGCGACCGAGCTTGGCCTCTGTATCCACCCATGGAGCCAGGCGCTTCAGGAGTATCCCGAAATGGCCGAGCTTTATGACGAGGTCCATGACTTGATCGCCAGAGGCAAACGCCTGCAAATGCTCGTCCGCGTCGGCTATGCGCCGGACATCATGCCAACCCCGCGCCGTGGCCTGGAGGCGCACCTTGCCGTTTGAGGAGAGCTTATTGGCGCAGGACGAAAACGCTGGCGCTCTGGTTTTCCAGCTCTTCAACGAGATCGGCATTATCAGCCAGCTCTCGTCCACCGCCTTTGAACGGGTGCTGCCCCATGGCTTGACGCCGGCGCAGTTCACTGTGCTGAACCATGGCGTGCGCATGGGTGATGGCTGGACGCCGGCGCGCCTCGCCGCCGCCTTTCAGGTCACCAAGGGCACGTTCACCTCCACGCTTCAGAAACTCGAAGCGAAAGGCTTTGTCCGCGTCGAGCCTGATCCCGATGATGGCCGCTCCAAGCGCGTCTTCCTCACCGAGGCTGGCCGCAAGGCGCGTGAAGATGCGCTCGTCGCCGCCGGCCCGCTTTTCGCCCGCGTGCCGGAAGCGGTCAGCCCCGAGCAGATGAGAGCGCTCCTGCCGACGCTTCAGAAACTGCGCGCCTGGCTCGACGACAACCGCTAGCCAACCGAAATCGCCCGCCCGCCAGTTGCCTGCGCACGGACTCCTGCGCCAAATGGCGTCTGATATGGTTTTGGAGGGCAGCAATGCTTCTGAGAGTTCTGACAGCGGCCCTGACGGTCGCGACACTGGCGCTTCCCGCACAGGCTGACGATTTCGATCAGGGCCGCGTCATTGAAGGCGATCGCGCGGTTCTCGACTATCGCGCCCGGCCGGCGGTTGAGAACGCCATGGTCAGCGACCGCCTGCAGAACCTCCTGCCAGAGCTGATGGACGAAACCGGTATCGATATGTGGCTCGTCATCAATCGGGAATATGCCGAGGACCCGGTCTACTTCACGCTCATCCCGCAACCGGCCTTCGCCGCGCGGCGCACGACCATCCTGATGTTCCACCGTCATGAAGACGGTCTCGATATGCTCACCGTGAACCGCTATCCACTCGGCGATCCGTATGAAGCCGCGTGGGAAGGCGGCGATCTCGACGAGCAATGGGAAGCGCTTGGCGACCTCATTGCCGAGAAGAATCCGCGCCGCATCGGCATCAATGTCTCCAATGACTGGCCGGTCGCCGACGGGCTGACCCATGGCCTTCACCAGCGCCTTCTGGAGGTGCTTCCGCGCCGGCTCGAAAACCGTCTGACCAGCGCCGAAGACCTTGTCGTTCGCTGGATCGAGACCCGCAGCGAGATGGAGCTGGAAACCTACGGCCACACGGTCGGCCTCGCGCGCATGGTCATCGGCGAGGCGTTCTCCAGCCGCGTCATCACGCCGGGCGTCACCACCACTGATGATGTCGCCTGGTATATCCGCCAACGCTTTGAGGATCTGAACCTCGATCCGTGGTTCATGCCTTACGTCAATCTTCAGCGCCCCGGTCTGGCTTGCGAGGTGGACAATCCATTCTGCGGCGAAAGCGGCGTGATCAAGCGCGGCGATGTCCTGCACACCGATGTCGGCATCTGCTATCTGAAGCTCTGCACCGATACGCAGGAAATGGCCTATGTCGCCCGCACAGGCGGAGCTGGCATTCCGGACGGCCTCAAAGCCGCGCTCGCGACTGGCAATGAGTGGCAGGATCACCTGACCTCATCTTTCGAGACCGGCCTCACCGGCAATGAGATCCTCGCCGCAACCATCGCCAAGTGCGAAGCAGCCGGCATGATGTGCTCGACCTACACCCATCCGATCGGCTTTTTCGGCCATGCGCCGGGGCCGACCATCGGCATGTGGGACAATCAGGGCGATACCGCCGTTCGTGGCGACTGGCCGCTCCATGAGAACACCTGTTACGCCATCGAAGGCAACGCCAAGGCTCCGGTGCCCGAATGGGACGGTCAGCTGGTTCAGATCAAGCTGGAGCAGGATGCCTGCTTCGACGGCGAGATGGTGACCTACGCCGCGGGCCGCCAGACCAAGTGGCACATTATCGACTAGGGCGCGGCGCGGCTAAGCGCCAAAGGACAGCGCAACGAGATCGGTCTTCAGCGCGGTGTCGTCGTCGCCGCCCGTCAGCCGGTCGATCTCGTCATGCGTCGCCCGCCAGATCGGCACGGCGCGCACGAGCAAATCGCACCCGGCATCGGTCAGGGCGATGCGGCGGGTGCGCTTATCGTCCGGATCCCTGGAAACAATAATCAGGCTGCGGCGCTCCAGCGGCTTCAGATTGGCGGTCAGCGTCGTGCGGTCCATCGCCAGTATGTAGGCGACATCGCCGATCGTCGGCGGCTCCGGACGGTTGAGCGACATCAGCAGCGAGTACTGGCCATGGCTGAGGTCCAGAGGGCGCAATGCATCATCAAACCGCCGCGCCAGCGCCCGAGCCGCTCGCTGCACATGCAGGCACAGGCAGCGGTCGCGAACTTCATGCGTCACCGACAATGGAAGATCAGCTCTCATGACGAATCAATATGTTGACATCAACGTATTTGTCAATTTAGTTGAGCAGCGAGGTGTGTCTTCAGCGCGAGGAACACCGCAAATCATGGAGCGAGCGTAATGACCGGTCCGAACCCAAGAGTCCGTTCCTGTCTCTGGTTCGAGAAAGGCGGCGGAGAAGCGGCAGCGTTCTATGTTACGTTGCTGCCCGATAGCCGGGTTGAAACCGAGTGGTTGCTTGGCGGCGACGCGCCGATGCTGATCGATTTCACGCTCGCCGGCGCGCCGTACCAAATACTGAATGGCGGTCCGCACTTCAAGCTTTCGGAGGCCGCCTCGATTTCCGTGCTGGCGCAGGATCAGGCAGAGATCGACCGGCTTTGGGAGGCGCTCACGACCAATGGCGGCGAGGAAAGCCAGTGTGGCTGGCTGAAAGACCGATGGGGCGTTTCCTGGCAAATCTACCCGCGGGCGCTGCTCGATATGCAGGGAGCCGAAGATCAGGACGCTGCCGAGCGCGCCCGTCAGGCCATGTACCAAATGAAGAAGATCAACATTGCCGCGCTTGAAGCGGCGTTCCAGTCAAACTGAAAAGGACAAACTCATGACTTACGTAGACGCTTTTGTTGCGGCAGTGCCGACGCAGAACAAAGAGAAGTATCGCAAGCATGCGGAGGAAGCCGCCGTGTTCTTCAAGAAGCATGGCGTGCTCAGTATTGTAGAGTGCTGGGGCGATGATGTGCCGAAGGGCGAAGTCACCGACTTCTACGGGGCCGTCAAAGCCAAAGACGATGAGACGGTCGTCTTTTCGTGGATTGTCTGGCCCGACAAGGCGACACGAGACACCAACAATCAGAAAGTGTTTGAGGATATGGAGGCGGCAGGCTCTGACATGTCAGAGATGCCCTTCGACGGCAAACGCATGATCTTTGGCGGCTTCCAGCCGATCCTGGAAGTGTGATCGCGCCACATCGGGTGACACGCCTGATCATGACATTTTGTGAGCCAGGAGACACAGACTTCCGAAATGCCAAAGCACGAAACAATTCGCGCCTTCAACGATGCGCAGGATAGCGACGACAAGCTCATCTGCGAAACGCTCATGCGAGAGATTGACCGCGGGCTCCCGGAGGCGGAGAGCAGGATTTGGCACGCCCACCCGGTCTGGTTTCTGGATGGCAATCCCATCGTTGGCTACAATAGGCTGAAGCACGCCGTCCGTTTGCTGTTCTGGAGTGGCCAATCCTTTGAAACCCCGGGCCTGAAGCCCGAAGGAAGCTTCAAGGCGGCCGAGATTCGCTACACCTCGGAGAGCCTGATTGATACGGATGTGCTTCAACGCTGGCTGGAAGAATCACAGCTGGTTCAATGGGACTATAAGAATATCGTGAAGCGCAAAGGACAGCTGGAACGACTGCGCTAAGCCTGCGCCTTGCCGGGATGAACCCGCGACAGTGACACTCAAAGCCCGTAGAAGTCTGTCTCTTTGCTGGCGCTTCAAGGGCCACTCGCATGAATGTCTTCTTCTACGGCCTGTTCATGGATGAAGCTCTTCTCGCTAAGAAGGGCGTCTCTCCGGGCAGAGCGGTGGTCGGATATGTTGATGGATTCGCGCTGCGGATCGGAGAGCGGGCAACGCTCCTACGGTCTGAGGGATCGCGCGCCTATGGCGTCATGATGACGGTCTCTCGAAACGAGGCGGAGGAGTTGTATTCGGACAGTAGCGTCGCGGACTATGTGCCAGAGCCCGTCATCGTAAGTCTTTCCGACGGGCGAAAAGCTGAAGCCATTTGTTACAACCTGCCAGCCAACAAAGTCGCCGGGACCAACAAGACCTATGCAAATTCACTGGCCCTGGTGGCCGCCAGACTGGGTTTCCCGGAAGCTTATCTCGACGAGATCAGATCGGCCGGTTAGTCAACGCGCAGTGATCTTTGCCATTGTCAGTCTGTGAAGTGGGACACCAATGAAGGACATTCGACTAGGTCGCGCTGCCATCTGCGGCGTAGTCTTGGCTATGATGATGACGGCCTGTGTGTCGCCCTCCACAAGAGACCATGAAGGTCTCAATCCAGGGGAGATTGAGATGAACAATCCCGTCTTTCATTTCGAGATTCCGGTGACCGACATGGACCGGGCCGTCGCCTTCTACGAAGACGTCCTCGGACTGGCATTGAGCAGGCAGACGGTCGATGGCTACGAAATGGCGTTCTTTCCGCGCGATGATACGCGACCTGGGGCCAGCGGGGCCCTCGCCAAGGGAGACGTCTACAGGCCGTCTCATGACGGATCGCTCGTCTACTTCGATGTCACCGATATCGACGCCGTGCTCAACCGGGCAACGGCTCGCGGTTCGCAAATCCTGTACGAAAAGAAGAACATCGGAGAAGCGGGCTACGTCGCCGAGTTCGAGGATAGCGAGGGCAATCGAATTGCGCTCACCCAAGGACCAGCCTGAGCATCGACCGGTGGCGGCAGCTAACAGAAAGTTCAGCAAAGAAACGAGCAGGAACGGGCCCTTAGCTCTCGCAAACGAACTCGGCGTTTCCCAAGTATAGGATGCCGGGATCGTTGGTGCCAAAGGGGCGCTGGCGCGGACGGCCGCTAATCGAAGGAACCAAACCCATGAACGTTTTGCAGACGACGACCGTCGCCGTGCTGACGTCCCTAATTCTGGCGGAAACCGCCAGCGCAACTGACTTTACAAAGATCGAAGACGTCAAACGAGGCACCAGCGTCAGCCTCTCAGGCGAAGTCACCAAGATACTTGATGACGACGAGTTCCGCCTGCGCGATGCGTCCGGCGCGACTGACGTCTACATTGGATGGCGAAACCGCGTGACGTTGAATGTCGGCGACACGGTTATTGTTCATGGTGCCGCCGACGATGATGTGCTGCCGGGGTTCACGCCGGACATTTATGCCGAAAAGCTGGTTCTCTCGAATGGCGACGTCATCGAGCTGGAATAGCGGGCAACTCATCTGCCGGGTGCTGGGTGTAGCTTCCTTGGTGCCCGGCTTTGCTGCGCCCCACCAAACGCGTCACCCTCTATGAGCGCCAGCTCATCTGAGGGCCCATCTCTGACGCGTCCAGTATGGTGCATACGGCGCGCCTATCCCCGCTTTTGCTCCGCTCATCCCGGACGTGATCCGGGATCTCGTGCCGCGTGTTCCGGAATAACCACGGGAGATCCCGGCCTGCGCCGGGAGGCGCGGGCTAAGAAATCTCGCAAAACTTATCCCCCTCCTGTGTGCCACAGCTATGATCCTCTGATCGCTCCCCGGAAGGGCCGGGTCGGCCGTCTGGCTTTGGGGGGCGAGGTCGCGGTCTGGCGGCCCGGCACCGGCGGTGTGCCGGTCTCCGTCTAGCAGCGCCGTCCGGGTGCCCGGCTAAACCCCGGGTGGGAAGCGCCCCGGCCTCTGTGCTGGGCCCTGTGGAGACAGGGGGCTTGTAGAACACAAGCACAGGCCAAGGCTGAGGCCCGGCGGGACAGCGCGAAACATCGCGGCGTGCGGGGACGGCTTGCGCCGAACATCGCATTCACTTTTTCAGCGAGGCGCAGTGTCGTCTCCGCACAGGCTCTTCATTCCAACCGGACGCGGCAACGCGGGCCGGGTAAAGGCGCAGACTCAGTTATAGAGGAGGACAACAGCCCTGAGCGCGCTTCATGTGAGGCCGAAGGTCGATACGGAAGCAAACAATAAACTCCCGCCGCGGCCGGGCTTCAGCCCCGAACAGCGGCGAGCAAATCTATAAAGCCGATCGCCGCAGACTGATCAGCGCCTGTTCCAGCACGCCTTCGCTCGATGCACAGACCAGCTGGCCGCCCGGCTTGGCCGGATTGCCGCGCCAGTCGCAGGCCAGGCCGCCAGCGCCGCGCACGACCGGGATCAGTGCAGCTGTGTCCCAGGGGGCGAGGCCAGCTTCGGCGACGAGATCCACCGTTCCGGCGGCGAGGCGTGCATAGGAATAGGCATCGAGGCCATAGCGGGTGATGCGCGCCGTGTGCCGCAAATGGGTCCACGCGCCCTGTTCCGACGGTGTGAATATGAAAGGATCGGTCGTGGCAATCGTGGCTTCGCGAAGATCGGCACAGTCAGAAACATAGATTGGAATGCGCCCCTCGGCGGTCTCCAGCGCTGCGCCGCCCGGCCAGCCGAGATACCGCTCGCCAAGCACGGGCTGGTCGATGACGCCGATCACCGGCGCACCGGTCTCGTCGCAAAGCGCGATTAGTGTCGTCCAGACCGGCAGGCCCGCGACGAAGGCCCGTGTGCCATCTACTGGGTCGAGCAGCCAGGTCCAGCCAGACCGGGAGGCGGACTCGCCGAACTCCTCGCCGATGATTCCGTCTTCGGGGCGTTCGGTTTTCAGAATGTCGCGAATAGCGGTTTCGGCGTTTCGGTCGGCCGCTGTAACCGGATCGAAGCCGGCGCGGTTACCGCCGGTCTTGCCGTCGACCGCGCTGAGGGCGCGAAAATGGGGGAGGGCGGCTGCTCGAGCCGCATCGGCAAGACGCCCCGCCAGGGCGAGTGCGTCTTCAGTATCGAAAGGAGAAGCCATGCGCCGGGCTATCTGGCCCGGTCACAAGGATCAAGAGGCGACGTCGTTCGTTTCGACTTCGAGCGCCTTGGCAAGATCGAGCAGGCGGCGGCGTGGGCGTTCCCCTAGCCGGTAATATGCACGAACAAGCTCAAGCGTCTCTTTCTGCGAGAGAATGTCGCCCTGAAGCTGGTCAGAGTCGTTTGCAGCGCCCGGTGCGTCGACTGGCGTGATGCCGTCGAAGAAGTACTGGACGGAAACGTTCAGCGCGCGCGAGAGGTCGTAGAGCCGGGAAGCGGTGACGCGGTTTGCGCCGCACTCATACTTCTGGATCTGCTGAAAACGCACGCCAACCTGGCTTGCAAGGTCCTGCTGGGTCATCCCGAGCAGACGGCGACGACGTCGCAGCCGCTTGCCCACGTGAAGGTCTGTTTCGTCTGCCATACTGCTCTCCGCTTCGGCGCGGAACCGGCTGCCCGGTCCCGTTTCTGGAATCATGACGGACATGTCAGCAAGGCGCGTGCCGAAACCCGTTTAGCGGGTGAAAACGGTATATTTCGCATCTGCAGCATTATGTGACTTGTTATTCTGCGGCACTGCATCATTATTGGAGTGCGCTTCGGCGCGAACGCCTTCTGGCGTTTCCTCCCTTACCTTACAAGCCGCGCCCTCACCGGCGCGGCCTTTTTTTGGTGATTTTGCGGAGTCAGGCCGCGACAGCGCGGGCGGAATAGTCGAGCAGGGCGCGGCAAAGCGCTGTGATGTCGGCTTTCAGTGTCTCGAAGCCGGCATGTTGGCGAAGGCGGACTTCATCCATGTACAAGCTGCGATTGATCTCGATCTGCAGCGCATGGACGCCGCGCCGGGGCCTGCCATAGCGACGGGTCGTATAGCCCCCCGCATATGGGGCATTGCGCGCCACGGAGTAGCCCATGCTGCGCAGGGTGCGTTCTGCCAGCCCTGTCAGGCGTGTGTCACAGCTCGAACCAAACCGGTCTCCCAGCACGATGTCGGGCAGGATACGCCGGCCTGGCTGCGAGGAGGGCATGGAATGGCAGTCAATAAGCACAGCCTCGCCATGGGCTTCGCGAAGCGCGTTCAATTCGGCTTGGACCGTGCTATGATAAGCGTCATGCACGTCAACCAGCCGCCGTTCGCCCTCGGCCTTGGTCAGACGACGCTTATAGACCTGATCGCCATGCGCGCTGATCCGGGGCAGGCAGCCAAGGCCGGCCTCCACGCGCGCGGTCGGCGCTCCGCTTGTCCGTGGAGAGCCGTCAGAGAACATGCCCGGATCGAGCTCGCGCGCGTCCCGGTTCAGATCCACAAAGCCGCGGCCATAGCGGGCGGCGATGAAGGTTGCACCAAGGGCAGGCACCTCGCCGAACAATTCGTCTACAAAGGCATCCTCGGTGCGGCGAATGTCCATCAGCGGCACGCAGAGATCGCGTTGCATCGACTCCGGGTACTCATGCCCACTATGCGGAGACGTGAACAAAATGGGTCCTTCAGGCGGCGAAGCCCGGTGAATGGCGTGTCCCGGCGCATAGCCCGAGGCAAGGGATGAGGTGTGGCGGCGCATGAGCCCTAATGGTTTGATGATTGGGCCAAAGGTCAAGCCGAATGGGCGATCTTCATGGGTGATTTACTCTATTGATGGTTATAAGACGATGGAATTGATTTCGACGGGGTGCCTTTGATGGCGAAAATCTTGTTGGCAGAAGATGACGGCTCGATGCGCAGCTTCCTCGCAGCGGCGTTGAAGCGCGCCGGTCATGACGTTCAGGACTATGAAGACGGCGAAACGGCCCTCTCGGCGCTGGAGCGTGAAGTCTTCGACCTGTTGCTGACCGATATCGTTATGCCCGGCCTTGATGGAATTGAGCTTGCGCGCCGCGGTGCCGAACTCGATCCGGCGATGAAAATCGTCTTCATCACTGGTTTTGCGGCTGTGGCCCTTTCATCAGGCTCGCCAACACCGGCCGGAGCGAAAGTGCTCTCCAAGCCGTTCCACCTGCGCGAAATCGTCGATGAAGTAGACCGCGTGATCGCGGCCTAGCGCTGCCTGAACCCTGTAAATGAGTGAATGGTGGGCGGTACAGGGATCGAACCTGTGACCCCTACAATGTCAATGTAGTGCTCTACCGCTGAGCTAACCGCCCATCCATCGAAGGCGCGTGAATCGGCTTTTGCGCCTTTGAAGTCAAGCCCGGACATCAGGATGTTTTACGCTTACATCCCGCGAATAGGGGTGTTGGCAATGTCTTGTCCGGGTTCCTCTCGTTTTTTCCCGGCCTTGCGGCCGTAATCATGCTTTTTCAGAAGACCCCGGAACTGGTGATAAGTCAGGCCAAGCGCCTTGGCGGCGTTGCCCTGATGGCCGCCTGAATCAGACAGGGCCTGATCGATCAGGCTGGTTTCAAACAGGCGGACCGCTGCTTCGAAGTCCCCCCTGTACTGATCTGCCGGCGATGCGGGGCTCGCCTGTGCTGGTATCGAAGACGGGGCAAGCCGCCCGTTTTGCGGACGCCACGGGGATTCGAATGGGTCCATGGCTGCCGCGTCGAAGCGGACAGGCTCTTCGGGGGCTTCCGATAGCGCGCGCGCGGTCATGCGCTCGGCCACATTGCGCAGTTCGCGGACATTGCCGGGCCAGTGATAGGTCTCCATCGCCGTGATCGCGGAGGGGGCAAAGCCCGGAAAATCCACGCGCAACTCGCGGCAGAGCCGGCGCGCAAAGAAGTCCGCAAGCAGGGAAATGTCGTCGCCGCGCGCGCGAAGGGGTGGCAACGTGATCACATCAAAGGCGAGCCGGTCAAGCAGGTCGGCGCGGAACTGGCCGTTTGCGACGCGCGTCGGCAGGTCGACATTGGTCGCGGCTGCGAGGCGGACATCGGTGGTCAGCACTTTTTCGCCGCCAAGACGCTGATACTCGCCATACTCGACCACGCGCAGCAGCTTCTCCTGCACACGGGATGACGCGGTGGCGATCTCATCCAGGAAAATCGTGCCTCCATCGGCGAGTTCGAACCGCCCGGCTCGTCGCTCGGTCGCGCCCGTGAACGCTCCACGCTCATGCCCGAACAGCTCTGAATCCAGAAGGTCTTCCGAGAGTGCGGCGCAATTGACCTTTACGAACGGCCCCTCCCATCGCCGCGACAGGAAATGTAGGCGCTCGCCGATCAATTCCTTACCGGTGCCGCGCTCTCCAATCACCAGAACCGGGCGATCGAGCGGAGCCAGTCGGCTGACATGATCAAGCGCGTCGAGCCAGGCTGGTGCTTCGCCTATAAGCTGCGGTGTCGATTGAATCATTTAGTCAATTTAGCTGAATTACATGGATAAACAACCAACCAGTATGGTCTATTTAACTAGAACACTAGAGATGCTATGTGCGGAATTCTATAAAATAGCAATAAATACAAAGAGTTATGATCTTAACGGCAGTCTGGCACGGTCCTTGAAATAGAAGAAGGGCTCAAGGCGGCGGGGGCCGCCATAACCGGAAGGACCGAAAGACGATGAACGACCATACTTACTCAGACCGCCAAAACGCAGGCCGCCTTGGCCGCTGGCTCGGGTCACGGCCCGCTGAAAGCTGGATGTTCTTCGCTGCCGGTGTCTTCCTCGGCGGGCTGTTCTTCTAGCTCCGCCGCCTCCCAGAGACCCTCAAGAAAGGAACAAACACATGGGACTGTTTTCCCGCTTCGGTGACATTATCAACTCCAATATCAACGCCATGCTGGATGGGGCTGAAAACCCAGAGAAGATTGCCCGCCTCATCATCCAGGAAATGGAAGATACGCTGGTCGAAGTCCGCACAGCCGCTGCGCGCGCCATGGCAGACAAGAAAGAGATGGAACGCGAGATCACGCATTATAACCGTGTCCGCGACGACTGGTCTGAAAAGGCCGAGTTGGCCATCGACAAGGGCAGGGAAGACCTTGCCCGCGGGGCATTGGTCGCCAAGCAAAAGGCCGAGAGCGAGATTGAGCGCCGCAAGGAAGCGATGAACGCGGCCGAGGACGCCTTTGAAAAGCGTCAGGAAGACCTTGGAAAGCTTCAGGCCAAGCTCGATGAGGCGAAAGCCAAGCATCGCGCTCTGATGATGCGCCGCGAGGCCGCTGAACAGCGCATTCGCGTTCGCAGCCAGGTCTATGACGGCAAGGTCGATGATGCGCTGGCCCGCTATGCGACCGTAGAGCGCAAGGTGGATGAGTTGGAAGCCTATGCTGACACGATCCAGGGCCGCGAGCCGACGCTTGAAGCTGAATTCGCCGCGCTTGAGCGCAATGAGAGCGTGGAGAAAGAGCTGGAAGCCCTGAAAGCCAAGCGCACGAAGGCATCCAAGACAAAAGCCACGAAAGCAGAGGACTAATCGATGATCCTGTCACTCTCCATTCTCGTGGGCGTTCTCGGTGCGATTACGGCACCCGGCCTGATCGCTCAGTCTCTCGAAGAACGGCGCGCCAAACGCGCCAGCCAGGAAGGCATCTAGATCATGGAACCGGAATTCCTCATTGGCATCATCGCCATCCTGTCTCTCTTCGTCATCCTGCCCGGGATGTTGCTCCACTACATCACGCTGTGGCGCAAACAGCGGGCGCTGATGCCCGACGATGAGAAGATGCTGGAAGACCTCTGGCGATCCGCCAAGCGTATGGAACGCCGCATCGAGACCCTGGAAGCCCTCATCGAAGGCGAGAGTGGTGCGCGTGACGCCCGCTCCGCTCCTCGCGACACCGATTACTCATAAGGAACCCCAACTATGTCCCGCCACTCCCGCCGCCCTTTCAAAGACGCCGCTCACGGCACCGGCGATGATATGTTCGGCTCACCGAACCCCAAGAAATTCTACCGCTCCCGAAATGATCGCGTGATCGCTGGTATCTGTGGTGGCCTTGCCCAGCGTTTCGGCTGGGAACCGCTTCTGGTACGGCTGGCAGCGGCTGCGATTTTCTTCTTCATGGCCGGTCCACTCATGCTGGTCGCGTACATCGTTACCTGGATGCTGACGCCCAAGGCCCCTCTGGGCGGGCGGTCGCTCAGCCCGGAAGAAGACAAGTTCTGGCAGGAAGTATCCGACCGCCCGAGCGCAACATTCTCCAACCTCAAATACTCCTTCATGGACCTTGAGGAACGGCTGCAGTCGCTTGAGCGCAATGTGACGTCCGATGAATGGCGTCTTCGCAAGGAATTCAGAGATCTGGAGCGCGGATAGCACCGCGCCCACCAAACCCCTAATGCAGGAAGGACAAGACAATGAGAGAGGGGATGTTGAGATCGCAAGGATGGCTCTTGGGCGTAATCGCTTCTTGTGGCCTGATGATCGGAGCGAGCCTGTTTGCGATGAATGAAGGGCTTTCGGTCAGGGCAGGGGATGTTGAAATGAACGTTCAGCTGACTGCCGAACAGGGGTTTGCACTCCGCTTTGTCCATGCCGACAGCTAGAGACGACCGCGCTTCAGGTCTCGCAGGATAAATCGCATCGGGCTGACGGCCTCCAGCGACCCTGTTGAGGCCGGAGCCGGTTCACCGCAGAAACTGGCCGCCAGAAGCGAAGCCGCCCACGGAGCCCATGTGAAGCCTCTAGAGCCAAGTCCGGTAACCATGGATATGCCCGGAACCACAGGGCTATCCGCTTCAATGTACGCTCCGTTCCTTAAACTTTCAAAAGTGGTCAAAACGGCCTCATAATCGGGGACCGCGCCAATCAGGGGCAGTCGGTCGACCGAGGTCGCGCGAATACCCGCTCTGGAGACGCCTTGTGCGTCTTTTGCCTGGCGAATCCACCACGGAGAGAGCGTTTTGAGCGCTTCCATATTGGCCTCGCTTGCCAGTTTTGACGTTTCCGGTGGCCCAGCCGCTGGCTCAAAGGTCGCCCCCCATAAACGTTCGTCGCCATCGGCCAGCGCATAGTGGCCTGCCGCCAGCGCAGAGGGCGGCACCTCATCCACGCCTTGCACATGTTCGACCTGACCGAGCCGACCGGCCAGTTGTAGCCAGGGAAGCGTGTTACAGGCTGCCATGCCATTGGCGAGGATGATCGCGTCGAAGGCCTCGCTGTTCACCACCTGCCTGTTGAGATCGATCGCGGCTTCTTCGCAGAGGCGCAGCTCTGCGCCCGTTAGGAGTGCGTCGATCAGCAGGCGAGGGCGCAGGATCAGCGCGCGCTTGTGCAGGAGCCCGCCATCAGCGAGTGCTTCGAGGTCTTCGAGCGGCAAGGGCGGGTCGTCGAGGACCTTGGCAAATCGCTCTCGCTCGGCGTCGTTTCGTGGCGTCTGTCGAACTTCGGTTTCAACCGTCCCGGGCAGATGCCGATAGGTTCGCCGTGCATGGAGATAACTGTCGATCAGCACGCGCGCTTGAACCGTGTCTGCGGCATCGAGGCGCGGCATCAGCAAGGCCATGGGATTTCCGCTGGCGGCGCTGGCGGGCGCGCAGGCCGGATCGAAGACGGTTGGCGAAAGACCGCGATCGAGAAGGGCGCGTGCCAGCGTCGCTCCGGCAATGCCTGCCCCGAGGATTGCCACGCGTTTGGGCGGTGTGTCAGGGCCTCGCAGCCCATATCGGTCCGCGTTTACCGTGCCTGAGCCCGAGAACACGGCGTGAAGCCGCTCTCGTTTTCGTCCATGGCCGGGGCGTTTCTCGACGTCAAAGCCAGCCTCCGAGAGGCCGCGCCGGACCGCGCCGGCCACTGTATAGGTGCCGATGACAGCGCCCGGCCGGGATCTTTGCGCAATAAGGGGGTAGAGCGCAACGTCCCACATCGCGTCATTCCTGGCCGGAGCAAACCCATCGAGGAACCAGGCATCGGCCCTGAACCGGCTGCATGGCAGGCCGCTGGCGATGTCATCGACATAGAGAGTCAGCGACACGCCGTCCTCGGGCCAGTCGATCCGGCGCACACCTCTTGCCCGGTCCGGCCATTCGTTCAGAAGTCTTTCCGCGAGCCTCCCGAGTTCCGGCCAGCGGGACAGGGCTCTGGCAGCCTGGTCACGTGTGAGTGGGAAGCCTTCGAAACTGACGAAGTGGAGCCGGGCCGTCGGGGACGGCCGGTGTGTCTGCCACAGATCCCAGAGCGCAAGGAAGTTCAGTCCTGTGCCGAAGCCGAGTTCTGCGACCGTGAATGCCTCGCAGCCCGCCCAGCCCTCTGGCAGACCGCAGCCTTCAAGGAATACAGCTCGGGTTTCGGCGAGGCCGTCATCAGCGGAGAAATAGACATCGTCATGCCGCCGCGCGACGGGCGTCCCATCATCGCGCCAGTCAAGATCCGGGATCGGAGGCAGGCGAGTCATCGAGCGGCCATAGCGCGGCAGAGAATTTTGTGAAACATGAGGCTATGAGCGAGTTTGACATTACACGAGATGATGGGCCGACCGGCGGACGCTATTCGGTGACCATCGATGGCCATGCTGCGGAAATGACGTATTCGCGAGCCGGAACGTCGCGCATCATTATTGATCATACTGAGGTCCCGGAAGCGCTTCGCGGCATGAAGGTCGGCAAAGCTTTGGTTGAGGCGGCGGTGATGGATGCGCGCCGGGAGGCATTCAAGATCATTCCGCTTTGCCCGTTCGCAAAAGCCACGCTGGAAAAGACGCCGGAATGGCAAGACGTGGTCCAGTGAGTGCAGACGGGATTCACCATGACGAGACCCGCCACCGCTACAGTTTGAGGCTGGAGGGCGTCGAGGCCTATCTCACCTATGAGCAGCCGCGCGAAGGCCTGATTCATATCACGCATACGATCGTTCCTGAGGCTATCGGCGGGCGGGGGATCGGCAAGAGATTGGTCCACCGGGCCGTGGGCGATGCCCTGGCCCGCGGAGATGCCTTGTCTTCTTCCTGCTGGTTTGCAACCGTGCTGATCGAGAAAAAGCCGGCCTGGCGCGAGGCGCTGGTGTGACCGAGCCGTTCTGGAAGACCAAGCGCCTGACCGAGATGAGCGCTGAGGAGTGGGAGTCGCTCTGCGATGGCTGCGCCAAATGCTGTCTCCTGAAACTGGAAGACGAGGATACCGGCGAGATCGCTTACACGCGCCTGCATTGCCGGCTGCTTGATGCGGAGACGTGCCGGTGTTCCGATTATGAAAACCGCAAGCGCCATGTTCCCGATTGCGTGAAGCTGACACCAGAGAAGATCGACCAGATCCAGTGGATGCCGCGCAGTTGCGCCTACCGGCTGATCCATGAAGGCGAAGATCTGCCAGACTGGCATCATCTTGTCTGCGGCGACCGGACGCGCATTCACACCGAAGGCCATTCCATTATGGGGCGGACATTGCCTGAAGACACAGTGCTGGAAGAAGACCAGATCGACTGGATCGTCGACTGGAAAGGCAATGCGCCCTGATTTTCCGCTGACGCCGGAGGACCCGTATGTTAGGGTCTGGCTATGGTAAAGACGGTCCATGCTGCAGGGTGGTCGATCCGCCGCTTTCAACAAAACGATGCACGCCCGTGCATTGGCATTTTCAGAGCCTGCCTTGAGGCGTTTGCCTGGCGTGGCCCAGCCGGAGACGTACGCCCGCTGGTGGCATCGCTTGTCCGGTTTGAGAGCTGGGTCGCCGAAGAGCCGAATGCCGGCATTGTCGGTTTTCTGACCATGGACCCGGTCAATGCGTATGTGGATCATGTGTTCGTCCATGAAGACTGGCGGCTTTGCGGCGTTGGCGGAGGTTTGCTTGAGACGGCGCGGCAACATGCCGGCCGGCCGCTGACCCTGACTGTGGATCGCGAAAACCAGTTCGCACGCGGCGCATATGAGGCGCTTGGCTGGAAGCCGACCGGAGAGTCTGGCGGCCGTGGGCGCAATGCCTGGCTTCGTCTGCACAGCCCTTAAATCATCATCAGACATCCAAGAAGGGGAGAGGCGGACATGCCGTCAGAGATTGAACTTGTGCGGGAAATGCTCGCCACAGCGCGCACCAACACCACAGAAGAGCAGAGCATCGAGGAGATGCGCGCGGGGATGATTGCTTCCACGGCCCCCATGCAACCATCCGAAAAGGTGGCGCTTGGCGCGGGCGAGCTTGGTGGCGTGCGGGCGCAGACGCTGACGCCTGAGACCGTCGATGGCGACCGAACGCTGCTCTACTTTCACGGCGGCGGGTATGTGCTTGGCGCGCCGGAAACGCATACCGGAATGGTCTCCCACATCGCTGAAGCCATGCGTGCGACGACCTGGTCTATGGATTACCGCTTGGCCCCTGAAGATCCGTTCCCGGCGGCGATCGAGGATGGGGTCGCCGCCTATGCGGCACTGCTCGAGACCGGTGTGTCGCCGGACAAGATCATTATTGGAGGCGACAGTGCTGGCGGCGGCACCAGCGTCGGAACCGCGCTGAAGGCCCGGGATGATGGCTTGCCCATGCCTGCGGGTCTCGCGCTGCTTTCGCCCTGGGTGAATCTGGCCTGCGACGGCTGGAGCTATACCGCCCGGGCGGAGGCGGACCCGATGGTGACCGATGCTGGTATCAAGCGGATGGCGGGAATTTATCTGAATGGCGCAGATGCGATGCATCCTTATGCCTCCCCGGTCCATGCAGATCTCACCGATCTGCCGCCCATGCTGATCCAGGTGGGGCCGGACGAGTTGTTGCTGTCGGACTCTGTGACGCTGGCAGAGCGCGCCGGGGCAGGGCAGGTCGGAGTCACGTTGGAGATCTGGCCGCAAATGTTCCACGTTTTCCAGGCGCTTTATCCGTTCATGTCTGACTCGCGAAAGGCGATTGCCCGGATCGGGGAATGGGCGGCTGAGCGTACGGGTTAACTAGCACCGCCGCCCGGCCCGCGTTCCCGCGTCCGGTTAGTATGAAGAGCCAGTGCGGAGACGACGCTGCGCCTCGCTGAAAGAATGAATGCGATGTTCGGCGCAAGCCGTCCCCGCACGCCGCGGTGTTTCGCGCTGTCCCGCCGGGCCTCAGCCTTGGTCTGTGCTTGTGTTCTACAAGCCCCGTGTCTCCACGGGGCCCAGCACAGAGGCCGGGGCGCTTCCCACCCGGGGTTTAACCGGGCACCCGGACGGCGCTGCTAGACGGAGACCGGCACACCGCCGGTGCCGGACCGCCAGACCGCGACCTCACCCCCCAAAGCCAGACGGCCGACCCGGCCCTTCAGGGGAGCGATCACTGGATCATAGCTGTGGCACACAGGAGGGGGATAAGTTTTGGCTGATTTCTTACCCCGCGCCTCCCGGCGCAGGCCGGGATCTCCGGCAACCACTACTGAACACGCGGCACCAGATCCCAGCCTGCGCCGGGATGAGCGCCGCAAAAGCGGGGATAAGGGTGCCCGCTCGCTACTTCATGCCATAGTATTCCCTGAATTCCTGTTGGCCGGCCTTTGCGTCAGCGTCGACCGTCTTGACGGCATCGCGCTGTTTGAGTTGCTCGATCAGGGCGTCTGCGCCGGGAAGCTCGGACGGCAGGTCCCAGTCGAATACGATTCTGGCAACGGCTGAGGCCATTGGAAATGTGTAGAGGAACACGAAGTCTGCATAAGTCATGGCGTCGCCCGCGAGATAGGGCGTGAACGCTGCATGTCGCCGCAGAGCGCCGACACCGCGGCTCATGACGGTGCGCACTTCTTCCTTGGTATGTTCAGGGGTCGGACCGCTGCCAAAGAAAGCCTGCCCGTAACAGCGGCGTGCGGCCAGTTCCAGATAGAGTTCGGTGTACTTTATGAGTTCACGGACCCGGGCCTTATCGAACGGGTCTTCAGGGTAGAAAGACGGCCCGGTTTGGGAGTCCTCAATATAGTCGAGAATGACGGCGGTTTCGCTGATGAAGCCGCGCTCGGTTTCGAGAAACGGCACCTTGCCCATCGGGCTCTTGGCCAGCATTTCTTCACTCTGCCCAGTAAAGACCCGCACGTCTTCGTAGGCGACCCCTTTTTCAAGCAGGGCCAGCTTCACCATGTTGAAATAGTTCGATGCGGGAAATCCGTGCAGTTTGATCATGTGTTCGTTCCGGTTCTGGATGCGCGTCGGACGATGATTTCACTTACAGGGCGGCCTCGTAGATCCGCTCATAGTCACCCTGCTCGAGTTTCTTCGCATTGCCGAAATGGGCGAGGTCCTTCAGCGCATAGTCGACGACGCCAGGGCCGTCCGAGGCTTCCAGACCAATCGCGCTGAGGGTTGTCGGGATGCCGATATCCTCATTCAGCTTGTGAATCGCATCTGCGAGGTCGGCGCCCGGACCAATGCCGATTGCAAAGCGCAAGCGTTCATACTTCTCTGGCGCCGCGCCTTCATTCTCGCGCAGGAGGTGCGGCAGGAAGATTGCGTTCAGCGTGCCATGGTGGAGGCGCTTGTCATGCAGGCGTCCCGCCGCATGGGAGAGCGCGTGGACACCGCCAAGCCCCTTCACGAAGGCAAGCGCTCCTTCATAGGAGGCCATCATCATGTGCCAGCGGGCATCCTTGTCGGAGCCGTCTTTGACCGCGCGGCGCAGCCAGTCATTGCCGACTGCGCGAGTTGCCCCGTCATAGCCAATACCTTCCGCAGGCGGGTTTACCTGCGGGCTGAGCACGGACTCGATGCAGTGTGTGACGGCATCCATCCCGGTCGCCGCCGTCAGCCCGGCCGGCAGGCCGAGCGTCAGGTCCGGATCGCAGATCGCAGTTGCCGGGATCAGGTTCGGGGAGACGATGGTTTCCTTGCGGCCATTCTCCAAAATCACCACCGCACCAACGGACACTTCAGACCCGGTGCCGGCTGTCGTTGGAATGGCAACAAGCGGCGGGATCTTGCCGATCTTCTTCGCGCCGCCGACGAGTGCGCCATAAGTCTCCAGCGGCTCGTCATGGGTCGCCATCAGACCGATGGCCTTGGCGTGGTCCATGGATGAGCCGCCGCCAAGGGCGATAATGCCGTCCGCGCCGCTGGCCTTGTAGGCCTCGGTTGCCTGCTTGGTCTGGGCTTCGGTCGGGTTGGGAACCGTTTCTGCGAAGACACCGGCGGGCGGTGCGCCGAGCGCATCTTCCACCTGAGTGAGAAGGCCCGCGGCCTTGATGCCAGCATCCGTGACGATGAAGGCCCGCTCCACGCCGAGCCCCTTCAGAACCTTAGGCAGCTGCGCAAGCGCGCCATGATCGAAGATGCAGGTGGTGAGATAGTTGATGACTGGCATGAGGGGCTCCTTGGCGTTGGCGGCACACAAGCGGAGCCCGCGCGGAATCGCAAGTGCTGTCGCAGCGACAGGCTTGATGGGACGTCGTCTTGGCCGCATCGTGGGCCGGCAATCAGGAGGCCGCCGTGACGCCGTTTCAGATCAAAGTCTCCAAAGACAAGCTCGCCTGGATACAGGACCGGATCGCTGCCTATCGCTGGTTCCCCGCGCCAGAGAACGAGCAGGGGTTTCTCTATGGCATGTCCACGCCTGTCCTGAAGGAGCTGCAGGAGCACTGGCTGCATCACTATGACTGGCGCGCCGCCGAGGACGAGCTGAACCGGTTTCCGCAATTCATCGCGGAGGTGGACGGGCTGGATGTGCATTTCCTGCATGTGGTGGGCGAGGCTGAGGGGAAGCGCCCGCTTCTCGTCACGCATGGGTGGCCCGGCTCGGTCTATGAGTTCTGGGAGGCCATTCCGCGGCTGGCGTTTCCATCTCAGCATGGCGGCAAGGCTGAGGATGCGTTTGATCTTGTTATCCCATCGCTGCCTGGCTTTGGCTGGTCGGGAAAGCCGGCTTCGCCAATCGGTCAGCGCGCGACGGCGAAGCTCTGGAACACGCTGATGACCGAGGTGCTCGGCTATGACACCTACCTCGCGCAGGGCGGGGACTGGGGCGCGATGGTGACGAGCTGGCTCGGCTTTGATCACGGGGCGGCCTGCACGGCGATCCATCTCAACATGATCGCCCTGAGACCGACGCCAGCCACGCCGCAGACCGAGGAAGAGAAGAACTGGCTCGCACTGTCGCAGGCCCAGATGCAGGCGGGTGGCGCCTATCTGATGATGCAGGCGACCAAGCCTCAGACACTCGCGCTGGCGCTAATGGATTCACCGCTTGGGCAGGCGGCGTGGATTCTCGAGAAATTCCATGGCTGGTCGGATCTGGAGAATGACGACCTGTTCAGCGTCTACTCAAAAGACCAGCTGATCACCAACGTGATGATCTATCTGGTCAATGACGCGTTCGCGACATCAGTCTGGTACTATAATGCGCTCTTTCAGGAGGGCGGGCCGGCGCTGCCGGAAGGCGAGCGCTGCGAGACGCCGACCGGCTTTGCAAGCTTTCCCGGTGAGACCGTCTATCCGGCGGCACCGCGTAGCTGGACCGAGCGCGTCTACAACCTTGTCCACTGGTCCGAGATGCAGAAGGGCGGGCACTTCGCGGCGATGGAACAGCCCGATCTGTTTGTTGAGGATGTGCGGACCTGGGCGCGCCTGTTCGACTAGGACGTCAGGCGCGAGGTAGTGGTCTCAAAAGTGTCCGAAAAAGCCTAGAGGCCTTCGCGGCCGATTGCGTAGAAGCGTTCGCGGCGCTGGCGTTTCAGTTCGGCGGGGGACATTCCGTCAAGTTCGCCCAGCGCTTTTGAAATGGCCTTGCCGGCGCTGGCAATGGCCTTGGCCGGATCGCGGTGCGCCCCGCCCATTGGTTCCTTCACGATCGCGTCGATCACTTTCAGCGACTTCAGATCGCGGGCCGTGATCTTCATCGCCTCGGCGGCGTCGCGGGCCTTTGCGGCGTCGCGGTAGAGAATCGAGGCGCAGCCCTCGGGCGAGATGACCGAATAGATAGCGTGCTCCATCATGAGCACCTTGTTGGCCGCGGCGATGGCGATGGCTCCGCCTGACATGCCCTCACCGATAATGAGCGTCACCATCGGGACTTTCAGCGTCAGGGCTTTCTCGGTGCCGCGCGCGATCGCCTCTGCCTGTCCGCGCTCTTCACCGGCCTTGCCGGGATAGGCCCCAGACGTATCGGGCATCGTGATTACCGGCAGGCCGAACCGCTCGGCGAGGTCCATCAGGCGGACGGCTTTTCGGTAGCCTTCCGGGTGCGCCATTCCGAAATTGTGGCGCAGGCGGCTTTCGGTGGTGCGGCCCTTTTCGTGGCCCATGATGACAACCGAGCGACCTTCGAACTTTGCCAGCCCCCCGAGTACGGCTTCGTCGTCGCCATAGACCCGGTCGCCGGCGAGCGGCTGGTATTCTTCGCACAGGCCTTCGACATAGTCGGTGAAGTGCGGACGCTCCGGATGACGAGCGACCTGAGTTTTCCGCCAGGCGGACAAGTCCTTGTAGAGGTCCTGTAGCTGCTTGGCAGACTTCTGCTTCAGCTTGCGGACTTCTTCCTTGATGGACGGACCATCGCCTTTTTCGGCGGTCGCCTCGAGATCAGCGATTTTCGCTTCGAGTTCCGCGACCGGCTTTTCGAAATCAAGATATGTCGTGCTCATGGGCGGTAAATACCGCGCGTCGCCCGGCGCGCAAAGGCTTTTGAACGCTTGATTTCGCACAAATACGCGGCTTTCCGGATGGTGTTTCTCGCGTTTGCAGCCCCAATTTGATGCTTTCGGAGGACGGTATGGCGAAACTGCTGGTTCTTTATGGGACAACAGAGGGTCAAACCCGGAAAATTGTGAGTTTCGCGGCGGACAAGCTGACCGTTGCCAAACACCAGGTTCGGCTCATCGATGCGGCTGATGCGCCGGATACACTGACGCCGGAACCGTTCGACGGTGTGATCGTCGCCGCATCGCTTCACATCCACAACTATCAGAGCGCGGTGCGCCATTGGGTCAGCGAGCACGCGGCTGGCTTGAACAAGCGGCCCGGCGCATTCGTATCTGTGTCGCTGGCGGCCGCCGCCGAGGATGAGGAGGAGCGCAAGGAGGCGCTGGCCTGCGCGGAGTCCTTCTTCGAGAAGACGGGTTGGCACCCCAAGGCCGTCCACAACGCAGCCGGCGCGCTGCGCTACACCAAGTATGATTTCTTCAAGACATGGATCATGAAGCGCATCGCCAAATCGCAGGGTGGCTCAACCGATACCGGCCATGACACCGAATACACCGACTGGACGGCGCTGGAGCTCTTCGTGACGGATTTCGCCGCCGCGATTGATGACTAGGCGGCCTGCACCGGATCGCGCCTGAAGATCAAGATCGGCTGGCCTATAAAGACCGTGGATGCGAGGCGCTCAAATCCGGCTTTCTCGGCGATACGGATCGAGGCGGTGTGGTCCGGCTCGATGATGCAGCGAATCTCGCGTCCGGGCAGGGCATCATCCGCCCATCCCAGCATCGCGGAAAGGGCCTCGCTGGCGTAGCCCTTTCCGCGACCGTCAGTGGAGAACACCCAGCCGGCTTCTGGATACCCTTCAAGGCTCGGGGCGATGTCGCGGAGGCCTTCCAGAAATCCTGCCTCGCCGACAAAGCGTCCGGTCTCACGCGCCTCGACGGCCCAGTACCCGTATCCGAGCAGTGCCCATGCGCCCATGCCGCGCTGCATCTGCTGCCAGACATCTGCCCGGCTGCGGGCCTTGCCGCCAATGAACTTGTAAGTGTCCTCGTCCGCCCACATCGCCGCCACCGCATCGAGATCGTCGATGCGATAGGGCCGCAGGATCAGTCGCTTGGTGATCAGCGTCGGCGGGGACGCCACGCCGTCATGGCCCTCTCTTGGACGGATCAAGCGTTAGCCTCATCCTTCATTTTCTGAAGCATCGCGCCCATGGCGGCGTGTACGGTCTGGATGGCCTTCAGCGGGCGCACCATAACCTTGAACTCGGTGATCAGGCCGTTCTTGTCCCACTCGATCATGTCGATGCCGTTGACGTACTTGCCATCCATTTCGCATTCGAATTCGAGCACGGCCTTGTTGCCACAATCGAAAATGCGCGTGTACCTGAATGTGTCGCCGCCAAGGGTCTGCCCGGCCGCGCCGAGATAGGCGAGCGTGATCGTCTTGCCGCGCTGAGGGGTGTGGACGACGGGGCTTAGGAAAACGACATCATCATGCAACTGCTTGGCGAGACCGGCATGGTCATGCGCGCCGTGCATCCAGTCCATCCAGGCCTGAAGATTGGGTTCGTATCCTGTTGTCGGCACCATGGCGGGGCTCCCTAATGTTTTTTTGGGACAGTGGCCCCGCCACGGGCAATTGTCGAGCTATTCGGCGATCTCGGCCGCTACGACCGGTTTTCCCACAAGGTACTGATCGAGTTCGTCAAAGCAGGTTCCGCGCTTGATGATCCAAGACCCCGGAAAGTCGGGATCGACGAAGATCATCTCAAGCCGGCCCCAGTTCCATTCCAGCGCCCCGGTTTCCGGATTGCCGATGGCATACTTGCAACGCATTACTTCGTCGGAGCTGGGCTCTACCCACACGCCCGAATAGCTGGTGCGGCCTTGGTAGACGCCGGCGAGGCCGTCAATGAAACCGAGGCCACGCGCCTCGTCGCCATCCAGAGGGTAGGACAGGATGGCCGTGCCATCGGGCAAATCTTTTTCGTAGACGACGTCGCCGATTTCCGTCGACCAGACCTCGTCTGCGGCTGCTGTTGCCGTTACGGCCAGTGTCGCTGCGATCAGTGTCGCTGCGATCAGTGTTGCTGCGCGTTTCATGCTTCGCCCTCTCTCTTTGGAATCAGGACTCTAGCAGGCTTCGCGGCCTTCGTGTGGCCGTCAGGCACCGGTTGGAAACAGCTGCGTGATCGCTTGTCTGGCCTTTTCCGAGAAGCTCTGACCAAGGGCGGAGCCTTCGACGACCATGTTCATTTCCTCGACATAGGTGCGGCCGTCCGGTGCGCGGGCGCATTGCACGCTCATGTCGAAAGTCTCAATCCTGGCGACGAACGCCGGCTTGAAGGGTTTCGGGGCTTTCATCGAGAAAGCGAGAATGGCCGGATCGACGGTGTCGACGGTGATTTCGCCGATCAGCTTCCGCATCACTTTCCGGTCTGTCCCGTCGGCATCCGCGCCGGGATCGGGAACAAAGGTGTAGGTCGCGGTGTCTTCAGTTTCCTCAATCAGTGTAACGGCTTCGGGGACGTGTTCAGCAAGCCCGGCGCACCAGATGTCGCCATCGGCATCGGCGTCGAGTTCTTCCAGATCCTCCTCGAATCCGTCTGGCCATGCTTCGCGCGCCGGGCTTTCCACCGTGATGCGCTGGCCTTCCGGCTGGGAGGGGTCGACCTTGCCGCGCGCAGTCACGCCGCTGCCCTCGAAAGTCATGTCATAGGCATAGAGCGGGCCGTCGCTTGCGGCTGCGAGCGCAGCGGCGAGGGGGGCAGGCCTGTCCTCAGCAAGCGCAGGCGCGCAGATCAGGGCAACGGGCAGGACGAGCCAAAGTCGGGACATGGAAACTCCTTGAATGGGGCGTGACCTAAGAAGGTCCTTGGTGAACGCGACATGAAAACGGGGCTGTGTCTGCTCCATATTGCGCTAGTTTGACAGGGATGGCTGACACACTGCCTCTCGATTTTGCGCTGCCGCAGCGGTTCGACGACTGGTTCGGCGGGCGAGGCTGGCGGCCGCGCGCGCATCAGCTGGAGCTGACGGAGACCGCGCTCGCGGGGGAGAGCGCCTTGTTGATTGCTCCGACCGGGGGCGGCAAGACGCTGGCCGGGTTTCTGGCGAGCCTGATCGAGTTGGCAGACCGACCGATCAGCAATTCCGGGCGGCCCTCCGTCCATACGCTGTACATATCTCCCCTCAAGGCGTTGGCCGTAGACGTCGCGCGCAACCTTGAGGACCCGGTCTCCGAGATGGGCCTCGGCATTCGTATCGAGACCCGGACGGGCGACACGCCCGCGCACAGGCGACAGCGTCAGCGCGCTAACCCGCCAGACATCCTGCTGACGACGCCAGAACAGTTGGCGCTGTTCATCGCGTCCGATCACGCCGCAGAGTTCTTCTCCGATCTGAAATGCGTGATCATTGATGAGATCCACGCCGTCGCTCCGCAAAAGCGCGGTGATCTGCTTTCGTTGGGGCTGGCTTCGCTCGCCGCATGGGCTCCGGCCTGCCGGTTCATTGGATTGTCTGCAACCGTGAAAGAGCCGGAAGCCCTTGCGCGCTGGCTCGCCCCCGACGCCCGGATCATCCACGCGGCCGGCGGCATGGATGCCGACGTCAACATCCTTGTCTCCCGTGAGCGTATTCCCTGGTCGGGGCATTCCGGTCGGTTCGCTGTGCCGGAGGTTTATGAGGCGATCAAGGCGGCGAAGATGGCGCTTGTCTTCGTCAACACCCGCAGTCAGGCGGAGATGATGTTTCAGGAGCTGTGGCGGGCGAATGAGGACGCGCTGCCCATAGCGCTGCACCATGGGTCACTCGCCAAGGAGCAGCGACGGAAGGTCGAGGCGGCGATGGCGCGTGGCGAGCTCAAGGCTGTCGTTTGCACGTCTACGCTCGATCTCGGGATCGACTGGGGCGATGTGGATCTCGTGATCCAGATGGGCGCACCAAAAGGCGCGGCCCGTCTCGTTCAGCGGATCGGCCGGGCCAATCACAGGATGGATGAAGCAAGCCAGGCCATGCTTGTCCCGACCAACCGGTTTGAAGTGCTGGAATGCCGGGCGGCGGAAGCGGCTGTGAAAGCCGGCGAGATGGATGGTGAAGGCATTCGGCCGGGCGCGATTGATGTGCTCGCCCAGCATGTGATGGGCCGCGCCTGCGGCGATGGGTTTCGCCTTGATGATCTGTATGAGGAAGTTCGGCGCGCTGCCCCCTATGCCGATCTCGACTGGGAGACGTGGGAGCGCGTCGTCGATTTCGTCGCGACAGGCGGTTACGCGCTGAAGACCTATGACCGCTTCCACCGTGTTGTCCGGCGACCGGACGGGCAGTGGGTGGCACGCACCGCCCGAGATGCGCAGCAGCACCGGATGAATGTCGGCGCGATCGTCGAGGCCAACAAGCTCACCGTCCGCAAGGCGCAGTTCCTGAAGAAGAAAACAGGGAAGGCCGGGTCTGGCGGCGAGACGCAGGCGATCCGTGCCGGGCGCAAGCTCGGGGAGATTGAGGAGTATTTCCTGCAGACACTGACGCCCGGCGACACGTTTCTATTCGCAGGAGAGATCCTTCGCCTTGTTACGGTGCAGGAGAATGACGCGCTGGTCGTCTCGGCCAAGTCCGACAAGCCGGCGATTCCCTACTATGCTGGGGGAAAGTTCCCGCTCTCGACCTTTCTGGCCGACCGTGTTCGTCACATGATCCATGACCCAGCTCAGTGGAAGCACCTGCCGGCGCAGGTCCGAGAGTGGTTTGAAATCCAGAAAGCCAAGTCTTCCATTCCGCCACCGGATCATCTGCTGATAGAAACCTTCCCGCGTGCAGATCGGCACTATCTCGTCTGCTACCCGTTCGAAGGGCGGCTGGCGCACCAAACGCTGGGCATGCTGTTGACGCGGCGGCTGGAACGGGCCGGGCGCAAGCCGCTTGGCTTTGTGGCGTCGGAGTATGCGCTGGCGGTGTGGAGCATGGAGGCGATGGGCAATCTCGACATGGCCGAACTCTTCGCACCGGACATGCTTGGCGATGATCTCGATGCGTGGCTCAATGAGAGCATTCTGATGAAACGCACCTTCCGGAATTGCGCGCTTGTTTCGGGCCTGATCGCTCGAAGGTTTCCGGGGCAGGAAAAGACCGGGCGGCAGGTCACTTTCTCAACCGACCTTATCTACGACGTCCTGCGCAGCCACGAGCCCGACCATCTTCTTCTTCAGGCGGCTCAGGCCGATGCCGCCACTGGCCTGCTCGACATCCGCCGGCTGTCGGATGCGCTGGTCCGCGCCGAGGGCAAGATCGATCATAACGACCTACCCAAGATCTCGCCTTTCGCGGTTCCGGTCATGCTGGAGATCGGCAAGGAGAGTGTGGCCGGAGCAAGCGCGAATGAAGCGATCCTCGCCGAAGCCGAGGACAGTCTCATACAGGATGCGATGGCCTAGCTGAGCCGGTCTTCAGCGATCTGCACCGTGTGGTCCTCATCTTTCGATACGACGATATGCGCGGTCTCGCGCAGCGGCAGGATGTGGTCTGTCAGGTTCGGCAGATTGATGCCGCTCCAGACCGATCTGGCGAACACCACCAACTCGTCTTCGGACATATGCAGGAACTGCGCGTAGAATGAGCTTGGATCATCCTTGGCCGCGACCCAGAACCGCTTGAAGCGTTCCAGGAACCAGCTCTCGATATGATCAATCTCGGCGTCAAGGAAGATCAGGACGTCCGGCTTTCCCGGCTCGGCTTGTGGGGCAGGCGGCGTGAAGCCGAGCCCCTCCAGAAGGAGCAGGTCCGGGCGTTCAATGCGGCGCGTCAGGGCCGTATCGATATCGTAGGTGATGTGGCTATGCGCCGGGAAATCAGCGGCCCCGTCGCGCAGGTCCTTGATGGCGCTCGCCATGGCGTCCCGATCATAGGTCTCGGGGAAACCCTTGCGCATCATCAGTTCGCGCTCGCTCAGCACGGCGTTCGGAAACAGGAAGCCGTCAGTAGAGACCGTTTCCACGCTGTGATGATCGTCCAGCGCATCCGCCAGTTGCCCGGCCAGTGTTGTCTTGCCCGAGGCGACCGAGCCTGTGAGCCCGACGATCAGCGTGTCGCGGTCAGCACGTAGTTCTGCAAGCCGGGAGGCGATGTCTACAACGCCCGGTGCGCTTGAAGGAGGGAGGCTGCCAGTCATGTCTCCTGCTTAGCCGAACTCTTCCCGCCGCACCAAACGCAGGCCGCCGCATTGACGCGACTCGCGCCCGGCACCACTCTCCGCTGCGATGACCGCGACCGCGCTACGCCCCTCAGAAGAGACGCTGATCCATCTTGCCGGAGAGTGGCTGACCCCGCTTTGCGAGGGCGGGCTCTGGTGGGCTGATCAACGCATGCTGGTGGTCTCTGATCTGCACCTTGAAAAGGGCTCGTCCTATGCAAAGCGCGGCCAGCTATTGCCGCCCTACGATACCGCTTCGACGCTTCGCATTGTCGAGCGCCTTTGCGAGACGCTTCAGCCTGAAACCGTCATTTCGCTGGGTGACAGCTTCCATGACCGCTCCGCCGAGCTTCGCATGAGCCCGGCCGATGCAGACCGCATTCGCGCGCTGACCGGTCAGCACAGCTGGATCTGGGTGGAGGGCAATCACGACCCAGACCCGCCCGCTGATCTTGGCGGCACGCCTGCAAAGGTCTGGCGCGTCGGACCGCTTGTTTTCCGTCATGAGCCGACCGGCGAGGCCGGAGAGATCGCCGGCCACCTTCATCCCGCTGCAAAGGTGGCGGGCAGGGGGCGCAGTGTTCGCCGCAGGTGTTTCGCAACGGACGGCACGCGCCTGATCATGCCGGCGCTCGGGGCGTTTACGGGCGGTCTGAATGTTCGCGACGAAGCATTCGACGCAGTGTTTCCTGAGGGGTTGGCGGCTTTTGTTCTTGGCGAAAGCCGCGTGCGGCCCGTCGCCAAGTCGTCGCTTTTAAGGGATGGGCCGCAGCGTCCGGGTTGGCGGCTCTAGAGCTGGCCGCTTGCCGTTGTCGTATTGATCCGGGCGTTCAGCGCGCCAATCGTTGCTTCATCAATCTGCCCATTCGCCGTGATCTGGGCGTCGCGCTGGAAGGCGCGAATGGCCTGAGCCGTCGCCGGTCCGATAGAGCCATCCGGAGCGCCGGGCGCATATCCAAAACGGTCGAGGGCAACCTGCGCGGCGCGGATGTGAGACAGGAGCGGTGTCTTCCAGGCATCCTCGGCAAAGACACCATTGGCATCGTTTGAGCCGGCTGCTGGTGCCCAGGCCTCGGCGGTGCGTGCCGCTTCGGCGGCAACTTCCGGCGAGACGCGTGTGCGCAGGGTCTGGACCTTGGCGGGTGCGCCAGTGTCGCCTTCGCGGGCAGCAATCTCGAACCAGGTCAGCGCTTCTCCGAGGTCAGGTGAAATGCCGAGGCCCTGCTCGTAGAGGACGCCCAGATTGTACTGGCTGTCGACAACGCCGTACTCGGATGCCTTCCGGAACCATTCGACGGCACCGGCATAAGACTGCGCGCCGCCTTCGCCCTCGGCAAAGAAGACCGCGAGGTCATGCATCGCCTTGATATTACCATTGCGGGCGGAGCGCTGGGTCCACTCGCGGGCTGCGACCAGATCGCGTGGTACGCCAAGGCCGCGCTCATGAAGCTTGGCGAGGCGATACTGCGCGGCCGGCTGGCCCTGATCGGCAGAGCGGCGGATCAGGCTGGCCGCGGTGACGTAGTCGCTGGTTTCGAGGCGTTCCATGCCGAGCGTGTACTGGGCAATCGCGTTACCTGCTTCGGCAGACTCTTCCAGAGTTGGCAGGCTCGGAATGGGCTCAAGCGCGGCCTGAACGGCGGCCACTGAAACGCTTTCCGTCGTCTCTGGAGCGAGCAGTGGCGCGATGGCCTCTGCCTCCGGCTGTGCGACTGACGCCTCTGCCGGTGCTTCCGGTTCGCTGGCGGAGGGTGTTTCATCCGGGGCGGCTGCCGTTGCTGTTTCCGTCAGCGCGGCAAGGGAGGATGCCGGTTCGGGGGCCGATGTCTGAACGGCCGGTGTCGTGGTCTGCTTGCCGCGCAGGTAGAGGTATCCGCTTGCGCCAGCGGCAGCGACAACGACCGCCGAAGCAGCGGCGTATAGCGGGGCCCGGCTCGATCCGCTTGAGGCCATGGCGTTGGCGTGCTTGGCGCTTGGCGCAGCGTTCCGGCGTCGTCTGGCCGTTGGTTGCGGGGCATCGCCTGCAGCCGCCTGCGCAGCGCGACGCGCCCGGCCCAGATAGTCCTCCGACATGTCTTCAGCCGGTTCAGCCGGTGGTGCGGTGGCTTCCGCTTCCTCGGCCTCGAAAGCGCTTTTGGGGGTGTCAGAGAAGAAGCTGTCCTCGAACGAGTCTTCGGTCTGTGTTTCAGCCTCAGCCGTCACGGGCGACATGTCATCGGCGTCGAAGATGTCGCTTTCACGAGTCTCGTCTGCGCCATCATCCCAGTCTTCCAACGCGGCCAGTGGATCAGGCTCGGATGGGACTTCGGGCTCGGCGAATGGATCGGCGTTCAGATCAGGCTCTGGCAAGTCGGTGACAAACTCGGATGAGCCGTCGCCACCCGGTTCAGCGGCATCTTCAAATAGCGGATCGATCAATCCGCCGAGATCATCAAAGGGATCGCCAGTCGGGGACGGGGTGTCTGGGGCTGGCGGTTCATCCCAGCTGTCGAAGCCCGCCTTGAAATCGGTGTCATCGAACTCGGTGTCCTGCTGTGCTTCAAGTGGTGCTGGCTCCTCGACCGGGTCTGCCGGATGAGACAGATCGATTTCTTCTGCGAAGTCATCGTCCAGTTCGGGAGCGGCGGATGCCACCGAGGCTTCGACGTCCTGAAGGAAAGACTGTTCCATGGGTTCGGGGGTCTCAGCGAAGATTTCCTCGACCTGAGGCGGAACCTCGGGAGCTTCATAATCACTTGAGTATTCGGCAGGAGCCGCGGCAGCTGGCCGTTCATCGAAGTTTTCAAGGGACTCAAGGCGGTTGGCCAGAGCGGTAATCGCGCGCTGAACAGGGGACATGTTGGCCGCGGCCTGATCCTGCATGCTTTCGAGGCGTTCGGAGACATTTGCCAATGCGTCCGACAGGCGCGCTTCGTGCCGTTTGGAAGAGGCATCAAGCGTTTCAGCAAGGGTTCGGCTGAGTTCTTCCTGACGGGCCTGAAGCCGGTTCGCGACGTTGGCGACCTGCTCGCCAACCTGCTCGATCGCATCAGCGCTGCGCTGCTCGCTAACGGCAACGCGCTCATTCAGACCATCAACGACGCTGCCGATTTCTTCGCTGACGCGGCTGATAGCATCGGCCTCGCGCGTTTCCATTTCCGCCAGCCGGTTCTCAACCGTTTCCGACAGGCGCTCAAACTCATGCCGAACCGCTTCGGCCGAAGCGCCACCACCACTCAGGATGGCGTCGGCTTGCTTGGCTTCCGTGGCCGCGAGACGCTCCTCGACATCGGCAACGGTTGCTTCAATTTTCTGGATCGCTTCTGGCGCAGCCGAGGCGGCTGTCCGTTCGATCTCTTCAGCGAGTTCAGCTCGTGCGGAGGCGACAGAGGCGTGAACGTCCGCAGCGAGTCCCTCGAACCGGTCTTCGAACTGGCGGCGCAATTCCTCGGCAGCTTCCGGTGAGGCATGCTGAGCGACTGTCTCGATCCGCTTGTCGAGATTCTCGAAGGTGGCATCGAGGCTCTTCAGCGCGGAATCTGTGGTGGTCTCTGCGCGGTTCAGGCGTTCCTGGATGCGCGCGAGCGTGTGCTCCATGGACTCCAGCGCACCCGCGACATCACCGGTCACATCATCGAGCCGTTCATTGACAGAGTCGATCCGCGCGAGGCGTCCCGTGACGTCGCCTTCGAGGGCGGAGAAGCGGTCTGCGAACTTCTGCTTAAGGTCCTTGGTCTGCTGCGTGGCCTCCTCGACGGCCTCGTCGACGCGCTTGGCAGCACCGTTCAGGGTCGAATCAACCTTGACCTCCATGCCTTCCAGACGCTCGTTAATCTCTCCGAGCCCGGCTTCGACGCGCGCTTTGATGGCGGAGGTCTCGTCCTGCACCATCGCGTTTTCTTCGTGCACGTGGGAGGCGAGGTCGCCGAGCGCCTTTTCCAGCGTCTGCAGGGTTTCAAGATTCCGGCTTTGGGTATCGTCGGCTTCCAGCGTGCGGACCTTGTCCTGCAGGGTTTCATGCGTCGAGCTGATATCATCGAGAACGGAATCGACATGAGCTGCAAGTGCGGCGTTTGATTCTTCGTTGCGCTCAAGCCGGGCAAGCAGGCCGAGCACCGACTGGTCGATTCCCGTGATCGCCAGCGTGGACCTTGCTTCAGCCGCTTCAATGCGCCGGGTCAGCTGGTCCAGGGATTGTGTCGCTGTGCGGCCGGTAAAGGCATCGCGCTGATAAGGCTGGGGTCCTGGATCGGGCGCGGCCGGAGCAGGTTCTGGAGCCGCTGCGAAGGGGGGCGGGGGCGCTGGCGTATCATCGTCCATCAGCAGGGTGTTCAGGTATTCGCCGAGCGTAATCCCTCGCTCCCGCGCCGCCTGACGAGCGGCGTTTCGCGCGCGCTGGTCAATTCCTTTGACGCTCCATGGGCCTGTCTGGCTCATCACTCAGCTCCGTCTACTCCCCGGCTCGCACAGGGCGTGCGAACGGAATCAATCAGATTGGTGATGACAGCCCGCTTCTTAAGGCGACGTTAAAAGGTAAACCGATCGCCGCATTCTGGTAAGATTTACGATTGACGTAACGTCTGGCCTGACGTTGACGTTCGCGTAAAGCGGCGGCATAAAGTGTGTATGCCAGATACAGCTTCCAGCCTGTCCGCTGCAGACTCAAGGACATACACCATCTCCGAACTCGCTCGTGAGTTCGGCGTCACGCCTCGGGCGCTCCGCTTTTATGAAGACAAGGATATGCTGCATCCCGCACGGGACGGCATGACACGTGTCTACTCCAACAGGGACAGGGCCCGGGTGACGATTATCGTTCGCCTCAAACGGCTCGGCCTGCCGCTCGCGGATATTCGGGAAATTCTTGACCTTTATGCGCTCGACGATGGCGAGCGGGCCCAGATGCGGGCCACGCTTCAAAAGTTCCGCAAGCAGGTGGAAGAGTTTGAAAACCAGCGCAGCGACATCAACACGGCGCTCGAAGAACTGCGTAAAGGCATTGCATGGTTGGAGGGAAATCTGGAACGGATTGGGCCAGCCGGCGAAGATATCGAGAGCCTGGCCGCCTATGAAGCCGTTGCCCGTCGTCAGCTGGACGACGCTTAGGCTGCGCTTTCTAGAGGCTGCGCTTAGACCTGCCGTCAGTTAAAACACTTAGACGAGGACGCATTTATGCCCCGCTATGACGCACCCGTACGCGATATGCAGTTCATCCTTCACGAACTGCTTTCACTTCAGAACTATTCAAACCTTCCCGGTTTCGAGGACGCCACGCCGGACGTGATCGACCAGATCCTCGAGGAAGGCGGCAAGTTCGCCAAGGAAGTCCTCTTTCCGCTAAACAAGGTCGGCGACACGCAGGGCTGCGTCCGCAATGACGATGCGTCCGTGAAGACCCCGGATGGGTTCAAGGAAGCCTATGCCCAGCTTGTCGAGAATGGCTGGCCGCTTCTGGGCGCGGAGCCGGAAATGGGCGGGCAGGGCCTGCCGCACGTTCTGAACACGGCCTGGAATGAAATGATCTCGTCTTCGAACATGGCGTTCGGAATGTATCCCGGGCTCACGCACGGGGCTTATCAGGCGCTGATGGCTGGCGGGTCTGACGAGCTGAAAGCCAAGTATGGTCCGAAAATGGCGTCTGCCGAATGGGCGGGCACCATGAACCTGACCGAGCCGCATTGCGGAACCGATCTCGGCCTGATGAAAACCAAGGCCGTTCCGAATGGCGATGGCTCCTACAAGATCACGGGCCAGAAGATCTGGATTTCTGGTGGCGAGCAGGATCTGACCGAAAACATCATTCACCTCGTGCTCGCGAAGATCGAAGGCGCGCCGGAAGGCATCAAGGGCGTGTCGCTCTTCGTGGTGCCGAAATTCCTCGTCAACGAGGATGGGTCCCTGGGCGAGCGCAATGCATGCTCGTGTGGCGGCCTTGAAGAGAAGATGGGCATTCATGGCAATGCGACCTGCGTCATGAACTATGACGGCGCGACCGGCTGGCTCGTCGGCGAAGAGCATAAGGGCATGCGCACCATGTTCGTTATGATGAACGAAGCGCGCCTCGGTGTTGGCATGCAGGGGCTATCGCAGGCGGAGGTCGCCTATCAGAATGCGGTCGATTTCGCGAAGGATCGGCTGCAGGGCCGCTCGCTCACCGGACCGAAGAACCCCGATGGCCCCGCCGATCCGATCATCGTGCACCCTGATGTGCGCCGCATGCTGATGGACTCCAAAGCCTTCATCGAGGGCGCGAGAGCCTTCACCTACTGGACCGCGCTTTACGGCGATCTGCTGCACAAGTCTCCGGATGAAAAAGTCCGCGAGAAGGCGGGCGATTACATGGCGCTGATGACCCCAGTCATCAAAGCCTTCCTGACCGATCGTGGCCTGAAAGCCTGTAATGACGGCCTGCAGCTGCATGGCGGCTCCGGCTTCACGCAGGAATGGGGCATGGAGCAATTCGTTCGCGATTGCCGTATCACGCTGATCTATGAAGGCACCAATGGTATTCAGGCACTCGATCTTGTCGGCCGGAAACTGGCGGCCAATGGCGGCCGCGCAATCTTCTCCTTCTTTGCCGAGATGGACGATTTCATCGGCGAGAACAGCGACAATCCGGACATGGAGCCGTTCCTTGAAGGCCTGAAATCGGCCAAGGCGCAGCTACAGGACGGCACGACCTGGCTGATGCAGAATGGCATGTCGAATTTCGACAATGCGGGCGCGGCGTCGTCAGATTACCTCCAGCTCTTCGGACTGACGGCGCTGGCTTATATGTGGGCGCAAATGGCCAAGGTCTCTCTCGAGAAGAAAGACAGCGGTGACCCCTACTACGACACCAAGCTGAAAACCGGCCGGTACTTCATGGATCGCGTATTGCCCGAAACGGCGTCTCACCTTGCGAAAGTGAAGACGGGCGCAGACGCCATGATGGCGCTGGAAGAGGCGGCTTTCTGAGATTAGGCTCCTCCAGCATCGTTCTTGCATCGGCCAAGTTCGATGTATTCTGGTGGAGAGCGGTCCTTGCCTTTTCTAAACTCCGTGCGCACAGGCCTGCGGCGCATAGTGTTGGCGATCGCGCATTTTGCGTTCGGTCTGACCACGCTCGCCTGGGTCGCAATAATTTTGGCTATCGTCGCTGCGCTAGCGTTTTCGCGTCCGTACTTCAATTACGGCACGGAAACCGATTACATCTTTCTCTTCGCGCCCGAAGCTGAAAGAGCGCTTTCAGGTGGCCCGCTGAAGATCCAGTACCATCCGCCGCTGTACGCGGTCGCACTCGCACCTTTGTTCGCGGGGTTCGGCGACTGGTTCCGCGGCGGGCTGTTCCTGTCGGTGTTATCAAGCGGCGTAACCGCGTGGATCAGCTTCGAACTCTTCAAACGTTTCGTTGATCGGCTAGCAGCACTCGCTGCCTGCCTGGCTGTGCTGTTCTCAGGTGTCCTGCTGTCTTTTTCGGCTCAGGCGACGTCTGACGTCTTTTTCCTCATGCTTTATCAGGGCGCGATCCTTGCCGCGCTGATTGCAATTGAACGACGCAGCGTCGTGCTTTGGGCAATTACCGGGGCGTTGATCGGTCTGTGCCTGTTGACGCGATCGAATGCGCTGACGCTTTGCGTGTTGATGGCGGCCCCGCTCCTGCTCGATGGACCGCTTGTCAGGCGTCTTCGATTTGTGCCGATCGTCGCTGCGGGCGTGGCAGCACCGATGCTTGTCTGGGCGATCATTGCAACCGTGACTGGTTCGCCGTTTATGCCGGCAGGCACGGTCGATAATCTTGCCATGACATTTTTCGGGGAAGGTGACCGCCTGTCCCGCGAAAGCATCATGAAATTAGAGGGCCGGTTTTCGAGCGTCTTCGACGTTTTCCTTTACGACCCCATTACTGTCATCAAGACCTACCTGGTGAATTTGTTCGCTTTGCCGGCTCGTCTGCTCGGCCTGATTGCCTTCCCGCTGTCCGCCTTCATCGTGCCAGGTCTCGTTCTGCTAATGCTCAGGGCACGTCGGGAGCTGCTGCTTTACATACTCATCGTGACGCTTACTCAGGTGGCGCTGGTCAACCTGAAAACGTTCGAAATCAGGTTCTACCTGTTTCTCGTACCGCTTCTGGCGGTCGCTGTGCTGGAGTGTTGGAGACAGATTTACATCCTCGCGGATGATTTGCTGAAGCGAGAGCTTGTTGTCGTGGCTGGCGCGCTGTGCGCGGCATGGGCCGGAGCAATGTCGCTGTCTTATGCCCGGTACGACACGACGCGTAACGATGCTGAGACTCGCCAAGTGTTAGCAGCAGATATCCCGTTCGAGACAAACGCCGTACTGATCGGGCGCAAGCGACAAGTCGCTTATCATCTAGGCGTTGATTTTGCGCACTTCCTCGAAGCGCCGACCCTTGGTCAGTTGGAAGCAGCCGCTGCCGATCTCGCAGCATACGGGCCAGTCTACTTCCACTACGGATCAAGCGAACGCAGCGTCTGGACTGACTTGTCTGCGATCACGGATTCTCGCTCGGCACCAGACTGGCTGACGCCCGTTGCGGACGTGCCGGGAGAATGGACGATCTATCGCGTGACGGTTGAACCGAGCTCAGATCCTGAACTCATCCTTCCCTCGGACGCTTTGTCAGAGCGGGCGCGAGGGTTCAACGTGTACCTCAACGACCCTGCGCCTTAAGATCCGGCCGTGTGTTTCCGTAGCGGCATGGGTGGCGAAGGACGCTCGCGCACGCTACATGTTTACGTGAACGTAAACGAAAAGCTATGCAAGGCTGCAAAAGGACGCTGATACATGCTGCAGAGCCCGCTCGACACACCCCCATCCGCCTGGCGACAGGATGAAGAAATCGCCCTGTTTTCCGATGCTGTCGGACAGTTTTTCGAGAAAGAATGCCAGCCTCATGTTCAGGACTGGCGCAAGGAAGGGGTCGTCCCGCGCGAGATCTGGACCAAGGCTGGCGAGATGGGATTGCTCTGCGCCTCCATGCCGGAAGAATATGGCGGCGCTGGCGGGGATTTCCGCCATGAAGCGGTGATCATTGAGCAGCAGCAGTGGAAGGGCATCGACGGCTTTGGCATCACGCTGCACAACGCCATTGTTGCACCATACATTCAGCATTACGGCTCGGAGGAGCAGAAGCAGAAATGGCTGCCCAAGCTCGCCACTGGCGAACTGGTCTGCGCGATTGCGATGACGGAGCCGGGCACCGGTTCTGACCTTCAGAACATCAAGACGACAGCCACCAAGGACGGCAATGGCTACGTTATCAACGGCCAGAAGACGTTCATCACTAATGGCCAGACCGCTGACCTGATCCTCGTTTGCGCAAAGACAGACCCTGACAAGGGGGCCAAAGGCATTTCGATCATGGTCGTCGAGACCGAAGAGGTCGAAGGTTTCGAGCGCGGGCGCAATCTCGAAAAGGTTGGCCAGCACGCGGCGGATACGTCCGAGCTTTTCTTCAATGACGTCAAAGTGCCGGCCATGTCGCTGCTCGGCGAGGAAGAGGGGCAGGGCTTCATCCAGCTCATGCAACAGCTTCCCCAGGAGCGGCATATCATCGGCTTGCAAGGCGTCGGCATGATCGAGCGTGCCATCGCCGAAACAGTCGCTTATGTGAAGCAGCGCAAGGCGTTCGGCGGCACGATTTTCGACTTCCAGAACACCCAGTTCGAACTCGCTGAGTGCAAGACGGAGGCGACCGTCGCCAAGGTGTTCGCCGATCACTGCACGGAGCAATTGCTCAAGGGCGAGCTGGATGCAGCGACGGCCTCCATGTCGAAGTACTGGATCTCCGATCTTCAGTGCAAAATCATCGACCGTTGTCTCCAACTGCATGGCGGCTGGGGCTATATGGATGAGTATCCCATCGCCCAGATGTATGCCGACGCCCGCGTCCAACGCATCTATGGCGGCGCGAATGAAGTCATGAAGATGTTGATTGCGCGCACTCTCTAACCTGAACTGAACCGATCCCCTCAAGGAGCCTAAAATGACAGAAGCATTCGTATATGACGCCGTGCGCACGCCGCGTGGCAAAGGCAAGAAGAACGGCTCGCTGCACGAAATCACAGCGCTGGATCTTGCTTCGCAATCGCTCCGTGCGATCCGTGACCGCAACGAGCTGGACACCTCCAATGTTGATGATGTTGTCCTTGGCTGTGTGTCGCCCGTTGGCGAGCAGGGCGGCGATATCGCCCGGATCGCCGTTCTGAACGCGGACTATGCGCAGACAACGGCCGGCGTGCAGATTGACCGGTTCTGCGCCTCGGGCCTGGAAGCCTGCAACATGGCTGCCTCCAAGGTCATGACTGGCGAAGCTGACATGGCCATCGGCGGCGGTGTTGAGAGCATGTCGCGTGTGCCCATGGGTGCTGCCGGCGGCGCATGGTCGTCTGATCCATCAATCGCCATTAAGTCCTACTTTGCGCCGCAAGGTATCGGTGCGGACACCATCGCCACGAAGTACGGTTTCTCGCGCGACGATGTCGACGCCTATGCCGTCGAGAGCCAGAAGCGCGCTGCCAAGGCGTGGGAAGAAGGCCGTTTCTCCAACTCAATCATCCCGGTCAAAGACCAGATGGGCGGCACTCAGCTCGACCATGACGAGCATATGCGCCCGGATGCGACCATGCAGTCGCTCGCCGCGCTGAACCCGTCCTTTGCCGGTGCAGGCGCAATGGGCTTTGATGATGTGATCAAGCAGCGCTATCCGGAGTTGGAAGCCATCGACCATGTTCACCATGCCGGTAACTCTTCGGGCATCGTGGACGGTTCAGCCGCCGTTCTCTTCGGCTCCAAGGAAATGGGCGAGAAGCACGGCCTGAAGCCACGTGCCCGGATCAAGGCCATGGCCTCCATCGGCTCCGAGCCTGGCATCATGCTGACGGGTCCGACCTATGTGACGCAAAAAGCGCTCAAGAAGGCCGGCATGGAAGTTGGCGATATCGACATTTACGAGCTGAACGAGGCGTTCGCGTCGGTTCCAATGCTCATGATGCAGCTGCTCGACATTCCGCACGACAAGATGAACGTGAATGGTGGCGCGATTGCGTTCGGTCACCCGCTGGGTGCCACCGGCGCGATGCTGCTCGGCACCATGGTCGACGAGCTTGAGCGGACCGGCAAGGAAACCGCCCTGGTCACGCTGTGTGTGGGTGCCGGCATGGGCACCGCCACGATCATCGAACGTGTCTAAATGAAACCTGGAAAGGCTTTCAAAAAGGGGTTGCCGATTGGCATCGCGGTCGGCGTTGCCGTCGGCGCGGCGCTTGGCTCTTCGACGGATAATCCGGCGATGATCGCGGTCGGCGTCGCCATAGGCATTGCTCTGGCACCCGTTTTCGGCCGCGCTCTCCGGGCCAGTGAGAAGAAGTAGAACAAACACCCGGGCGAATGCTCGGGAAGGATAACTGAAATGAACCTCGAAACATTCAAATTCGACATTGATGGCGACGGCATCGCGCATGCGATTTTCGACGTGCCGGGCCGCAGCATGAACACGCTGACGGGCAAGGCCATCGCCGACATTATCGCCATCTCCAAGGAAGTCGCGGAGAACGACGCCATCAAGGGCCTCGTGATTTCTTCCGGCAAGCCGAGCGGCTTCTGCGCCGGGGCGGACCTTGGCGAGATGGGCGAAAGCGCAGGTGGCGGTAAACCAGAATCCGAGATGACCGAGGCTGAGCTGAAGAAAGCCCAGTTCGATCGCGGCTTCTCGCTGAACAAGACGCTTCGTGAGCTGGAAACCTGCGGCAAGCCGGTTGCTTGTGCGCTAAACGGTCTCGCCCTTGGTGGCGGCCTCGAAGTCGCGCTCGCCTGCCACTACCGCGTGGCGGCCAATGACAATCCAAAAATCCAGTTCGGCTTGCCGGAAGCCAAGATCGGTCTGCTGCCGGGCGCTGGCGGCACGCAGCGCCTGCCGCGCCTCGTTGGCGTTCAGGCCGCGCTTCCGCTGATCCTTGAGGGCAAGTCCTTCGACGCGGAGAAGGCCCACTCCATGGGGGTGGTGAATGAGCTGACCAGCGGCGACAAGACGGTCGAGGCCGCCAAAGCCTGGGTGAAAGCCAATCCTGAAGCCAAGGCTCCGTGGGATGAAAAAGGCTTCAAGGTTCCAGGCGGCGTCCCGCATCGCTCACCGGGAGCCGGTCAGGTCGCGACCATGGCCAACGCTATGCTGCACGCGAAAACCTACGGTAACTATCCGGCTCAGCTGAACATCCTGTCCTGTATTTATGAAGGCATTCAGGTGCCGATCGATGCCGGTCTGCGGATTGAGACGCGTTACTTCATCAACACTCAGTCCCGCCCTGAAGCGAAGGCGATGATCCGTTCGCTGTTCCTGTCGACGCAGGCGTTGTCGAAAGGTGCGAGCCGGCCGCAGGGCTACGACAAATATGAGCTCAACAAGGTCGCCGTGATCGGCGCTGGCCTGATGGGCGCGGGCATTGCGCACGAGCAGGCGAAAGCCGGCATTGAGACAGTGCTTGTGGATGTCTCTGTGGAAAACGCAGAGAAGGGCAAGGACTACTCCCGCCGCCTTGTGGAAAAGGCTGTGAAACGCGGAAAGATGACGCAAGAGAAGGGCGATGCCCTCCTCGCGCGCATTCACCCGACCGACAACTATGACGACATCAAAGGCGCAGACCTTGTCGTTGAAGCTGTTTTCGAGAATCCGGAACTGAAAGCTGAGATCACCAAGAAGACTGAAGCGGTCCTCGCGGATACGGCTGTCATGGGGTCAAACACCTCGACCCTGCCGATTACCGGCCTCGCTGAAGCGTCAGACCGCCCGGAGAACTTTATCGGCATCCACTTCTTCTCGCCAGTCGAGCGGATGGGGCTGGTCGAGATCATCATGGGTGAGAAGACGACCGAAGAGACGCTCGCCAAGACAATCGACTATGTCCTGAAGATCCGGAAAACACCGATTGTCGTGAATGACAGCCGCGGCTTCTACACCTCGCGTTGCTTCGGCACCTACACGCAGGAAGGCATGGCGATGCTGGCAGAAGGCATCAAGCCGGCCATCATCGAGAATGTCGGTCGCCAGTCCGGCATGCCGATGGGCCCGCTGGAAGTCTCCGACTCGGTTGGTCTGGACACCGCGCTCAAGGTCGGCCGTCAGATGGCGCAGGCCGCTGGCATGGACTATTCGTCCAACGAGCTAGGCCAGTTCATGGCCTGGATCGTTGAGGATAAGGGCCGTGTTGGCCGTAAAGCCGGCAAGGGCTTCTACGACTATGGCGATGATGGCAAGCCAAGCCGGATCTGGCCTGATCTGAACTCCAAGATCGAAGTGAAGGTGGATGAATGTCCGCCCGAGCTGAAGACGGAGCTGAAGAACCGCTTCCTGATTCGTCAGGCCATTGAGGTCGCTCGCTGCTTTGACGAAGGTGTCATCACAGATGCGCGCGATGGCGACATTGGCTCCATCCTCGCCTGGGGCTTCGCGCCCTACACGGGCGGATGCTGCTCTTATGTCGACCTGATCTGGGGCATTGGCCCGTTCGTCGAAGAGGCCGACCGTCTCGCCAAGAAGTATGGCGAGCGCTTCGAACCTCCGCAGCTCCTGCGCGACATGGCGGCCAAAGGGGAAGGTTTCTATGACCGCTTCCCACCGGCAGACGCGAAGAAGGAGAAGGTGGCAGCTTAGGCCTTACCTGACCCAGCAAAAGAAAAGGCCGGAGCATCGTTGCTCCGGCCTTTGTTTTTTGGCGAGGTGGTTCGCGCTTAAGCGCTTTCGTCCACAACGGGTGTCAGCAGGATTTCGACCCGGCGGTCGGCGGCGTAACCCCGGCCGGTTGGCTGTGTTTCACCCATCCCGTAGGCCGACACACGCACGCTGCTGACGGCCTTGCTTACAAGGTAAGTCTGCACGGATGCCGCGCGCTGCTCTGAAAGGCGCATATTGTAGTCGTCCGGCCCGTCTGCGCTGGCATGGCCGATAATGTCCACAGCGGTGGACGGATACTCGACGAGCGTTGCGGCGACATCGTTGAGCGGACCATAGAAGGACGGCTGAATGGTCGCCGAATTCACGTCGAAGGTGATGCCCGATGGCATGACAAGCTCGATCTGGTCGCCGACGCGATTGACCTCAATTCCGGTTCCGGCGGTCTGACGGCGCAGCTCTTCTTCCTGCCTGTCCATGTAGACGCCGACCGCGCCACCGGCGATTGCGCCAACAGCCGCGCCGATAGCGGCATTGCGGCGGTCATCACCGCCAGCCAGCGTCCCAAGCCCGGCCCCGGCAACAGCCCCGGCACCCGCGCCGATAAGTGTCTTGTCACCAACGCTCTCACAGCCTGCGAGCATTCCGACGGCGACCAGTGCGGTCAATGCATATTTCATCTCTGAGGTCCTTTCCCCTTGGGTGAAGTCTTGCGGTTACACCACTCATCTACGCGTAACATGACTCGCGGTTTCAAAATCTCTTACGAATTCGCAATGTCTCGGACACTACAAAGTCGCCTGCGAGCGTGTTCATCGGCTAGTCTTTCAGCAATGACGCATGATTCTCGCCCCCACTTTCTTGAATTTTTTGCTGGTGGCGGCATGGCGCGGCTTGGGCTTGAGCGCGACTTTGACTGCGCATTTGCCAATGATTTCGATGCGGCCAAGTGTGCCGCATACGCGTCGAACTTCGGCGATGAGCATCTAATAACGGGCGACATTACTGCGATAGCCACAAAGGATCTGCCATCCGCGACGCTCGCCTGGGCGAGCTTTCCCTGTCAGGATTTGTCGCTTGCGGGCGCGAGAGGCGGGATGACCGCAAACCGGTCGGGGACGTTCTGGGCCTTCTGGAGCCTTATGCGGGATCTGTCGGATCAGGGGCGTGCGCCGCCGATAATCGTGCTTGAGAACGTGCCGGGTTTGCTGACCTCCGGAGGCGGCCAGGATTTCGGCGTCCTCATCGATGCTTTGGTATCAGGCGGCTATCGAGTCGGCGGGCTCGTACTCGACGCGGCTGACCACCTGCCGCAGTCGAGGGCACGACTTTTCCTGATCGCGGTCCGGGGACGTGTGCCGGGCGAACTCGTCGCCAGTGATGCCGCGTATGGCATCACGGCCGGCCTTCGCGGGGCCGTTGACCGCCTTTCGCCGCAGGCTCGCGCCGCCTGGCTTTGGTGGCGACTGCCGGCCCCGTCCGTAAGCCGCCCGGTTCTGGCGGATCTGGTTGAGCGCGACGTTGAAACGGCCATCTGGCGAAGCGATGCGAAACTGGATCATTTGCTGTCGATGATGACGCCGGCTCATCTGGCCGCCGTTGAAGCCGCTGAGAGATCGAGTGAGTTCCGGGTCGGCGCTGTGTATCGGCGCATGCGCCAAGGTCAGCAGCGGGCCGAGGTACGCTATGACGGGATGGCCGGATGCCTGCGGACCTTGAAGGGTGGGTCTTCGCGCCAGCTGCTGTTGGTCACGCAGAGCGGCCGAACACGCTTGCGGCCAATGCTGGCCGTTGAGGGCGCGCGCCTGATGGGCTTACCGCCGGACTACGAGCTGCCCGGCAAGACAACTGCCGCTTTCAACCTGCTTGGAGACGGCGTCTGCCCACCCGTCGTGGTGCATATTTCCCGTCAGATTCTCGCTCCGCTTTCTCGATCTCTTAATCTCGGGGGCGATATGGCGGGTGACGATGCAGACATTGCCAAATTGTCATTGGCAGCCGCCGGTGCGGCACGTTTGTAAATAAGTGCTGCAAGCGCTACCTAAGTTGTTGGGCGCACACGACTGGATACAGGGTTTTCGATGCTTCATCCTTCGACCAAGAGACTGATCGACAAGCTCCGTGAGAAAACCGGTGAACAGGCGATTGCCTGGGCGGAGGGTGAAAACGATACGCTGGTCTTCGATACCGAAGGCTACCGGGTGACGCTGACCGATAGCCCGGTGGAAGTAATCCTTCTCGATCCTCTTGGGAAGGAGCTGGAGCGGGCGACCAATGATGACCTCGCGGGCGCACAGGCAGCCGACGGGCAGACCTATGCCGATGTGCTGGCGAGCATGCGGGGCGAGGCGCAGCGCATTGCGCGCGGGGCCGAATATGCAATTGAGCGTGTCCTGGCTGGACTGGAGAAGTCCGACAAGGAAACCGCGATTCCGCCCATTGCGACGGCTGAGAAGACTGCTCACGGCGACGCCGAGGATGCGCCAACGGAAACCGACGAAACCAGCCTGCTGGCGGGGACGGCCACCGATAAGCCGACAGAGGTTGAAACGGCGGTCCACAAGCTCGCCGATGAAGTGAAGAGCTCCGCTCCGGCTATGCCGGAAAGCCCTGCTCCACCGCTCCGTCAGCGTGAGGAGCCCATGGCTGTCCGGCCGTCTTCCGGAGTTGAGATTCCGCTGACCTCCATCGGCGCAGTCGCTGGTTTTAGTGGGACGGTACAGGTTGAAGACACATCCGTTGAACAGGCATCGACCGTCCAGCCGGATGTGTCTCCCGTTATTGAGGATCATGTCCGCGACGAGGTGCAGGCGGTGTCGACGGAAGATGGACACTCGAGCGAGGATGCGCTCGCGTCCAAGCTATTGTCGCAAGTTGCCAGCGAAGCTTCGTCGCCCCCGGTTTCCTCTGAAGCCGTGGATGAAGCCAATAACGTTCTGGCAGACCCTTTTGCGTCCAGCTCTGCATCCGGGGCTGCACCGGCAGCGGCTGTCGAGCAGCCCGAACCGGCGACAGAGACAAGTGCTGAGCCCACGCCCGACGATCAGGGCAAAGTTAAAACGACAACGCGCTTCAATCCCTGGAATTAAAGCTGCCCGCCCGGCTAGCGACTCAAGGTGCCAGATGGTGCCGCTTTTCGTTGCGAAATTGACACGTAAGCGAGCGAAACGCAGACGCTGGAGCTGATTCTGCGGCCGGTGAGTTGATCGAATCGCCACCCTCCAACACAAGCCAATCAAGACGGCGCGGACGGTGCGCGTCGGTCGATTCTGTTTTGGCAAACGATGAAAGCGGCGCGCGCAATGTCCCTCAAACTCGCAATCATTTCTCTTGGTGTCAGCGCTGCGGCTCTGACCGCGGCAAGCCCGGCTCTCGCACAGGAAGCCGAAGACGATACGGCCCGACTCGGAACGGTCACAGTGACCGCCCAGCGGATCGAGGAAGACCTGCAGGATGTGCCGATTTCCATCACGACGGTTGGCGGCGAGAAGCTCGACAATCTGAAATCCGGCGGTGCGGATGTGCGTTTCCTGTCGGCGCGCGTGCCCAGCGTTGTAGCGGAAAGCTCTTTCGGGCGAACCTTTCCGCGTTTCTACATTCGCGGCATCGGCAACACGGACTTCGACCTGAATGCGAGCCAGCCCGTCTCGCTGGTTTACGATGATGTCCCTTATGAAAATCCAATTCTGAAGGGCTATCCGGTCTTCGATCTGGAAAACATCGAAGTGCTGCGCGGGCCGCAGGGAACGCTGTTCGGCCGCAACACGCCGGGCGGCATCATCAAATTCGACTCCAAGAAACCGACCGATGAGTTCGACGCTTACCTCCGCGCCTCTTACGGCAACTACAATACATCCGAGCTTGAAGGTGCCATTGGCGGCCGCGTGGATGAGGCGCTCGCCGTTCGCTTTTCCGGCATTGTCCAGCACCGGGATGACTATGTCGATAATGCCTTCACTGGCGAAGACGATGCTTATGAGGGCTTCGATGAGTGGGCCGGGCGCGCACAGTTTCTGTTTACGCCGTTCGACAACGACTTCTCGGCCCTCCTGAACGTCCATGCCCGTGACAATGAAAGCTCGGCCCGGTTGTTCCGCGCCAATATCATCGATCCCGGTTCAAACGGCGTCGGATCGGGGTTTGACCGCGACACTGTATTCTTCGATGGCGGCGATCAGAGCCTCAATCAGGAGGCCTTCGGCGTCACGTTGCGGATTGAGAAATCCGTTACCGACACGGTCGACCTGACCTATGTGTTCGGCCGGGAAACCGCAGAAGTGGAGTCACGCGGCGATATTGATGGCGGCTTCGGCGCAGCTTTCCTTGGCGAAGGCAATTTCGGCCCCGGCTTCATTCCATTCCCATCGGAGTCCGGTGGGGCCGTCGATGATTTGACGCAGACAACCCATGAGTTCCGGCTTGCCTTCGATGATGGCGGTCCGCTTCGGGCGCAGACGGGCGTGTTTCTCTTCGATGAAGACATTCAGATCACGTCAAGAAGCTTTGACACGCTGGCCCCGGGGCAGCCGGAAAACGGGCGCGCCGTCCGGAAAGGCGTGACGGAGAGCTTCGCGTTCTTCGCCTCACTCTCTTACGATCTGACCGACCGCTTCACGGTTGCTGGCGGGGCGCGGTTTACGGACGAAGAGAAGTCCTTCGAAGTTGAGCGGATCACCAGCCCGTTTGGAGCAGGTCCTCTCGGTCCGATTGCAGGGTCGACCGGCGACGATCAGGTCAGCTGGGATGTCTCGGCGACCTATCAGGCGACCGATGAGGTGAACGTTTATGGACGTGTCGCCAAGGGCTTTCGCGGGCCATCGGTTCAGGGCCGACTTGTGTTCGGGGATACGGTCTCAGAGGCCGATTCTGAAACGGTGTTGTCCTATGAGGCGGGCGTGAAATCCGAGCTGTTGGACAATCGTCTCCGCGCAAATGCCAACGTCTTCTTCTACACGCTGGAAGACCAGCAGCTGACGATTGTGGGTGGAATCGACAATACCGTCGCTCTCTTCAATGCCGATGAAGGCGAGGGCTATGGCTTCGAAGCTGACATCGAGGCGGTGGTGACGCCGAATCTGCTGGTGACGGCGGGCGTGTCCTACAACAACACCGAGATCAAGGATAACCTGCTTCTGTCACCGGGCTGTGGTGCCCCGTGCAGCGTGCTTGATCCGTCCGTGTTCCAGAATGCCGATGGGTCGATCACGCAGGTCTCGGCTGCTGATCTTCCCGCTTTCGATCCGGCTCCGGATTCCACGTTCCTCGGCTACAACATCTCCGGGAACTCTTTCCCGAACGCGCCGGAATGGATCGGCAATGTGACGGCTCGCTATGCGATCCCGGTTCAGGGCGGCGAGTTCTACGCCTTCACTGACTGGGCCTATAAAGGGGACGTGAACTTCTTCCTCTATGAAAGCGCAGAGTTCGGACAGGATGGCTACTGGGAAGGCGGCCTGCGCCTCGGCTACAAGTCGGACCGGGGGTACGATGCTTCGATCTTCGCCCGGAACATTACCGACGAAGAAGCGCTGACAGGTGCCATCGACTTCAACAATCTGACCGGCTTCGTGAACGAACCGCTGACCTACGGCATCACGCTGTCCATGCAGTACTGAGTTCGGATCAGACGATAAAACAGGAAAGCCCGGAGCATTGGGCTCCGGGCTTTTATTTTTGGAGCAGGCTCACCTAGAGCGGCGAGACTTCCATCACCTTGTAGACGAGCGGTTCTTCGCCGTGATGCGCGAAGGTGACATACTCGCCGGGGGTGAACTTGTGGTCTCCCAGACGATGGGCAGGCTCATCCGGACCTTCATGTTCCTCGTCATACCGAATGCGCCAGTGGCTACCGGAATGGGTGAGCCACCCATCCGCCTTTTCGTTGGGATCGAAGTGTAGCCGCTGGACGACGCACGCCTGCCGGTTTTCCCGCCATTCTTCGAGATCGATCGCACCGTCCGCCGTGAGCGGTGCATGGATGATGTAGCCCTGCCGCGGATCACCTTCGGGATAACCCTCATTGCGTCCGAGGCGCAGCGTGATGCGCTTCATAGTCATCTCGGATCCTCCTAGTGCGCCAGAGCGAGAGCGGGGGCATTGTCGGCGCGCATCAGCGTCCGGGTCACGCCGCCGAAGAGGAACTGACCGGCACGGCTATGGCCGTAGGCCCCGTTGACGATGAGTTCTGCGTCTAGTCCCTCCGCTAGATTGAGAAGGCCCTTTCCGGGTGTGCCTTCGAGGGCTTTGACTTCGCCCTTGATGCCTCGGTCAGCCAGCCATGCCAGCAGTCTTTCCGGTTCATGCGCTTCGCCGCCGGGGCGTTTTGCCAACCCGTTCTCGGCCTGGGCAATGACGACAGAGTCGGCTGCCTGGATGAGATTTGCATGAAGCGCGACCGCGCGTGCGGCCTGATCGCTGCCATCCCAACCGATGATCACCGGACCACCCGTATTTGCTTCGGTACCGGCAACCACGACCGGGAGGCGGCTGTCCATCATCGTGAATTCAAGGGCAGGGCGAAGACTGTTGCTGCCGCTGGCGGCATCTCTCGGGAAGACAATGGCGTCGGCGAGTACGGCAGCGTCAGCCGCTACCTGCTCGGGAACGCCGACTGCCTTGCGGAAGCTCGCCTGATCCGAGGACAGTCCAACTTCTTCCATAACGGTTTCGAAGGTCGTGTTCGATGCATCCATCAGTTCGGTTTCGGCATCGGAAATGGTCTGGACGGGAATCGCGCCGATCCCGATGACGAATTCGGAGCCGAAATACGCACTCGCCATAGCCGGGTCAGGCAGGGTGCAAACCGCCTCGAGCTTTCGGTTCATCCGTTTTGCAAGACTCGCAGCGTAGCGCAGCCCCGCGACATCGTCCGGACCGCGATGGACGAACATTGAGACGACAGACATGTATTTCTCCCTCGAATAGACGAGGAGAATCCCCCGCCACTACTGAAGTGGGAGGTGTTAGGCCCGTGCGCACTGCGACATAAATGCAACTCTGTGACTCATTTGCATCACATTGATTTGGTTGCGGATTTGACCGGCAACACAACCCTAGCTGTCAAACTTATCGGCCTTCTTGTCGCCCAGCAACATGCGTTGCTCGAGCCGCCGTCTCAAGCCGGCATAGTAGGCCTCCAGAAACGGAAGATCTTCTTCGCCGGGCTGCGCGGTCCAGCCGATCTTGGCGCGGATGCGTTCGGCCACAGCCGCTTTCACCTCCGGTGGAGAGCGCCGCAAGACGTCTTCCAGAACATGCAGCTCATGGATCCCGTAGGCGTCGATCTGAGCCGGGGAGAAGTTGAAGACGCCCGGCGTCGCAGAAGGGCTCACTGCGGCGATGTCGGGGAGAAGCTTGGCCTTGGGCGCATGGATCACCCACGTGCCGGCGATGAGGTCGCCAATGCGCAGCTTATCCTTGTTGAAGATCGGGAAGAGCAGGAAAATGCCGGACCAGATCAGGCCCATCAGGCCAATCGTGGCATTGAGGCTGTCACCGCCCATGGTGAGGAAGGTGAGGGGCAGGAACACCTCGACTTCGCGCATGAAGTTCCGCGCGAAGACGGCATTGGCTGTCAGCCGTCCCCCGCTACGGGCCGCCACACGCAGGCCGAGGGCGCGCTTGCCAGGCGTTGCCGCGCGTCGCCCAAGCTCGAAGGCGATGAAGTAGAAGTTGCGCAAGAAGAAGACCAGAACCGAGGCGAGCGCCCAACCAATCTGCCAGCCCTGGAATCCCATGCGAGAGGTCGCGAAAGCGATGATGAGGACGCCGATCAGGATAGATAGAAACTGAAGAGACAGGTCGATCAGGAACGCACCGGCGCGTTCTGAGGCGTTGGCGATCTTCAGCTCCAGCCGCGCGCCCTCCGGCGTGACAAGATCTCGCCGGCGCTTGGCTTCGCGTGTGTCTCGAGCGAGGCGAGCGCGGCGGCTTGCGGCAGCTTTCGGATTGAGGGCGGTCGTTTCGCTCATGCGTACCGCTTGCTCCTTGGTGCGAAGAAGTAAAGCATCCACAGAACGAGCGTTGAGCCGGCAATGCTGTATCTGGCGACATCGCTGGTGATGAGTTGCCGCCCAAAGCCTTCTATCAGGGCCGCGAGAAACAGCATGATGACAGCGCCGAGCGCGATCATCGCCGCGCTCTGGCCAGCTTCTCGCGCCGAAGCCATCCGCGACTGCCGGCCGGGAAACGCGACGGCCCCGCCAATCTTGAAGCCCGCCGCACCGGCCAGCACAATGGCGAACAGCTCGGTCACCCCGTGAATGAACAGCCAGCCGGTGAGTTCGTAGCCAAGGCCACGGCTCCAGAAGAGGGCGTAGAAGGACCCGATATAGAGCCCGTTATAGATCAGCAGGATGGCCGTCGGCATGCCGAGTGCGAAGCCGAGCGCAAAGGCGAAAAGGGCGATCTGCGAGTTGTGGCTGAAGAGCTGCGCGGCGAACGCGGCAAGCATATCCGTCGCGCTTTCTGGACCGTCATACAGCGTGGATCTCAGATACTCCGTCGTCGCATTCGGATTGCGGGAGTCAAAGCCGCCGGAATGGAACGTCCAGTACCACTCCATATCCTGCAGGCAGAGAAAGAAGGCGAGCGCCCAGCCGCCAAACAGGCAGAGCGCGGCGAGCAGGACCTGTGGCCAGGCGGACCGGACCACGGCCGGCCAGTCACGGCGGAAGAAATCCGCGATGCGCTCGCCGAGTGTCGTGCGGGTGCCGTATACGAAAAAATAGCCCCGGGTGCACAGGCTTTCGAGATAGGAGATCACATTCTGGTCGAGAGAAATGGAGCGCGCGACGGACAGTGACGACACAGCTTGCCGATAAAGACGCGGAAGCGCGGCCATCTCCTCATCGGACAGGGCATCGACGCCGCGATTGCGGGCGCGTGTCAGGATCAGATCGAGTTTTTGCCAATCGGTCTCGCGCTCTTCGCGGAAGCGGTAGGATCTCAACAGGTCTGTCACAGCATCTCCCTCCGCTTGATCTGGAGGTATTGCGAGACGAGCGCAGAGCCAAAGGCGTCTGGCCGCGCCTCGATGATTTGTGCCCCGAGACGCTGAAGCTTCAGGAAGACAAGCTCGCGTTCCTGCAGAAGCGTGTCAGCGACTACGGCGCGGCCGACATCGTCAGCGGTCTGAGGGCGGGCGTCGATCATTTCCCGCAAGGCATCGTCCTCGAAGGTCGCGAAGACAACGAGATGCCGGTCGGCCAACCGTTTGACGTTCTCCAGCATCAGTTCGGCTGAGATCGTATCGACGAAATCGGTGAACAGGATGATCAGCGAACGGCGTTCCAGCCGGCTTGCCAGATCAGACAGGGCGAGCGTGTAGTTCGCTTCTTCCGTGGAGTAATCGAGATTGCTGGCGAGGGCCTGCATCTGGGGGAACGCCCGCGGGCCTTGAAGCAGGCCAGTCGCCGCGCCCGGTCGGGCATCAAAGCCAAACAGCATCGTCCGGTCGCCGGACCGAAGCGAGACATAAGCCAACAGCAGCGCGGCATTGATTGCGTGATCGAGCTTGGGAACGCGGCGCAAGGGCTCGCTCATCAGGCGGCCTGTGTCGAAGGCGAAGACGATATTGTGGTTGCGTTCCGTGCGGTATTCTTTTGCCAGCAGCGTGCGGTGGCGGGCGGAATGCTTCCAGTCGATGGCGCGGCGATCCATTCCGCTTGTGAAATCCCGCAGGGCATCGAACTCGGAGCCTTCGCCCTTTTCGATCTGGGACTTGATGCCGAATTCGGCGTCGCGGGCGTAGAGCCGGATCGCTTCTTCCTTCACCCATCGTGTGTTGGGCGTGATAGGCACGGTGAGATCGAGCTTTTGCTGCAGGCGCTTCTCAATCAGGCCAAGCGGGCCCCGCCAGCGCAGCCAGAGTGTGTCGAGATGCGCGTCGCCGCGCCGGAGCGGGCGGAGCGTCCATTGATGAGGACGGGTTCGTCCGTCAAACCCGCGCAAGCCAATGGCCGGTTCATCGCGCAGCTTCGGGCCGGCATCGACGCGCAGTTCCATCCTTGAAGGTAGCGGACCTTCAGAGAAGGTAATCATCACGTCGGCGGCATCCTCGTCATTGATGTAGAGCAGCGTCGGCGGATCGACGGTGACTTTCAGCGCACGCAGTCTGGCTGAGATCATTGCGTCGGCCAGCATTAGCCCGCCGACCCCCGCGACCCATCCGGCAGAGACGACCCATAGCCCCGGCGCGAGCACGGCGATGGCGAGCATCGCCGGCGCGCCCAGCACCATGAGCCAGACGGCCCGGGGGGTCGGCGCGATCATTACCGCGGTGCCGCCGTTTGTTCGATGACGGCGAGCAGGGTCTCGTCGGTCGTCCGTCCTTCAATCTCCGCAGCGGGGGAGAGATTGACGCGATGGCGCAGCGCCGGCAGGGCCAGCAGCTTCACATCGTCCGGGATCACGAAGTCCCGTCCGTCCAGCGCCGCTCGCGCCCGCGCTGCAGCAGCGATGGCAGCGGCGGCGCGAGGGCTTGCGCCTGTTTGCAGCGCGGGCGTCTCGCGCGTGCCCCGGATAATGTCGACAATGTAGGCGATGATGTCGTCCTTCAGGTGGGCCCTCGAGACGGACTCAACAGCGGCATTCAGCTGTTCGACGCTGACAGCGGGTTGCACCTCAAACGCCTTCGGCGTGGCCATGCCGGTTCGGTTGCCATGAGCGGCGACGATGGCGAGTTCTTCCTCGCGGCTTGGATAATCCAGCACATGCTTGAAGAGGAAGCGGTCCAGCTGCGCTTCCGGGAGGGGGTAGGTGCCTTGCTGCTCGATCGGGTTCTGAGTCGCGATCACGAGGAAGCGGTCGTTCAGGCGATGCGCCTCGCCATCGATGGTGACCTTGCGCTCCTGCATGGCTTCCAGCAGCGCGGCTTGTGTCTTTGGCGGGGTCCGGTTGATCTCGTCGGCAAGCAGGATGTCAGTGAAGATTGGCCCCTTGGTCAGCGAGAACTCGTTTGTCTGGAAATTGAAGAGGTTTGTGCCGAGCACGTCGCCCGGCATCAGGTCCGGCGTGAACTGGATGCGACCGAAGTCGAGCGAGATTGCTGAGGAAAAACACTGCGCCAGCAAGGTCTTGGCTGTTCCGGGCGGGCCTTCCAGCAGCACGTGTCCGGAAGAGAATAGCGCAATCAGCATAAGATCGACCGTGTCGGCCTGACCGATGACGGCTTTCCCAACTTCGGTGCGGATCTTGTCGGCTATTGTCTTGATGTCAGTGACGTCCATGAACATGCTCCTTGCGCCAGGCCCAAATGGCCTGGGCTTTTGAAACGAGGTCGTCGCGCGAGGCGGCGTTGGTTTTCAAACCGGCGGCGAGCTCGCCCCAGCTTCTTGTGTCTGTGGCATCGGCGGTGATGCGGTCGAGGAGCGCGTAAAGCTCGTCCTCGGTCAGTGTTTTGGGCGCACCGATGTCAGTGGTGACGGCGCGCCGAGTAAGGTCCAGATAGCCGGGGGCGAGCCTGTTTTCCCGCCGAGCCATGGAGATCAGCCCAGCTGAATTGTCCGCCAGCGCCTGTTTGCCGAGCGCAATGGCGCGATCTTCCCGCTCAGGTGCCCCAAAGCGAAGGCTGGCCGACCAGCCAAGCAGCAGGGCAGCGGCCAGCGCGGCCAGCGTCGCACCGAGGAAAGGCGGGCTCAGCGCCGTCTGAAGGATGTTTTCCGAGCGCACAAAGCCATGCAGCGTCGCATCGAAAATGATGGCCTGATCGTATCCGAACTTCAGCCAGTTCACGAGGTCGATGGCGAAGCGCGCATTGTCGATTTCGGCGAGGCCGAACGTGTTGAGGATGTCCGGATCGGACAGGATATAGATGTCGTTGTTCGGCATGCGTGAGAGCACAGCGCCAGCCGCTGTCTCGATGATGGGTTCGAGTGTTTCTGAGCGAATGACCTGAAGGTCGTCGTCCAGCTTTGGCGACTGGAGCCCAAATGGTGTTTGCAGCTGAGCGGGCGCACGGATACGCCAGACATCGCCATCCTCGTCGAAGATCTGCAGCGCGCCAGCAGAGTAGTTCGTGTCCGCGAGCGAGGTTTCGCGCTGCCATTCCGGTTTGGTCCGGTCTGCGGTTCCATACCATTTCGGCAGGACGACCAGAGCCGGTCCTTGTATCTCCTCAGGCTCAAGCTCACCCATACCGAAGCCCTGAAGGGTGACAATCAGAACGCCCTGATCACGGTTGCCGATGGTGCGTTCAACACGGGAGATACGTACCGTCTGGCCCGTGCGTTCCAGTAGATCGACAAATCCGCCATAGCCGGTAGCCGCCGTTGAGTAGGGGTGGGAACCTGCGTGGTTCTTGGGCCGTAAATCATCGGAGAAGGCGACGAGGGTCATGACGGCGCAGAATGCAAAGATGCTGATGCCCAGCATCATGAACACCGTGCGGGCGGCGAAAGGTGAGGTGTTGTCTGGCTTCACGTCGCTCACGTCCAGCTCTCCCCGAAGGCGAAGGACTCGTAAGAGCTGCGGGCAGATTTCCAGTTCTCTTCGTCGACATCGCGGCCGCCAAAGAAGCTGCGCTCGACGATCGCGATGATCGGGGAGAGGGCTCCGCGTGCGCGCTCGGGAAGGCTGGACAGCCCGCCAATTTCGCGGGCCGTCAGAGAGGGTGGCACGCCGTCGCCGCGTTTGAGCTGGATGTCCTGAATGGACCGGAAGAGCAGGAGGTGAACCGCTTCAGAAAACCGCCCGGCTTTGGCCAGCGCATCAGCCTCTTCAAGCAATGAGCGCGCAGCAACGGCGTCGGGCCGGAATTCCTCCAAAAGCTCGTCTTCGGGCATCTCGTCTTTCGTCTTCGGGCTGCCAAAGCGCGCTTTCAGCGCTTCCCCGAAAATGAAGTAGAGGACGGACAGGACAATCACCCCGATGATCAAGTAAAACAGCACCCGGAAGACCGGCCCCAGAGCGGTGAGAAAGCTCCCGATCGCGTCCGCCAGCCCATTGAGCCAGCCATTTGACCGGTCGCGCCGTGGCTCGACGGGGTCAGGCTCCGCCTCCCGGGGGCGCTCGGTCTGCATCTCCGGCGCAGCGAGGAAGTCTTCATGGGCCTTTGCGAGTGTCTTGTCGTCGATCGGGACGACATCCTGTGCCGATGCGACAGGGGCAAGCACGACGAGGAGTGCCGCCGCAAAGGCGGCGAACCTTATGGTCGCACGCATGTCACACCCCCTCATGGTCGTGAGACGAAGCTCACCGGGAAAACATATCCCATCGAGAACGATATCAAAGCCATGTCGAGGCCGCTATTGGGCGCTTGCGTGGCGAACCGCGACATCCGATATGCAGCAAGCCCAAGGATTTGAGGGACATATGACCGACCGCGCCGCCAGATATGCTGAATTGAAAGCCGAGATTGAGAGCGTCGTGGCAGGCGAGGGCTTCATCCCTGCGCGATACGCAACGGCGGCCTGTCTGCTTGCCGAAGCCTTCCGCCCGCGCTTTTTCTGGACCGGATTCTATGTGGTGGACCCGCTTAAGCCGGAAGAGCTGGTCGTTGGACCTTATCAAGGGACGCTGGGTTGTCTTCGCATCCCTATCGGCAAGGGCGTATGCGGAGCGTGCGCGGAGCAGAAGCAAACGCTGATCGTGCCCGATGTCCACGCCTTTCCCGGGCATATCGCCTGCGACAGCCGCTCCAATTCCGAAATTGTGGTGCCCGTCTTTGACGGGTCGGGCGGGCTGGCAGCTGTTCTGGACGTCGACTCGACCGAGTTCGACGCGTTCGATGAAACGGATCGGGCTGGGCTGGAAGCGATCTGCCAGGTGTTGCTGACCGCCTAGGTCTTTTCGCCGTGCAGCCAGAGTGGGCGCGTGACGATCAGTTCCTGACATAATAGGCCGGCGTCTCGGTGGCGCGACATGGATTTGTAGTCCGGATGATTGAGCGTCGCGATAAAGGCCTGCCGGTTCGGGAAGGAATTCACGAGCACGCCATCCCAATCACTGCCGCCGATGAAAGAGCGCTCGACACCCGCAAGCAGGCTCGTCGTGCCACCCACTTCGGCCGCTGCTTTCGTGAAGGCTTCTGAATAGCGGATGTAGGCGGTCTCTCCGCTACACTCTTCGCCGAATTCGGGATCGTCCGGTTTGTACTCGGCCTTCACCCGGAATTTGAGGAGATTGACCTGGGAGATCGGCCCGTCATGCGGGTCATCCCGGAAGGCGCGGAACTGATCGGCGGTGGGCTGGAAGGCTGGCATTACTCGCTCCTCTCAGGTTTCAAGTGGCGGTCCAGGAAACTCATCCGGGTCCGCATCAGATGGATAGAGAGTTCTTCTCCGCGAATGCCGTGACGCTGGCCGGGATAAGTCATCAGGTCGAAAACCTTTCCCATCTCCTGAAGCTCAGCCATCACCCGCGTCGTGTTGTCGAAAGTGACGTTGTCATCGGCCATTCCGTGGATCAGCAGGAGGGGGAAGGACAGGTTTTCCAGATGCGGGAAGACCGAGCCTTGTTCGTATCCATCCGGATTGTCCTGCGGTGTATCCATATAGCGTTCGGTGTAGAATGTGTCGTAGAGCCGCCAGTCGGTGACCGGCGCACCTGAAACCGCCGCAGCGAATGTTCCCGGCGGGACCTGAAGCGACACCATCAGGGTCATGTAGCCGCCATAGGACCAGCCTTGAATGGCAATGCGGTCGCCGTCCACATAGGGCAGGGATTTCAGGAACTCGACGCCGCGGAGCTGGTCTCCGACTTCAGGTTGGCCGAGCTGGCGGTAGATCACGTCCTCGAAGGCCTTACCGCGATTGGACGAGCCGCGATTGTCCAGACGGAACAGGATGTAACCGTTCTGGACATAGAACTGGTCGATCGGGTTTTCCCAGTTGCGCGTGACACGCTGAACGCCCGGCCCACCATAGACTTCAAGAATGACGGGATATTGCTTGGTCTCGTCGAAATCCGGCGGCAGCTGGAGCGAGTAATACATCTCCTGTCCATCCTCAGCTTTGATGGTGCCGAATTCGGGAATCGTGTGGCTTTCAAGGTAGGGCGCATACGGATGGTTTTCATCCAGTGCGTTTTCCTCGATCCACGTGATCAGCGTGCCGTCGATATTGTAGAGCCCTGTTTGCGGCGGCTGGTTGGGCGAGGAGGACGTTCCGACGAAGGACTTCCCGTCTGGCGCGACGGTCACGGACCATGATTTGCCGGGTTCGGTAATGCGCGTGGGTTCAACGCAGGTCATGGTCGCACGCGCCGACTCTGGCGTGGTGTCGATGCATCGCTCCATCGGTGCGCTGTAGAGGTGGCGCTCAAGCGGCGTATCCTTGAAGCCCGTGAAGTAAACGGCTCCCGTCGAGCTGTCGACCGCTTTCAACTCGTCGACCGCCCAATCCCCGCTGGTGATCATGCGGGCGCTGTCATTGCCGCCCATGCGGACGAGGTGCCGATACCCTGACGTTTCGTCACTCAGAACAACGCCTCGGTTCCCGCCATCGATCGGCAGGAAATCGTGTGAGAGATTGATCCAGTTTTCCTGAGGCTCGCTGAAATCGGCGGCGACGCGGGGTGGCGTCTCGGACACGTCGAAGTCCTGATAGACGAGCCGCGTCTGATCGCGGTTGACGGATTGAAGGACGAGGCGGTCGCCCAACCAATTTGCGCGCGCTAGATACTGATCAGTCGCCGGTCCCCAATCGTCTCGCCTCCATGTGATCTCCGAAGCCTCGCCCGACTCAACGTTTATGACGAAGACATCCACAACCGCATTCGGCCGCCCGGCGCGTGGATAGCGCTGCTCAATCACGGTTGTCTCGCCAGCGGCGATCTCGAAGCGGGGGATGATGTCGACGGTGCTTTCGTCGACGCGTGTATAGGCGAGATAGGTGTCGTCCGGGCTCCACCAGTAACCGGTGTATCGGCTCATCTCTTCCTGCGCGACGAACTCGGCGACGCCGTAAGAGATCGCTTTCTCTGGCTCGGCCAGCGGCGTCATGCGCGTTTCCTCGCCGCTCTCCAGATTGATCGCGTAAACAGCCCCGTCGCGCACAAATGAGACATAGGTGCCGGCCGGGCTGACACGCGCATCGTATTCGAATGCGTCGGTGTCGGTCAGCTGGCGAGACTCTGGGCCTGTCTCCGTCAGCGTTACCAGATGTAGGTCGCCGCCAATGGGTACGAGGATCTGGTCCGCACCGCCCCAGTCATAGGAGACGATCCCTCGAGAGCCTGCGATGCGCTTACGCTCACGGATAGCTTTTTCTTCTTCAGAGAGTTCGACCTCGTCCGGCTCCAGCAGTTTGGAGTCGACCAGCATTGCGGCTTCGCCAGTGGCCACGTCAAACGCCCATAGATCAAACCGCGCCGCATCATCTGCGCGCGCTTTCAGGAAGGAAACGCGCTGGCCGTCCGGTGAGTACTTCACTTCCCGTGGGCTGGAGCCGCTAAGGGAGGGGGACGCGAACAGGCGCTCAAGCGGGATGGTCGCCGTGTCGGGCGCGGGGTCGGTCAATTCGGTCTCCGATTGAGAGATTTGGACGGGAGCGGCTGCGCAGGCCGTGAGGCCGAACGCGAAAGCGAATAGCGCGAGTCTGATCATGGCGAGACCCTAGCCGTCATTGCGCGTCTGTCATCTCCTTGAGTGCTGAATGATTTGATTTTCTGTTCGTTGGCATGACAGGGTCCGGGCAAAGGGAGAGAGATATGGGCCGACGTATTCTGATGATTCTGGCGATGCTCATCGTCGCCTTGGGTGGGGCGTTCTGGTGGTTCATGCTCTCGGGCAAAGCTCCGAAAGAGGCACCCGGCGTGTTCGACATCGCTGAGTGGCGCAGCCTTGTAGTGGACGATGCAGGGGCAGGGCCTGACGCTGTACGTTGGCTGGAAGTCGGGCATGACTTGGCCCCCAGCTGGGCCGTGCAGGCTGGGCGGTTCTCCGACGCTGTACCGATGAGCTACAATGCGATCCAGCTGAGCTGGCCGGATCGCTCGATCATTGTCGGCGGGGCTGTCGATGCGGAGACCGCCGAGCAAATGCGTCAGACGCCGAAAGCGGGCTTCGATGCCGCCACGTACGAGACACTGCTGGCAGCGATGCTGGACGCAGAACAAGTGCTGATCACGCATGAGCATCTCGATCATGTGATGGCGGTTGCCCGGCACCCGGAGCCGGCGCGTCTCGCGCCGAACCTTGTTCTGAACGCCGCCCAGCTTGAGGCCCTGCCGGTTTTTGCCGAGAGCGGTGTTCTCGCGCCTGAAATCGCGGCTGTGGCACCGGTTGATTTCAGCGCGCCGACACGTATCGCGCCCGGTGTCGTGGTCGCGCCTGCGCCCGGCCATACAGCCGGCAGTCAGGTCGTTTTCATCCAGCGTGCAGATGGTGAGGAGTACTTGCTGATTGGGGACATCGTCTGGAATGCCAACAATATCGACGATCTCAAGCCGCGCCCGCGGCTCACACAGATCGTTGTCTTTGATCCCAACGAAGACCGCGCCGCGATTGAACGCCAGATCCGGGCCCTGCATGATTTGAAGGTGGCTGAACCAGATTTGAGTATTGTACCTGCACACGATCGCGCCTTCCTCCAGCAAATGGTCGCCGATGGTTTGCTGGCCGCTGGCTGGGAGTGAGCTGAAAGACACATGAGATGACAGCATTAGTCCGACCGTCACGCCCCTCGGACGCCACGGCGGCGCAGGCCGTTCTTCGCGACACGTTCGAGACGACATGGGGACCGCAGATCACGCCCGAGGCGATGGCGGCATATCGCGCTCATGATCGGCCGAAGACATATTGGGATGATCGCGGGGCGCAATTCTGGCTCGCAGAAGTCGGTGGCGAAGTGGTCGGTCTGGTCGACTGGGACGGGGACTTCGTGAATGCGCTTCACGTGCGGTCGAGCCATGCGCGCAAAGGGATTGGATCGGCGCTTATGGATCATGCTGAGGCTGCCATCGCAGCGGCCGGGTTGGCGGCTGTCAGGCTCGAGACCGATACGTTCAATACGCGCAGTCGCGCGTTCTACGCGGGGCGCGGCTTTGTCGAGGTCGACCGGTATCCGGATAGAGAATGGAACAGCGGACTGACGACGCTCCTCCTGTCCAAACCGCTGAACCGCTAAGCTGTCTGCCGACGCTGCATCAGCCGCCAAAGGATCAGCCCGTAGGCGAGGGCGTTGAACGGCGCGACCGCTGGAACGGCCCACCAGCCGACCCAGTTTGGCAGATAGAGATCGGACACGTAAGGCGTGCCGGCGAGATGCACGATCCAGGTGCGCATGATGCATTCCCAGCCATTCAGCGGCAGATGGACGGCGATGATCGCTGACAGCGCGAAGGCGGCCCAGGTCAACCGGTTGAACCGGTTCGTGGTGCCGCAATAGATCATGTAGAAGATGCCGCTGACATTGATGGCGTAGATCGCGGTATGCGCGGCCTTCACGAGAACGATCTGGGTCTCTATATCCATCTCGGCGGCGTGTCCTTCGGGCGTCGCGGTACAACGGCGCTTGATCTTGGCCGCGCGCCGGGCCACATCGCGTGCAATTCATCGATTTATAGGAAAGTACGCCTCCATGGCCGGACCTCAATACGTTTTCCAGATGCAAGGCTTGAGCAAGGCCTATCCGGGCGGCAAGAAAGTCTTCGAAAACATCCATCTGAGCTTCCTGCCGGATGCGAAGATCGGCGTGGTCGGGGTCAACGGCGCGGGTAAGTCGACGCTGCTTCGGATCATGGCGGGGCAGGACACCGAGTTTAACGGCGAGGCCCGGGCGGCTGATGGCGTGAAGGTTGGCTACCTGCCGCAGGAACCGAAGCTCGATCCGGACAAGAACGTCATCGAGAACATCGAGGCACACTGCCCGGAAAAGCAGATGCTGGAGCAGTTCAACGAGATCTCGGCCAAGCTGGGCGAGGACTATTCCGACGAGCTGATGGAAGAGATGACGGCGCTTCAGGAGCAGATCGACGCGGCCGATGCGTGGGACATCGACTCCAAGATTGCCATGGCTGCCGAGGCGCTGCGCTGCCCCGATGATTTCGCAGATGTCTCCAAGCTGTCCGGCGGTGAAATCCGGCGCGTTGCCATCTGTCAGCTGCTTCTGTCCAAGCCCGACATGATCCTGATGGATGAGCCGACGAACCATCTCGATGCCGAGACGGTCGCCTGGCTGCAGAACTATCTGATCAACTTCCCGGGCTGCGTGATCCTCGTCACCCACGACCGCTATTTCCTGGATGACATCACCAACTGGATCCTCGAGCTCGATCGTGGGCGCGGCATTCCCTATGAGGGCAACTACTCGGCCTGGGTCGAGCAGAAGGCCAAGCGGATGGAGCAGGAGGCCCGCGAAGAGGCTGGCCGCAAACGCACCCTCGCCAAGGAGCTCGAATGGGTCCGTGCCGGCCAGAAAGCGCGGCAGGCCAAATCCAAGGCGCGGATCAATGCCTATGAGGAAATGGCGGCCAAGGCCGAGCGCGAGAAGGTCTCCACCGCCCAGATCCGTATCCCCCCGGGGCCACGTCTCGGCGGCGTTGTTCTGGAGGCGGACGGCCTGCGCAAGGGTTTTGGCAACAACCTCCTGATCGAAGACCTGACTTTCAAACTTCCGCCCGGCGGCATTGTCGGCGTGATCGGCCCGAACGGTGCGGGTAAGTCGACGCTGTTCAAGATGATCCTCGGTCAGGAGGAGCCGGACTCCGGGTCGCTCCGTGTCGGGGAGACGGTGAAGCTTGGCTATGTCGATCAATCCCGTGACAAGCTCGACGACAAGAAGAATGTCTGGGAGGAGATCTCAGACGGGCTCGACATCATCGAGCTCGGCGGGGTCGATGTGCACAGCCGCGCCTATGTTGGCGCGTTCAACTTCAAGGGCACCGACCAGCAGAAGAAGGTGGGCCTGCTCTCTGGCGGCGAGCGCAACCGCGTGCATCTGGCGAAGATGCTGCGCACCGGCGCGAACCTTCTACTCCTTGATGAGCCGACCAATGATCTCGACGTGGAAACGCTGCAGGCTCTGGAAGAGGGCCTGGACGGTTTCCCGGGATGCGCAGTGATCATCTCACACGACCGCTGGTTCCTGGACCGGATGGCGACGCACATTCTCGCCTTTGAAGGCGACAGCCATGTGGAATGGTTCGAGGGTGATTTCTCCTCCTATCTGGAAGACAAGAAACGCCGCCTCGGCGAGGATGCGGTGAACCCGAAACGTGTGAAGTTCAAGAAGTTCGCGCGGAGCTGAGGCGCAGCCTCTGGTTTCGGTTCGCAATGCCCAAGCTCAGCTTATGCGGCTTGGGCGCGGCCTCTAGAGCGGGTCTCGCGATCTAGTGTGCGACGCGCGAGGGCCCAAGGATGACCGCGTTGGCCAGCAGCAGGTTCAGGCCGTTCAGATAGGCCCTCGTGGTTGGGCTCTGGGTGAAGCCAATAACCAGACCCTCTCCATACTCCTCGGCCATAACGAATGGCTTGTACGCCAGTTGCGCGCGGTTTTCTTCCCATAGGTAGCCGCTGAGCAGCATGTCGTCGGAGTCGGCGAAGCGGAATACATTCACGCCATCGCCCTCATTCAGGGGGCGATAGATGTCCCCGCCGGTCAAAAGGACGTTGGCGACATCATAGCCAGATGCCAGCCAGTGATCGGTGTTGGCGATCGCCCGCAACAGAACGCCGGGAACTTCCTCAGGACTTGCCTGCTCGTCAGTGATGAGCGCCGCATAGTCTTCGTCCGACTCCAGGATCGTCCCTGGCGCGCGGCCGTTCTCCTCGCTCTCCGACTCATCATTTCCAGGAGGTGTCTCGGTGATGGCTGCATATTCCAGTTTCGTCGAAAGGAGCCCGAACTCTTCCTCCGCAATCATGTTCACGCTGCCGGAGAACACGACCAGAAGGCCGCCCTCGTGAACAAAGTTCTGGATTGGTTCAGCTTCGCCGATCTCGCTCGCAAGGCCTCCAGCCGTGTCAGGAAGGATCAACACGTCATACAGTGAGAGATCCGCGCTCGCGATGGTAGAGGCCCGGATCGGCGTGACGGGAAGACCCAACACACGTTCGACAACGAACCGGGTATTCCCGGCGGATGTGGCAACCGTGCCGTCGCCCCACGCCATAGCGATGCGCGGTGCCTTCATCGCGGCGAAAGATGAGCTTCCGAAATTGGGACCGTCTTCGACCCAACTGCTCTCCATTGCCACGATTTCAGCGCCGATCTGTTCCGCGAGTGCGCGCAGCTGTGCATTCATATCGTCGGGATTATCCGCCGCGGTAAAGATCACGCTGCCGGCGGGATATACGCGGCCCCCTTGAGTAAACGCCTCATCCGTTGTCTTCCCACGCAAGCCCGCTCTCAGTGCGGCTCCGACCAGTTTTGCCTGACCGCCATCTGTCCAGGGTACAATTTGTCCGAAGGCTCCGCCCGGCGCGGTTATGGAAGGAATGAGGTCTTCCGCTGATATCTGCATCGCAGACCCAAGGTCTACGCGATTACACTGCTGCGACGCGACGCCGTCCATAAGCGGCAGGGACCAGGCGGTGACGTCGTAAAGCTCATGATCAAGCCCGCGAACGCGCCGGCTTTCCTGTTCGGCGATGAATTCGGCCGGCAGCTCCGTGGAGGGGCTGAGAAGGGTTCGGATGAGCCGCCCTTGCGGCTGTGCGAGATCAACGATCAGCGCTCCATTACGATAGGTATCGCCACAGTGCCGGCTCCCGGCGGGTGTGCGCTGGACCGAAATGCCCTGGGCGGCGAGACGCAAAGCAAGAGACTCAGCTTCATATCGCGCCGTTGAAAGATCCAGCACGACATAGCGGTCGTCCGCGCGCTCAGCGTCACTGATCGCGGAGCGACGATACGTGCCGTAGTCCCGAAGATAGGTGTCCTTGTTCCGCGCCACCGTCTCAAGAGTTGCGAGCGAAGACAGGACGTTGTTCCGTACACCCTCATTATAGGTGAGTTTAGTGCCATCCCTGCGGTCGAAGACGAGGCCGCGTGGAGAGCCCTGCTCGAAGGTCATGGCGACAGCGCCGTTAAGCGTCGGCCACATATCTCCGTATCCCGGATAGAAGGCGTCGAAGATTTCCCGGGTGAAGTAAGGCGCACCGAAGCGATCGAAGTACCGCGCCATGTTCTGACCGAGCTGAGCCTGCTTCGCGCGCTGATCCTCGGTAACGTTTGGATTGAAAGGGTCTGCTGAAGGCGGAAAGAAATATGTTTCGTCCCCGCCCATTTCGTGACTGTCGACGAAGACGACGGGGTGCCAGTCCAGAAGCGCCGCCACTTTACCTTTGGTTTCCGGCTGGGTCAGGGAGAACCAGTCCCGGTTGAGGTCGAAGACGTAGTGATTGAAGCGTCCGCGCGGCCAGAGCTGGTCATGCTCTGCCGCGTAACGGTCGCCTTGAGGTTCGAGGCCAAGCGCTGAGGTGAAATCATGCAAGAACCTCTCTCGCCCATCCGGGTTCTGGTTTGGATCAATGATCACAATCGTGTTGTCCAGAATGGTATCGACCAGCTCATCATCTTGAGCGGCCAGCAGGTGATAGGCCATGAACAGAGCGCTATCTGACGGCGTGACCTCGTCTCCGTGCACGCCATAAGACAGCCAGACTACGGCCGGTGTGTCACCGAGCACCGTATCCGAGAGACCTTGACCTGACCCCAACGTGGACAGATTGGCCTGGATCTCGTCTAGGGCTTGCATGTTTTCGGGCGAGGAGATGATGGCGTAAACGAGGTCACGTCCCTGCCAGCTCTCCCCATAAGAGCGGATCTGGATGCGGGATGGCTCTGCAGCGGCCAAGGCGCGAAGATACTCAATAACGTCGCGAGACGAAGTGAGAGCTTCACCGTGGCTGTGGCCGACTGTTTCTTCCAGCGTTGGAATGTCAGCACGATAGTCCGCCGAGGGATAATCTTGCCCGGCGGCGGTGAAGGTCAGGCTGGCAAAGACCGCAAGCCCAAGGATAAATCTCTTCACATGCATCTCAACGCTCCGTTCTGGTTCGCTAGCAGGCCGCTAATTCGTAGTCTCCTTGCATACTCCCAAGTACGATGCCAAGCGGGTTAAGTGCGGCGTTCCTTCAGGAGGCCTTGTGCATGGGTTTCAGGCAACCCCTCGTTTTCCCTGCACATTTACCCGGCCCGCGTTCCCGCGTCCGGTTAAGATGAAGAGCCAGTGCGACAGCGCCAGTGCGTGTCGGATGTTCTTGTTTAGAGCGCTGAAGATGACGCGCTCCGGTGCTGCCGCA
>JANQQC010000016.1 GCA_028285145.1 Hyphomonadaceae bacterium
GGGCACCCGGACGGCGCTGCTAGACGGAGACCGGCACACCGCCGGTGCCGGGCCGCCAGACCGCGACCTCACCCCCCAAAGCCAGACGGCCGACCCGGCCCTTCCGAGGAGCGATCAGAGGATCATAGCTGTGGCACACAGGAGGGGGATAAGTTTTGCGAGATTTCTTAGCCCGCGCCTCCCGGCGTCGGCCGGGATGTGCAGCAACCACTATTGAACACGCGGTACCAGATCCCGGATCACGTCCGGGATGAGCGGAGCAAAAGCGGGGATAAGCCCGGTCTTCCGGCCAGCGTCACCCTCAGACCGCCACACGGTCGAGGGTGACGCGGGTCGTGGGTTTGGCTTTGCTGCCACAATTTTTGGTTCAGGCTCGGGACGAGCGGACTCTGAGGCGACGATGCGTGCGATCTTAATCTCATGACAGACAAGCGCAGCGCTCAGCTTTATGTGTAACCAGTATTAGACGCTCCGGAGTGTTCGTGATCAACATGTGTGCGGGGAGGACAACGCATGGCGGACGCGTCTGACGGGCATCAGTCCAATGAAACCAAGGCTGAAGACTCCGATACCAGGCGACGCGTGACGGCAGCGCTTGAGGCGTCCAGAATCGGGGTCTTCGAATTCGAGCCGCAAACGAACAAGGCGTTCTGGGATGACCGTGTTCGCCAGCTATGGGGCATCCCCGAAGGCGAAGACATCACTTATGAAACCGTGATTGCGCAGGTGCACCCTGATGACCATGCCTTGCATGATGGGGAGACTGCAAAAGCCCTAGACCCGAACGGGCCGGGCACAATGGACATGGAGTATCGGGTTATCCCCCGCGACGGTGCGCCGATGCGCTGGGTTCACGCACGCGCCAGGTGCACCTTTGACGGACAGATACCTGTCAGGCTGCTGGGGACTGTGGAAGATGTGACGGAACGGCATGTGTTCGAGCAGCGCAATCAACTCCTGCTGCATGAGTTGCAGCACCGGGTGAAGAACACGCTCGCAACTGTGATCTCAATTGCCAAACTTTCGGCCGACGGCACCAAGACCCTGGATGAGTATATCGATGCGCTGGAGGACCGGCTGCTGTCGATGTCTCGCGCGCACAGCGTGCTGAGCCGGAGCGATTGGAGCGCCGTCGATATTCGGGACCTTCTCAAGAAGGAGTTCGATGCCTTTGTCGGGCCGGACTCTGACGCGCTAAGGTTCAGCGGGCCCGGACTTCTGATCCCGGCGCAGCATGTCCAGACCATGTCGATGGCAGTTCATGAACTGCTGACCAATGCCATGAAGCATGGAGGCCTGAGCGTTGGCGGGGGCCATGTCGAAGTTGAGACGCGCCATGAGGATGGCACAGCCGCTTTCATCTGGCGGGAGCGCTGCGCCCCGCAATTCACCGCAAACAGCAAACCCAGCGGTGGCTTTGGCAGCTTTCTCTTGAGTCAGATTTTGAGCGCGTCGCTTGGGGCGACAGTCGCCCATGAGATCACCCCGCAAGGGGCTTTGTTCGAACTGAAATTCCCACTCGCCTATGAGGCCGATACGTGACTGACAAGCCAACCATCATGATCGTTGACGATCAGTTTCTTGTAGCCTTTGAGGCCGCCCGGCTCCTTGAAAGGAACGGCTTTGAGATCCTCGGGCCGTTCGGCGATGTCAGCGCAGCAATCTCCGGATTGGAGGAGAGCCCGCCGCACGCGGCCATTCTCGACATCAATCTGGGAGATGGCACGACCAGCGAATTGATCGCGGACAAGCTTATGGAGCGCAATCTTCCCTTCGTGTTCTACACCGGGTATGGCAGCGCCAACACGCTGCCGGACCGGTTCAACGGCATCACCGTGCTCAGCAAGCCGGTACGACCCGAGCAATTGCTCTCCGCGGCAACGACGCTGACATCCGCTTCCAGCTAAGCGCGCTCACAACCTCTTCGCGGTTACCTTGAAAGCGTCTCCTGGTGGCTCCCGCTTTGCCGTTTGCGAGCAGGGAGGATACGACACTCTACCAATCATCTCGTTGATGCCGCTGTTTGAGCCCCCGTGCTTGAGGGTTGGCATTGGCCGACATTCAGGAGAGACGTTCGGATGAAAAAGACAATCCTTTGGGGGCTTGGCCTCCTTGTCCTTGCGGTTGCTGTTCTCTTTTTCTCATTCCGTGACCGGATTGATCGCGCGAGCACTGTGGCGACGCTGTTCACCGGTGCCGAGCAGTACGAGAACTTCAATCGCATGGACGAGATGTTTCCATCCTCAACCCTGGTGCCAGCCCCAACGCCGCTTCAGTTTCCGGGCGGTGACCCGATCAGCCTGCCGGACCAGTTCGAATATGGTGACGAGACGATCAGCACAGAGACGTTTCTCGAGGAGACGGATACAAGCGCATTGCTCGTCTTGAAGGATGGCGCGATCGTCTATGAGAATTACTGGCTGACGGGCGGGCGGGATGTGACCTGGCTGTCCATGTCCGTCGCCAAGAGTTTTGTGTCCGCCCTGATAGGGATTGCGGTCGCCGAGGGTCACATCCAATCGGTCGAAGACTCTGTTACAGATTACGCGCCAGAGCTTGCCGGCTCGGCCTATGACGGCGTGCGGATCAAGGACGTCCTTCAGATGTCATCGGGCGCGCGCTGGAACGAGGACTATAATGATCCGGAGTCTGACATTAACCGGTTTGGCCGGATCTTCGCGATTGGCGGATCGCTCAACGAATTTGCCGCCACGCTGACGCAAGAGAATGAGCCGGGGACGTTTAACCGCTACAACTCCACAGACACGCAGGTGCTCGGGTTGGTGCTCGTCAATGCGACTGGCCGTTCCATTGCCGACTACATGACGGAGACCCTCTGGCATCCCATGGGGGCCGAGAGCGAGGCGCACTGGCTGCTCGATGGCGACGGGATGGAAATGGCCTTTGGGGGCTTCAATGCGACCGCGCGTGACTATGCCAAGATTGGCGAGCTTTACCGGCTGAACGGCGCGCTTAACGGCCAGCAGATCGTACCCGCGGACTGGGTGGCGGCGTCGGTGCGTCCCGACGGACCGCATCTTGAACCGGGCAAGGATAATCCGGCATCAGACTTCGAGCTTGGCTATGGCTATCAATGGTGGATTCCCGAAGGCGGGGAGGGGGAGTTTTCGGCAATCGGCGTCTACAATCAGTTTGTGTTCGTGAACCCTGCGCAAGACCTCGTCATCGTGAAGCTGTCCGCGTTCAGCGATTACGGCGTGTCGCTGGAGGAAAGCAGCTATCGCGAGATCGAGACGATCGAGTTCTTCCGCGCGATTGCGGATGTGGCGCGGTAGGGCAGGCTTTGCCGGATGCTGAACACTCTAACGCCCGCCGATCTTGTTCTCGGACCTCGCCCTGGGAAGAAGTCCATGAACCGGTTGTCCGAGCTCGGACTGACCCATTGCTGTACGCTGCTGAGTGAGAAGGAAGACCCCAATGCGATCAAGCGGATTTGTGGCCGTCTGGGATGCGAGTGGATCTGGCTTCCCGTGGATGGGGGCGGACTGGATACGCTAAAGGCGGTGCCCATTGCAGATTATGTTCACCAGCTGGACGAGGCGCTTGGAGGGATCGAGACTCCCAAAGTCTATCTGCATTGCTCCGCCGGGATACACCGGACGGGGTACGTGGTTTACATCCTCCTGCGTCTCATGGGCCTGGACGAGGCAGATGCACTCAAAACGCTGAACGAGTTGAGGCCCGTGACGGCAGAGCAGGTGGGGAGCGAGAGGATCGCGCTCGCCGAGGCTGTCTTTCAAGAGTGTTGGCCGGCCCAGGGGCGAAAGAAAAGATAAGCGTTCCGTACCAAGGGCAAGGGTGCACAAGTCCCCGCAAGGATGACCTTTTTGAAGAATCACCTAGAATTGCGTTTAGGTGAGCTCGCGCCTCCCCCCTCCTTTTGGGAAAGCATGTGACATGCAGAGTTTTGATCTCAACGAACCAAGCGTTCGAGCATTTGCATAAGGAGGGATTGCGAAAAAGCTCGAATGAGGAGGTTCTTCCATGAGACTATCAGCCCCGATATTTCGACTGAAAAAGCAAGCCCGGACACTGGCGCGAACGCACAACATCCCACTTCACGACGCGCTGAACCGCATTGCAAAGCGTGAAGGCTTTGAGAGTTGGAGCCTGTTGTCGGCTCGCTTCAGTCTCGACCCGGCGACCGTTCAAATCCTGGATCAATTCAGTCCTGGCGATCTTATCCTGCTTGCTGCACGACCCTTTCAAGGCAAGACAACACTGGGACTATCGCTGATTGTCGAAGCGCACAGGAAGAACATCAAAGGTGCGTTCTTTACGCTAGACCTCACGAGTGCCGATGTCCGCGACCGTCTCGCTTCCCTTGGTGTCGAGCAGCCGATAGCGGGTGAGCAAATCGTTTGCGACACATCCGATGATATCAGCGCGCCATATATCATCCGACAGTTGCAGAACGCGTCGTCAGGCATGCTGGTCGTCATTGACTATCTGCAGATTCTTGACCAGCGACGCGACAAGCCATTGCTACAAGATCAGGTGCATATGCTGAAAGCGTTCGCGCAGAAAACGGGTGCGATTGTTATTCTGATCTCTCAGCTGAACCGGCATTACAATCCGACACAGAAGAACATCCCCGACCTCTCTGACGTTCATCTTCCTAATCCCATAGATCTGGGCATGTTCTCGAAGACCTGCTTCCTGAGTAATGGCGAGATCCAATTGGATGCGGCTGCCTAGGACATTATGCGCCCGGTGCCGCCGCGCCATACGGCGACGCCGGATGGCACAAATTGGTATCAAGCGTTGATGGGAAGCCGGATATCTACTTGATGACCTAAAGCGGCTGCAAGCCGGTCCCTGCGTTCCAACGCTTACGCTCACAATTTCAACGCTTCTTCCAACCGCCGCTTCCACGGAGGCGTGGTGTTGGGGGTCCACTCAAGAAAAGGACCTCGACACATGTTCAATATCTTCAACTATATTCTGTTCGCCGCGATTGGCGTTTTCGTACTGCTGGACATTGCGGTGCCGGCGCGATCGTTTCCCTCGATCCGCTTCTGGCGGGTGCGCGGGGCGATCTCTGCGCTGCTCTATTTCGCGATTGCGAGCTATGCGCCGTTTCTCTGGGCCGACTGGCTGGGAGCATACGCGCTGTTCGACGCCTCCGCGTTGCCTCTGTGGGCGGCGATCATTGGCGGGCTGCTCGTCTCACAGCTGATCCAGTATTGGTGGCATCGGGCCATGCACGCCTCCGATACGCTGTGGCGCGTGTTTCACCAGACCCATCACTCGGCAGAACGGATGGATATCTGGGGCGCGCTCTGGTTCCACCCGCTGGATGCGCTGGGCTTCACCTTCTTTGCCAGTTTCTCGTTGACGGTGGTGTTCGGCGTTGAGCCGCTAGCGGCGGGGGTCGTCGCGGTGATCGCCGGCATTTGCGATGTCTTCACGCACGCCAATCTGCGCACACCGCGCTGGCTGGGCTGGGTGGTGCATCGCCCTGAGAGCCATGGGCTGCACCATCAGCGGGGCCGCCATACCGGAAACTTCGGTGTGCTGACGATCTGGGATCAGGTCTTCGGGACGTATGAAAACCCTAAAGGCTGGGAAGGGCAGGTCGGCTTCTGGGACGGCGCGTCGAACGAGATCTGGCGGCTGCTGAGCTTTCAGGAGGTCGCTGGCCGGAAACCGCGAGACGATAGGGAGCGGCCGGTTGCTGCCGAATAGGGCGATGAATCGACAGGCGTCTCGTCTTGTGCAGACGCCTGCTCGCCTCAGGCGGCCTTACCGGTGAGGCGGTACTCGCTTTTGACGCCGGGCGTGGCGTCCGGTGTCTGCACCACGCCGCGCTCGACCAGATGGATCATATGTCCGAGCACGGAATGGCAGGCCGCCGGGTGCAGCTTCTTGTCGACGGCCGCGTAGATCGTCTTCACCATTTCGGGAATGTCGGTGTCGCCTTCGGCCATCCGGCCAAGAATGGCGGCCTCGCGCGCGTTGCGGTGATCGATATAGGCCTGGATGAACCCGTTTACGTCTTCAGTGACAGGTGAACCATGGGTCGGGTAGATGGTTTCGAAGCCGCGATCGCGGACCTTGGCGAGGCTGTGCATATAGTCGCCCATATCTCCATCTGGTGGCGAGATGACCGTGGTCGACCAGCCCATGATGTGATCGCCTGAGAAGATCGCGTTCTCTTCCTTCAGGGCGTAGCAGACATGATTGGAGGTGTGGCCGGGGGTCTCGATCGCTTCCAGCGTCCAGCCGGGGCCTGAACAGGTCCAGCCATCCTCGACGGTGACATCCGGGCGGAAGGAGAGATCGTCACCGGCTTCCATGCGCACTTCGGACTCGGTCGGGATGGCCGGGCCTTTTGCGTAGACCTTGCAGCCGGCCCATTCGGCGAGCGGGTGGGCGAGGGGGGAGTGGTCCATATGGGAGTGGGTGACCACCACATGGGTCACGGTCTCGCCTTCAAGGGCTTTCTTCAGCGCCTCGAAATGCTCGTCCAGCATTGGGCCGGGATCGATGACGGCCACCTCGCCGCGCCCGACAATATAGACGCCTGTGCCGGTGTAGGTGAATGCGCCGGGGTTCTCCGCGATCACGCGGCGGATGAGCGGGCTCATCTCGTCGACGCGTCCGTATTCGAACTCAATCTCTCGTACAAACGGGATTGCCATGGGGTCGTGTCTGTCCGTTATCGTCGCCGTCTCAGCGGCGGTCTATCTTCGCTTCGGCGCGAATTTGGCCGCAAAGGCCCGCGCCATGATCCGGGTTGCCCGCAGCTTGAACCCGAGGTTCAGAGCGATGGGCGGACCCATGTCGGTTTTGTTTGCGTCGACGATGAAAATCTTCCCCGACGCGCGGTCACGTAATACGTCGATTCCGCCCCAGTCCAGACCGATTTCCCGTGCAAAGGCCGTTATCACGTTGATTTCATCCGGCGTGTAGCAATTGCGAGGTGTGTCGAGCAGGACTTCGGCATTCTCGTTCAGGAAACGCCGCTCCAGCGGACGGCGTTTGCGGAAGGAGACCGCCGGCTCGCCGCCAACGATGCAGCAGCGCAGATCCTCGACGAGGCCGCCTTCAATCTCATTATCGATCAGGCGCTGATAGGTCTTGCCCGGAACCGGATCGCGCGGGCCTTCGATGACGCGGCCATCATGGGCGGCATTCATTTCCGACTTTTCCACCATCGGGCCTTCATAGGTGCGTGGATCAACGCCGAGTTCATAGCCCGCCACCCTGGCGAAGGCTGCCTCCACGTGGGACTTGGAGACGTCGTCGCATTCGAAATTGACCAGCATCGCACCGGGCTTGGTGATTGGCGGGATGTTCGCGGTCTGGGTGGTGTCATCGAACTGGAAGACGATGTCCGCTTCTGACGGATCATCTATCAGCTTGGCCCCCGATACATGTGTAACCGGCCAGATGAAGTACCAGGGGCGGGGCTTGTCCGGATAGAAAGCAATGGTGGGACGCTTGTGACCGGTGACACGCCGCCATGTGCGCCAGACCTGTGCGAAGAAGTAGAAGCTAAACCAGGTGAAGAAGTCGTTCAGGAGTGCCAGATTGGCCGGGACACGGTGCCCGGTCTTCTTCACCAGTATCGCGCCGTCATCATATTCGAAGTCAGACCACCAAATCCGGTTTGTCATATCGGTCTCCAAACCGGTCGGCCCGGGCGTTCGGGAAGCTCGTTACGCCGCATCGCTAGAGCGAAGCGTTCAACATGGTCTTTGTGGCGCAAATGCAGCACGGTGTCACAGCAGTTCTGCAATACTGGACAGGTCGTAACCTGCATTAGCGGCGGCTTCGACGATTTCCTGGGATTGGCCCTGTCCGGCATGGACGAGCGCCCAGGCGGTGATTGAGCGCGTGCCGGTTCGGCAATAGGCGAGAACGGGGCTCGGCGCTTCGCTGATGATCGATCCCATCCGTTCGACCACATCTGGCGTGGGCGCGCCCGAAAAGGGCAAGGCCGCAAATGACAGGCCGAGACTTTCCGCCTTTGCCCGAATGCCGCCCATGCGCGGCTGGTCGACGCCACCCTCGCCGTCCGGCCGATTGGCGACGAGGGTCTTGAAGCCTGCCGCGGCGATGGCTTCGACATCGTCTTCGGAGATTTGGGGCGCGACGGCGAAGGTGTCGGTAACCCGTCTGATATCAGCCATGTGGGACTCTTATTTATGTCTGCGTTCAGGCCGAACGTAGACAGCGCCGCCTGCGCTGCCAAGACACGAGGGGATGAGACTAATGTGATTGGCAGGCAGTCCTACTCGACACGCTTGACCTTAAAGGCGCGGCCACCATCCAGCTTCATCTTGAAGCTGCCAAAGGCGGCGCGCCGGATTTCCACCGATTCGACACCCTTGCGGGCTGAATACGATACCCGGTCGCTATCGAGCTGACGCCAGACCTGGCCGTTGTCCAACGTGATGAAAAGCTTGCCATGGCGGCTACGCTCGATCTCGGCGACGCCGAAGGTTACGCTGTCCAGCACGTCAGCATCGCGGGCACCGCGCTCATTGTCATCGGACCTGCGGGTAAACGAGGGTAGGGATGGCAGCGAGAAACCGAATGCCTCGCGCTGAACCTGCTCGACCTCGGTGCGAGAGACCGTTGTGATCTCTCCCGATTCTTCAGCCGTCTTCAGACGGCCGACCGCGTCATCATAGCAGGCCAGACGATCGGCATCGGTCTCAATCTCTATGCATGCATAGACGGCGTCGGCCTCGTTGAGAGTTTCTGCAGCTGCGGTCAGCGGCCATGCCAAGGCCGCTAAGGTGAGGACGATAAAGGGTCTGACCATCTCATGTTTCTCCGCAATTTCTTGTCGCTCAGCGGTCTTAGCCGCCCAAATCGTCACCTAAAAGGCCCCAAACACGGCGACCATCCCGGAAATTCGGGGGATTTGAGGGTGGAATGTCCCGAATCACGCCGGTTTTGGGGTCAAGCCTTCCAGCTCACTGCGACGTTTATGACACACATGTGCGCATTTGATGTCAGTATTGTCACAACGCGTTGACGTATCTGTGAACAGGCCAGTAACAGTTGGAGAAGTCCCGGAAGTAAGGGGTCCGGGCAAGCCACTCTGGCATTGTAGACATTATTCGGAGGTTCCACTGTGAACGGGTATAAACTCAAATCCCGCCTGCTCGCCTCGTCCGTTATCGCGGGCGCAGCGTTCGGGCTCGCAGGTGCACCAGCACTTGCACAAGACGCGGATGAAGACGAAGCACGGCAGTCCGTTGTTCTCGTTACCGGCACGCGCATTCAACAGCCAGGCATTGAATCTTCCAGCCCGATCACGACGGTTGGCCAGGAAGAGTTCGAACTGAACCAGACGGTCGAAGTCGAGCGTCTGTTCCGCGACCTGCCAATCACGGTCCCCGGCGACAACCAGAACGTTAACAACGGCACGGCTGGTGCGACATCTGTCGACCTTCGCGCCCTTGGTGACCAGCGCACGCTTGTTCTCGTCGACGGGAAGCGCATGGTGCCTTTCGATATCGAGGGCGAAGTCGACATCTCCGCGATCCCAGTTCTCATGGTTGACCGTGTCGACATCGTGACCGGTGGTGCGTCCGCTGTGTACGGTTCCGACGCTATGGCTGGCGCCGTGAACTTCATCCTCCGTGATGATTTCCAGGGTGCTGAGTTTGATGCCAAGTACACGGTGACTGGCGAAGGTGACGGCGACGTCTACCAGCTGGCCAGCCTCCTCGGCGCAGGCTTTGACGATGACCGCGGTAACGTGACCCTCGGTCTGACCTACACGGAGCGGAAGGGCGTTCTCCTCGGCGATCGCGACTATTCTCGCTTTGGTGTATCCACTGCAAACGGCCCGAACGAGGGCGGCGCGCCGGCTTCTCCTGACGCGAACTGCGACGCCCCTGAAGCAACGCTCGCTTCCACCGGCGTTGGTTCGACCACGGCTATGCCAACCGCGCTTGATCTGCCAGGCGGCACGCTCCAGTTCCGGAATGACGGCACGCTCGGTGATCGCTGTTCGCGCTTTAACTTCAGCCCGTTCAACTATCTGCAAACGCCTCAAGAGCGTTTCGTGATGATGAGCACGGCGCGTTATGAGCTCAACGAGCATGTTGAAGCTTATGCTCGTGCAAACTTCTCCGCGATCAACGTGCGTCAGCAAGTTGCTCCGTCGGGTGTGTTCGGCAACGTGTTCGAGATTCCTCTTGCGAACCCGTTCCTGTCTGACTCTGCTCGTCAGGCGATCATCGACAATGTCAACGGTGAACTTGCTGCTGACTTCACGCTGGCTGATGCTGGTGTGAACGATCTGAACTCGAACGGTGTCTTTGACGTTGGCGACTCTATTGATGTTCCAGTTCGTCGTCGTACGCTCGAGCTTGGTACGCGTTCGACGAATTATGACTCGAACAACTTCCAGATGGTTCTCGGTTTCCGCGGTGATATCGCAGGCGACTGGCAGTACGACGTGTCTTACTCTCACGCTGAAGCTGAGCGTTCGAACGTCAACGCCGGTTACACGAATGTCAGCGCCTTTGCTGATGCTCTGAACACGGTTGACGCGACCACCTGTACGACACCAGGCGGCGACACGACTGATGGCTGTGTGCCGATCGATCTGTTCTCAACTGGCTTCGGTTCGATCACGCCAGCCATGGCTGCTGCAAACAGCGCAACGGCCATCGACAAGCGTGAGTACATTCAGGACATCTTCCAGGCGACTGCGTTCGGTTCCATCGATGCGCTTCAAATGCCTTGGGCTGAAAACCCTGTCGCGACTTCGATTGGTTTCGAATACCGTCAAGAAGAAGGCTCCACGACTCCGGATGAGTGCTTGAAAGAGCCCCCAACCAGCTGTCTTGGTGGTGCTGGTGGTAACCAGCTGCCAGTTGCGTCTTCGTTCGACGTGTACGAATTCTTCGGTGAAGCGTTCGTTCCGATCGCGCAGGGACAACCTTGGGCGGAAGATCTTCAGCTCGAGCTTGGTTTCCGGACAGCCGACTACTCTTCGGTTGGCCAGAACGAAACCTGGAAAGCCGGTATCAACTGGGAAATCGTTCCTGGGTTCCGTGCGCGTGTGATGCAGCAGCAAGCTGTTCGTGCACCAAACATTGCTGAGCTCGGTAGCCCAGTTGTGACCGGTCTTGAAGATGCAGACTTCGACCCATGTTCGAACGGCAACCCGGACCCAATCGGACCGGAACTGGCTGCTCTCTGTGTTCAGACAGGTGTGCTTCCAAGCCGTGTTGGTCTTGTGAACGACATCGTGTCGGGACAGATCAACACGTTTGAAGGTTCTGACCCGAACGCTTTGCCAGATGCTGAAACCGCAGACACGTTCACGGCTGGCTTTGTTTGGCAGACGCCAACCTTCGCCAACATGTCTTCTGGTACGATCACGCTCGACTACTTCGACATTGAAATCGAAGACGTCATCGGCGAGTTCACTCCGCAGGAAGTCCTGAACAACTGCTACGTTCTCGGCAACCTGAATGAGTGTGCGAAGATCAATCGTATCGGCGGCACGCTGTCGACGGCTGGATCGGGTGTTGAGCTGTTCACCACGAACCTAGACTTCATCCGGACAGAGGGTATCGACCTTGGCGTCGACACCAACTGGGATCTTGGCGACAATGGTGAACTGAGCGTCGGTATCCTCGCATCTTACCTGATGACGCAGGAAAGCCAGTCGTCCGGTTCGACGCCTGTCACCGATTGCCTCGGCTTCTTCGGTAATGACTGTCAGCCTACGCCTGAGCTTCGCTTCAGCCAGCGCACCACTTGGCGCGGTGGCCCATTCACCGCCTCGCTCCTCTGGCGCTACTTCGGCGAAGTCGACATCCAGGAAACGCAGCGTGACGCAACGTTCGACGGATTTGAGAGCATCGACGCTTTCAACTACTTCGACCTGACTGGCTCCTACGACGTGAACGACACGGTTTCCCTGTCGCTGAACGTTCGGAACCTGCTGGACGAAGAGCCGCCGATCGTTGGTAACCAGGCTGGTTCCACGGCGCGTAACTTCGGTAACACCTTCCCAAGCGCGTACAACACGCTGGGTCGGATCTACACCTTCGGTCTCAAGGCGACTTTCTAGTCCCTACCGAAACCTAAGTCAGGGAACGGCGGTCCTTCGGGGCCGCCGTTTTCTTTTTAGTTATGATCCCGTATTGCCGGTTCGTCCCAAGGGCGGCCGACTCACATAGATCGGGCCTAGGGCCGCCATGCTGCGTTCGAGAGTGGTTCTACTGGTTAGCTGACCAGCGCGCATAGAGCGCGGTTGGAAGTAGGCGGTCGGAGCCTTGTTGGGGCAGGGCCATCTCGCCGCTTTCCATGGTGCCGCCGAGATCGCCCACATGATCGGCAAGGGATTGTGCCACCGCGAGATAGGACAGGCGCACCGCATAGGCCGTCGTGATGACAAATAGCGGCTGTGGCGCGAGCAGTTTGCGAACGGCGGCGAGCAGGGCCGGGAAGTCTTCTTCGAACCGCCAGGTCTCGTTCTTGGGACCGCGGCCGAATTTCGGCGGGTCGAGGACGATGCCGTCATAGGTGTTGCCGCGCCTTATCTCGCGCGCGACGAATTTCATGGCATCATCTGCGATCCAGCGAATGGGCCGGTTTTCGAGGCCGGACAGGGCCTGGTTTTCCTTGCCATAGCCATTGGACTTTGGGCTTGCATCGAGATGGACCACCTCGGCACCGGCGGCTGCGCAGGCGAGCGACATCATCCCTGTATAGCCAAACAGGTTGAGGACGCGTACGGGGCGCTTGGCGGCGCGGATTTTCTCCTGCGCGAAGCGCCAATGGACAGAGTGTTCCTGAAACACGCCGAGATGACGAAACGGCGTGCGGCGGACATTGAAGGTCAGCCCCTTCCATCCCATTCGCCAGACATCGGGCGTTCCGGCTTTCACCCGGTCCCATCGGCCCCTGTCGTCATCGCCGGCCTTGGCATCGAAGACCGCATCGGCTGTCCAGCGATCCGTGGGCTTCGCCGGATGCCAGAAGGCCTGGGGATCGGGGCGGATCACCGTTTGAGTTCCGAAGCGTTCTTGTTTGAGGCCATTGCCGCTGTCGAGCAGGGCGTAATCGTCCCAGTCGTCGGCGATGAGGAGGCGGGTGGTGGTTTTCATGCAAACCCCCGCTGACGCCACGCTTCATAGGTCATGATTGCCGCAGCCTGAGCGAGATTGAGGCTGTCGGCCCCGCCGCGCATCGGGATGAGGGCGAGGTCGTCGCAAGCCGCTTCAACAGTGTCTGGCAAGCCGGCCTGCTCATTTCCCATGAGGATCACGGTGGGGCCGGTCATGTCGATGCGATCATGCCGGACAGTGCCGTTGACGCTGGCGGCAACCATCCGCGCGCCTTGATGGCTGCGCCATGCACCGAATGCGTCGAAGGTCGCATTCGCAAAGGGTGTATCGAAGATCGACCCCATGGAGGCGCGCACGGTTTCGACCGAGTACGGGTCGCAGCAGGTCTCCAGCAGGATCACGCCGGAGGCCCCGGCGCAATCGGCGGTGCGCAATATGGTGCCGAGATTGCCGGGATCGCGCACTTCGTGCAGCGCAATCCAGAGCCCGGTCTTTGTCGCGGTGAGATCATTGAGCGCGCGATGCTTCTGACGGAAGGCGGCAATGACGGTCTGCGGATTGTCTTTCTGGGTGATCTTCGAGATCAGCCGCTCCGGTGCTTCGACAATTCTTGATCCCGCGGCGGCCGCCTTTTCCATAATGGCCGAGACATAGTCACGTCCCTGCGCCGTCTGCGAAACCAGCACAGTTTCCGCCTGCCAGCCCCGCGTCAGGCCCTGTTCAACCAGACGCGCGCCTTCGGCCAGGAAAAGCCCGGTCTCAGACCGTGCTTTCTTCCGGTCGAGCGCCCGCAGTGATTTGACGAGCGGATTGGTCGGGCTGGTGATGATTTCGGGCGTCATGCGGCGGCCTGTTCGGTGTGTCCCCGCGCCTTGCAAGGGGGTGGCTATTCGGGCATTCGTTAAGCTGGTCTCTCAATGAGAGAAGAGGATGAAGCCTTGAGATTACTGGATTCTTTTCTCGTCTTGGTGTCCCTGACCGGTCTTGTCTTCACGGCCTGGTGGGGGATGTATCAGTCTCCGGCGACGCCTGCGAGTCTTGAAGCGCGCCTGCTCGATAAAGCGCAGAGCGCTCTGGTGCAGACAGGACAAGACTGGGCCACCGTCAGAATGGACGGGCAGAAGGCGGTGCTTTCCGGCAATCCGCCTGATGATAAGGCTGGCGACGCGGCAGTCGCCGCCGTTGCGATTGCAGACGGTGCGGGTGGCCAGATCTTCGGCGGTATCACTGAGGTCGAAACTGAATTCGGTCTCTCTCAAACCAGCGGTGTGCGGCCAGATCGCATGCGGCTGACGATGCACTCTGAAAATGGCCGTATTCTGGTTGGACAGGTGACGGTCAGGATGCAGCGGGCGGGGCTTGCCCCGGCCTACATCAGAGTGACGGACGGGAGTTAGAGTATGGTCTGGCTGGTCTCACACATGTGGATCGCACTGGGCGGCGCGGCCTTCTTCGGATTGCTACTGGGATGGTCAATTCGTGGATTGCTTCTGCGCCGCAAGGCCCAGACAGCGATTGTCGAGCGCGATATTGCACGAACGGAGCTGGAGCAGGCGCAGGTGGAGATTGACGGGCTTTATGCCGGTCAGCGCAAGCGCGCCGGTGAAGGTACTGCCGGTGCCGATGAGGCGATCGCCGCGCTTCGCGCGCGCGAGGCTGAATTGAGCGAGACGGCGGCCGCCCTGTCAGCGGCACATGCCGAGATTGAGCGACTGACATCCGGGCAGACGATGCCAGCCGAACCTGCCGAGGCGGTGGTGGTCGATGCTGGTGCTGTTGAACGGCTGGACGCTGGGATCAATCAGAGCGATGCGACGCTCGTCTGGCGCAATCGCTTCCTGGAAAGCCGGGTTCGCGGGCTTGAAACGAGCCTGACAGATCTTGCGGCGCGGACGCCTGCGAAGCCGGTCGCTCCGGTTCCTGAACCTGTTCCTGCACCTGTTGAAGCCGAACCGATCGAGGTTGCTGCTCCAGCAGAACAATCTGACGCAAAAGACGCGAAACTGCGCTGGCAAACAGAGTATCTGAAACAGCGGCTCGCTGTGCTTGAGGCATCGGCGATTTCCGCACATGCTGCCGCGCCTGTTGTCGCCGCGCCACCGCCTGCGCCGGAGCCTGCTGCTGTCGAGAGCTCTGAACCAGTTGCTGAAGCGGCAGAAGACGTCGATGAAGAACTCGCGCGGTTGCGCTGGCGCAACCGGTATCTTGAAGGCCGGGTCGCCTACTTCGAGGGCGATGCAAAGACCGCGGAGCCCGAAACGGTCGCGGATGCACCCCCCGAAGTGGTCGAGGAGGTTGTTCCTCCCGTCGAAGCGCCGCCGGTTGAAGTTGCTGAAATCCCAGCACAGCCACACCCTGAACCCGAACCACCCGTTCATCTGGAGGTGGCCGAGCCTCAGCCGCTTCCCGAGGCAGAGGACATTGGTGTGCCCGAACCGGCAGAAGATAACACCGTTCGAACACCGCCAATCCGGCTGGACCAGCCCCATTTTGGGGCCGGGGACGATCTCACGAGCATTGAGGGCATTGGGCCGAAAATCGAGCAGGTTCTCAAGGATGATCTGGGTGTGTTCCACTTCGAGCAGATTGCGGCGTGGACAGCGGAAAACGTTGCCTGGATCGAAGAGGCGCTCGGCTTTGACGGGCGTATCCTGCGGGAAGCCTGGGTCGATCAGGCGCGGGCGCTGACGGAGACCGAAGGCGCTGATGCCTGAGGAAGGTATTCATCCCGAGTTCAACGCTGGGGTGGAACAGATTTGATGTTAAAGTGTTGAAAACTGACAAGAGGCGTCGCTAAGGCGGGGTTGGTGCAGGGAGAGGCAAATGACTGAACATATTGATATTGATGGTGAAATCCTGAAGGACGCACCGCGTGTTTCCATGTCTCGCCGCCGGATCATTCAAGGCCTTGCCGCCGGATCGGTCGTGCCGATTCTCTCCAGCTGCGCTACCAATCCGGCAACGGGTCGCAACCAGTTGCTGCTATTCGGTGAAAGTCAGATTGCGCAGATGGCTTCGACTGCCTGGACAGATATGAAAGCGCAGACCCCGCAGACTGCGGACTCTCGCTTGACCGGTCGCGTCAATCGCATCTGGGGCCGTATTGCGGACGCCTCCGGTCGCGGTAACGAGCAGTGGGATGTGGCGGTCTTCGACACCGATGATGTCAACGCCTTTGTGATGCCGGGCAACAAGGTTGGTGTATATCGCGGCATTGCCGAGTTCACCGATAATGACGACCAGCTGTCCAGCGTACTGGGGCATGAGGTCGGCCACGTGGTTGGTCGACATGCGGCAGAGCGGATGTCGGTCTCAACGCTGGCTCAGGTTGGCCTGGTCGCGGGTCAGATCGCTATCGCGCAGTCCGATGAGCTTCGCCAATATGGCGGTCAAATCGCGGCACTTGGCGGTGCGGCGCTGCAGTTCGGCGTGATCTTGCCCTATAGCCGCAACCATGAACTGGAAGCCGACAGGCTTGGCGTCGATTATATGCATACTGCCGGTTACGACGTGAAAGAGTCGGTTCGGCTCTGGGAAAAGATGGACGCGAACTCTAAAGGCCAGCGTCCGCCGGAGTTCATGTCGACCCACCCCGATCCGACACGGCGCGCTAATGATCTGCGCAACTACATCAATGCGCGTGGTTATGCCCTGATCTAGGTACCACGCGGAGCCATTCCCGCAGCCATGTAAATCGCGTCAATCGCGGTCATGTTTGCGACGGCGTCTTCGCCACCCGTGATCTGCTGCGCGCGACCCGCGAGCACATCAGTCACATGATCAAGTTGGTGGTGGTAGGTGGTTGCTCCCTCGACCTTGAGCGTCTCGGTTTCGCCGTTTCGCGTAATGGAAATTTTGTGCCCATGATGGGGTGCAAGCGGGTTCAGTATAGACAGCGTTCCGTCCGTGCCCGTGAGGGTGAGGTGTGCTGAGAAGTCGGCATCCTCTGCCATGGAGCAGCTGATGTTTGCCGGGACGCCGCCCGGAAATTCAAGCTTTGCTGACATAACTGTATCGATGCCCGGCCGGTCCTGCCGAGCAGTCGCGGTTCGAATGATTGGTTCGCCTCCTGCGACAGTGCGAACCCAGTGAATCGGGTAGCAGCCAAGATCCATCAGTGCGCCACCGCCGAGAGGAGCGGTGTGGCGTAGCTCACCCTCACGATAGGGGATGGCGACGTTGAAGGCTGCGTCCATTGAGCTGATTGTGCCGATCACACCGCTCTCCACGAGCTCCACCACGTGGCCAAAAGCTGGATGGAAGCGGTAATGGAAGGCTTCAATAAGGGGCAGGCCCGTCCGGGTGGCCGCATCTGTCATGGATCTCGCTTCGCCTGCATTCATGGCAAACGGCTTCTCACAGAGCACAGGCTTGCTGGCTTCAAGCGCGGCAATGGTCAAATCGGCATGCCTGACCGGCGGTAGCGCGTTGTAGATGAGGTCGACATCGTCACGACGGGCAAGTGCTTCATAGTCTGTCTCTACCGACGCGATGCCATGCTCATCGGCGAAGGCCCGTCCGCGCGCCGCGTCTCGGCAGGCGAGAGCGGTGATCTCGACCTCAGCACGGTCGTCTGCCGGGCCGATAATGGCGGGAGGTGCAATCTTCGCAGCTCCGAGCAATCCGATACGCAGCATGCGGTGTCCTTTCGCGAAACGTTAACAAAGCAAGGCGTTCTGTTTACCTCGCCCTAACAGAGATTCATCTTTTTGCCGGTGAAACACCATGCCTTCGCCGCAAGGTTAAGGCCTCCTCAATGCCTCCAAGGTTTAATGAGGGCCTCGATTTTCTTAACCGGAGCGCGCCATGTTCAACGACCTTATCCGTCACGTCGCAGGTGAAGCGGGCCTCTCGCAGGACAAGACCAAAGCCGCGCTCGGTATCATTCTCAACGCTGCAGACCGGCAGGGCTCGCCCTTTGCCGCTGCGCTGTTTGGCCAGCTGCCAGGCGCGCGGACCTATGCCGCGGAAACCGGGGCCCGCATTGGCGCGCCAACGGGCGCGGTGGCCCGCATGATCGAACGGACGCCGGGCGGCAAGCGCTTTGTGGCGTCTTCGATGATCCGGGAGCTGCATGCGATTGGTCTCGATCACAAGGAAGTCGGCTCGATCCTCCCGGCGGTTTCCACATATGCTGAGACGACGTTCCAGATCACTGGATTTGGCCACCTCGGAGACCTGTTGGGCTCCGACATGGATGCAGAGCAGGCCTTTTCCGCTGTTGCTGCCTAGCGCACTCCGGACATAAAGACAGATCGGCCGCCCCACGGGCGGCCTTTTTCTTGTGTCACGACAGACGCGCAATCCCGTGATCGAGTGTGATTGGCGCAATCGCTGCGGGTGTTCCATCTGGGGCGGGTCGAAACAATTCGTCGGAACATTTCCAAGGACAGACCCATGACCAAATCATTCTTCGTCGCTGCGGCCCTCGCCATGACAACCCTCACCCCTGTCGCCACGATTGCGGCACCATCAGCTTACGCCATGGAGGCCGGCGCGCTTCCAAGTGGTGACTTCGTGCGCAAGCAAAAGCGCCTGAAAGGAGCCTACACTGTCGAGCAGCGCGGCGATCAAACCGTGATCGTGTTCTCCGAGGACTTTCGCGCGGCCCGCGGCCCGGATCTGAAGGTCTTCCTGTCACCCAAGACTATCGCCGATGTGGACGGCAACACAGCGGTTGACGGCTCAGTGCTGCTGGGTGAGCTCAGCTCCACGAAGGGTGCTCAGGAGTATATTTTGCCCGCTGGAGTGATCCTCTCGGACTTCAACAGCGTACTGGTTCATTGCGAGGCCTACTCCGTCCTTTGGGGCGGGAGCGACCTCTAAGTTTCAAGCTGAAGCTTCCTCCTAGAACTTCGCCGCGTCTCCTCCCCGGGACGCGGCACTTTTCTTTTGGGCATCTGGTGTTTGCGTAGGCGGCGGCCTAAGTTCCGCGCCGACAGACAAGGACAGACCCATCGACAAGACAATTCCTTATTCCGCGCTCGACTGGACCGATACTGGTGCCAGCATAAAGGCGACGGGCGATCCGGACCCGGACCTGCTGGGGGCGCTGCTGACCCGTGTGGTGCGGGAAGAGGCGGCCAAGGCTGCCGGCGCGCAGGTTGAGCCGATCTCGGTGACGATTGACGTGACCGGCCGCACACAGGCCGATGAGCCGGTCTCGTTCGCAGCGAACATTGACCGCAAGACCCGCACGATTGTGTTTGCAGGCGGGGAAGCCCGCACCGATGCAGCAACCGTGATGACGGCGACGGCGGTATATCGGATACTCACCGACACATAGGAGCGCGCCAATGGCGACCGTACTGATTACAGGCGCAAATCGGGGCATCGGGCTCGCCTTGGCAAAAGCTTATGCGCGTGACGGGGATACGGTGATTGCGACCTGTCGATCGCCCGGCGAGGCTGACGAACTGCGCGCAACAGGTGCTGAAATCCATGAGTTGGAGGTGACCAGCCAAGCCTCTGTGAACGCACTTGTTGAAACGCTGGACGGGCGCGGGATTGATCTTCTGATTCACAATGCAGGTGTCGGGGATCGGAGAGCGTTTGGCGATCTCGACTATGCGGACTTTGCGCGCGTTCTTGAGATCAACACGATCGCGCCCCTGCGGGTGATTGAGGCATTGTGGCCAAACGTAAAGGCTGGGAAGGGCCGCATGATCGCAGCGATGTCGAGCAAGATGGGCTCAATTGAGAGTACAAACAGCCATGGCGCTGTCGCTTACCGAACGTCCAAGGCCGGCCTCAACATTGCGCTTCGTAGCGCGGCGGTGCGGCTTGCCGAGGAGGGCATTACCCTGCTGGCGCTTCACCCGGGCTGGGTGAAAACCGATATGGGCGGGGCGCAGGCCCCCGTCTCGCCGGACGAGAGCGCGAGGGGTTTGAAGACAGTTATGGCGGAGGCTGGCGCTGCGGCTGAATTGCGCTTCTTCGATTATCTGGGCGAGACGCTGCCCTGGTAGATGTCTGAATAGAAAAGCCCTCCGCAAGCGGGGCTTGCGAAGGGCCGCATCCGGCATGGATCCACAGTTAGTGGCTCCTCCGGAATCCTCCTTTATCGGAGGCCGGCCCTAACCGGTTTGCGCCCTGAATCGAGATCATGATCGCCGCCTCCGATCGCGCCCGACAGCAGCCTGCCTGACGCCCCTCACGAGAATCCTGTCGCCTCTTGCGCGAAAAAGACAAGAGGCGTGCCGGGCGGGGCAAGGTGTGCCCGCGATGATCGCTGAAGGAGGATGGTGCCGGACTTTCCAAGTTTTTCAGGTGCTTGCTGGCTCTAGCGTGGTGGTGCCGGGAGGCTAGTCCTGCACGCTAAATGACGAAATGATAATGCGGTAGACGCCGGGCCCGCGTGTCGGAGACGTCATTTCGAATCAGGGATCCGCTGACGCAGACGCTTGACGAAGACGCCGGAGATACGCCGAGTGTCGCTCGATGTTGTTCCTGGATGCCCTTCTTCGATTCTCGGCGATTGCGCTTATGGCGCTCTTTGTTGTGTTCGCTGTCCGCGATGCCTGGTCAGTGCGCGCCGCGCGATGGGGCGTGTTCATGTGCATTTCGCTGGCGGCGATGCTGGCCACAACGACACCACCCGAGTTTGCGCTGCCGAACTGGGCTTATGTGCCGCTACGCCTGATCGACATGATCAACATCGTGCTGGTCTGGATTTTCGGGCGGGCGCTGTTTGACGATGATTTCCGGGCCGGCTGGCTGGAGTGGGGCGCGCTCGCACTATACGCAATCTCGACGTTGCCTATGCGGCTGAAGGATTTCGGCCTGCATGACGAGCGACTGTTCTGGCTGGACGTATTCCAGGACACCGTCTCGTTCGCGATGTTTGCTAATCTCGTTTACATCGCGCTCCGCGGGCGGGCGGACGATCTCGTAGAGCCTCGCCGGCGCGCCCGGCTGATCTTCGCGCTGTTGATGGCGCTCGGGGCTGTCGTGTCGATTGTCGCTGAGAACCTGTTCTCGGCAAACCATGAGCCGCTGGTGTCTATGGCCCGGAGCGTGATCATTCTTGCCATCGCCTGCTGGGGCCTCATCTGGCTGATGCGACTGCATCCCGAAATCCTGCGATTTGAGCCAGTCCCGGTCACGGCCCCAGCGCCGGCGGCCGGGATCGATCCTCGGGACGGGCCGGTCCATGGGCGGCTGGTGGAGATCATGGAAAGCGGGGCTTATGCCGAGCCCGGGCTGACGATTGGTGAACTGGCGAACCGGCTGGCCGTGCCCGAGCATCAGCTGCGAGCGCTGATCAATGGCGGGCTTGGGTTTCGCAACTTCAGTGCATTCCTCAACAGTTACCGGATTGAGGCGGCAAAGACGGCGCTCGCCGACCCTGAACGGGCCCGCACGCCGGTGCTTACCATTGCGATGGATACCGGTTTTGGCTCACTTGCGCCGTTCAATCGCGCCTTCAAGGCGAGCGAGGGGATGACCCCATCCCAATTCAGGAAAACGGCGATCGAAAACCCGATCGATCCCGAAAAAGACTGATCATTTCCGAAAAAGACTGATGTGTTTCGAGATCGCGGAGCCTTTATGCCGCGGCTGTTCTTGTCTGGTGGCGTTCAAGACAAGCGAACGGAGCATAAAATGGACGCGATACTGAACTGGCTGATCAATGACGTGCCTGCCAATGCATTGGCCGGACTTCAATTCGAGGCTACGCGCTATGCGACCGGCACGCTGGGCGTGTTTTTCGGCATCTGGATCTTTCTGGAGCCGTTGCTCAAATCCCGGAAAATCCGCAAGCCGACGCCGCGCCGGCGGCAGATCCAGATGGAGCTGTTCAACTCCTTCAAGACGATCTGCGTGTTCGTCGCCCTGGATATTGCGATTTTCGACGTCGCGCAGGCGGGCGTCTTCAAGAAGTATGATGATATCGCCGAGTATGGTCAGCTCTGGTACTGGCTATCCATTCCCGTCGCCATCCTTCTGCACGACACCTATTTCTACTGGGCGCACCGGGCGATGCATCATCCCAAGCTGTTCAAGACCTTTCATCTTACCCATCACCGCTCGCACAATCCGACGCCCTTCACGGCTTACTCCTTTGCCGTGGGCGAAGCGGTCGTGATGTATGCCTTCGTGCCGCTCATGATGCTGATTATGCCGATCCATGGCTCAGCGCTGGTCATCGTCCTCCTGATCATGATCTTCAAGAATGCGCTCGGGCATTGCGGGTATGAGCTGTTCCCACGGGGCACGACACATCATCCGATCCTGAAGCATATGACCACAATCACCCATCACGACATGCATCATGAGCGGGCGAATGGGAATTACGGCTTTTACTTCACCTGGTGGGACAAGCTCATGGGCACCGAACACCCCGACTATGAAGCGCGCTTTGATGCGGTCACGGCGCGGCGCAGCCGGAAAATCGCCCCGCAAACAGCCTGAATAGGAGAGCATCTTCTCACTCTCACTGGCCTCCGCGTTGCGGGGGCATTTCTTTTGAGGAATGGCCTAGCCGCGCTTTTTCATCACCATCTGGAAAATGTCGTCCATGGGGGATCCATCGCCATCGGCGTCGAGAAGCCGCCCCAGCATGCCCATTGTGCCGGTCTTGGCAGGTTCCGGTTCTGCGCGTGCCCCCATGGCAGCCCCAAGAAGGTCATTGAGGCCAAAGCCGCCTTTGACGGGCTCTGATGGTTGAGGGCGGGTCCCGCCGAGCATGCCCATGAGTTGGCCGGCGACGTCGGGGTCCTTGGTTTGCTTGGAGAGCGATCCCATGACCATGCTGGCGATCATTGGCAGCGCCATTTTGAGGATGTCGTCGCCAATACCGGTTTTCTGCGAGGCGGCGGAGGCGACCGAGCGGCTCATATCCTTGGAGCCGAGGAGGTGACCGAGAATGGCGTTGCCGTCTTCGATCGTTTCCCGCTGGCCGAGACGATCAGGCTCTTCGAGGTAGCGATCATGATGGCCATTGGCGAGAGCGCCCAGCAGAGCCTCGACCCCGCCGGGCTTTTGTGTGTTTGCCTGAAGACCTGCGGCAAGCGCTGGCAGGAGCGCCTTCAGGGCCGCGCCTGTCTGGTCTTCATTGAGGCCGAGTGTCTGGCCGAGTTGTTGTTTTGCCTGTCCGCCAGAAGCTGCGGCGATCATGTCCATCAGATTCAGTCCGGCCATATGCATGTCTCCCTTTTCTGGCCTGGAGCGTAAGGGGGGAAGGGCAAAAACAAAAGCGTTCGAGTTCAGTCTCTGATTGCAGCGAAGGCCGTGCGATGCCACATCGCTCTGCATGTTCGGCTTTTTTGAACGCCGGCTTGAGCCATTCCCGGAAACGCGTATGGACGCGCCACCCGGACGACTGGTCCCGTTTGTCCAGCATTATGTGAAAGATGCCTGGCCATGGCTGGCGGCGATGACGGTTCTGTCCGCGCTGCTTGGCGTCGGCGAAGTGTTGCTGTTCGGCTTTCTGGGCCAGCTGATAGACTGGATGTCGGCGACAAGCCCGGACGCCTTCTTTGTCGAGCACGGACTGCATCTCGTTTTAATGGCGATTGTGGTGATCCTTGCGCTGCCGCTCGGGCATTTGCTTTGGGGGCTCGTCGTTCATCAAGTGATGTATGGCAACCTGCCCATGAGTGCGCGCTGGCGGATGCACCGGCACCTGCTTGGCCAGTCGGTTGGCTTCTATGCCGATGAGTTCGCCGGGCGGGTTGGCGCGAAGCTTATGCAGACAGCGCTCGCCGTGCGCGAGGTCGTGATCAAACTGCTGGATGTTTTCGTCTACACAGCCGTCTTTTTCATAACGATGATCGTGCTGGTCGCGAGCGCGGATTTGCGGCTCGCCGCGCCGCTGGCGCTCTGGCTGGTCGTCTATGCCGGACTGACCATCTACTACGTGCCGCGGCTGACGAAGATTTCGGAGACGCAGGCCGATGCTCGCTCCGCGATGACGGGCCGGATCGTCGATAGCTATACGAACATCTCGACGGTGAAGCTGTTCTCTCATGCCGGACGCGAGGAGGCTTATGCGCGATCCAGCATGTGGGACTTCCTCGGCACGGTGTATCACCAGTTCCGTCTGGTGACAGGTTTCTACGCGCTTGTGCATCTCAACAATGCGGTGTGCGTGCTCTCTGTTGCCGGAATCGGGATCTATTTCTGGATGAATGGTGCGGTAACGGCCGGGGCGATCGCGGTCGCGCTGGGCCTCGCGCTGCGGATCGTTGGCATGTCTCAATGGGTGATGTGGGAGGTGGCGGCGCTGTTTGAGAATATCGGCGTTGTCTATGACGGCATGTCGATGCTCTCCAAGCGCCGGGCCGTGATTGATGCGCCCGATGCCAAAGTGCTGAATGTGTCACGCGGATCGATCGCGTTCGAGGACGTGTCCTTCCATTATGGCAAGGGCGAAGGCGTGATCGACCAACTCGATATGAAGATCGGCGCAGGCGAGAAAGTCGGTCTTGTCGGCCGGTCGGGCGCAGGCAAGTCCACACTCGTGAACCTGCTGTTGCGATTCTACGATGTGGAAGAGGGGCGTATTCTCATTGACGGTCATCCGATCCGAGAGGCGACGCAGGACTCCCTTCGTGCGCAGATCGGCATGGTGACACAGGACACTTCGCTGCTTCACCGGACCATTCGCGAGAACATCGCCTATGGCCGGCCCGATGCCACCGAGGAAGAGATCCGCATCGCGGCGATCAAGGCGAATGCGCTGGAGTTCATCGAGTCGCTTGAAGATCAGGACGGACGCAGCGGCTTTGATGCGCATGTTGGTGAGCGCGGGGCGAAGCTGTCTGGCGGCCAGCGCCAGCGCATCGCCATTGCGCGCATCTTCCTGAAGGACGCGCCGATCCTCGTTCTGGACGAGGCGACCTCGGCGCTCGACTCCGAAGTGGAGGCGGCCATTCAGGAGAGCTTGTTTGATCTCATGCAGGGCAAGACTGTGATCTCCATCGCGCACCGCCTGTCGACCATCGCTGCCATGGACCGCCTGATCGTTATGGATGAGGGACGAATCGTGGAGGAGGGCACTCATGATGCGCTCGTCGCGCAGGACGGCCTCTATGCCAGCCTGTGGGCCAGACAGTCCGGCGGCTTCATTGGAACAGCGGCAACTGCTGCGGCTGAGTAAGTCGCTGTAATCGCTCAATTCTGGCGCCATCCCGCCATGAATCATCTGTCATATAGGCTCAGGCTGTAACATCAGCTGCAGTGTCGGTGTCCCTGTTCTCTGTCCGGCAACTGGCCTACACAAAGATGGTGATGGAGGGGTGAGGGTATGGGTCCTGAAACCGAAGACGCGCGTCCTGCGACCGGCGAGGTCGATCTTGTGACGGTGATGGCTGAGCGGCCAACGTCCGAATTTGATGATGTGAAAGTGCAGGCCGACTATACGGCGCGCGCCATGCTGAGCTTCTATCGCTTCCGCCAACTTGGCGGCGGTCAGATGCCCAAGCATCGCCGGCGCAACAAGGATGATGCGAATGCTCAAGACGAAGTCCCGCCGCGCAATCGCAAGCTGAGGCTCGGCGAAGTCATAGGACGAGGCGTGCATTACGTTTCTGACCACCCGGATGTACGCATTCTTCAGCTTTCCGTGATCGCCTTGCTGGTCCTGTTCGAGAGTGCGGCCAATGCTTACTTCTTCGCTCAGCAAAGCGAGTTCGGCATATCCGGCGGCCTGTTTCAGGCTGCGGCCGTGTCCATCGCCAACGTTGCGGTCAGCTTCTTCATTGTCGGCTATTGGGGGCTGCGCCACGCCAGTACGCCCGTCGATTGGACCTGGAAGCCATGGGACTGGGAAGCTCGGGATTATTACAAGCTATTCGGATTTTTTGCGATAATTGCCGGGGTCACCGTCGTGCTGCTCGTGAACCTCTCCGCGGCGCACTATCGCAACCTGATCGACCTCGCCGCGTCGCACGACTTGAATGAAGCCATCCAGGCTGTTCAATCCAACGAGGCGCACCCACTGACTTATGTGGTGGATCGGGATTTCAAATGGCCGTGGGTGGACGATGCGACTTGCGAAGCCGTCCTAAACTCAGAGATCGGATTGTCGATTGGTGGAGCGGCGACCAACGCCATGTGCCGGCCGTTTGCGATCCACTCTCTCGACGCCATGGTGCTGTTCGCGCTGGGCCTCGCCATCTCTGCGTTGGCTGCTTTTGAAGGGCGTGGCGCGGATGCGAGCTTCCCGGGTTTGAGCGATGCGGCGAGAGAATTCGAGAAAGCCCGGGTGGATCTTCAGGATGCGCTGGATGAGTACTACGAAGCCATTGAGGACTGGGTGCTTGAGACCAAGCGCCTAGCCGTCGGCGATCCGTTGGACGAGGATGAGAAGGGCGATGAGTCGCTCAAGGGCGAGGGGTATCAAAAGCTCTCGCGTGATGAAGAGTTGCGCTTGCGCACCCTCCTACGCCAGAAGGTGGAGCCGTATCGCGCGCTGCTCACCTCCGACTCCGATATTCTGAGTGACGAGTTTGGTGTAGATCAAGATATCGTCGACCGTTTCGTCAGTCGTCTCCTTTCTTCCGGAGATAGGTAATGGGACGGCGCAAGCGCAACCGGCGCAAGGCGAAGCAGCAGCGTCAGGCGGTGATCAACATCGTGTTGGTGGTCGCCGCGCTGGGGATCAGCGGGTGGCTCTTCTGGAGCCTGCAACCTGAACCTTATAATGAAGACACGCTGTGCGTTGTCTCCGAAACGCTGCCGCCGCACACCGCCGTCATCATCGACAAGACCGACGAGTACAGCTCTGCCGAGGCCGGACTGATCGCGGCGGCCATCCGGCGCTCGCGGGACGAGCTGACCGTTGGCGAGCGCTTCACGCTTTTTGAGCTGGACGAGCGCGGCCAGTTCAATCCGCGTGGCGAGATGTCGATGTGCAATCCGGGGCGGGGGAATCAGGTGAACCCGCTCTTCCAGAATCCAAAGATGATCGAGGAGCGCTACGCGCAGCTGTTCGAAGCGCCGATGGAGGCGATCCTCGATGATCTGGTGACGCCGAAGGAAGCGCCCGCCAGTCCGATCCTCGAAGCGCTGGCGCGTCTGGCGCAGACAGAGAATTTCTCAAACCGCGCGCCGGAGCGATCCATCCTGCTGGTCTCCGACATGTTGCAGAACTCGGACGTGTTCACGGCTTATGGCGGGGCCGGCGAAATGCCGGAGGGACTGCCGGAGCCACGCGATGCGGCGAAGATCATCATCGGACGGTTCGGCGATGGGCTGCGCGGCGCGCAGCTGGAAATCCGCCTGATCCCGCGCGAACGCTATGTCGATCTCCAGCGCGGCCCGCTGACGGCCTACTGGAATGAGATCTTTGCTGAGCTTGGCGTCGATGTCCGCTGGCGGGATCTCTAGGCGGCGGGCTTGCGATACAGCGAGACATGCATCTCGCTTTTGCCGGTGAAGGGCTTGCCGTCCCAGCTGCCCCAGCGGGCTTCGCGTTCCAGCCCGGCGAGGCGCGCCATCAGGTCTATTTCCGCCGGCCAGGCGTAGCGCATCGGTAGCGGTGTCATTTGGTTGCCGTCCGGCGTCATCAGGACGCGCTGATAGTTGAACATCTGCTCGACCGGGTCATGCGTGATGGCTTCCAGGAAAACCTTGTCCATGCCGACATGGCCAGTGCGCAGGCGCTGATTGTCTGTGAAGGTCGTCACATAAGGTACGAAGGCTTCGACCAGGAAGGCTCCGCCCGGCTCCAGATGATTGGCGACCGTCTGGAAGCACCGTAGCTGTGCTTCCTGCGATGTCAGATTGAACAGTGTGTTGAAGATCAGGAAGGCGAAATTGAACCTGGTGTCGAGCTGGAACTCGGACATGTCCGAGATCAGCACGGGGATATCCGCGCCACCGTCTTTCGCCCGCAGCTGGTCGACCATGAGCTGTGAGGCTTCGACGCCGTGAACCTCAAGCCCGCGCGCGGCGAGGGGCAGGGCTACGCGACCCGTCCCAATGGCGAGTTCAAGAACCTTCCCGCCATTGGCAAGCGTCTCGATCAGGTCGACTGAGGCGGCTGTTGTGCCGGGATCGTGCAGGGCGTCATAGTCTTCAGCGTTTAACTCGCCGAAGGTTTCAGGTGTGAAGTCCTTCAATGCCGCCCCTCACAATCTGCCATTACATGGGTGTGTCGCGCAGCGGCAGGAGGTCCGGATACTCTGCCTCGCGTTTCTCCATGCGCGCCTTGAATGCTTCCTGCATGTGCGAGGGAGGGATCATGCCGGCATTCCAGACGCCGATATAATCGAGCACGTCGGCCGTGGAGTGGTCACGTCCGTAATTGATCAGCGTCTTGCAGCCGGTCACCGCGAGCGGGTCTTTCGAGGCGATCTCGCGGGCCTTGCCCATCACAAAGTCCATCATCTCCTCATGCGTCTCGAAGACGTCATTCACGAGGCCGATTTCCTTCGCTTTTTCGGCGCTGATTTTCTCACCGGTATAGGCCATCTGCTTGGCCCAGCCTTCGGGGATGTAGCGCTGCAGGCGTGGGAAGGTGCCAACGTCGGCGGTCATGGCGATATTGGTCTCCATGATCGAGAACCAGGCGTCCGCCGTGCACCAGCGAATGTCGCCGGCGGTGATCATGTCGATGGCCCCGCCGATCACGCCGCCATGGCAGGCGAACAGGACGGGCATGCGGGCGTCTTCCAGTGCATTGAAGGAAGACTGGATCTGACGAATGTCGCTCCGGAATTTCTCCGCGCGGACATAAGGGTCGGATTTCTCGCCGCTGCCGCCGGAGAAGTTAGCGAGGTCCATGCCGGCGGAGAAGTGCTTGCCGGTGGAGGAGATGACAATGACGCGAGCCAGCGCGTCGCGGTCAATCGCGCGGACGATTTCCGGTAACTCGTTCCAGAAGGCCCGGGTCATCGTGTTCAGCGCATCGGCCCGGTTCATCTTGATGTACGCGATCTTGTCTTCGATCTCAACGGCGAAGCATTCATACGTCTTTTTAAGCATGGCGATCTCCCTTTGAGGTTACTGTAACACGCCGATTGCGGTCGGACATCCATTCACGCTGCGGCAAGCCGGTCTGTGCGGTTTTAAGGCTTTGATCTGGTGTTCGAATAGGGCTTTATCGTTTCGGGGGCGAATGGAGGAGAGAGGTCATGAGGCCATCAATCGCGGCTGCGCTCTGCTTGCTTCTGCTTCCGGCAGGATGCGAGAGCACTGACGACTCAAGCATCGGTGATATTTTCAGCGAAGTCGAGAAGCGGTTTCCGGGCGCGACGACCTCGGGTGGTGGCGACACCACTTTGTCCACACTTGAGATCGATCAGGGCCTGCGAGAGGCACTTCGGGTCGGCGTGAACCTGACCGCACAGACGCTTGGCCGGACCGATGGCTATTTCGGTGACCCGCAGGTGCGCATCCCATTACCCGGCCGCCTTGGTGAGCTTCAGGACAATCTACAGAGCGTCGGCCTCTCCCAGCCGCTCGATGACCTAGAGCTGCGTATGAACCGTGCGGCGGAAGACGCCGTGCCAGAAGCAAGGCGTTTGGTGCTGGGGGCCGTCCAGTCCATCACGCTGGAAGATGCGCTCGGGATTCTGCGCGGCGGGGATACGGCGGCAACCGACTATCTGCGCCAGCGGACCGAAGACAGTCTGCGCAATGCCTTCCGGCCGCATGTAGAGTCGACACTGTCGGCATCTGGTGCCTTTACCGCGCTCAGTTCGGTGACGTCGCAGTACGGGCTGTCATCTGTGTCCGACAGCTTGAAGCGCGACCTGACCACTCATGCGGTCAATCTCGGCCTTGATGGCCTGTTCCTTTATGTGGCGGTCGAGGAGAAGAAGATCCGGGAAGAACCGGTGGCGCGCACCAGTGAGATTCTGCGGCGCGTGTTCGGGTCCGCCAGATAATGAGACGGTTTCGCCACGAAACATCCGAAGGCGAGATCGCCGGTATCGAATTTGGCGACCCGGCCAAGCCGTATTCGGCGCTTTGGCTGCATGCGACCGGATTCAATGCGATGACCTACCAGTCCATGCTGGCTCCGCTCGGCCTGCGCACACGCATTGCTGCGCTTGACCTGCGCGGACATGGGCGCACGACCCTGCCGGCAAAGCCCGGAGGGCTGGTTTCATGGACCCGTTACCGCAATGACGTGATCGCGTGGATCGAAAAGCATGCGCCAAACGGCGTCGTCCTCGCGGGGCACTCCATGGGCGGATGCGTGGCGCTGATGGTCGCGGGCAAGCGGCCCGACCTTGTGAAAGGCCTCGTACTGGCCGACCCGGTGATCCTGAATGCAAGGCACTATTTCTGGACGCATCTTTTTTCGCCGCTAATGCGCTTCATGATGCAGCGTGGACCCATGGCAAGCGGCGCGCGGAAGCGCCGCGCGCGTTACGCTTCGCTCGAAGAGGTGATGGAGCGCTACCAGAAGAAGCCTATCTTCAGTACGTGGCGGGAGCCGTTCCTGGCGGATTATGTGCTGGATGGGTTCGACAGGGTGGACGACAACCCTCATGACAGCGACGAGCAGATCTGGGAGTTGCTCTGCAAACCCAAATGGGAGGCGGCGACCTTCAGTGCACAGAGAAACCGACCCTGGGGCGCGCTCTCCAAGGTTCGTAAGAAGAAGATCCCGATCACGATTCTTCGCGCGGCACGCGGCTCGGTGATGTCAGACAAGGCGGCTGAGCGTATGGCGCGGAAAAATCCGGCGTTGATCCTGAAGGAGAAGCGCGGGACCACCCATTTCCTGCCAATGGAAGCGCCTTATGAGGTGCGCGATTATATTGCCTCTTATCTGGCCAGATTGGTGGAGGGCGTCACCGCAGCCGACGAGGCTCCTATCCGTCGCAGGCTCGCTTCGACCGGCCGGCGCTAGTGCTCGTCACCCGCACGGCTTGCCGGTGCCCCTTCGATCATGACGCTGGTAGCCCCTTCCGGGGCAGGGCCATCTTCGCCGCTTGAGACGAGGCGCACGACCGGCTCGCCATTCACGAAGACGCTCGGGATGATTTCATAAGTGCGCGGATCGCAGGCCGAGACATCCGACAGGCGCAGCATGGGCCGGCCTTCTGCGAACACGTTGGAGCTGCCGGTAGCAATGCAGGGTGGGGGAGTTGCTGCACCTTCGGATGGGTCAGGCTCGGCCTGTGCGCCAAGGCTCGGGACCGTACAAAGGGCGAGGGCCGTCAGAAGAGTTTTCATGACCTCGTCCTGCGGTCAGAATACGACATGGGTATGGCAGGCTAGATTGACAGGCCTGGCGGGGCGAGTTCGGCGAGTTCCGCCATCTGCGGCTTCGGGGTCGGGATGACCTTGCGCTTGTCGAGATCGAAGGTCACAGCGACGGCTTCGCTTGTAACCCATGGCAGGCCTGTTTCCGGGTCCATTACCCAGTGAACCAGCGAGTGCACCTTCTCGCCGGTCTCACCCAGGCTGGTGCGAACCTCGAACCGGTCACCCGCCCGGGGCCAGCGGCGATAGATGAGGCGATATTCCAGTACAGCCGCGCCCATGCGAATGCCGTCGCCCGCCGCTTCAGCGATGCTCTGACGCCATCCGTGAAGGAGGTTGGGGACGGAATCCGAGATCCGCCCGATGAAGTACTCCGGGCGCATTCGGCCATTGAGGTCGCAATGCACGGGCTGCACAGCGCCCATGCCGATTGTGGGCACTCCGATCCTGTCGGCTTCTTCCACAGTTGCGTCGGTCAGCGGACGGTATGGGCCGTTCGGATCGACACTGCGCGGTGCCGTGGTGTCCGGAGGTGTCTCTATGAGATGTTCAAGCGCGACCCGGCTGCGGGAGGACCATGGAAACGGTTTACCGCTGCCAGCCTCTGCGTGAATGACCCGCGTGCGGAAAGCGGCGGCGGTGCTGCCGTCGCCATGCTTCATTTCCTGATAGATGACGGCATCGCTTTCGCCGACTTCCAGAACGAGCGCGGTCATTGTCAGGGGCCGGCCGGGGAGGGCCTCGCGCATGAAGCGGATATGCTGATCGGCGGGAATAAGTGTGGAAGGTGTGTTCGCGCGGAAGGCGTGTGGCATGTCGATTTCGGCGGCTAAGACGGCCAGTCCTTCCATCGCCTTCTCGACATAGATGCGCACATTCATGTGCCCCATCTCGTCACAGTCCCATTGGTTCGCGATGCCCCGCCACACAGTGATCATTGGTCAGTCATCTCCGTGCAGGCGGGTTGGTCAAAGCGCGGCGTCAGGCGGGCTTCAGCCGCTTCCTCACCGTCATTGAAGAATTGCAGGCGCAGTTCGCCATTCTCGACCGCATAAACAACCTGATCGCCAGAGCTTTCGCAGGCAGCCCCGCCGTCTGGCCCGGTGGTCAGCCGTTCATTGGCATCCACCCAACTCTCAAGCGAGGCTGGCATATGCCAGCCCGAGCAATTGCTTTCCGGGTACTCGACAATAAAGCCCGGCTCGCTCGGCCAGATGGCGATCTGCCGGGTGGTGCCGTCTTCCAGAACAGCGCAGCCCGCCCAGCGTGTTTCCTTTTCTGTGGTCATCAGGTCGATGGGGGCCGCAGAAACGGAACCAGCGCAGACGAGCGCTGCAAAGATCAGGAAGGTTTGCTTCACGCGCTGCAGGCCCGGCAAAGGCCTCGCGCCTCGATGACCGCACGGCTGACCTTGAACCCCGCCGCGCGCGTTTCCTTGTCGAGTGCGTTGGTCGTGGAGAGCGCATGCAGTTCTTCTGCCCCGCCACACCGTTCGCAGATCAGAAAGACGGCGGAATGATTGTGGCTGGCATGGCCGCACGCAACATAAGCGTTGAGGCTCTCAATCTTATGGGCAAGGCCGACCTCCTGAAGGAAGTCGAGCGCGCGGTAGATGGTGGGCGGCTTGGCAGAGCCTTCACCGTCCAGATTATCCAACAGGTCATAGGCCTTGGACGGCTCGGGGTTCTCCAGCAGTAGACGCAAGACCTTGCGGCGGATCCTGGTCATGCGCTGACCCCGCGCCTCTGCAAGGGCTTCGGCCTCCTGAAGAAAGAGGTCGACGTCTTGCGGACTGCACGGCGTGTTCGCGTGGGTATGAGCCGTATGACTAGTCATGGCTCTAATGTCGTGTGTTTCGGCCCGAATTGGAAGGGTTTGCCGACCGGGAGGATGCCAATCCTACCTGTCCAGCACCGCCGCAGGCCCCCGCCCATACGTAATCTCACGGGGTTGGGCGCATGCGTCGCGCGGCTCCGGGACGCGCGACCAAGACGCCAATATCGACGCTGAAAACAAACGTCTAGTGAGTGAGTAATGGAGCTTCAACTGAAGGGGAAAACCCATGAAACATCATCTGCTTGCCGCCCTCGCTGCAATGAGTCCGCTGGTCGTGCCGGCTGGTATCGCTGCGGCTGAGGACAATCCTTGGATGATCCGTGGCCGTGTCATTGCGGTGTTGCCGGATGAGTCTGCCGACCTGTCCGTGGCAGGGGCCGCGCTGCCCGGCAGTGTCGACATTAGCGACCAATACGTGCCGGAACTCGACATCACCTACTTCTTCAATGAAAACATCGCTGCCGAGCTGATCCTCGCTGTAACGCCGCACGATGTGGAAGCAATCAACGTGACCGTGCCTGGGGCGCTGGACAATGCCACGGTTGATCTTGGGGACGTCTGGCTGCTGCCACCGACGCTGACCCTGCAATACCACTTCCGACCGAACGACCAGTTCAAGCCGTATATTGGGGCCGGTGTGAACGCCACGTTCTTCTTCAATGAAGACGAAGGTTCGGTTGCAGATGGGATCGATTATGACCCCAGCGTTGGCTTCGCGCTTCAGGCCGGCATCGACTATGATCTGGACGGTGTTCCCGGCGGTTGGGCGCTCAACGCCGACGTCAAGAAAATCTGGATCAATCCGGATGTGACGGTCGATTTCAGCACCGCGCTTGGAGCGACCGTTGACGCAGAGGTCGACATTAACCCGCTCGTGGTCGGCCTTGGCCTTGCCTACAAGTACTAGCCTGATCGACTAATCCTCTCCCAGAACAGGCTGGCTTTATCTGGGCGGATCGCGATTGGCGGTCCGCCCTTCTTTTTGTCTGCCAGTCAGCGTTCCGGGCGCGTTCTAATGGTTAACTCCCTGTTAACCAAAAACTTCTTGCCGATGAGAACAAAAACAGAATATACAGGAGAACAAGAACGGAGCAGGAACATGATGAAGTCGGTCAATTTTCGCGGTGCGTCAGGTACGGCCTATTCTTTCAAGCGCGTAAACCCGGAATCGCCATGGGCGCGGGAGTCTGGTGTCGCCCTGTTTGCGGCTCCGGACGCGTTTGGCTGGCGGATCATACGCATGGTCGAGGTGTCCGGACGGGAGCATGATGTTCGCCCGCTCTGGGCCCATGCGGACGCTGAACGCTATGGCGCGACTGCCGTGTTCGTTCTGCCAGCCGAGGGCCGGACCCTGCGCCGAGGTATACTTTCGGATCTGTCCGAAGGTCTCACGCCGGTCTGCGCCACGGATATCAGTCTTGCTGTTGCCGCTTAGCGGCCCCGATCAAGGCGCGCATCATACCAACGCTCGACATCGGCTTCGACCATGTCGAGCGGACGCGGGCCGGGCGCGAGCAGGACGGTGTGAAACTCGGCAAGATCGAACCGGTCCTGCAAGACGGTTTCTGACCGCGTCCGCAAATCCCGAAAGGCCTCCATGCCAACAAAGGCAGCCACGGCCTCGCCGGGACGCGCGCTGATCTGATCGGTCAGGCGAGTCGCCGTGTCGGCATCAATGCCGGCCGTATCGGCGAGGTAATCGATAGCCGCACGGCGTGGCGTCCGGTTCAGATGGATATCGATGTCCACAATCGCAGCGGCGGCATTGATGAGCCGCGCCTGTAGCAATCCAATCCTCTCAAGCGCGTTTCCCCGGCGCATATTCTGCTCAGTCGCAAGTTCCAGCGCATAGGCCGCCCAGCCGGCTTCGAAGCCTGTATGAGCGCTCGCCAGCCGAATGGCAGGTTGGTTCGGCTCGGCGATGGCAGCGTTCATCAGGTGACGACCGGGCCAGGTCTGCGCGCGAAGCTGTGCGGAGTAGAGCGGATCACCGGGCAGGGCAGCCTCTGCATTCAGGAAGACCCGGCCCGGCGCAGACCGGTCGAGCGCGGCGCGCTGATAGGACAGTGCCGGAAGATAAGGCGTCAGCGCCGGGTCCAATGCGACAAGGGAGACGCCGGCGGCGGCACCGACATTTTCAACCAGGCGCTCGCTTGTTGAGCGCCAAATCGCGATGTCGTTCCGCAGGGCGGGCAGCGGAGTCGTTGAAAGTTCGGGCTCCGTTGCGGCGGGCAGCGCAACCTCTGGTATTTCCGGTTCAGGCGGCAGGACGGCAAGCGCGATCCGGTCCCGAAAGACGCCATCGTCGATCTCAGCCGCGTCGAGTTCGGCCAGAATCGCATTCTTCAGCGCCGTGGCGGACACCTGTGCGATCGATCGAAGCGCTGTTGGCTCCGTGTCTCGGGTCGCGTGGAAGGCGAGGGCGGTGCGATAGTACTGTCGCCCGTTCTCCAACGCCCAGACTCCGGGTTCTTCCGGCGCGGAAATCGTCAGTGCATTTGCGGTGGCCCGCAGGCGCGCATAGGCGGGCAGAACACTGGTCTGGAGAATGCCGCGGGCGCTGCGTGCCAGGCTTTCAGCGTCCTCATCGGAGAAATCCGGCCCGGCGAGCCATCCCTGCAGCGTGGTCAGCAGGGGATGAACGTCGAGCTCGGTCTCGCCCATGGTGGCCGCTGATCGCTCAATCGCCCGCAATAAGGGTTCGGGCGGTGAAATCCCGGCCTCAGCATCTGCGACTAGCCGGCGGCGCTCGTCCTCGATTTCATCGGCGAGTTGCAGAAGCCGGGCGAGATAAGCGTCCGCTTCGGATGTGGAGCGCACCGTCTGCACGTGAAGCAGCAGGAAAGGGGTTTCCAGATAGGCTCCGGACATCTGATCGATCGCATAGGGCTGCGCTTCGCTCAGCGTCGCCCGGCCAAACCCGAAGGCCGCTACCCGCTCAGTTCGCAAATGCGCGGCCCGGACGACGTCGAAATGCTGACGAAGACTGGTCGTATCTGGCGGTAGCGCGGCGCGGTCGAGGCGGTGAATTCGCTCCAACCTGTCCAGCCGGCTGCGTTCGAAAGCTGCCTGAGAGCGGTCTTCCAGCCGCCGATTGGCCGCCGCCCGTACCTCGGGATCCGGCAGGCCGATCCGAGCGGCGAGCTCTGGCCGATCCGCGATCTCCTCGGCTCCCAGCTGGGTCAGAAACGCGTTCATATCCCGCAGGGTCTTGCGCGAGCCGACATCCTCGCTGCCTTCTGGCGTGCAGCTTGCAAGAATAAGCGCTGTCAAAATGGCGGGCAGCCTGGCCAGGCGGTCTGTCGAGCGGGGGTAAGACATGCCTTACTGTGCCGGGAATTTGCAGGCTCCGGCAAGCTGCAATCACCAGGTGCAAACGGTTGTCCGCCCCGGCTATTTCCGTTAACGACACGCGACCAAGAAATGGAGCTTCCTGTGGACCAATCTCCCGCCGGCCAATCGGGCCCGGAACTGACCGGAAACGTCTTGTTTTACCAGCAGCCCGAACCGCTGTCGCCCGAGCAGCATGGCGCGCTCGGCGTCAGCCAGATCCAGCAGCCGTTTGAGTTCCTTCGCCGGGCACATGCTGTGCCTGTTACGGTAACGGAATTCGGCATGGCGGCCGGTGCATATCCGATTATCTTTGTGGGCGATGATCGCACGCCGGTTGTCGCCATGGGCGTTGCTCAGGGTCAGAACCTGTTTGTCACCGACCAGGGCATGACTGACCCGGACTTCTACGTGCCTGCCTTCGTCCGCCGCTATCCGTTTGTGTTTGCCTCCGATCAGAACAATGACCGTCTTCTGCTCTGCGTCGACCGCAAGGCCCCGATGGTGTCCGAGCAGCCGGAGATCGCCTTCTTCGAAAACGGCCAGCCGACGCAATTCACGCAGGATGCGATCGAGTTTTGCTCGGAGTTTGAGCGCCAGCGACGGGCAACGACTGAGTTCACTGACATTCTCAAGAAATTCGACCTGTTCGAAGAGAAGTCTGTCTCCTTCCAGCCGCGCGATGCGCAGGGCAATGAAACGGGTGACCAGCAGAAGATTGCCGACTACTGGGCGGTCTCCGAAGAGAAGCTCAATGCGCTCAGCCCCGAGGATTATCTGGAGCTGAAGAACAATGGGGCGGTGGGCGCAATCTATGCGCACCTGGTTTCCCTGATGAGCTGGCAGCGCATCATCCAGCGCGCCATTCGCCTGAACGCGGCCCGCCAGCAGGCTGGCAACGCCTGATCGGGTGATGCCTGAACAAGTTGGGAGGGCGGTCCCTGCGGGCCGCCTTTTCTTTTGTTTTTGGGAGATTTTCATCGGTTCGCGCGATGACTTGTCGCTCACATTCTCGCGATCAGGCTGCCATATTGCGATAAGCCCCGATATGTGGGGCGCAACTGGTTTATCGGGAGCGCTTCATGCGGTTCATTCTTGGTCTTGTCGTCGCGCTGATCGCATTTACCGCGCCGGCTTTTGCGCAGGGCGCTGAGCTTCGCGCCGAGGCGCGTCTCATAACCGAGCGCGCGCAGGCCATGCCAGGTGAAACGGTCTACCTTGGGCTTGAACTCGTTATGGATCCTGGCTGGCATGTCTATTGGCTGAATGCCGGGGATGCGGGCCTGCCGCCTGAGATTATCTTCGAGGAACAGCCCGCAGCCGAGATCGGCGAGTTTCTCTGGCCGATCCCGCACCTCCTGCCCGTCGTTGAGGGCGAGATCATGGATTATGGCTATGATGACCGCATCGTGCTCCCATTTCCGGTGATCGTGCCCGAGGATGCCGCGAGCGAAATCCACTTTGATGGCATCGCGGACTATTTGATCTGCAAGGATATCTGCATCCCGGAAAGCCAGCCCATATCACTGACCCTGCTGGTCGGTGATGAGCAGATCCCGGACCTTCTCGGTGGTGAGGCGATCACGGAAGCGATTGGCCAGACGCCATCGCCCTTTGCCGGTGAGATTGTCATTGACCGCTCTGCTGAGCCATGGCGCATGAGCCTAGCGCCTGAGGCTGGCGATTTCGAAGGCGATGTCCGCTTCTTCCCGCACCAGCATGAAATCGTTCACTCCGCCGATCAGCCACTCAGTACCGGCGAGCGCGGTCTGACCCTCGCGCTGACGCCTTCTGGTGACGGCGAGCCGGACGCGTCGCTCGAAGGTGTCATTGTCGTGGAGGCAAGCGACGGTACGCGCGCGGGGTATGAAGTTTCAGCCGAGCCGGGCATGGTCCTGCCGGGCACGTTCGGCTCTGCGCCATCCAGCGCTGGTATCAACATCCTCGCCATTATGGGGCTCGCTTTGCTTGGCGGTCTGATCCTCAATCTGATGCCCTGCGTTCTCCCAGTGCTATCCATCAAGGCGATTGGCATGGTCAATGCGGCGACAAAGGGCGATGACTCGCACCTGCGCGCCCATGGCCTCTGGTACACAGCTGGCGTTGTCCTCTCCTTTGCCGCGACAGCCGCCGTCTTCGTCGCGCTGCGTGGGGCAGGTGAGTTCGTCAGCCTTGGCTTCCAGCTACAATATGCGCCCGTCGTGGCGGCTCTTGCGCTGATCATGTTCGTGATCGGCCTCTGGCTGCTCGGCGTGTTCGAGCTTGGCACCTCCGTTCAGGGCGTCGGCTCGGGCCTCGCCTCGAAGCAGGGTTCTACAGGGGCCTTCTTCACCGGCGTTCTGGCTGCCGTGGTCGGCGCGCCGTGCGTCGGTCCGTTCCTTGGCGTCGCGCTCGGCTCGGTGCTGACCCAGCCAGCCCCGGCGGTGTTCATCGTCTTCATGTTGATGGGCCTCGGCCTCGCTCTGCCATTCCTCGCGCTCAGCTTCGCCCCCGGCCTGCATCGCTTCCTGCCCAGGCCCGGCGCGTGGATGGAGCGGCTGAAGCAGTTCTTCGCCTTTCCGATGTTCCTCACGGCTGTCTGGCTGCTCACGGTCCTTGGCGACCAGGCCGGGCAGGGCGCGGTCACAGCGACCATTCTCGGCGCGACGCTGGTCGGCTTCGGTGTCTGGGCGCTCAGCACGGCTGGCGGGCGCTTGCGGGTGGCCGGTATGGCACTCGGTGCATTGGCGCTGGTCGCTGGGCTCTACTATCCTATCCAGGCCGCGCTCGGCGGATCGCCCGGCACAGGCGGGGCCGCTTATGCGGACTCCGTGGAGTTCCCGACCGAGCCTTGGAGCCCGGAACGCGTCGACGCGCTTCTCGCCGATGGCAAGGGCATCTTCGTCGACTTCACCGCCACCTGGTGTGTCACCTGTCAGGCGAACAAGCGCACGACGCTCGAGCGCACGGAAGTTCGCCAAGCCATGGCCGACAATAACATCGTTTTTCTGGTGGCAGACTTCACCAATAAAGATGATGTGATCGCCGCCGAGCTGAAAAAGCATAGCCGTCCCGGCGTGCCGATGTATCTTCTTTACGGACCCGGTGAGACGGAGCCCAAGCTGCTGCCGCAAATCCTCTCGCCGAGCTTGATGATCAACGAGATTGAGGCCCTGACGAGCTGACATCTCCCCTTTGACGGAGTGACACTCATGATCAACCGCAGACAATTCGGGATTGCTGCCGGCATGGCTGCCGCCGTGGCGCTGACCGCCGGCGCGCTCATCGCTTCAACCGCATCGGCCACGCCCGCATCTGACATTGGCACCGCCGCTCCGGCCTTTACCGGCACGACAGCCTCCGGCGAGACGGTGTCATTGTCCGATTATGCCGGCCAGACCGTGGTGCTGGAATGGACCAATCATGACTGTCCCTTCGTGAAAAAGCACTACGCCGAGCCGCATCTGAACATGCAGACGCTGCAGGGCGATGCAGCCGAAAATGACACGGTCTGGTTTCAGGTGATTTCATCGGCCCCCGGCAAGCAGGGCCATGTCTCTGCGGAAGAAGCGATTGCCCTGAACGAGCAGCGCGGTGCCGCTCCGGCGGGCGTCATCCTTGATCCGACCGGAGAGATCGGCCGCGCCTATGACGCCAAGACAACGCCGCATATGTACGTCATCGATGGCGAGGGTCTGCTGCAATATGCGGGCGCGATCGACTCGGTGCGTTCCTCAAAGCCTGCCGACATTCCGGACGCTGAAAACTATGTCATGGCAGCGCTCGACAGCGTTGCCGCAGGTGAGCCCGTGGCGACCGCGACGAGCAAGGCTTATGGCTGTTCGGTTAAGTATTAGCGGCCGTTTTCGCAGCTAAACCTCAATACGAGACCTAAGCGGCCGCCTTCACATGGGCGGCCGCTTCCGCTAACGCTCGCGCAAATTCGAGATCGAGCCATTTGAATGACTGATAAGACAGCCCCTCAGCGCCAGCTGGCGCGTGCCCCGCGCGGATTTCCCGACAAGCGGGAAGGGCTCGTCCACGCCCAGCGCCAAATGGTGGAGACCGTGACCGAGGTCTATCGGCGCTGGGGCTTTGAGGCGCTGGAGACGAGCGCGTTCGAATATGCCGATGCGCTCGGCAAGTTCCTGCCCGATGATGACCGCCCGAATGCTGGCGTGTTCTCTCTACAGGATGATGACGAGCAGTGGATGGCACTACGCTATGACCTGACCGCGCCACTCGCCCGTTTTGCTGCCGAGAATTGGCAGGGCATCCCCAAACCTTTCCGGCGCTATGCCGCCGGGCCGGTCTGGCGCAATGAGAAGCCGGGGCTCGGTCGGTTCCGGGAATTCATCCAGTGCGATGCCGATACAGTTGGCGCGCCCGGCCTGCACGCTGATGCTGAAATGGTCGCCATGGGCGCTGAAGCCATGCGTGCGCTCGGGATGCAAAGCGGTGAGTTCGTGATCCGCATCAATACGCGCCGGCTGCTCAATGGCGTGCTTGAGGGTATCGGCGCGAACACCGAGGCTGTGCGCCTCACAATTCTCCGAGCGCTCGATAAGCTCGACCGGTTGGGTTCGGACGGTGTCGCCGATCTCCTAGGTGAAGGGCGGATGGATGAATCCGGTGACTTCACCAAGGGGGCCGGCCTCGACAAGGACCGCGTTTCGAAAGTGCTCGCTTTCGCGACCGCTGGCCGTGAGACCCGCAGTGAGACGCTGGAGGCGCTGGGTAGCACGGCTGGGGATACCGAAGAAGGCCGAACAGGGCTCTCAGAGCTGGAGGCGATTGCCAGTGCGCTCGAAGCGCTTGGTGCACCCGAGGGGGACGTCCAACTCGATCCATCCGTGGTCAGAGGATTGGAGTACTATACAGGACCGGTTTATGAGGCGGAGCTCCTGAAGACTGTTGAAGACGAGAAGGGCCGTCCGGTCCAGATCGGCTCAGTTGGCGGTGGCGGGCGGTATGATGATCTGATCGCGCGATTTACGGGCGAGCGCGTACCAGCCACCGGCTTCTCGATCGGCATTAGCCGGCTGACCACCGCGCTGGCGCTTGCAGGTGAGCAGGAGGCGCTGAACGGTCCCGTTGTTGTGCTGAACCTTGATCGTGGAAACCCAGCCGAAGCGCTGAAGCTCGCTTCGGAACTGCGCGCAGCAGGCATCCGCGCAGAGCCTTATATGGGCGGCTCCGGCATGCGTCCGCAGATGAAGTATGCAGATCGGCGCGGTGCGCCGGCTGTGGTCATCATCGGCGAGGATGAGATCGCCAAGGGCGTTGTCACCATCAAGGATCTGAAAGTCGGCGCTGCGAAGGCCAAGGCGATTGAGTCTAATGAGGAGTGGCGTGAGGAGCGTCCCGGCCAGTTTGAGGCTGATCGCGCAGACATGATCGCCCGCGTGCGGGACATCGTGGAGGCGGCCCAATGACCCTGACGCGTGCTGAACTTGCCGCTGAGCAGGTGTTCGCTGGCATTGGGGGCGAGGTTTCAGACCCGCCTGTTGTGATGCCAGCGGCCTTGCCACTGGAACTCTCCGGTGAAGCCGTTCGTGCGCGGCTTTGTGTGTTCTCAGATCATGAAGGTGCAGAGCAGGCGCTTCGCCCGGATCTGACGCTTCCTGTCGCTGCTGAAGAAGCAGCACGCCGCGCGAGAGGAGAGGGCGGGGAGCAGATCGTTCGCTACGCCGCGCGGGCTTATCGCCTGCCGGCGGATCGCGGATCGCCCGTCGAGTTCACGCAGGTTGGTTTTGAACGCTTTGGAGCGGACTCCTCGCCTGAAGCCGATGCGGATGTTTTCCGCCTTGTCTCCGAAGCAGCAGCGGCTGCCGGGGCGAGCGAAGGTCACGCCTGGTTTGGCGACTTGGCCATTTTCCCGGCCTTTGTGGACGCGCTCGGTCTGCCTGAGAGCATGGCGGGTGCCGTGAAACGTGCCTTCCGGCAAGCGGGCGGCGTACGCGCTTTGCTGGACAAAGAAGGCACCGGCGCACCGACCGGGCTCGCTGCGCGCCTAAAGGGCGCAAGCTGGGACGAAGCGGAAGCCATTGTGCAGGATGTGCTGGCCGTGTCTGGCGCGCCTTTGATTGGAGCACGGACATTGCCCGAAATTGTCGAGCGTTTGCTCGCCAAGGCGGCCGATGCCGAAGCGGGCGGTGTGCCGGATGAAGCCCACGCGACGCTGGATGCCGTGCTCGACGTTGAGGCGGCTCCCGCAGAGGCGGTGAAACTCCTGACCGAGATTGCCGGCAATTCCGGCGCGCGCGCGGCGCTGCCCGCCATTGAGCGGCTTGCGACACGCATGGCCGCTATAGAGAAGACCGCGCCGCAATTCCTCAGCAAAGCCCGATTCGGCACACCGTTTGGGCGGCGCTTCAACTATTATGATGGCTTCGTCTTCGAACTCTTCGCGCCAAACGCGCCGGAGACCCGGCCCTTCGGTGCCGGTGGCCGCTATGACACCCTCCTCTCGCGCCTGTCAGAGGGCTCCGTCGAAGGCACCGCCATAGGCGGCGTCCTCCGCGCAGACCGGATCGGAGGTGGAGCATGATACGGCTGACCATTGCCATACCGTCAAAGGGGCGGCTCAAGGACAATGCAGAGGCGTGGCTGAAGCGATGTGGCTTCACGCTCAAGCAGAAGGGTGGCGCGCGGGGCTATCAGGGTGAGATTTCCGGGCTCGATGCGGATGTGATGCTGCTGTCTGCGCGGGAGATTGCGTTGGGCCTGATCGCCGGGGACATCCATATCGGTATTACCGGGCAGGATCTTCTGCATGATCTGTCCTCTTCGGTCGACGCCGATGTCGCCGCGATCCGCCGGCTCGGCTTTGGGGGCGCGAACGTGGTAGTTGCCACGCCCAAGGCCTGGCTTGATGTCTCGACCATGGCAGACCTTGAGGCAGCGGCGGCGTTGTTCCGCCAGCGGCACGGTCGGCGCCTTCGGGTTGCGACCAAGTATCTGCGGCTGACGCGGGACTTCTTCGCCAGCCGTTCGGTTGGCGAGTACCGGATTGTTGAGAGCGCCGGGGCGACCGAGGCCGCGCCGGCGTCAGGAGCGGCCGATGTGATCGTCGATATTACGTCCACGGGTGCAACGCTTGAGGCCAATGGGCTGAAAGTGCTGGACGATGGGTTGATCCTTGCAAGCGAAGCTGTGCTGGCCGGGGCCCTCAAGGCGGATTGGAGCGAGGCAGCGACTGCTGCCCTTACCAAACTGCTCAATGCCGCCGAGGCGCGGGCAGCGGCCGACTCGCGCCGGGTTCTGTCTGCAAACGGATCGATTCCCGATTCGCTCATCGGTGAATTTGCTTTGGAACGCCTGTCCGAAACGCGGGTGATTTGCGAACGAGGCAACGCAGGCGCGGCTGCGGACGCGATGGCGCAGGCCGGGCTTGGCCCAATCACTGTGGGCGAACCGGACTTCATTTTTGGCAATGAAAACGCGGTTCTTGAAAATTTTCTGCAAAAGACCAAGACAGTTTGTTGACAAATGTCTGACTTTGCGGCCAATTGACACGGCAAGTTTCTGGGAGGAAACGCTGCATACGGGGAAAAAGCGTGGCGACAAGCCACGCTTTTTCTTTGTGAGCGCAAGATTATTCCAAAATGGCAAAACGTCAGGCGGTCCGCAACGACGGCTCAGAGGTGAGGTTGGGGGCGTTGAGGTGACGCCGCCACGTCCCGACCTGACTTAATGATTATCAATAAGACTTTATTGTTTTTCGTCAATCGATAAATCGCAGGTGCTCGTGAAAGTTTGGTAATGTTGCGGAAAGATCATCGATCTGGTGTGCTGCACGCCTGCATGTGTTGACTTCGCCGATAGCGCTGGCAAAGCGTGTCTGCTTGTTCCCGCCCAGCCAGAGAGGCCTGCGAAATGAGCGATCCGCGCCAGCACATTATGCCTGTTTACCGTCCGCCGGAGGAAGCGTTCGAACGCGGCGAGGGCGTTCGCCTGATCACGGAAGAGGGAAAATCCTACCTCGACTTCATCGGCGGCATCGCCGTGTCTTCTCTCGGTCACTCCCATCCAGCGCTGGTCAGTGCGCTGAAGGATCAGGCCGAGAAGCTCTGGCACACCTCCAATATGTTTCGTGTCCCCGCTGGTGAGCAACTTGCCGAGAAGATGTGCGCGCGGACATTTGCCGACCGCGTTTTCTTCACCAACTCCGGCACGGAGGCCGTCGAAGCAGCCATCAAAACGGCGCGCAAATATCACTGGTCGAAGGGCGATGAAGACCGGTTTGAGATCGTCACCTTTACGGGCGCGTTTCATGGCCGGTCTCTGGGCGCGATCAATGCTGGCGGCAATCCGAAATACCTTGAGGGCTTTGGTCCGGCGCTTCCCGGCTTCACGCAGATCGAGTGGGGTGACCATGATGCGCTGGATGCTGCCGTCACAAACAAGACGGCCGCCGTTTTTGTCGAACCTGTTCAGGGTGAGGGCGGTGTGCGCGCCATGCCTGAGCAGTGCCTCACTGGCCTGCGCAAGCTTTGCGATGAGCGTGGCGCGCTGCTGATCTATGACGAGGTTCAGTGCGGCATGGGACGGACAGGACAACTCTTTGCCCACGAATGGGCAGAGAACGCCGCGCCGGACATCATGTGCGTGGCCAAGGGCGTCGGCGGGGGCTTTCCTTTCGGAGCGTGCCTGACGACGGAAGAGACAGGGGTGGTGATGCAACCCGGCTCTCATGGATCAACCTATGGCGGCAATCCGCTGGCCATGGCTGTCGGCAATGCCGTCTGGGACATCATTGCGGATGATGACTTCCTGGCGCAGGTGCGCCGCGTATCCGGCACGGTTGCACAAGGCCTGAAATCGATTGCGGACAGTCATCCGGACAAGGTGGATGGCGTCACCGGCAAAGGCCTCTTGACGGGCATACAGCTGAAAGCGTTGCCAAAGCCGGTTCAGAATGCGTGTCGGGAGCATGGCCTGCTGGTCGGTGTCGCTGGCAACAACGTGCTGCGTCTCGCACCGCCGCTGACCATCAGCGATGAAGATGTGCGCGAAGCTGTCGGCGTGATCGACAGCGCGCTCAGCGAATGGACGATAGAGGAATGACCCTTCGCCACTTTCTCGACTTCTGGTCGATTGAGGCGTCGGAGCTGAGAACGATCCTCGACGAGGCGAAGCGGATGAAGGCGGCACGCGCCGGCTGGCCGAAAGGTCGTGTCGATGAGAGCGCGCCGCTTGCCGGTCATGCGCTCGCGATGATTTTCGAAAAATCGTCGACGCGAACACGCTTCTCCTTCGACATGGGGATGCGCCAGTTGGGTGGTGAGACGATTGTGGCTTCAAGCGGCGACATGCAACTCGGGCGAGGGGAGACGGTGGAGGACACTGCGCGCGTGCTCTCTCGTTTTGTCGATATCGTCATGATCCGCGCGAACAGTCATGGCGATGTGGAAGCATTCGCTGAGGCTGCCACGATCCCTGTCATCAATGGTCTGACTGACCAGTCCCATCCCTGTCAGATCATGGCAGACCTTCAGACGCTTGAAGAGCATGGCCTTGATCTGAAGGGTGCGCGCTTGGCCTGGGTGGGCGATGGCAACAATGTTTGCACAAGCTTCATTCAGGCAGCCCCAAAATTCGGCTTCTCGCTCGCGATTGGCACACCGGGTCGGTATGCGCCAGATGAAGACGCTGTGGAGATGGCGCGCGATCTTCAGGGGCGAATTGATCTCTATGACAGCGCGGAAGAAGCGGTAGCCGGAGCGGATGTCGTGATCGCCGACACGTTTGTGTCCATGGGCGATGCAGACGCCGAGGACCGGCTGAAAACACTCGACCCGTTTGCCGTCACCGAAGACCTAATGAGCCTTGCGGCGAAGGAAGCGGTCTTTCTGCACTGTCTGCCGGCTCATCGGGGCGAAGAGGTCGACGCGGAAGTGATCGACGGCCCGCAATCGCTTGTCTTTGATGAGGCCGAAAACCGGCTGCACGCACAGAAGGCCATCCTGCGTTGGTGTCTCAATGCTTGAAGCTTGCTGATGCGGCAGCGCGAATCCGAGCTATAAACGTGTCATGTTTGAAAACATTCAGTCCTGGTCTGCCTCGATTGCCGCGCTTCTGATCGGCGTCGGCATTGGCGCGGCTTGGATCACTGCCGTGGCCTCCCCCAATTGTTCCTATGACCGGCTCGATTCCTCGCGCGCAGATGGGCATGTCCGCGAACTGCTGAAACGCAATGCCGCGTCCACCTCCGCCATTCTGCTGGCCGGTGCCGCGTTTGCCATGCTGGGCGGAGCGGTGGGGGCCGCAGTTCTGAGCGCACTCGCTTCAATCGGTTTCTTCTCAAACCGCTGGACGCTGTCGCCGGCCAAGTCACGCGAAGTGGCTCCCGGCATCAAGAAGCGCGCGAGCAAGAAAGGCCAACGCGTCGTTGCCGTCAGCCTGACCTTGATGTTCACCGCCGCTGCTGCGGTTGCCGGCGTGCTTGCCGTGTTCAGGGTATGATCGAATGAAGATCGGCTTCGTCCTCTTCCCACAGGTGACGCAGCTTGATTTCACCGGTCCGTTGCAAGTGCTCCATCGCCTTCCCGGCGCAGAGACCTCCATCATTGCCGAAACACCCGCGCCTTTGCCCAGTGATTGCGGGCTTGATCTTGTCCCAACGCATACATTCGAGACCGCGCCTGCGCTCGACATGATCTGCGTGCCGGGTGGCGGCGGGGTCGCGCCTGCGCTGAGCAACCCGGCTCTGATCGACTTCATCCGGGAACAGGGGAGCAGCGCCGATTATGTCTCGTCGGTCTGCACCGGGGCCTTCCTTCTCGGACGGGCTGGGCTTCTTGAGGGGAAGAAAGCCACAACGCATTGGGCGTATACACGCCTGCTCGACAAGGTTGGCGCGATCTACACGCCTGGCCGTGTCGTGAGAGATGGAAACCGGTTTACCGGGGGTGGTGTCACCGCCGGGATTGATTTCGCGCTCACTATTGCGGCGGAGATCTCCGGTGATCTCGTCGCCCGCTCAATTCAGCTGGCCATCGAGTACGATCCCGACCCGCCTTTCAGATCCGGGCATCCGGATGTGGCCGGGCCAGATCATGTCGCACGGATGAAGTCAGCCGTTTACGACCGCAATGCACAGATGATGTCGGAGGCGTTGGACGCCTAGCGGGCGGGAACCAGCCAGAGCAGCCCCATCTCGTGCAGTTGGCGGAAGGAGTCCGAAGACCGGCGCGCGGCCCGGCGGGCGATCTCGCCAGCCGACTTCCGATTGACGCTCAGCATCAGCGCACAGGCAGCGACGCCCGGCATGAACAGCCAGAAGACGGCGAAGAAGGACGCAAGGACGCTCGCCACGAGAACGAAGTAGGCTGCGTAGTCCAGCATACGGACTTTCAGGGCCGCGCCCTCGGCGAATTCATCCAGCAGATTCGGCTCAATGTGGAGGCGTTCCGCGTCGATCGCGTAAACCTGTCCGGGCGCAGCTTCATACATCACGGTTCGCGTGAGGCGGCCCTCGGCATGAGGATTGGCGACGACTTTCAAGAACATGGCAGTTCCTCCCTGTGCGGAGAGAAATTACGCCATGCCTGTAAAGTCTGAGTGAAACCGCGCCTGAAATTCCTGCGGCGCGGTTAGGATCGCGTTAGCTTTCGAAGTTGCGGAAGACATCTGCCGCAGAGACGTCTCCGGCACCCTTCTCGTCCTCCTCCGCCGCTGGTGGCGTCTCGGCCAGCGTGTCTTCGAGTGGCGCAAGACCGGGGCCTTCGCCGGATGCGGCGCGTTCTTCTTCCATCTTGCGGCGCTTGGAAGCGGCCTTGGCGATCACTTCATCAAGCTCGATCTGAGAGCACAGGCCCAGCGTCACCGGGTCAACCGGTTTGATGTTCTGGGAGTTCCAGTGCTCCTTGTTGCGGACATTGTTGATCGTCGTCTTGGTCGTGCCGATCAGTTTGGAGATTTGCGGGTCAGCAACTTCAGGGTGATTTCGGATGAACCAGGCAATGGCGTCCGGCTTGTCGGCACGGCGAACGACCGGGGTGTAACGCGCGCCCTTGCGGGGCGGCTGCGGGATGTGCGCGATCTTCGATTCCTGAACATGCAGCCGGTAATCGGGGTCTTCCTCACCCTTGCGGATCTCTTCGCGTGTCAGCACGCCGCCCGCAATCGGATCGACGCCGCGCATGTTTTCCGCGACATCACCATCAGCGATCCCCTTGACCTGCAAATGGTGCAGGCCGCAGAAACTGGCAATCTGGTCAAAGGAGAGCGTGGTGTTATCGATGAGCCAGACGGCGGTCGCCTGCGGCATTAGAATCTCGGCCATTGGAAAGGTCTCCTTGAAACGCTTCCGCCCGGCTCTTTCGAACCGGGCGGTCAGGCGTTCACATGTGAATGCTTGATCTGTAGGCTATATAGACCCATGCGCCCTTTGAGAAAACCCCGCCTTTTCCTGCCGATCTGGCCGCTGCATTTCCAGCGAATCCGCAAGGCGCGCAAGCGTGTCGAGGCGGCCCGGCCAGCCATGCGGATGCTGCAGGCTTTGCTGATCGGATTTGGTGGTGCGATGAGCCTTGCGGCGATTGGAAATTTCTTCCTTGGCCCGGCAGATATGGCCCGGGCCATGGAGCGCGCCTACATCTGGGCGAGCGGCGATCCACATTGCCTGACGGCTTTCTATCCGGCCGGCGCGGATGGGACGATCAGGTCCCTCGCGCCACTCTGGATGATTTTCGGAGTTTTCATGGCCTCGATCGCCTTCGATCTGCGCCGCCGCATCGATTTCGTGCCGATTCTGGCGAGCATTGTCTTTGTCGGCGGGGTGGGGCGGGCCCTGTCCTATGTCGATGTCGGCCAGCCGCATCCGGTCTTTCTCGCGCTGCTCGCCGTTGAGCTCGGTGTCCCAGCGCTGATGATGGCGCTCTGGTCCCGGGCGTGACGCCGCGTTAGGCTTCTCAGTCGGACGCTGAGCGTTACACCTTAGTTTTCGCGGCGACCAGGTAAGGGATGGGGATGTTGAAACGTGGGCTTTTGATTGGGCTGCTTCTGATCGTGATTGTTGGTGTCGTAACCTCGCTCGTGGTCACACGCGACGGAAAAGCTGTGACCGTAGAAGGCGACGGCTCGACCGTCCTCGATGCCGGAACCTTCGAAGCCTTTCCGTTACCCGATTACGCCAGCCGGTTTTTGACCGACGACTATAAGAGCTATCTCGTTGAGCTAGAGCCTGGGATCAAAATCCATGTGCTGGAAGTCGGGTCCGGCTATCCGGTCTACATGCAGCACGGCAATCCGACTTCGGGGTTCCTCTACCGGAAAGTCGCCGAAGAATTGCCGACCGATCAACTTCGTCTGATCATGCCGACCATGGTTGGCCTCGGTTTCTCGAGCAAGGTTCCCGCGAGCCAGCACACACTGGACAACCACATACGCTGGATGAACACCGTCCTCGTGCAACTGGACCTTACCGAGCTGGTTTATGTCGGTCAGGACTGGGGCGGACCGGTCGGCATGGGCGCACTCGCGCAGTCTCCCGATCTGCTTCGGGGGGCAGTCGTGCTGAATACGGGGTTCAACGCTCCGACAGAGCAGAGGGACCTCTCGGCGGTCCATGCCAGGGCCAAGACACCTGTCGTTGGTGAACTCATGCTGGAGGTCTTCGTTTCAATTTTCGATCGCTTACATCAGGCGCAGGGTGATCCGGCTTCGATCCCAGAAGATGTCGCCGATCTCTACGGCAAACCCGTCCAGGAGAGTGGCAATGCGAAAGCACCGCTTGCGCTGATGCGCATGGTGGCCGATGGCCCCGATCATCCAAGCGCGCCGCAAATGGTGGAAATCGAAAACTATGTTCAGTCGCTCGACATCCCGGCTGAAATCGTCTGGGGCATGAACGATCCCATCCTCGGCCCTGCATTGCCGATCATGAAGCAGAACTTCCCTGAGGCAGATGTCGTCGAGACCGAAGCCGGTCACTTCCTGCAAGAAGAGGTTCCGGCTGAAATTGCCGCCGCAGTGCTACGCGTGATCGACCAGGTTCAGGCCTCAACACAAGATTAGAATCGTCGCCGTCACAGTCGGCGGACACACCGAAAATACTGATATTTGGGAGTTACAGTTTTGGAATATGAAGACGTCGTTCGTAGTCGCCGAAGTATACGCGGCTTTATCGACAAGCCCGTACCGAAGGAGCTGATCCGGGAGATCCTCGAAATTGCGATGCGTGCGCCAACCTCGCTGAACAGCCAGCCCTGGAACTTCTATGTCGTGACCGGCGATGTGCTGGACGCTATCCGCAAGGGCAATGTGGAGCGCAATGTTGCCGGGGTGCCGGATAGCCGCGAGTTCCGGATGGGCCCGGCCTATGATGGTGTCCATCGCGAGCGCCAGATCGGGATCGCCGTGCAGCTGTTCGAGGCGATGGGCATTGAGCGCCACGACAAGGAAAAGCGCATGGACTGGGTGCTCCGTGGGTTCCGCCAATTCGACGCCCCGGTCTCCATTGTCATCACCTATGACAAGGCGCTCGCGGGCGGAGACATTCCGCCTTTCGACTGCGGCGGGGTCGTCAACTGTCTGGTCAACACGGCATGGTCCCGGGGGCTGGGCTGCGTGATCAACAGTCAGGGCATCATGCAGAGCCCGGTCGTGCGCGAGCACGCGCAGATTCCCGATGATCAGGTCATCCAGACCTGCGTCGCTATGGGCTGGCCTGATGACAGTTTCCCGGCCAATGCCGTGGTGTCCACGCGAAAATCCGTGGACGAAGCGGCGACTTTTATCGGCTTTGAGGACTAGGCGCGGGCGGTCACCGCAGCAGAACAATCTTCCCGATATGACCGCCCGCGGCCATCTTGGCCTGCGCGGCCTCGGCTTCGGCTATCGGGAAGGTTGAATCGAGGATCGGTTTGATCGTGCCGTTGACGACGGCTGGCCAGAAGTCCCGCTCCACCGCATCGCGGATGACGCGTTTCTCTTCCTCGAGCCGGGCGCGCAGCGTTGTGCCGGTCAGGATGGCGCGCTTCAGCATCAGCTTCATCAGGTTCAGTTCGACGACTGGACCATTCTGATAGGCGATGTTGCAGACCCGCCCATTCACTTTGAGGATATCGATGTTCTTCTGAACATAGTCGCCGCCGACCATGTCGAGGACCACATCCACGCCGCCACGCGTGCTGATCTCCTCCGCAAAGTCCGTCTCCCGATAATTGAAGGCAGCATCCGCGCCAAGATCGGTCGCGACCTTGCATTTCTCCGCCGAGCCCGCGGTCGTGTAGATCGCGCCCGCGCCTGCATGTCTGGCCATCTGGATTGCCATCACGCCAATGCCAGACGTGCCGCCATGGCAGAGAAAGACCTCACTCTCCTGTAGCTGGCAGCGCTGGAAGACATTGGCCCAGACGGTCATCATCGCCTCTGTCAGGCAGGCCGCATCGGCAAAGTCCATCGTATTGGGTATCGGCAGGACAGAGCCCTCATCGACCGCTGCGAACTCCGCATAGCCGCCGCCAGCCAGCAGCGCGCAGACACGGTCGCCAACTTTCCACCGGCTGACGCCTGCGCCGACCTCGGTGATGATACCGGCGCATTCAAGCCCCATAATTTCGGAGGCACCGGGCGGGGGAGGGTACATACCTTTGCGCTGGATCAGGTCGGCCCTGTTGAGGCCAGCGGCTTTCACCTCGATCATCACATCGTTCGCGCGCAGCTCGGGTTTTGGAACCTCGCCCAGCACCAGTGGCGCATCGCCATCCACCACCACAGCCTGCATGGTCTCGCCCATATCGTAACCCCTCATCTGCTCAGTCTTGATTCCCCGCGCAACATGGCGTTGGCTCGGCGTTCACACAATGGAGGCCCCGCATGTTCGAAGAAGCGCCCCGTCCGAAAGCGGACCGCCCGCTGGAAGACATGTCGGTGGAAGAGATCCAGCAGCGGATTGAAGACTTGAAGGCCGATATCGAAGCCTGCGAAGCTGAATTGCAGAAAAAACAGTCACATATGTCTGCGGCAGACCAGCTTTTTGGATCCGGGGATTAAAGTCCCGGAAAGGCCCCGGGGATAAGGTCCGGCCTGAACAAGAGGAATGTGAGCCCAATATGGCTGTAGAGAGCGCGTCCCAACTTGATGATGAGCCGATCACGTCCTTTACCGGCGGGAAGGTGTTCGACCGTGTCTTCTCTGAAGGCATGGCGCTGGTTGAGGAGAGCGCCAGCTATCTCGACGGTCCGGGCCGGGAACAATCGGGTTCACTCCCGCGCGATGCGGGGCTGACTTATGCCGCTTGGAGCATGGAGCTCACGACGCGTTTGATGCAGGCGGCCAGTTGGCTGGTAATGCAAAAGGCTGTGCGCGACGGCGATATGCGCCGCGCGGAAGCGCTCAATCCGAAGTATCGGCTGACGCGGGACAACAGCCCGCCTCTTAACGCCGAAGCCCAACGCGGTAGCGGCATGCCTGCCCGCTTCCTAGATCTGGTGGAACGCTCCGAAGCTTTGTTCGGGCGGATCTGCCGGCTCGATCATGCCCTCTATGTGGACTTTCCCGACAAGGTCCAAAGCCCCGTTACTGCGCAGCTTGAAAAGCTGCAATCGGCGGCTGAGACGGGCGCATTCGATCCCCTCAAGGTCTGGAGTCAGAGCAAGTAAGCGCAGCGCTGGGTCGGCTGTTGTCTTGCCCTGACCCCTTCGCGCCTCCAAATGGGGCGCGATGACAGATATTCCCATTCCCGAAAGCGACTATGTCGCTAACTTCCAGATTGAGGATCGGCCTGTGCGCGGGCGGATGGCCCGGCTCGGCACGGCCAGCCTCGATCCGATTCTCAAGCGGCACGACTATCCGGCCAATCTGGCACGCGTGCTCGGCGAAGCCGTGACGCTTGCGGCGCTGATCGGCTCGTCCCTCAAATTCGATGGCCGCCTTCTGGTGCAGGCCGAGGGCGATGGCCCAGTCTCAATGATGGTGGGTGAGTATCGCACCGATGGCGGACTGCGCGGCTATGCCCGATTCGAACCGGATCGCTGGGCGCACCTCGATAAGGTCAACAAGGGCGCGCGCCCGCACATGCCACAGCTGTTCGGCGCGACAGGCCGGCTCGGCCTGATCATGATCCGTGACGGGGCCGAGCAGCCCTATCAGGGCATCGTGCCGCTTGTGAAAGGTACGTTGGCTGAGTGCGCCGAGGTCTATTTCAGGGATTCGGAGCAGGTGCCGACCAAGGTCGCTCTGTCGCTTGCAGAGCTAAATGTACCTGGAGATCCCCCGGTCTGGAGAGCAGGGGGCATGCTGCTTCAGCAGATAGCTGGCGACGACGCTCGCGGCGACACCGAAGAAGGGTGGGATGAGGCGCGTGCCCTTTTCTCCACGCTATCAGATGGTGAACTTGCTGATCCGGACCTGCCGGGCGATCAACTGCTCTATCGCCTTTTCCATGAGTCCGGTGTGAGGATGGAAACGCCCCGAAGTGTGGTGGACTCCTGCACCTGCAATGAGGAGCGGTTGATCAACACGCTAAAACCCATGCCAGATGCCGAGTTGCGTGAGCTCGTGGAAGAGGATGGCGCGCTCGCGCTCGATTGTCAGTTCTGTAATCGCAAATATCGCATTCCTATCGAGCGTGTGACCGAACCTGCAAACTAAGCCGTTGCAGGGGCGGATGCGTCCATGAGATGCCCCGTCTTCACATAGATAAGGCAACCTTCTTCGGAGAAGGGTGTGTGCTCTGACATGTGCGGACTGCGCAGCCAGCTGCCGGCTGGGTAGTCTGCATGCTCGTCCTGAAAGGTTCCTTCGAGCACGAGAATCTCTTCGCCACCCCAATGACGATGCGTGTTGAACCGCGTGCCGGGCTCCCACCGCACGAGCGCGACATTCTCGGACGGGTGGCTGTGCAGGGAGAGCACGCTGAGACCGGGAACGAGACCTGGCTGGAACTCTGCTGATCTGGTGTCGACAACCATCTGCTCGGTATCGGTGGGGTCGAACTGATGCAGTTTCACGAAAATCGTACAGCCATCATCGCTGCGGGGCGTATGCCGGGATCCGATGGGGTTGCGGACATAAGTGCCAGCCGGATAGTCGCCATGTTCATCGGAAAAGACGCCGTCCAGAACGATGAATTCCTCTCCGCCGCCATGCTCATGTTCGCTGAAATAGCTCTTCGGCGCGTAGCGGACGATGGAGGTCGCGCGCGCAACTTCATCGCCTATCCGGTCCAGCATTTTGCGATCCACACCGGCCATCGGCGACGGTACCCAGTCGACATCGCCCGGTCGCACGACGGCGCGTTGTGAGAAGTCGGAATTGATTTCCATGATGGGCTCCTGAGCAGGGCTTACTGTACCGTAGGGGCGAGCCGTGCGCCGAATGCTGCAGTCGCCTGATCGAACGGGGCCGCGCTTCCGGATGCTCGCGCGACAAGCTGTGCGCCTTCCATCAGGGCGAGGCATGCGGCCGCTTCATCTCTGGGGGATCCCGAAAGACTCACGGACTTGTCCCGCGCTGCGCACTCGAACTGCCGGGTGAGCCATGCAATGCTGTCTGCGTGAAAGGCGGTGAGCTGGTTTTGAGCGGCTGTTGGCAGGCTGTCTCGTCCCGCGCCGAAGGCGACGCACAGACAAAGCATGCGTCCATCATCCAGCGCCTCGCGGTAGAGGGTGAGGTAGGCTTTGAAGGCGTCCGCCGCCGTGCTGCTGGCTTTCGCGATGTCAGCGAGGCGTGTGAGCACGGCATCGCTGTATCTGGCGAGAACCGCCTCGGCGAGATCCGCCTTCTTCGGAAAATGGTGATGAATGCTGGCTTTGCGAATGCCGACATCTCTGGAGAGGTCAGCATAGCTGAACCCGTCATAACCGCGCGTCCGGCTGGCCAGTTCAGCAGAGTCCAGAAGGGCAGTGCGCGTATCCATTCAGTCTACCTAGTAGTAGGTTGATGAAATTCAACATCGATCGTGTGAGGATTTTGAAGAGGCTCAATCGGTCGCGCGCTGCGCACATAAACGTCATACGCGTGTGTTCGGGCGGTCGCCTATATCGGGGCCACGAAACATCACGGAGGGCCGGGCCCATGCAACTCGCTGTACGCATCATTTCATACATTCTCGCCGCATTCATGATCTTCATGGGGGTTCAGAAGTTTACAGGCAATGTGCCGATCTTTGACATCATCGAGGCCAATACCGGCCTCGGCTTTGTCTCGCCCGCCTTCACCTACATCACAGGTATCATGGAGCTTGCAGCCGCCGGTCTGCTGATTGCGGGACAGCGCTTTCTTGGCGGTGCTCTGTCGACCGCTATCACGGCCGGTGCCGCCTTCGCGCACGTAACTGTGCTCGGTATCTCCACTCCGGAGGCCGCGTTCCCTGAGGGTGTGACGGCGGAGACCTTTCAGTGCGGTGTGGACGGGGTGTCTTGCAGCCCGTTCCTCTTCATTCTCGCATTGGTCTTTCTTGGGGTCTCGGCCTTTGTCACGGTCATGAGCCGACCGAAAGCCTGATGCGCCGATCAGCTGGCGTTCGTCTCAAAGCGGACGCTGGCAATGTCGCTAAGGAACGTTGCCACCGGCTTGTCACCTGCGACCGAGAGATCCGTTCTGAACCCCTGAACAATGCCATCCGGAGAGACGAGCAGATATGTCGGCGTCCAGCTGATCTCCAGGGTCTCCCGGATGGATGCATCCTCGTCGATCAGCGTGGGGAAAGTGTAACCGACCTGTTCGAAGTAGGCTTCGAGCGATCCGAAGCGTTGAAACGCTTCATCGGCGCGGGCTGCGCTGGCTGGGGTATGGATCGAGATGAAATCGAGATTTGGATCGTCGGCAATCGCGGCGGCGACCTCGGAGACGTATGGCCCGTCCCGTCGGCAGTCTCCGCACCAGGTGCCCCAGACATAAATCACCGTCCACCGGTCGATTGCTGCACTTGAGAATTCTGCGCCGTTCTGAAGTGCGCCCTCAAAAAGCGGAAGCGGCGCGCCAAGGCCAGCATAGTGATAGGGGCGCTCATCGAGATCCCGCAATACGCCGTCCCCGCGAATGTCTGCGGCGGAATCGGGCGTTGGCAGGTTCGCGGTGTAGAAACCGATGGCGGCTGCCGGGTCAGTGGATATGCCGTGAGTGTCGTCTGTTTTGGTCGATGATCCGCAGGCCGCAAGGGCGGTTGCTAGGATTGCGGAAAGAAGGGCGTGGCGCATGACAGCTCCTGTAAGGGACTGTCTTTACATAGAAAAAAGCCCCGGCGTTTGCCGGGGCTTTTCCTGAAGTGCGGCGTAAGCCTAGCTATAGATTTCAAACAGGCCAGCTGCGCCCATGCCACCACCGATACACATGGTGACAACGCCCCATTTTGCGCCGCGACGCTTGCCTTCGAGCAGCAGGGAGCCGGTGCAACGCGCGCCAGTCATGCCGAATGGGTGGCCGATCGAGATCGAGCCGCCATTCACATTGTACTTCTCAGGGTCGATGCCGAGACGGTCGCGGCTGTAGAGGCACTGCGATGCGAAAGCTTCGTTGAGCTCCCAAAGGTCAATGTCGTCAACCGTCAGGCCGTGACGCTCAAGCAGGCGAGGAACGGCAAAGACCGGGCCGATGCCCATCTCGTCCGGATCGCAACCGGCGACATTGAAGCCAGCGAACCGGCCAAGTGGCTCAATGTTGCGCTTGGCAGCTTCAGCAGCTTCCATGACGACCACAGCAGCGGCACCATCGGACAGCTGTGAGGCGTTGCCGGCCGTGATGTACTTGCCTTCCTTGACCTGCTGGCCGCCGGAGAAGACCGGCTTCAGGCCAGCGAGCGACTCAACGGTCGTGCCGGGACGGTTGCACTCGTCGCTGTCACACGTGACCTCTTCAAATGTCTCCTCGCCGGTTTCCTTGTTGACGAGACGCATCGTCGTCTTCAGCGGCACGATTTCTTCGGCCATGTGGCCTCGTTCCTGGAACGCAGCGGTGCGACGCTGGCTCTCGGCGGAATACTCGTCCTGATACTCACGGGAAACGTTGTAACGCTCGGCGACGATTTCGGCGGTTTCGATCATCGCCATCCAGATCGCAGGGTGTTCCGCCATCAGCTTTTCTTCGGTGATGCGGTGAGTGTTCATCTTGCCGGAATGCGACACCAGCGAGAGGCTTTCCACCCCGCCACCGACGGTAACAGGGGCACCTTCATTGATCACGGTGTGCGCCGCGTTGGCGATGGCCTGCAGGCCTGAGGAGCAGAACCGGTTGATGGTCGCGCCGGACGTTGTGGTTGGGCAGCCGGCCCAAAGCGCTGCGTTGCGCGCAACGTTCATCCCGGTCGCACCTTCAGGCTGAGCTGCGCCGAGGTAGACGTCTTCAACAGCGGCGGCTTCTACGCCAGCACGCTCCAGCGCGCCCTTGATGGCGTGGCCAGCCATGGTGATACCATGAGTGTTGTTGAGAGAACCGCGGCCAGCTTTGGCCAGCCCTGTTCGGGCAGTTGAGACGATGACGGCTTCGCGCATTACGTTCCTCCTAAGGATGTTTATGTTACGTTGCAGCGCACTCTATAGGGGTAGCTTCCCCAACGCTAGGGTTCCCTTTGCGTAAGGGTCAACATTACTGAGAATATCGCTTCAACTTGCCGAGAGCGCCGATAGGCTCTGATCTCAGCAAAGGAGACCGGCATGGGGATTTTCAAGTTCGTGATGGATAAGGGTAAGGATCTGCTCGACCAGAAAGACGAACCTGCAGAGGCCATCCGCAAGGAAGTTGAAGACCTCGGGCTGGGAGACGGCCTTGGCGGCGATTTCGGCGTGATGGTGGAGGGAGACCGGGTGAAGCTGGAAGGGGAGACCCCCAGCCAGGAAGTGAAAGAGAAGATCATTTTGGCGGCAGGCAATGTGTCTGGCATTGCCGAGGTCGAGGAGGATCTGAGAGTGCCAGAGACCGTTTTCTACGAGGTCAAATCTGGTGATACCCTCTCCAAGATCGCGAAAGCGCATTATGGCGACGCATCGAAGTATCCGGTCATCTTCGAGGCCAACAAACCAATGCTGAAAGATCCGGACCTGATCTATCCGGGGCAGAAGCTGCGGATACCCGGCGCAGGAGCAGGGGCCTGATTCAGGATCGCCCAGCGCCGCGCCCGTAAAGGATCAGCAGCGCAACAAAGCCAATCGAGGTGCCTTGCGAGGAGAAGAGTTCCAGCATGGCCGCGAAGAACCAGCCCGGGATCGCTTCACGTGGGGCAGCGGCGGTGAGGATGCTGTCTTGGTCATCGGAAAGCAGGTCCGCGGTGGCGGTTTCGATCTTGGCCTGCAAATCGTCGCGCCGTTTGGCCAGGCCGAGTTCGTTCTGTGCGTCGCGATAGGGCTTCTGGTGGGTGCGGCCGACCCGTTCCACTTCCGCCAGATAGGCTTCCAGCCCTTCGACGGAGCGGGTTTCCGGCGGGATGCCCGCCAGCTGGTTCCGCCAATCCTCGATCTGCGCCTGGAGAACCGGGCGGGCTTCTTCAGCGCGGGCAATGTCTGCCTCTGCGAGCAGGTTGTTATTGGCGATATACATCTGCGTGCCGACCAGCGAGGTCGCTGCGCCCGCAAGCGCGAAGAGGAGCGATCGGAAAGCTTCGCTCGGGCGGCGCTGGCTCGCATGCCACCAAAAGAAGGTGAACCCGCCAAAAGAGATCACCGAAGCGATGACCCCGGCCCATCCCCAGACCTGACCCTGAAGCGGATCGGCGACAGACGCGGAGAAAGCCTGATAATTGGCAAAGCCGGAAAGAGTCGCCGCGACCAGTCCGGCCCCCAGAAAGACCAGTGCCAGCAGTGTGATGATGAACTTCTCTAATCCACCACCATGTCTTTCCGTTGGTGGGGAAGGCGGCGCGTCAATGACCTCAGCCTGGATCAGCGCGCGCTCGGCCGGGTTGTGCACAGCGGGCAACACGCTCGAAAACTCCGCCATCTCTGCGAAGTCTGGCTCTTGCCCGCCGTTGACCTTCACCAATTGGCGCAGCGCGTCTTCAATCTCGCCTGCTGATCCGCAGGCCGAGCAGCGATGGGACAGGGAGAGAAGGTCGAGCGCGAGGGTCTGATCGCCGGACGCCAGACACTCCGGCGACATCACGCATGAGGTGCGGATCGCGCCGTCATCCTGATTGGCATCTGGATCGAGGTTCAGGGCGTGGATATCTTGCAGGGCCTTCGCCCGGCGCGAGTCAGTCATATGCAGCCAGCCCTGTTAGTTCTTGCTCACTAAGACCACAGCAGGGCCTGATGCTTCAAGCCGTAGATCCGGACCTGTCGACCAGAACAGCGACAAACACAGCAGGCTCCCCGCCAAGCGCCTCCCATGCATGGTTGGTGGCACGCTGGACTACGACATCGCCGGGGCCGATCTCTGTTTCATCGTCATCCAGAATGAGACGGGCACGGCCCTTCACCAGAATGATCGCATCGATTGTATGGGTCAGGTGCATCGCTGGGTGGCGGGTCGTGTCGATCTGATGGTCGCCCGCGCCCATATCGATAAATGCTTGCTTGGTGGCCGCTTCGATCATTTCCGGCGGCGCGCCTTCCGGGTTCGGGCCGACAATAAACCAGCGGATTTTGACGCTGTCGGATGGCGGCGGCAGCACAGGTTTTCCCTCGCCGCGATCGACCGTTTCCTTTGCATCGAGCGGGCCGGAGGTGCCGTCGGTCCAGATCTCATAGAGTCCGCCCAGCTCACCCGTCTGGAATTTCGCGGCCGGGCCGCCATCAATCAGGACCTGTGATCGGCCCTTTGCGGTTTCGCCTGTGATCACGCGTCTTAACGTATCTGCCGGGTTCATCATGTATTGCCTCCCTTGCTGTTTTTCTGGTCGCCTATCACATCTGGCACATTGGAGCGATTTGCGCTCTTTACCCGCTGTTCAGACTTGTTAATGAAATTCAATCTTACCGGCGCGCTTCATCGCCGGGCCGACGGAGACCCTGCTATGACGCCACGTTCGATCGCGATCCCCAAGTCGTGGAAGACGTTCAATTTCGCCAGCGCTTTCTCGGCATTCGGGTATCCGGCGCTTGGCCTTGCCCTGCTGATTACAATGATTGTGCTGGGACTGGTCCTCTCCGGCCTGACACTGCGGTGGTACTACCTGCCGCTCGGCGCTGGCGTGGTCGCGCTGTCGATCTTCATTTGCAATCTCGGCATCGGCCCGCTGCACAGGATCATGCAGCACAAGGCAGGCGAGCTGACCGTGCCGGGGCAGGTGCTGACCATGGTCAATCTGATGATTGCGATGCAGGGCACAGTGCGTGACTGGGTCAATTACCATTCCCAACATCACCGCTTCGCGGACCAGCCGGGCGATCCGCACAATCCTTTTGAATCAAAGCGCTGGGCATGGGTTGGCTGGATTCTGTTCCGTGACGAGAAAGACATGGAACGCCCGATGGCGATGTGGCTGAAAAAGCATCCTGTCGTCGTCTGGATGGACCGGGCCTACAATCCGATTTCGCTGCTCATTCACCTGTTCATACCGCTCGCAATCTACGCGATTGTCTGGGCGACCGGCGGTTCGCTCATTCTCACCGCGATCATTCATGCCTGCGTGGTGATCGGGCGCGCGATCCAGTTCCATGCGACGGTCTACGGCATCAACGTGCTTGGGCACCTGAAAACGCCAAAATGGGCCGACCATGCGATCGGGCTCCTGACGGGCGGCGAAGCCTTCCATGATCACCACCATGATCAGCCGCAATCCGCGCTCCACAGGCCGCGCCGCGGGGTCTGGAACCGGATCGTCGACTATAATGGCACGGCGCTGCTCGTGATGGAGAAGATTGGCTTGGCGCGAAACCTGAAAATCGCGCCGCAATTTGCCTGACTCTGAACCGCGGGCCGTTAGCCCTGCTTGAGGGCCTCGGCCATTTGTTCGGCCTGCTCGGGGGTGATCCCGAGCGCATCCAGAATCGGTCCGGCGGCTTCCTCATTCCATGAATGGGGTGGGCCGACGGTGATGCCGCCATCCACGACGAACTCGCCGCCTGTGATGAACGCGCCAGCATCGGAAGCGAGGAAGGCCGCCATTTCAGCGATGTCATTGCCCGCGCCGACCCGGCCTATGGGCTGAATTTTCCCCCCATTCTGCGCCAGCATCTCTGCCATCTGGTCTGCCTGTTCGCGCGGCAGGCCGAGCGAGGCTCCGAAAATCGAGGTGGCAATGAAGCCCGGCAGGATCGCATTGACCCGTATCTGGTACTTGGCGAGTTCGGCGGCGGCGAGCTTCGAAAAATGCGCGACGCCTTTCTTGGCAACCGAGTAGGTCACCGGTGCATAGCCCGCGCAAACGGCTGAGATGGAGGAGGTGTTCACCACCGCGCCGCCGCCGCGCGCTTTCATATGCGGAATGGCGAGATGCGTTCCTGCGAAGACCGACTTCAGCAGCAGGTTCATCGTCATGTCCCAGCCATCTGGGTCGAATTCCTCGACCGAGGCAGGAGAGCCACCGTGCCCGGCATTGTTCCAGAGGATATCCAGTCCACCAAAGGCGTCGACGCAGGTTTGCAGTGCTGCCGCGATCTGGTCGGTCTCCATGACATCGCAATGAACATAACGGACTGTGTCCTTGCCAAACCGCGTCTCCAGCGCCTTGCCCTTATCGTCCTGAATATCGGCCGCAACGATACGGGCACCTTTCTCAACGAACTTCTCCACCGCTGCGAGGCCGATGCCGCTTGCCGCCCCTGTAATCACGGCTGTCTTGTCTGTCAGATCGGTCATCGCCGGGTGTCTCCTCCAATTGTTCTGCGCCGATCACGCCGGGGCGACGCAAGGTCAGTCAAGCGCCACCTTGCAAAAGGGCGGGGACCGCCGCACGGTCACCCTCAAATGATGATGGGAGACTTCATGATCCGCGCTGCAATTCTTTCCCCGCTTGCCTTTGCCGCCGTTCTGTCCGGCTGCGCCGTATCTGATGCTGTAATGCCGGCAGCCGATGACGTGCCGGCCGAAGCCGTTGAATCAATCGAAACGCCAGAGCGCTTCGTGCCGCCGAGTACAAAGCCCGGCCCGGTGTCGGAGAATGGTGGTCTGATTGTTGAGACGCTGGCGACGCTGGCGCGTGTTTCAAGCCTGGCCGTGTCTCCTGATGGATCGACGCTCGCCTATGTGATCCGCGAAACGGATCTGGAGGCCGATGGCGGGCGAACCGATATCTGGTCGCTCGACCTGACTGATGATAGTGCAGACCCTGTCCAGCTCACCACGCATCCCTCTGGCGGTTCGAGCCCCGTCTGGAATGCTGATGGCGGCACGCTCTACTTCCTGTCCTCGCGTTCTGGGTCCAGTCAGGCCTGGCGGATAGACCTGGCTGGCGGCGCTCCTGTTCAGGTGACCGACTATCCGGTCGGCATCGCCAATCTGAAAGTGCTCGCAGGCGGACGGATCGCTTTTACGGCAGATGTCTTTCGGAGCTGCGATACACTGCAATGCACGGCCGACATCCTGGCAGAGCGGGAAGCATCGCCAACCAGTGCCCTGCAGTACGACAAAGTGTTCGTGCGCCACTGGGATACCTGGGAAGACGGCCGGCGCTCGGCTCTGTTCACGGCCAGCCTTGGTGAGGACGGGGCGGCGGGTGATCCGACCAATCTCTCAGGGTCGCTGGATGGTGACACACCGAGCGTACCCTTTGGTGGCGGGGGCGAAATCGCAGCTTCGCCGGATGGGCAGACGCTCTACTTCGCTCTTCGGGAGGCCGGAAAGACTGAACCATGGTCGACCGATCTCGACATCTATGCGGTACCGGCCGACGGGTCGGCTGCACCTGCCAATCTTACCGATGGCATGGACGGAACCGACACTCATCCCGAGGTGTCGCCGGATGGACGTAAGCTCGCCTGGTTATCCATGGCGCGGGCAGGGTACGAGTCCGATCAGACCGACCTGATGGTGCTGGATCTTGAGACCGGCGACATGACCAACTCGACGGCAGACTGGGACCGTTCCGTCTCCGATATCGCCTTCGCCGCTGATGGGGCGACCGTCATCATCTCAGCGTCCGACACGGGAACGCATCCGCTGTTCCGTGTTGATCTCGCTGCTGGCGAGGTGACGCCCGTGACAACCGGGGCTTATGCATCCTCACCCGTCGTGCGGGGCGATCAGGTCATCTATCTTGAACGCGCGCTCAACAGGCCTGTGGACATCCACGCGCTCGATCTTGCGAGCGGTGAAACGCGTCAGCTAACGGATGCCAACGCCGTCCGGCTCTCTAAAACGGAGATGGGCGAGTATGAGCAGTTCAGCTTCGCCGGTGCGAATGATGAGACCGTCTATGGCTACGCGATGAAGCCGGCTGGCTTCGAAGAAGGCGAGACCTATCCGATCGCCTTCATCGTCCATGGCGGGCCGCAGGGCTCATTTTCTGAAGGCTGGTCCTATCGCTGGAACCCGCAAATCTATGCCGGGGCCGGATACGGGGTCGTCTTCATCGATTTCCATGGCAGCGCCGGATACGGGCAGGCCTTCATGGATTCGATCAATCAGGACTGGGGCGGCAAGCCGCTGGAGGATCTGCAAAAAGGATTGGTCGCTGCCCTTGAGCGCTATGACTGGCTTGATGGCGAGCGGACCTGCGCGCTTGGGGCGTCCTATGGCGGTTACATGATCAACTGGATCGCCGGGAACTGGCCGGACCGCTTTGACTGCCTCGTCAATCATGACGGGCTCTTCGACCTGCGCAGCTTCTACTATTCGACAGAGGAACTCTGGTTCCCCGAATGGGACTTTGGCGGGCCATACTTTGAAAACCCGGACAGCTATGAGCGCTGGAACCCGGTCCATCACGTTCAGAAGTGGCAGACCCCGATGCTGGTCATTCAGGGCGAGCTGGACTTCCGGGTGCCGCCGGAGCAAAGCCTTGCCACGTTTAACGCGCTACAACGGCAGGGTATTGAAAGCGAGCTTCTATGGTTCCCGGATGAAAACCATTGGGTGCTGAAGCCTAACAATTCGATGAAATGGCATCACACTGTTCTGGGATGGCTCGACCGGTATCTGAAGACGCCGGAAACTCAGGACGAGGCGAGCGAGGCCAGATAGTCCCAAGTGTAGAGGCCGGTCGAATGGCCGTCCGAAAACTCGATCCTGACTGCGTAACGGCCGACAGGTTCGGCACGGGTGACATCGATGTCGGCCGGGATAGGTGGTTGAACGGGGCGTGGTCCGGAGCCATGCCCTTTATTCTCCGCTGACGGACTTTCCTCTCGCAGGCGAAGATAGGGGATAGAGACAGAGCGACCATCTTCATAGTCGATCCGCAATTGACGCTCCTTGCGCCGGAAACGGAGCCGGGAAGGCCAGTTCTCGCTCATGAAGCATCTCCGTCCATGACGCGGGCTTCGTCTTCCAGCATGATCGGGATGCCATTGCGGATCGGATAGGCGAGACCCGCCTTTTTGGAGACCAGCTCGTCCGCTTCCCGGTCGTACTCCAGGGCTGTTCGCGTGACGGGGCAGATCAACACCTCAAGAAGGCGCGGATCGACGCCGGAGGCGCGTGTCTTGTCTTCTGTCACTGGATCGTTCCCTCGTCATCTCCGGGCATGTCCATATCAAGCAGGGCGATCAGTGTCTCGCAACGGTCACGCAATGACGCAGCTTCGATCAAGGCCTGCTTTTCCGGCGGGGTAAACGGACACCCGGCACAGAGAGCATTCACAAGGGTTTCGATCGGAGCATCTTCAACCGCGCTCCAGTCGGCTTTCATGTCGTTTCGGGTAACATAAGCCCGCAAGGCCCCGATCAGGGTCTCGCGCTTGGGCAGGTCGGTGACGTCCGGCGGGGCCAAATCGCTCACGAAGGGCGTCCAGTCTGCATCGATCTGGCGGTAGGGCGTTGAAAGATCGCGCTCGGCCTCAACGCGGAACCGCGCGACACCCGTCAGCACGATCAGGTAACGGCCATCATCTGTCTCCGAGTAGGAGGTGATCCGGCCGGCGCAACCGACCTGCATCAGCGTCGGCTGGGTCGCGTCATCGCCTTCATTCTGGATCATGCCGATCAGGCGATGCCCGGACATGGCATCATCAATCATGTTGAGATAGCGCGGTTCGAAGATATTCAGCGGTAGGGTCCATCGCGGAAAGAGCAGGGCACCGGTCAAGGGGAAAACGGGGAAGGTCTTCGGCAGATCGCTGATCTTCCGATAGGTCTGCAGCGGCATATCCGTCTCCTGACTGTCCCACCCTTCGATGACATGGCTCAAATAAACTCGAAGTCGAGGCGAGCTGAGCTTTTAGCCTCTAGGCGAACAAGAGCGAAGACAGCCGACGCCGACCCTCAACCGTCACCGGGTCTGTTGGTCCGGCCGCTTCAAAAACCTGCAGCAGCTTCTCTTTCGCTTTACCTTCGTTCCAATCCATCTTTGCCTGAAGAATGGTCAGCAGCTGATCGGCACCGTCTTCATTGCGGCCCGCGGCGATCAGCGCTTCAGCAAGTGCGAAGCGGGCTTCATGATCACCGGGATTAGCATCCACGGCCGCGATCCGATCGGCAAACTCATCGGCCGGCGGCGCATCGGCGGTCAATTCCATGGCTGTCATGACACTTTTGACCGCCGGATCGTTTTTCTTGTCCTCCGGAATCATGTCGAGCGTCATCTCGGCGCGCTCCTTGTCGCCATTGGCGAGATAGCAGCGTGCGAGGCCGGCAATCGCTCTCACATTTTGCGGTTCTTCATTGACGATGGCGGCGTAGATCTGTGCGGCCGTGCCGATATCGCCAGACTGGGCTGCGGCTTCGGCCTGGTCCAGCGCTTCTTCGATCGCTTTCGCGCCGTCCGTGCCACCAAGGATTTTCTCGATGAATTGCTTGACCTGGCCTTCGGGCAGCGCCCCCATGAAACCATCGACTGGTTGGCCGCCATTGAACGCAAACACAGCCGGGATGGACCGAACGCCCAGCTGGCCGGCAACACCGGGATTTTCGTCGATATTGATTTTTACCAGCTTCACCTTGCCGGCATTCTCATCGACAGCGCGCTCGATGACCGGTCCGAGCGTTTTGCAGGGGCCGCACCATGGGGCCCAGAAGTCCACAAGCACGGGCTGTTCCTTGGATGCTTCGATCACGTCGACCATGAAGCTCTGGTCCGTGCCGTCCTTTACGTTGCCCGCGGCTGCTGCGCCTGACTCATCGATAATGCTCATCGGCCGGATCCTTCATATGTCGGTCTGTCGGGAAAATGGGCGCACAACGGCCATCTTGCAATCATTCAGGCAAGTGCGGCGAAATCCACCACTGTCAGCTCGTGGCCCGTTGAGGCAACAAACCGCTCGAAATCGCTGCGGGAAATGGCTGTGGTCGCGGTGTTCACAAGGGGGTGAAAGTTCAACGGATCGCAGGCCATAAGCGCCGCGTCCGCAATGAAACGGACGTGTCCTGCGGTATCATTCATGAGAGCAAAGGCGGTGACAGAGCCCGGGCGAACGCCGAGCGCCTCTTCCATCAGTTCAGCGGACGCAAAAGAAAGCCGACGGGTTCCAATTTGCTTGTGGAGCTGGTTCAGCTTCAGCTCGGAATCCGCCAGTGCCGAAATAAGCACGATCACGCCGTCCTTATCCTTCATGAATAGGTTTTTGGTGTGCCCGCCGGGCAGTGACTGTTTCAACTCCCGGCCTTCCTCCACAGTGTGAAAGGCTGGGTGCTGCGTGGTTGTGTGCGCGAGGCCGAGTTCATCAAGATATTTGAACAGGGTTTCGGGGCTTGCTTGCATGGCCGCGTTTCAGGCAATCATCGGCGCAAGGTCAAGGGAGCGTCTGCTCATGCAGCTCGATTGCTATCGCATCTATCAGACCGCGCCGGAGATTGTGCCTGGCCGGTCTCAGCGCGACTGGATGGACGCCTTTGAAGACCGTCACCCATATCGTTGCCTGCCGCTGACCATGGCGAACTCGACCGGCTGGGAGATTCTTTGCCCTATTGATCTCAAGATCGTCTGGGATGGAGGCCCGATGGAGCACAATATCTCCTTCTTCACGACCGGAGACCCCCGCTACATCCCAAGTTTCGCCGACAGTCATTTCCGGCGCGGCATCGTCACGTTTCATACCGGGCACCTGTTTCGTACCCCGCCCGGCTGGGGCGTCTGGGCGTCCGGCCCGCCAAACTTCTTCAAGGATGGCATTCAGCCGCTGACCGGATTGATCGAGACCGATTGGTTGCCGTTTCCATTCACGATGAATTGGCAGATGACCCGCCCCGGTGAAGTCGTTTTCAAGAAGGGCGAGCCGTTCTGTTTCATCACCCTGATGGAACATCGCCGGCTTGAGGACGTGCAGCCAAAGCTTCGCCAGCTCGACAAGAATGAAGAGCTGAAGGGGGATTATGAAGCCTGGCGTACAAGCCGTGACGATTTCAACGAGCGCTTGAAGAAGCGTGAAGAGGGCGCGATGAAAGATAGATGGCAGCGTCATTATATGCGCGGCGAAAAGGTGACGGGCGATAAAGCCGAAGACCACCAGACCAAGCGTCGTTTGCAGCCGCCTATCGAAGACTAGGTTAGTGCGGTGGTGGACGCTCCTGATACAGGCGCGCGCACCTCATCAATCGTTCAGTGAGTGATTCTCAACACGTCAAGGTGATGGAACGGGGTTTCTGGGCTTGCGGGCAGGGCTGCGTTTCAGGCAGTCAGGAAGCATCTTCGAGAAAGCGTGATTCCCATGCAGCTTGATTGCTATCGTGTCCTCCAGCGGCCGCCCCCGATCGTTCCGGGGAATTCTCAGCGTGACTGGATGGATTCCCACGACAATCGGCATCCGTATCGGTGCCTGCCTCTATCCATGGCGAATTCCAGCGGCTGGGAAGTTCTTTGTCCGATGGATTTGAAGATTGTCTGGAATGGCAAGAAGTCAGAAACCGCACTCTCCTTTTTCACCACTGGTGACACCGCCAATCTGCCGAGTTTCGTGGGCAGTCATTTCCGATATGGCATCGTGACGTTCCACACGGGGTATCTGTTCAGGACCCCGCCAGGCTGGGGCACATGGGTGATGGGGCCGCCAAACCGACCCAAGGAGGGCATTCAGCCTCTGACAGGTCTGGTCGAGACCGACTGGTTGCCATTCCCGTTCACAATGAACTGGCAGATGATGCGCCCGGGTGAAGTGATTTTCCGTAAGGGAGAGCCGTTCTGCTTTATTACGCTGATGGAGCACAAGAAGCTTGAGGAGGTGCAGCCCCAGCTTCGTTACATCTTCGACGACAAGGACCTTCAGGGCGAATACGAGTCCTGGGCCGACAGCCGCAACGAGTTCAACGCAAAGATTCAGCAGAATGACGAAGATGCGCTGAAAGAAGGCTGGCAGCGCCACTATATGCGCGGCAAGAAGGTCTCCGGCGGCGATGCTCACGACCACCAGACCAAGCGACAGCTCAAAGAGCCGGTCGAGTGGAAGAAAGTCGACTGACAGACGTTTCCGTCTCGCTCACCTCATCAACCCCTCTTGACGTGGACCTGCTGATCCGTCATGTCCGCGCGTCCGCTGCGAGGCGGTCATTCCTTGCGGAAGGTTTTAGGGGAACAAGACCATCCCCGGCCACACCGCGAGGCCTCAAAATGAAGCCGGGGCGGATCGAAAGACCACCGCCCCTCTAAACGCTACGAGGTTATCATGGCGAAGAAACTCCTGGGGCAGCTCAAGCTCCAGATCCCCGCGGGACAAGCAAATCCATCCCCGCCTGTCGGCCCGGCCCTTGGTCAGCGCGGCATTAACATCATGGAATTCTGCAAGGCCTTCAACGCGAAGACGCAAGGCGCTGAGCAGGGCCTGCCGCTTCCGGTGGTCATCGATTACTATCAGGATAAGTCCTTCACTTTCGTGGTAAAAACGGCCCCTGCATCGGTGCTCCTGAAGAAGGCCGCCAAGATCAAGAAGGGCGCAGGCGCGACCGGCTCTGAGACGGTTGGCAAGGTGACGATGGCCCAGTGCCGCGATATCGCCGAGCAGAAAATGGAAGACCTGAACGCCAACGATCTCGACGCTGGCGCACGCATCATCGCCGGCTCTGCCCGTGCGATGGGCCTGGAAGTGGTGGAGTAGGGACGATGGCGAAACCTGGAAAACGTTTCCGCGCGGCAAGCGAAGCTGTTGATGCCGACACGCTCTACACCGTTGAGGATGCGGTGAAGCTCGTAAAATCGAACGCCAAGGCGAAATTCGATGAAACGATCGAGATTGCAGTCAATCTCGGTGTCGATCCCAAATATGCCGATCAGATGGTCCGCGGTGTTGTGAACCTGCCTTCGGGCACGGGCAAGACGGTTCGCGTGGCTGTGTTCGCGAAAGACGCCAAGGCGGAAGAGGCCAAGGAAGCCGGTGCCGATATTGTTGGCGCTGAAGACCTGATGGAGAAAATCCAAGGCGGCTTCACCGACTTCGACCGCGTCATTGCGACGCCGGACATGATGGCTGTCGTCGGTCGCCTTGGTAAGGTGCTCGGCCCCCGTGGCCTGATGCCAAACCCGAAGGTCGGCACGGTGACACCGAATGTTGCGAAAGCGGTTGAAGATGCCAAAGGCGGCTCTGTCGAGTTTCGTGTCGAAAAGGCGGGGATCGTCCATGCCGGTATCGGCAAGGCGAGCTTTTCCGAGGCCGACCTTGAGAAGAACGTGAAAGCGTTCATCGACGCGCTGGCAAAGGCCAAGCCGTCGGGCGCGAAAGGCACCTACATGAAGAAGGCCGCGCTGTCTTCGACGATGGGTCCGGGCGTGACGCTGGATGTAAGCGAGGCGCTGAGCGCATAAGCTTTTACGAGGCACCAGCCCCGTACTGCGCACGAGACGCGGTTTGGGGCTTGCAAACGATCTAAGGGCGCGTTAACGGGTGCTCTTGAACGGGAGTCGCTGGCAAAAATGGCGGTCTCCCGTTTTCCTGTCCGAGACCATGGGTCTTCCGATTGTGGAAGGTAAAGGCTACCCGGCCGCCGGTGCAGACGGGGTGAGGCGGTAGATGGTGCACCCGGTCTGCGAGCAGTCGCGGACAGATGTGTTCCCGGAACCCGGTAAACCCTGGACAGGCGTCGCACGGCAGCGATGCTGGGTGACACAATCCAGGGTGTTTCGGATGGTCCGGACGCCTGAATAGGAGAACCGTAATGGACAAAGCTGGAAAGCAGGTCGCACGTCAGGAGCTCGAAACGATTTTCGAGCAGTCCGGCGCTGTGGTCGTTACGCATTATTCCGGTCTGAACGTTGCGGAACTGACGGGTCTGCGCGCAAAGCTCCGTGAGGGCGGCGGGCGGCTCAAAGTGGTCAAGAACCGGATTGCCAAGGTTGCCCTAGACGGCAAGGGCGGCGATGCGGCGGCGGACCTCTTCCAAGGCCCTGTGGCGATTGCTTATGCTGAAGACCCGACGGTCCCGGCGAAAGCAGCGTCTGAGTTCGCTAAGGACAATGACAAACTCGTTCTGATCGGAGCCATCATGGATGGCGAAGTGATGGACGCTTCAGGGATTGGGGCGCTCGCGTCTCTGCCGTCCCGCGAAGAGCTTATTGCAGGTGTCGTTGCCCGGCTTCTCGGACAAGCCAGCCAGATTGGACAGCGCCTCGAAGCGCCCGGCCAGCAACTTGCCGGGGCGATTGGCGCAATTCAGGAGCAGGCAGCGGCTTAGGTTCCAAGCGCAACACAGCACCAAACCAAACCTCTACCCCAAGACAGAAAGACACATATTATCATGGCAGATATTGCTAAACTCGGTGAAGAGCTTCTCGGCCTCACCATCCTCGAAGCCAAAGAGCTCAACGATTTCCTCGAAGAGCGTGGCATCAAAGCAGCCGCTGCAGTCGCAGTTGCTGGTCCTGCAGGTGGCGGCGATGCCGGCGGTGCAGCAGAAGAGAAAACAGAATTCGACGTTATCCTGACCTCCGGCGGCGAGAAGAAAATCGGCGTCATCAAGGTTGTCCGGGAAGTCGTTTCGGGCCTTGGCCTGAAAGAAGCCAAAGAGCTTGTCGAAGGCGCGCCGAAACCCGTCAAGGAAGGCGTATCCAAGGACGAAGCTGAAGAGCTGAAGAAAAAGTTCGAGGAAGCCGGCGCGACAGTCGAGATCAAATAGGTCTTGTCGCTTCGGCCTTCGGGCCACATATAGGGTTTGGCGCGCGGACCATACCCTTGAAGAGATTACCGCGGCGGGCCCTTTCCGGGTTCGCCGCGTCCGCGCGTTTCGGCTGCAGGCCGGTGACGACACCATGATCGTCGCTGGCGAAAAACGGGATCTATGATGGCGCTCTCCTTCACGGAAAAAAAACGAATTCGCAAATCCTTCGGGCGTATCCCCGAAGCCATCGAAATGCCGAACCTGATTGAGGTTCAGCGCGCGTCCTACGAACACTTTCTCCAGATGCACACGCCGGTCCATGAGCGGACCGATGACGGCCTGGGCGGTGTTTTCAAATCGGTTTTCCCGATCACGGACTTCTCAGAGCGCGCCGTGCTGGAATATGTCTCCTACGAGTTTGAGCCGCCAAAGTTCGACACCGAAGAGTGCATGCAGCGTGACCTGACTTACGCCGCACCTCTGAAAATCCGCCTCCAGCTCGTCGTGTTCGACATCGATGAGGAAACCGGTGCGAAATCGGTCAAAGAGGTGAAGGAGCAGGAAGTCTATCTCGGCGATATTCCGCTGATGACAGACAAGGGCACGTTCATCGTGAACGGCACGGAGCGTGTGATCGTTTCACAAATGCACCGTTCACCCGGCGTGTTCTTCGATCACGACAAGGGCAAGACCCATTCCTCCGGCAAGCTGCTCTTTGCGGCCCGGATCATCCCATATCGCGGCTCGTGGCTTGACTATGAGTTCGACGCCAAGGACGTGCTGAACGTACGGATCGACCGGAAGCGTAAGCTGCCGGCAACGACGCTACTGATGGCGCTTGGCTACGATATCGACCAGATTCTGGACGAGTTTTATACACGTTCCTTCTACCGCCTCGACAAGAAGGGCTGGATTACCGGGTTCCGCCCGGACGCCTGGAAGGGCGCAAAGCCTGACTACGATCTCGTCGACGCCAATTCCGGCAAGGTCATCGCGCCTGCCGGCAAGAAAATTACCGCGCTGACGCTGAAGAAGATCGCCGAAGGCAAGACAGATGAGATCCTCGTTCCATCGACCGCGCTAGAGGTGAAGTATCTCGCGCGCGACGTGGTGAACATGGAAACCGGTGAGATCTACGGCGAAGCCGGCGATGAGATCACCGAAGAAATGCTCGCCGAAATCCGCGAGGCCGGTCTCGACACGATTGAAGTGCTCGACATCGACCAGTCGGGCAGGGGACCGTGGCTGCGCAACACCCTGAAAGCGGACAAGAACGAAACCCGCTTTGAGGCGCTGTCGGACATTTACCGGGTGATGCGCCCCGGCGAGCCGCCAACCCAGGAAGCTGCGGATGCGCTGTTCAACCAGCTCTTCTTTGACGCAGAGCGCTATGACCTTTCCGCGGTTGGCCGCGTGAAGATGAATATGCGTCTGGGTGTGGCGGTTGAGGGCTATGAGCCGGCTGAAGACACTGATCGCACGCTCCGCAAGGATGACATTCTTGGCGTCATGAAGGTCATCCTCGACCTGAAAGACGGCAAGGGCGAAATCGACGACATCGACAATCTCGGCAACCGCAGGGTGCGCTCGGTCGGCGAGCTTATGGAAAACAACTATCGCATCGGTCTCGTGCGCATGGAGCGTGCGATCAAAGAGCGGATGTCTTCTGTCGATATCGACACAGTCATGCCGCATGACCTGATCAATGCGAAGCCGGTTGTGGCCTCCGTCCGCGAATTCTTTGGCTCTTCGCAGCTGTCGCAATTCATGGACCAGACCAACCCGCTGTCTGAGATTACGCACAAGCGTCGTCTCTCCGCGCTTGGTCCGGGCGGCCTGACGCGTGAGCGCGCCGGCTTCGAAGTGCGCGACGTGCACCCGACTCACTACGGCCGGATCTGCCCGATCGAGACGCCGGAAGGCCCGAATATCGGCCTGATCAACTCGCTCGCGACTCATGCCCGGATCAACAAGTACGGCTTCATCGAAAGCCCTTACCGGAAGGTCGAGAAGGGCAAGTTGACCGATGAGGTCGTCTATCTCTCCGCTATGGAAGAGACGCTGTATGCAATCGCTCAGGCGAACGCGACCGTGACAGACAAAGGCAAGCTGGCGAATGAATTCGTCAACGCCCGCGTCTCTGGTGACGCGACCATGGTCCCGATGGAAGAGATCCAGTACATGGACGTCTCCCCGAAACAGGTTGTTTCGGTGGCGGCCTCGCTGATCCCGTTCCTTGAAAATGACGATGCCAACCGCGCCCTGATGGGCTCGAACATGCAGCGTCAGGCTGTGCCGCTTGTGAAATCGGAAGCCCCATTCGTTGGGACGGGCATGGAATCGGTGGTTGCGCGGGACAGCCGCGCCGCGGTTGTCGCCAAGCGCTCTGGTGTGATCGAGCAGGTCGATGCGACGCGGATCGTTGTCCGCGCCACCGAAGACCTTGAGGGCTCCAAGTCTGGCGTTGATATCTATCGCCTGTCCAAATTCCGCCGGTCGAACCAGAATTCGTGCATCAACCAGCGCCCGATCGTTAAAGTGGGCGATCAGGTGATCAAGGGCGATATCATTGCTGACGGCCCATCGACGGACCTCGGCGAACTCGCGCTTGGCCGGAACGTGCTCGTCGCGTTCATGCCTTGGAATGGCTACAACTTTGAGGACTCCATCCTGATCTCGGAGCGGATCGTGAAGGACGATGTCTTCACCTCGATCCACCTGGAAGAGTTCGAGATCGCCGCGCGCGATACCAAACTCGGCCCTGAAGAGATCACTCGCGACATTCCGAATGTCGGCGAGGAAGCTCTGCGGAACCTTGATGAGGCCGGGATTGTTGCGGTCGGTGCGGAAGTGAAGGCGGGCGATATTCTCGTCGGCAAGGTCACGCCGAAGGGCGAAAGCCCGATGACGCCGGAAGAGAAGCTGCTTCGCGCCATCTTTGGTGAGAAAGCCTCGGACGTTCGCGACACCTCCCTGCGTGTGCCTCCGGGCGATGCCGGTACGGTGGTCGAAGTCCGGGTGTTCAACCGGCACGGCATCGACAAAGACCAGCGGGCCCTGCAGATCGAGCGTGAGCAGATCGAACAGTTGCAAGAGGACAAGGAGGATGAGCAGGCGATTCTGGAGAAGAACACCTATACGCGCCTGAAGGATCTTCTTGTCGGTAAGGAAGCTGCCGCTGGCCCGAAAGGCTTCGCTACGGGACGCATTGCGGTCTCTGCGCTGGAAGACCTGAATCAGAACTCCTGGTGGGACATCGCAATGAAGTCTGAAAAGGCTCAAGGCGAACTCGATGCGCTGCGCGAGCAGTTCGACGCGTCCATTCAGGAGCTTGAGGCCCGTTTCAACGATAAGGTCGACAAGGTCCAGCGCGGCGACGACCTGCCTCCAGGCGTGATGAAGGTTGTGAAGGTTTTCCTCGCTGTGAAGCGCAAGCTGCAGCCGGGCGACAAGATGGCTGGCCGTCACGGCAACAAGGGCGTGATCTCCAAGATCAACCCGTCCGAAGACATGCCGTTCCTTGAGGACGGCACGCCGGTCGACATCGTCCTGAACCCGCTTGGTGTTCCGTCGCGGATGAATGTCGGGCAGATTCTGGAGACCCATATGGGCTGGGCGTCCTCCGGTCTCGGCCGGATGATCCAGGACGCGCTTGAAGAATGGCATCACAACAATGACGCCAAGGCTCTGCGCAAGGCCCTCCAAACGGCCTACGGCAAGGAGCAGGAACTGCCGGATTCAGATGAGGAAATCATCGAGCTTGCCGGCAATACGACGGGCGGCGTGCCAATCGCGACGCCGGTCTTTGACGGTGCCCGCGAGCCGGACATTGTCGAAATGCTAGAACGTGCCGGCCTTGATGGTTCGGGGCAGGTGACCCTGTTCGACGGCCGGACAGGTGAGGCGTTCAAGCGGCCTGTAACGGTCGGGTACAAATATCTTCTGAAACTTCACCACTTGGTGGACGAGAAGATTCACGCCCGTTCGACCGGTCCGTACTCGCTTGTTACGCAGCAGCCGCTGGGCGGAAAGGCCCAGTTCGGTGGCCAGCGCTTCGGCGAGATGGAAGTCTGGGCACTGGAAGCCTACGGCGCAGCCTACACGCTGCAAGAGATGCTGACGGTGAAGTCCGACGACACCGCCGGCCGGGCCAAGGTCTACGAGGCGATCGTCCGTGGCGACGACACGTTCGAGGCTGGTATTCCGGAAAGCTTCAACGTGCTGGTCAAGGAAATGCGATCGCTGGGACTGAACGTTCAGTTGATCGAGGAAGAAAGCGATGAAGACCCTTCGGTGGCGGCTGAGTAGAGGCAGCCGTTCGCCAGAGTAGTTACGACACCCCATAAGGGCCGGCAGCGTGCCCGCCGGCCCGACACCCCTCCCGAGGAGCGGACATTACATGCGCCAAGACATTACGAACACTTTCAATCCCAACACCCCGGCCCCGAGCTTCGAGGCGATCAAGATCACCATCGCCAGCCCGGAGAAGATCCACTCCTGGTCATCGGGTGAGATCAAGAAGCCCGAGACGATCAACTACCGGACCTTCAAGCCAGAGCGCGACGGCCTGTTCTGCGCCCGGATTTTCGGACCGGTAAAGGACTACGAGTGCCTTTGCGGGAAGTATAAGCGCATCAAGTATCGCGGGATTACCTGCGAGAAATGCGGCGTTGAGGTGACCCTCGCCAAGGTCCGCCGTGAGCGCATGGGCCATATCGAGCTGGCCGCGCCGGTCGCCCATATCTGGTTCCTGAAATCGCTTCCGTCCCGGATTGCGACCCTTCTGGACATGACGCTGAAAGACGTTGAGCGCGTTCTCTACTTTGAGAGCTATGTTGTGACCGAGCCGGGCCTCACCCCGCTCGAGGAAAAACAGCTGCTCACCGAAGAAGAATACATGGAGCAGCAGGACCTCTACGGCGAGGATGGTTTCACTGCGATGATCGGTGCCGAAGCTGTGCGGGAGATGCTAAAAGGCCTCGACCTGCCGAGCCTTGGCGATCAGCTGCGCGACGATCTTGCCGAAGCCACCAGCGAGATCAAAACCAAGAAGTACGCAAAGCGTCTCAAGGTTGTTGAGAGCTTTCTGGCTTCAGGCGCGCGTCCTGAGTGGATGATCCTGACGATCGTTCCTGTCATTCCGCCAGATCTGCGCCCGCTGGTTCCGCTTGATGGCGGCCGTTTTGCGACGTCTGACCTGAACGATCTCTATCGCCGGGTGATCAACCGTAACAACCGCTTGAAGCGCCTCATGGAGCTTCGCGCGCCGGACATCATCATCCGGAACGAGAAGCGGATGCTGCAGGAGTCGGTCGACGCGCTGTTCGACAATGGCCGTCGTGGTCGCACGATCACGGGCACCAACAAGCGCCCGCTGAAGTCGCTGTCCGACATGCTGAAAGGCAAGCAGGGGCGGTTCCGCCAGAACCTGCTGGGTAAGCGCGTCGATTATTCCGGCCGTTCGGTCATCGTGGTTGGCCCATCGCTGAAGCTGCACGAATGCGGCCTGCCTAAGAAGATGGCGCTGGAGCTGTTCAAGCCGTTCATCTATTCGCGCCTCGACGCGAAAGGCCTCGCTTCGACCGTGAAAGCGGCCAAGAAGCTGGTCGAAAAAGAAAAGCCGGAAGTCTGGGACATCCTCGACGAAGTGATCCGCGAGCACCCGGTTCTGCTGAACCGTGCGCCGACGCTTCACCGTCTCGGCATTCAGGCTTTCGAACCGAAACTGATTGAAGGCAAGGCGATCCAGCTGCACCCGCTGGTCTGTGCTGCGTTCAACGCCGACTTCGATGGCGACCAGATGGCCGTCCACGTGCCGCTGAGCCTTGAGGCCCAGCTGGAAGCACGCGTGCTGATGATGTCGACCAACAACATCCTCTCGCCGGCTAACGGCAAGCCGATCATCGTGCCGTCTCAGGATATCATTCTGGGACTGTACTACCTGTCCATGGATAAGGACGGCGAGATCGGGGAGTATAAGGAAAGCAAGGATGGTGCGCCGATCCAGGGCCTTTACTCCGGCATCGATGAGATCGAGCACGCGCTCGATAACGGCCTCGTAACGCTGCACACCAAGATCAAGGCCCGGTTCGAGGGCGTTGATGAGGAAGGCAATGCCGAAACGCGTGTCATCGACACGACGCCTGGCCGCTTTATGATCGCTTCGCTTCTGCCGAAGATGAAGGGGATGCGTGCCGAGATCGTCAACGATCTGATGACCAAGAAGGCGATCTCGAAGCTGATCGACGAAGTCTACCGGATCTGCGGCCAGAAGGCGACGGTCATCTTCTGTGACCGGCTCATGGAGCTTGGCTTCCGAGAAGCCTGCAAGGCTGGCATTTCGTTCGGTAAGGACGACATGAAGATCCCGGACGCGAAGGCTGTTCTCGTGGATGAGACCCGTAAGCAGGTCAGTGAGTATGAACGCCAATATGCTGACGGTCTCATCACGCGCGGTGAGAAGTACAACAAGGTCGTGGATGCCTGGTCGACATGTACCGACAAGGTTGCTGACGCCATGATGGATGCGGCGGGCGAGACCACCACGGACGAGGAAACCGGCCGCCAGACCGAGACCAACTCGGTCTTCATGATGGCCAACTCCGGTGCCCGGGGGTCGAAGAACCAGATGAAGCAGCTGGCCGGCATGCGGGGCCTGATGGCCAAGCCATCCGGCGAGATCATCGAGACGCCGATCGTATCGAACTTCAAGGAAGGCCTGACCGTTCTTGAATACTTCAACTCCACGCACGGTGCCCGGAAGGGCCTCGCGGATACGGCTCTGAAAACGGCCAACTCCGGTTACCTGACCCGCCGTCTGGTTGATGTCGCACAGGACTGCATCGTCAACGAAGACGATTGCGGCACCGAGAACGGTATTCAGATCGCGGCGGTCATGGATGGCGCTGATGTTGTTGTGCCTCTATCGGAACGCCTTCTTGGCCGGACAATCGCCGAAGACGTCAAGCACATCGATACCGATGAGCTGGTCGCACCGGCCGGGGCCTACGTTGATGAAGCGCTGGCTCAAGCGATTGAAGCTTCCGGCGTTGACCGGGTGAAGGCCCGTTCGCCTCTAACCTGCGAAGCCAAGTCCGGTATCTGTGTCGCCTGTTATGGCCGCGACCTTGCGCGTGGCACGATCGTCAATAAGGGCGAAGCGGTCGGCGTGATTGCGGCCCAGTCGATCGGTGAACCTGGCACGCAGCTGACCATGCGGACCTTCCACATTGGTGGGGCCGCGACGGTGGCCGACCAGTCCTCTGTTGAGGCAACCGTCGAAGGCGTGATCAAGTTCGACAATGGCGAGACCGTGAAGCGCGAAGACGGCCAGCTGGTTGTGATCGGGCGCAGCATGGAAGTGTCGGTTGTCGACAAGGACGGGCGTACGCGCCAGTCCTTCAAGCCGGCCTATGGAACGCGTCTCAGCGTTGCCGAGAAGGCGAAGGTCAAGCCGGGTGACAAGCTTGCTGACTGGGATCCGTTCGCGCAACCGATCGTGTCTGAAGTCAAAGGCATCGTTCGCCTGATCGACGTGCTCGACGGCGTGACGGTTCGCGACGAGACCGACGAAGCGACGGGTATCTCCTCGCGTGTTATGATTGACTGGCGGTCTGCGGCGAAATCCGGTGATCTCAAACCGTCGATCAAGATCGTCGACAGCAAGGGTGAGCCACTGACGCTGCCAAACGGGTCTGAGGCAAGCTACCTCTTGTCGGTTGGAGCCATCCTGTCCGTCGCCGATGGCGACGAGATCAAGCCGGGCGACACGCTCGCGCGGATCACGACAGGCGGTGCCAAGACACGGGACATTACCGGTGGTCTGCCACGTGTGGCCGAGCTGTTCGAAGCCCGGCGTCCGAAGGACCACGCCATCATCGCCGATATCGACGGCAAGGTGCTGTACGGTCGCGACTACAAGAACAAGCGCCGTATCTCCATCGTGCCCGAAGATGATGCGACGGAGCAGGTCGATTATCTCGTGCCGAAGGGCAAGCACCTTGCGGTTCAGGATGGCGACTTCATCAAGCGCGGCGAGTATCTGATGGACGGCAACCCCGCTCCGCAGGATATTCTCACGACGCTCGGTGTTGAGGCTCTGGCTGACTATCTCATCGAGGAAGTCCAGAAAGTGTACCGTCTGCAGGGCGTGCCGATCAACGACAAGCATATCGAGGTGATTGTTCGCCAGATGCTTCAGAAAGTGGAAATCACCGATCCCGGTTCGACCACGCTTCTGAAGGGCGAGCATGTCGATGTTGCCGAGTTCGAGGCTGCCAATGCTCTGGTGCGCAAGTCCCGCAAGAAGGATCAGCGGGAAGCCAAGGCAAACCCTGTTCTGCTGGGGATCACCAAGGCGTCTCTGCAAACGCGCAGCTTCATCTCTGCGGCGTCCTTCCAGGAAACAACCCGTGTGCTCACCGAGGCGGCGGTTCAGGGCAAGGTCGATACGCTCGACGGCCTCAAGGAAAACGTCATTGTCGGCCGGCTTATCCCGGCTGGTACCGGCGGTGGTCTGCGCCAGTTCCGCAAAGTTGCGGCGACCCGCGATGCGAAGCTCAAGGCGGCCCGTGCGGCTGCAGTGGCAAAAGCTGCTGCGGAGGCAGAAGCCGCCGCTGCGCCGAAGCTTCCGGCACCGGACGCAGCAGAGTAGGGGAGCGCCCCAAACATGCTTTCGGAGGCCCGCCTTTCGAGGCGGGCTTCCTGCTTTTGAGCGCGCCCCCGCGCTTATCAGCAGACCGCGCCCTTGACTGTGCGGACACAGGGTTTTAACACCCGCCAAACGCTTGGCCGGACAGGGCTCGCCCCCGTCCAGAGCAATGTGCTCAAAGCCATGGCGCAGACGAAGTTCGAAAACCGGGGTGATCCTCAACGGATCGTCTCGGACTTGTTGTTTCAATGGCCCCTCGGGCCCGAAAAAAGAGTTAGACAGGCCCGTATATGCCAACGATCCAGCAGCTGATCCGTAATCCGCGAAAGCCCAAGCCTTCGCGCTCCAAGACGCCCGCCCTGAAAGCGTGTCCGCAGCGCCGCGGCGTTTGCACGCGCGTTTACACAACGACACCGAAGAAGCCGAACTCGGCGCTTCGGAAAGTGGCCAAGGTGCGTCTGACCTCCGGATTTGAGTCGCTGTGTTATATTCCCGGCGAAGGCCACAACCTTCAGGAGCACTCCGTTGTCCTGATCCGCGGCGGCCGCGTGAAAGACCTTCCCGGTGTCCGCTACCACATCCTGCGCGGCGTGCTCGATACGCAGGGCGTGAAAGACCGTAAGCAACGCCGTTCGCATTACGGCGTGAAACGTCCGAAGTAAGGATCAAGAGATATGTCCCGTCGTCACGCAGCTGAAAAACGCCAGGTCCTTCCTGATCCAAAGTTCAAAGACGTCATCGTCTCCAAGTTCATGAATCAGATCATGCAACACGGTAAAAAATCGACCGCTGAGCGCATCGTCTATGGAGCTTTCGATCTGGTCGAAGATCGCGCAAAAAAAGACCCTGTCGAAGTCTTCCACGAAGCTCTGGAAGCGATTTCCCCAGCCGTTGAGGTCCGCTCCCGCCGCGTTGGTGGTGCGACCTATCAGGTTCCTGTTGAAGTGCGTCCCGAGCGCCGTCAGGCGCTGGCCATTCGCTGGCTCGCCGCTGCCGCTGCAAGCCGCAATGAAAACACCATGCGCGAGCGCCTTGCTGGCGAGCTCATGGATGCAAGTCAGGGCCGCGGAACGGCTGTGAAGAAGCGCGAAGACACGCACCGGATGGCGGAAGCCAACCGGGCATTCTCCCACTACCGCTGGTAACTCTTTCCTCCTCCCGGGAACCGCTAGAAAACAAAGGTTAGTCTCATGGCCCGCGAATACACGCTGGATCGCTATCGTAACTTCGGCATCATGGCTCATATCGACGCCGGCAAGACGACGACGACCGAACGCATCCTCTACTATACCGGCAAGTCCCATAAGATCGGCGAAGTCCATGACGGCGCTGCAACCATGGACTGGATGGAGCAGGAGCAGGAGCGCGGCATTACCATTACCTCTGCTGCGACGACGACGTTCTGGGAACGCACCGAGGATGGTCAGACGGCCCAGTCCGACAAGTTCCGCTTCAACATCATTGATACGCCCGGACACGTGGACTTCACCATCGAAGTCGAGCGCTCGCTCGCCGTTCTCGATGGCGCTGTGTGTGTGCTGGACGCCAATGCCGGCGTTGAGCCGCAGACCGAAACAGTCTGGCGTCAGGCTGACCGTTATCACGTGCCGCGCATCGTTTTCGTCAACAAGATGGACAAGACCGGCGCTGACTTCTTCAATTGCGTGAAGATGATCAAGGAGCGCACCGGAGCTCAGCCTGCTCCAATCCAGCTGCCGATTGGCGCTGAGACCGAGTTGGAAGGCCATGTTGACCTGCTGACCATGAAAGAGTGGGTATGGGCCGGTGAAGACCTGGGCGCGTCTTGGGAACTCCGCGATATCCGCGACAGCCTGAAGGATCAGGCCGAGACCATGCGTGCGGAGCTGATCGAGCTTGCCGTCGAGCAGGACGAAGAGGTGATGGAGAAGTATCTGGAAGGCGAAGAGCCTGATCTGGAAACACTTCGCCGCCTGATCCGTAAGGGTACACTGGATATGACCTTTGTGCCGATCCTGTGCGGGTCGGCCTTCAAGAACAAAGGCGTCCAGCCCATGCTGAACGCGGTTGTCGACTATCTTCCAGGTCCGCTCGACGTGCCTGCCTATATGGGCTTCAAACCGGGTGACGAGTCCGAGACCCGTGACATCGCCCGTTCGGCCGATGATTCGCAGCCTTTCGCAGGTCTCGCCTTCAAGATCATGAACGATCCGTTTGTCGGCTCTCTGACCTTTGTGCGCATCTACTCCGGCACGCTCACCAAGGGCGGCTCGATGCTGAACGCCACTAAGGGCAAGACCGAACGTATCGGTCGCATGATGATGATGCACTCGAATAACCGCGAGGAAATCGAGGAAGCCTACGCGGGCGACATCATCGCGCTGGCAGGTCTGAAAGAGACAACCACGGGTGACACGCTGTCTGACAAGCAGGACCCGGTCGTTCTCGAAACAATGAATTTCCCGGCCCCTGTGATCGAGATTGCCGTCGAGCCGAAATCCAAGGCTGACCAGGAGAAGATGTCTCTCGGTCTGGCACGCCTTGCTGCAGAAGATCCATCCTTCCAGGTCGAGACCGATTTTGAATCCGGCCAGACCATCATGAAGGGCATGGGCGAGCTTCACCTCGATATTCTCGTCGATCGTCTGAAGCGCGAGTTCAAGGTGGAAGCCAATATCGGTCAGCCCCAGGTGGCTTACCGTGAAGCGCTCGGCCGGGCCGCTGAGATCGACTACACCCACAAAAAGCAGTCGGGTGGATCTGGTCAGTTCGCGCGGATCAAGGTCCAGTTCGAACCCCTCGAAGCCGGTTCAGGCTTCCAGTTTGAGTCCAAGATCGTCGGCGGTAATGTTCCCAAGGAATATATTCCGGGCGTTGAGAAGGGCATCGACAGCCAGAAGGATAGCGGCCTGCTTGCCGGGTATCCGATGACCGACTTCAAGGCGACCCTGATCGATGGCGCTTACCACGATGTCGACTCCAGCGTGCTGGCATTCGAGATCGCCGGCCGCGCAGCATTCCGTGAGCTGAAGAGCCAGGGCGATCCGCGTCTGATGGAGCCGGTGATGAAGGTGGAAGTTGTGACGCCCGAAGACTATATGGGCGACATCATCGGCGACCTGAACTCCCGCCGCGGGCAGATCCAGGGCTCCGAGCCTCGTGGTAACGCCACAGCGATTACGGCGTTCGTGCCGCTGGTGAATATGTTTGGTTATGTCTCGAACCTTCGGGGCATGTCACAGGGCCGCGCCCAGTTCACCATGCAGTTCGACCACTACGCTGAAGTGCCGAAGGCGGAAGCCACCAAGATCATTTCCGAGCTGGCCGGCTAGGCCGCCAGACACACAAGACGAAGAAGGAGGCCCGTTATGGCCAAGGAGAAGTTTGAGCGTAACAAGCCGCACGTGAACATTGGCACGATCGGCCACGTTGACCACGGCAAGACGACGCTGACGGC
>JANQQC010000017.1 GCA_028285145.1 Hyphomonadaceae bacterium
TGGAGACAGGGGGCTTGTAGAACACAAGCACAGGCCAAGGCTGAGGCCCGGCGGGACAGCGCGAAACACCGCGGCGTGCGGCAGCACCGGAGCGCGTCACCTTCAGCGCTCTAAACAAGAACCTCCGACACGCACCGGCGCTGTCGCACGGGCTCTTCATCTTAACCGGACGCTGACAGGCGGGCCGGGTAAGGGTGATGGCGGTTTAAACCTTTGCCTTCCGCGCCTGCGCGATCTGATAAAAATTCCAGGCCGTCCGGATAATCGTGTCGACATCAGAGGCCGTCGCCTTGAAGCCCAGTACATCCTTGGCTTTGGAAACGTCGGCGACGAGGGCAGGCGGGTCTCCCGCACGGCGCTCGCCATATTCCAGCGGGATCGGTTTACCGGCTACGCGTTCAATCGCGTCGAGGATTTGACGAACCGACAGGCCTTCGCCCGTGCCAAGATTGAAAGAGCCGCTCGCCCCGCCCTTGAACAGGTGATCCAGCGCGCGGATGTGCCCGGCGGCGAGGTCCTCCACGTGGATGTAGTCGCGAATGCAGGTGCCGTCTGGCGTGTCATAGTCAGTGCCGAAAACGCGGAAGTCATCGATCTCGCCGGCAACGGCCATCAGGGCGCGGGGGATGAGATGGGTCTCCGGCTCATGCTCCTCGCCAATCTCGCCGTCGCGGTCCGCGCCGCAGGCATTGAAGTAGCGAAGGGAGACATGGTTCAAGCCGTAAGCGGTTTCATAGTCGCCGAAGATCTCCTCGATCATCAGCTTGGTGCGGCCATAGGGATTGATCGGAGCCGTGCGCGTGTCTTCGCCGATCATCGCAGTCTCGGGCAGGCCGTAAACCGCTGCGGTTGAGGAGAAGACAATTGTGTCGAGGCCGGTTTCACGCATCGTTTCCAGCAGGCTTAGCGTGCCGCCGACATTGTTGCGGTAGTATTTGGCCGGGTCCTGAACGGACTCGCCGACAAAGAGGTAGGCGGCAAAGTGGATGACGGCGGCGGGTTTGTGCGTTTCGATCGCTTCTTTCAGGCGGGCGGAATCTTCCAGTTCGCCCTGGACCAGCGGTCCCCATTTGACGGCATGTTCGTGGCCGTATCGTAGATTGTCATAGACAACTGGCGTGTAACCGGCCGCTGCGAGCGCCTTGCAGGTGTGGCTTCCAATATAGCCGGCTCCGCCGGTGACCAGGATTGTCTTATTGTCTGCCATTTAGAGCGCGCTCCTTCGTCGGGCTGCCAAACCTGCAAGCCCCGCGCCGGATTACTCCACGGTGACCGACTTGGCGAGGTTGCGTGGCTGGTCGACATCCGTGCCTTTCTCGACGGCGATATGATACGCGAGCAGCTGCACCGGGATCGCCGTGATCATCGGCGAAATGAACGGGTCGACATCAGGCGTCTGGATGACATGGGCCGCCGAGTCGCCAGCTGCATCTGCGCCAGCCGCATCGGTCACGAGAACGACCCGGCCGCGCCGCGCGACGACTTCTTCCAGATTGGAGATCGACTTCTCGAACAGCCGGTCGTGAGGCGCGACGAAGATCACAGGCGTTTCATCGTCGACCAACGCGATCGGCCCATGCTTCAACTCTCCGGCCGCATAGCCTTCGGCGTGAATGTAGCTGATCTCCTTCAGCTTCAGCGCGCCTTCCATCGCAATCGGGAATTGCTGTCCGCGCCCCAGATAAAGAACGTCCCGCGCTTTCACGAGTTCGCGCGCGAGCTTTTCAATCGGCCGGTCGAGCTGAAGCGTCGAGGCGATCAGGCGCGGCAACTCGTTCAATGCGCCCGACAGGCGTTGCTCGTCTTCGGCGGTCAACGTGCCTTTGGCGCGGCCGAGGGCGATCGCGGTCGCGGCCAATGCGCAAAGCTGGGCCGTAAACGCTTTGGTCGAAGCCACGCCAACTTCCGTGCCGGCCAATGTCGGCAGAACAGCATCGACTTCGCGGGCAATCGTCGATGTCGGCACATTGACGATCGCCGCCGTCTTCATGCCGCCATCCTTGCAGTAGCGAAGCGCGGCGAGCGTGTCGGCCGTTTCGCCTGACTGGGAAACAAACAGAGCAAGGCCGCCGGGCGAAAGAACTGGCTCGCGATAGCGAAACTCAGACGCGATATCGATGCTTACGGGAATGCGCGCGATCTGCTCGAACCAGTACTCTGCCACAGCACAGGCATAGTAGGCGGTCCCGCAGGCCACCATTTGCACATTGGTAATGGCGGCAAGATCCAGCGCCTCGGTCGCATTTCCGGGCAGAGATACTTCGCGCGTCAGCCCGTCGAGATAGGCACCAATCGTTCGGGCCGTTGCTTCGGGCTGCTCGAAGATTTCCTTCTGCATGAAGTGGCGATAATTGCCCTTCTCGACGCTGGAACCCATTGCCTGAACGATCGTTTCCGGGCGGCGAACCGATGCGCCAGTCTTGTCGAAAATCTCGTAGCCATTTCGCGTAATGGCGCACCAGTCATCCTCTTCGAGGTAGACCACGCGATCAGTAAAAGGGGCGACGGCGAGGGCATCGGAACCGAGATACATGGAGCCGTCCCCCACGCCGATGACAAGCGGGCTGCCACGGCGGGCACCAAGCATCAGATCCTCTTCGCCATCGACAAGAACGGCAAGTGCAAAGGCTCCTACGAGACGGTCGAGTGCCGCCGAAAAGGCCGACTTGGCGGCGTCCGCGCCCGTTTGGCCCTTCAGGCCGGATGCGATGAGGTGAGCAACCGTTTCAGTGTCGGTGTCTGTCTCAAAGGTGAAATCGGCTTCAAGCTCTGCCCGCAGAGGCCGGAAATTCTCGATAATGCCGTTATGGACGAGCGTGACCGGTCCGCTGCTGTGTGGATGGGCATTGCCCTCAGTTGCCGCGCCGTGCGTGGCCCAGCGGGTATGACCAATGCCCGAGCGCCCCGAGATCGGGTCCGCCTTCAGAGCCGCGTCGAGATTGGCCAGTTTACCCGCGGCGCGGCGGCGATCAATCTCGCCGTCCGCTCCGATGACGGCCACACCGGCGCTGTCATATCCCCGATATTCCAGTCTCCGCAGGGATTCCAGCAGGTCCGGAACGATGTTCCGGTCGCCAAGGATGCCGATAATGCCGCACATGCACGCTCTCCGATACTTTGGTCTTTCAGGCGCATAAGGGGGGAATGCGGCCACGTCATCGCAAAAACAGTTTCTGTTTGTGACGCGGCTATTTGGTCACGCTCCATGCGAAAAGCCCGGATGGTTAATGCGTAGTTAATGACAAATTCGCCCGCCCGGTTTAGCAATCGCGGTTGGTTAAGCTCCTGAGGATGCGTGATGCGCTGTATCAGATGCAAAAACAAAGTCGCGCCCGGGCCGGAGCGGTGTCCTCATTGCGATGGACCGCTGGAGCTTGGTTTTGGCGATGTCGCCCGGTGGACTCTGATTGGCATTATCCGTCGCCTGCGGTCAGGTGGGCTGTCGGCTCTGTCCGTCGTCGCGGTAGCATTTGGCATCGTTCTGGTCGGGGTCATGGGTGTCCGGGCTATCTCTGGCGGCGGGGACGAGCCGGTTTCCACCATCGCCCAGATGCGTCCGGCTGACGTGCCAGCGGCAACGGCGGTCACGGCCATCACTGCGCCCAGCGGAGAGGTTGAGCCATGGCTTCAGGTGCTTGGCGGTGCCGACACCGAGATTGCGACCGGCATTGCCGCCTCTGCCTCAGGTGAGATTGTGTTTGTCGGGCGCTCAGAGAGCCGGGACTTTGCTTCTCTTTCAGACGCGCTGTTTGTCCGCACCGATGAGAGCGGGGTCGTCCTGTCACGCGCCGTTATCGGTGGCCTCGGACAGTCCGGTGCGTCCGATGTCGCGATTGGCCGGGATGGTGCGATTTACGTGGTCGGCCGCGATGGTCCCTCGCTCAGCCTCGTGCGGCTCGATGAGCGCGGTGAAATGCTGTGGGGCGCGGCGTTGCCGGCCGGCGAGGGTGGTGCTGATCCTGTCGTGTCCGCCATATCGAATACGGGCCTGATCGCAGCGAGCGTTGCAGAAGTGTCCGACACAGTTCTCCTCGCCCGGTTCGACGAAGCCGGCCGCGAGCTTTGGCAGCGAGAGATTGTTGCGGTTGGGCTGAAAGGGCGGATTGCTCTCGCCAATGCGCCGGCTGGCGGGGCCTACCTTGCGATCAACGCAAGTGAGACCGGCGTTGATCTTCCTGTTCCGATTCTGATTCGGCTCGATGAGCACGGGGATGAGCTCTGGCGGCATGCCTTCGATGAGCGTCCCCTCGGAGAGATCGACGATATCGCCGGGACCCTTGATGGCGCACTCTACGTCTCCGGGCAAACCGCCGTTCCATCCGCGACCCCGCTATCAACGCCATGGCTGGGCAGGCTGTCCGCAGATGGTGTGATGGACTGGGAGGCCGATCTCATGGCCGATCCGGTCTATGGGCCTGTTTTCATCGATGCGTCTGCGGCACATGGGGTTCACCTCATGGCGGCTGGCCCGTCCGCTTTTCCCGATGGCCGAGATGTCTGGATTTCACGGATCGACCGGCAGGGAGACTTGCTGTGGACGACGCTTCTTGAGAGTGCAGACAGCGAGTCTCTGACAGGCTTTGTTGTTGCCCCGGATGGTGATCTTCTGATTTCGGGAGGTGTTGCGCCATCTGTCGGAGCCTCCTCGGACATTCTCATGCTGCGTGTTGCGGCGGGCGGTGTCCCGCCATTGGGCATGAAGATGGTCGAACCGCCCCAGGTCGATTTTGGTCCGGTGGCCGCATCGGCTGAGATCGTGTCACCATTGTCCCCCGTAGATGCGCCCGCACCAGTTGTTGATGCGACCTATAACGAAACGGACGCGGTCGTGATGGATGCCGCAGCTCGGGAGCCTGATGTCTTCGAGGGCGGTCTGCCTCCAAGCCCGGTGTCTCGCTCTGCTCCGGCTGGGTCATCTATCGAACCAGTGCTGGGGGCTGAAGAGGTCTCTCTGGAAGCCGTTGAGCCTGTGACGCCGCCAACTACATTTGCCTGCACATTCCGGTGCCGAACGGCTGGAGATGACGCTGTGAAGTATCCCGTGACGCAGACCTATTCACGTCGTGGGATCGCCGATCCGTTGCTGTTTGCGTTGGAAGTGCAATCAGAAGGCGCGCTCGTCTGCCGTGAGTCGGGCGGCCTTCTTGAGGCCAAGCTACCACCCACCTGCCAGTAGGGCTCTCTAGGAGTACTTCATCCGACGCTCGCTTACCTTGTAGGAGGCGCGGTCGTAGAGCATGTCGATTAGCTGATTTGCGGTCTTGCCCCGAACATCCACCGCAGTCGCCAGATTGTTCTCTTTCAGGACGCGCTTGATCTGGGAGACTTTCATGGGTGCGTAGAGTGCGTAGAAGTGCGCCTTATCCTGCTCAGCGGCGACGATGAATGGGTTGGTCACTGCATCTGCGTCCCCTGAGTCGAAGACGACTGATCCACCAAGCGCCTTCACAAGGCGGCTCGCCAGTTCGGGGTTCGCGCGAACTTCGTTCCGCAGTTCGTCAAAGAAGCGGTCGAGATACTCGACCGGGTCTAACTTCTCATTCTTGGCCATGACACACCTGTACGAGCACCTGCGAATTCGGCAAAGCGCTCGGCAAGCCTGTGCACATCACCAGAAACCCCGCCATACTTGCCCTTGAACGTGTTGTAGCTATCGGGCGCGGCGCGGTCCATCGCCTTAAGGACGTGGATGGATTCCGGAATGGTCGGCCCAAAGGCGCGATCCTTCAGATAGATTTCCCGAAGTTCGGCCTGCACCTGTCGCGCATAGGAGGAGTTGCGAAAGCGCGTCACGACGACGAAGTTCCGCTCTGCAAGATCCTTGGACACGTTATCCACCGTCCATTGAGAGAACTGCTTGGTGCCCCAGGTCGAAACGGCATCGGCAATGGTTGGCGTGATAAAAAGATTGGCGAGCGAAAGTCCGGCGCGCGCGAGGGGAGAAAGGTGTGGCGGGCAGTCGAGCAGGACGACATCATAAAGAGGAAGCACCGGATCAAGCGCCTCTCTCATGTGATCACCGAGAGCCTTGGCCAGCGTCGAAGGTGTGCCGTTGTTAGAGTACCAGTCTTCTTCGAGGCTTAGTTCGTTGAGACGCAGCTGGGGATGCGCGGGCAGGGCGGCCACCCAGCCAAGGCGCTCATCCTTTTCCTCAGCGACCCGAAGCTCTTCCAGTGTCACAGCATTGGGCATGATGAAGGGGCCAGCGGCCGGAGGTTCGCGATCGACAAACTGCTTCAAGAAGTGGTGGGCACCCTTGCCTTGATCGGATGCCATCTGGACGCCGCGCTCGGTGAGTAGCATCTGGCTGGAGTTTGCCTGGGCGTCGAGATCGATCACGAGCACGGTCAGACCGAAATAGTAAGCGAGGCCATCGGCCAGCATCACAGTCGTCGTCGATTTTCCAACGCCCCCCTTCAGGTTGGCGATGGCTGTAATCAGTGCGGTCATGGAATCTTTCCTGCAGGGTTCGCACCCTGACAAGGCCTGGTTGCGGTGAATTTGGGACGGGACGAGCCCATGAGGATCGATTCCCAAATTAGACCATGGTGAGTTGTGACCTCAACTCCCAAGTTGATGAATAAGTGTGGAGCGTGGGCATAGGGCAACGATGAGGTCGACCGATTGTGTCGCCGGACTGCACTGGCCGACTTCTTGCACATTGCGGGCGTAAAAGAACTCTAGATAATGGTGGCTCTCGGAGCCCCTCGGCGAGACCGATTGATGACGACGCTCACCATCTGCATTCCCAGCTTCAAGCGGAACCTCCAGCTGAAAGCTCTGCTCGTCGCGCTGCAGGAGCAGGAACACCCCTCTTCGGAGGTCGATGTGGAGATTCTGGTCGTCGACAATAATCCCGATGGGCGCGCAAGGCAGGTGACCGATACCGCCCCTGCACCACGCTACACCGTCGGCTACCATCACGAGACGCGGCCCGGAGTGGCCTATGTGCGCAACAGCGCTCTGGAGAAGTGCGCGGATCGCGATTTTCTGGTCTTCATCGATGATGACGAGATTCCGGCTCAAGGCTGGTTGAAGGCCTTGTGGGCGCGACGGTCAGAGAGTGGCGCGGATGCTGTCTTCGGATCTGTGGAAGCGCGATATGCCGAAGGTGTTCCCGGCTGGGTCTTGAGGGGCGATTTCCACTCAAAGCTACAATTGGTTGACGGGCCGCGGGATAAACCGGGCGCGACAGATAACTGCCTGATTGACCTCAACACGGTGCGCCGGCTGGGGCTGAGTTTCGATCCTGGACTGTCTATGGTGGGCGGGGAGGATACGCTGTTCTTCGACGCCATGCTCAACCGTGGTGCCGTGTTCGCGGATGCGGCAGGCGCGGTTGCCTATGAGTGCGTCCCGACAGAACGTGCGACGCTGGGATGGCTCACCACGCGCTGGCGACGGACCGGGTACACGGATGCGTTGATGATCTCAAAGCGACGGCCGAATTGGGCGCGCCGTCCTGTCGCGCTTGCGGAAGGGCTGGTCCGACTGGGTGTGGGAGGCCTGTTATCGGCGGCGGCCTTTGCCGTGAGCGGGTTTCGGATGCATGAGCGTGTGGGGCGTTTTCTTTATACATTTCAACGCGGTCGAGGCATGATGGCCTTCAGCCTCGACAAGCCGATCGAAGAGTATGCCCGCACCGCGCCGGCGGCAGGATCCTGACAGTATGACCGGTAAGCCCAGCCCGAAGCCGGACTCATGGCCGAGGATTACGGTCATTATCGCGGCCTACAACGCTGCAGATACGATCGGACCGGCGGTAAGGTCTGCTTTGTCGCAGACTATCCCTGCACATGTGATCGTCGTCGACGATGCCTCTTCAGACCATACCGTGGACGCGGCCTGGGCTACTGATGATGGAGCGGGGCGGTTGGCTGTACTGGTTCAGCCGGAAAATCGGGGCCCGGCCGCCGCGCGAAACCGAGCGCTGGACGCAGTTCCGGAGGGCTGGGTCACGATCCTTGATGCTGACGACCAGATGGATCCCGATCGCCTGCGGCGATTGCTGAGCGTGGCGTGGGTGAACAATTGGGACTTTGCAGGGGATGACCTTTTGAGGCTGACCAACTGGGATCGGCGCGATCAGGCCGTCCGTCACTGGAAAGACAATGATTTCGGGGAGATAGAGCTCAGTCTTGAGCGGTTTGTGGACGAGAATGACCCTGGTCAGACCGGCCATGGACGAGAGCTTGGTTTTTTGAAGCCTGTAATGCAGCTGCGCTTTTTGAACGAGAAGGGTCTGCGCTATGACGAAAACCTGCGGCTCGGTGAGGACTTTGTTCTCTACGCGGCAGCACTGGCGGAGGGCGCACGCTTCGGCCTTGTTGATCCGCTTGGCTATTATGCCTTCGATACTCCGGGTTCACTGAGCAAGAGCCACAGCGCGACAGATCTGCGCAATTTTCACCGTGCGGTCCGAAACCTGGCCATCCGCCCGAACCTGCCCGCAGGCGGACAAATGGCGCTGCGCCGCCAACAGTTTCTCTCGCATAAACGGTGGGCCTGGGCGCGCCAGATCGAAGCTGTCCGCCGTAAGGATGTGCTCGACTTTCTCGGGGCCTTTTTCGCGCCGCCGGGCGTAATCTTCGATTTAATCGGGCAGTTGTTCGGGCACTTCTCCAGGGTCTACAAAAAGGCCCGCTAGTCGCCGTTTTTGCCCTCAATCGTGCATGATTGGATGAAGCGGAACGGTTTTTGCTTACATTCACGCAAGTTATGTATCGTCGAACGCGCTTGTGTGGATAAATAGCCTTCGAACGGGTTCGGGCGTGTAGAGTTTGTGAGTGGTGGTCAGAGTGCGAGAATTCGCTCGAGACATATTTGGCTGGATGGGTGACATCCGACGCGCCGTTGGCGGTGCGTTTGGTGAGCTTAAGCGCATGATCGCTGAGTTGGAGCGGGAAACACGTGCCGAACGGCCCGCCAAGATCGATCACAAGGCAATTGAAGCGCGCCAGGCGTCCGTGCCAGCCGATCTTCGGGTGTACGCCATCGGTGACGTTCATGGCCGCGCGGATCTGCTAAAGCGCCTGATGCTGAGCATCCGCGAGGATGCCAGCGATCTGGAAGAGGGCCGGCGCGCCGTGCTGGTCTTCCTCGGCGACTATGTTGACCGAGGCTTTCAGTCCAAGGAAGTGATCGATTATCTCCTCAGCGAGGAACTCGACGCGTTCGAAGTCGTATTCCTTAAGGGCAACCATGAAGCGGCGTTTCTGGAATTCATGTCCGACCCCGCCTTTGGCCCGCAATGGGCAAAGTTTGGCGGCTCTGAAACCTTGACCTCCTACGGTATTCGCCCGCCTCGCGCGCAGACGGCCGCCGCCGACTGGAGCGAAGCCTGTCGCCGTCTGAACGAAGCGCTGCCGACCAGCCATCGTGGCTTCCTGCAGACTCTCGCGCCAAGTGTTGTCATTGGCGACTATGCCTTCGTCCATGCGGGCATGCGCCCGGGTCGTCCGATTGAGGAACAGACGGAAGATGATCTGCTCTGGATCCGGGATTCATTCCTGAACGACAAGAGCGAGTTCGAACAGGTCGTGGTTCACGGCCACACCCCAATTCCAGCCCCGCACCGGGACCATCGCCGCATTGGCGTGGACACCGGGGCCTATTTGAGCGGGAAGCTAACCGCCGTGAGACTGGATGGAACTTCAGTCGATTTCATTTCAACCTGATCCCTGCCGATAATTATGAGAGAGTATCCTATGACACTGACACGACTGACCGCTTTCATGGCGATGTTCGTCCTTTGCCTTGGGCTTTGGGGTTGCCAATCTGCACCAGCAGCTCCGCCACCTTCGGTCGGATCGACAGCGTCCGCTGAAGGAGCACCTCCGTCTACCGTGGGGCTGGAAAGCTACCGGCTGGGATCAGGTGATCGTTTGCGTGTCTCGGTTTTCAACGAAGAGTCCCTTTCGGGTGAATTCCTTGTGGATGGGTCAGGCATGGTCTCCATGCCTCTGATCGGCGAAGTCTTCGTCGAAGGCCTCACGGTGCGTGAATTCCAGCGTCGCTTCGAGCAGGAGCTTGAGGAGGGCGAGTTTCTCATCGACGCTCGTGTCTCTGCCGAAGTGCTGAATTATCGCCCCTATTACATCCTTGGCGAGGTCCAGAACCCCGGCGAGTATCCCTACTCAGCCGGCCTGACCGTCATGAACGCGGTCGCGACCGCTGGCGGCTTCACTTATCGTGCCAACAGGCGGACAGTCTTCGTCCGCAGCGGAGAGGGCGGTGATGAGTACCGGATTCAGTTGACGCCGGCGACGAAACTGCAACCGGGCGACACGATCCGCATCGGTGAACGCCTGTTCTAGGCGGCATCGCTAAGGTGCAAGTCCCTGAGACGCCGCGTTGCCCCTACGGCACTGAATTGCTAGGACCACAGGGTTAACGGGACACATTCAGGATGGGGAAGAGCAGAACGCATCTCGGTATGATGGCTTGCCTGGCAGCGACTTTGGCGCTGCCGGCGATGGCGCAGCAGCAGGCCGATCCTGTGGAACCGGCTGTTGTCGTGCCTTACGCAGCAACTTCGGACGTTGCGTCAGCGCCTAATGAGAGCCGCCCCGCCGCGCCGGCTGTCGACGCACCCATCGATTTTGAAAGTGGATCGAAGGAAAGTGTTGAGACCCGCCTGTTAGAGGTTGAGTCTCCGCGTTGGTTGGGAGGCGTTGAATCCGATCTCTTATCGGTTGAGCCCTTCGAGCTGACACCGCCGCCACGTAATCCCGGGCTTGCAGCGCGTTAACGCTCTAAGTGCCCGAACGAACAGGACTTGATAGGATAGTAAATAAAATGAGCACCTGTTCCGAAGTGGCACCGATCTTGAACACATCAACACAGAAATCCGCATCAGTCTCACGATGCGTCAGACAGGAAGAGAGTTCCATGCGTACGTTTACATCGTTTTGTCTTCTGGGAGCCGGCGTAGCCGTCTTCGCAGTCGATACCGCTGCAGGCCAAAGCTACTTCCAGCGTGACCGCTATGAAAGCGTCCAGGAACGCAACCAACCGGAATTCGACCCACAGCCTTTGCGTGTGGGTACGTTGCTCGTGAACCCTGCTTTGGATGCTGGACTGATTTTCGATGACAATGCTCTGTCTTCACCGAACGACGCCGACAGCGATCTAATCGTTCGTCTTGCCCCGCGAATTGGGGCGCGTACTGATTGGTCCAATCACGAAGTTGCCGCAAACTTGGATGTTGAGCATCTTGAGTATCAAGACCTCAGCGAAGAGTCGCGGACAAACGTTCGTGGCGCGCTTAGAGGCCGCCTTGATGTAAATCGTGAGCTTTCCCTCCGTGGGCGCGTTTTTGGAGAAGACTTGGTACAGGATCGCCGAGTTGTTGCGGCTAGCGATGTCCTCGAGAACGTCGAGTATACGAACCTCGGTGCATCGATTGGTGCTGACTACGAGCGTAGCCGCATTCGGCTTTCCGGCACTTTTCGAACCAATGAGCTCGATTACGACGATACGCGGCTTCGTCCTGATCCACAATTTGCATCGCAAGACCCCTTTGATCAGGACTTTCGGGATCGCACGGAGAACGAACTTGTTGGTCGCGCGAGCTATGCTGTCTCACCCGATATAGCTATCTTCGGTCAAGCTGAGCTCAACCAACGCGACTACGCAGCAAATGCCCAGGACTTGGCAAATGGGGATCAATCGGTCGATGATGTAAATGGTCGGGATTCCGAAGGCTATGTGTTGACCGCAGGCGCAAACTTCGAACTCGCTGCGCTTATTCGAGGCGACTTTGCTATCGGTTACTTTGAAGACGATCCCGATGGTTCCCAAAATACCAACAACGTTTCTGGAGAACCCATTTCAGGTTTGGCCATTGATACGCGTGTCCAATGGTTCCCGACACGTCTCACGACCGTAACCGTTCAAGCCGCCCGCCGGGCGAATGATCCGGGCATCGTGAATGCTGCAAATGCGATTTCCACAAGCGGCACGCTTCGCATCGACCACGAACTTCGGCGCAATGTGCTGCTCTTTGGCGAAACGGGGTTGAGCCAGCAGGAATTCGACACTGAGAGCCAATTTGATGATGAGGTCTTCAACATCGGTGCTGGGGCCCTCTACAAACTGAACCCGAACGTACACCTGAACGGATACGTGCGTCACTATAATCGATCTGCAGAGAATGATGGGCGGGACTTCGACCAGAATGTCGTTGGTATCGGTCTGACACTGTATCCATAAGCCTAACGATTATCATCTGAAACAGAATGTCTCGGAGCAAGAAGCTGTGAACAAGCCAATGCCAATCTCTTTCCCGTCGGCGGCGACATCCGTCCTCTCCGTCGGGGGCAACAATAATGATGTGCTTCTTGATATCCGAGCCATTCTGGGGGCTGTCCGCCGCCGGATGTGGATCATCGCGCTCGGGTTCCTCACGACGTTTGTTCTTGTCTGTGTCGTCACATTCCAGCAGACGCCCGTCTATACATCGACCACGCGTGTGCTGGTGGATACGCGGGAGATGAATGTTGTCGATGTGGGCAGCGTTTTGTCCGGTCTGGCTCCCAGCACGGCGATTATCGACACGCAGGTGGAGGTTATTACCAGCCGGGAACTACTCGGCAAGGTCGTGGACCGGCTTGAACTGTACGAGCGTGCGGAGTTCAATCCGTCGCTCCAGACCAGATCGACAATCGACAATGTTCGAGGGGCGTTCAGGAACTTTCTGCGCAGCTTGTCGCCATCTGCCGAAAGCAACGAAGGTCCATCTGGTCCACCAACGCCTGAGCAACTGGAGCAGCGTCAAAGAGCCATGGCGTTGGGTATTCTCCAATCCAGGGTTTACGTGTCCCGAATCGGACCGACCTACACCATCGATATTTCGGCCCGCAGCGAGGACCGCCGTCTCGCCGCGCGCATCGCCAACACCGTGGCCGATCAGTATCTGGTGGCCCAGCTTGATGCCAAGCTGGATGCAACCCGGCGCGCCAATGAATGGCTCGACGAACGCCTTGGGGATCTGAAAGACGAGGTCAACGCACGGGAAGCCGCTGTTGCGGATTACCAGGCGGCCTCTGGGCTTGAGACTGCGCAAGGCTCCCGCCTGATCGAACAGCAGATCGCTGATCTCACGGCGCAGCGCATCGTTCGCGAGTCTGAACTTGCCGAAGCCGAAGCCCGCCTGTCGAATGTTCGTGCCCAGCTTAATAGCGGCGTTGAGGTTGATTCGATTGCAGAAGTGCTTGGATCAGCCACCATTCAGCAGCTGCGCGGCCAACTCGCTGAAGTCCGGCGCAATAAGGCAGAGCTGCAGACCCGCTATGGTCCTCGCCACCCCGAAGTTCTGCGCGTGAACAGCGAAGAAAACGACATCAACCAGCAGATTCGCGCCGAGGTGAACCGCATCGTCTCCAATCTGGAGAGCGAAGCCGGCATTGCACGCCAGCGGATTGCCTCGCTGAACCGCAGCATCTCCACAGCGCGCGGAAGGCTGTCGCAGGGCAATCGTGCCGAAGTGCGCCTTCGCCAGCTCGAGCGGGAAGCTGAGGCCAGCCGGACGCTCTATGAAGAGTTCCTGGCCCGCTTCAAAGAGACCAACCAGCAGGACAGTCTTGCACAAGCGGATGCTCGCATCATTTCCGAGGCGACACCGTCGGGCACGCCAAGTTCGCCCAAGCCAATGCTGAACCTCGTGATTGCCACCTTCCTTGGCGGACTCATCGCGGGAGCACTGGCCCTCATTGCCGAGTTGCTCGACAACAATCTGAGCTCTGGTGAGGATGTCGAACGCATCTTCCGTGTGCCGAGTGTCGGGGCAATCCCGCTCTTGCCGAACCTGAACGTGTTCGGGCGACCTAAGACTTCGCCTGCGGACTATCTCGTCGAGAACCCGCTCTCAGCCTTTGCGGAATCCATTCGGAATCTGCGTGCGTCGATCATCTTTTCCGATCTCGACCAGGCCGCGAAGACTGTCTCAATTTCTTCGTCCTTACCGGACGAAGGCAAAACCAGCCTCGTTTACTGCCTGGGCCGGATGTCAGCCATGTCTGGTGCCCGGACGCTCATCGTCGACGGAGATTTCCGTCGCCGTCAGTTGACCGAAGCGGTTGGCATCGAGCCAAAGGTTGGCCTGATTGAGCATCTCTTTGGCGAAGTGTCGCTGGAAGAGACGATCCATGTTGATGAGGCGACGGGTCTGGAGGTTGTGCCGTTGACGGATGGTCGTAACACACCCCGCGACGTGTTCGGTAGCCGAGCCTTCGACCGCCTGATGGAAGAGCTCAAGAACCGCTACGATCTGATCGTGATCGATACCGGACCATTGCTGCTCATGGCTGAGGCGCGCGTGCTGGCCAGCAAGGTGGATCAGGTTATCGTAGCGGCCAAATGGCGCTCGACAGCCCGTCAGTCGGTACAGCAGTCGCTATCCATCCTTAAAGAATTCAATGCCAATGTGGCCGGGGTCGTTCTGACGTTTGTCGACATGCGTCGTCGCCGTCACCACAATTATGGCAACGCCAACTACAAGGCGTACTCCAAGTACTACACGCAAGGTTAGGGCATTCGGGTGCCCCATCCGGACGGCCACTCTTCGGAGTGGCCGTTTGCGTTTGGGGGCTAGCTGATATCCTGGTTCCAGACAGAGCGGATATGCGCGTCTGTGTCCGGATCGAGTCCGAGCCAGGCAAGCCGGCTATGGTCAGCATCGACGATCACGAAGCGGTCATGGACTCCGGAGAAAGAACCAAGCCGGTCACGGATCTTGGCGAGGCGTTCCTGCGATCTGAGGATGAAAACGCCGGGTGCGGCCTCAACGAAGCGGCCCAGTGTGTTCAGCGTTGCGGTGACGGCACTGGGATTTGCGCCTTCGGCCTGAGCGACAACGACGTAATTGGTAAGCGTTGCCTCGCCCTGTTCGCCTTCAGCCTGTGCGGGCCGCTTGGAGAGAATCTCGGCGATTTCCGGCGTTTCGGCTGCTCTCTTGAACGCCGCCATATCACCCTTGCAAACCATGGTGTGACTGGCGATGCGCCCTTCGCTTGTGAAAACCTTCATCTGACCAAGGGTGTAGGGGCCATAGATCGTCTCACCGGCTCTCACCCGCCACACGGCAGGATCAACATTGTTGAGATCGAGAGGGGTATCGGACGGCATGTGACCTTGCGGGATGCTTGATTCTGATCCTTCAGAGGTGTCCGATGAAGGTGAATAAATTGGAAAAGGATGTCTCGCGCCATGGCTGATTACGAATTTTCAACAGTTGTAAAAGAGGGCCCAACGCTGATCATCGAGATCAACAGGCCTGCGAAAATGAATGCCTTGCATCCGCCCGCCAACAAGGAACTGGGCAAGATTTTCGACGATTTCGCCAAGGATGACGATCTCTGGGTGGCGATCATTACTGGGGCTGGCGATCGGGCGTTCTCAGCGGGGAATGATCTGCGCTACCAGGCTGAGGGCGGAGAAATGTTTCCCGTGCCCTCTGGCTTTGGCGGGCTCACCAATCGCTATGATCTGAAGAAGCCGGTCATTGCCGCGGTCAATGGCGTCGCGATGGGCGGTGGCTTTGAGATCGCGCTGGCCTGCGATCTGATCATCGCATCCGACAATGCCCGATTTGCCCTGCCTGAGCCGAAAGTTGGTCTCGCCGCACTGGCAGGTGGCCTGCACAGGCTACCCCGCCAGATTGGCCTGAAGCGTGCCATGGGTATGATCCTGACCGGTCGCCACGTGCCGGCTGAGGAAGGCAAGGAGCTTGGCTTTGTGAATGCCGTCGTTCCACAGGCCGAACTCTTGGATGAGGCCAAGCGCTGGGCCGGCATGATCGGCGAGTGTAGCCCGATGTCGATCCGCGCGTCGAAGGAAGCCGTGATGGGTGGTCTCGACATCGCCAATTTCGAGGAGGCGTTCAAAACACGCTTCCCGGCCGTGGTCGACCTGTTCAAGAGTGAGGACTTTATCGAAGGTCCACGGGCGTTCGCAGAGAAGCGCAAGCCGGAGTGGAAGGGGCGTTAGTCAGCCTCTGGCGCTTCAGCACCGCGCAGGAACCGGACAGCGAAGGTGTTCAGGTTCCTGCGAACGACTTCGCCTGACAGATTGCCAGCCTTTATGGTCTCGCCCACAAAAGGGGCGGGACCACTGGCTTCGAAGCTGGCTCCTGTAAGGGAGATGTCCACAACGGTGCATTGCACCTTTCGGCCGTCCTCGCGTGTGACCATAGCGGGGCCGTTAGCGTCATGGCGCGGGGCCTCGCGGTCTTCCGACAGGTCGAGCTCTTCGCGGTTGAGCAGCCAGGTCAGTCGATCTGCCAGCTTGTCTTTCTTGTGTGGAGAGACCTTGAAGGCGATCGCAAACCCATCCGGCGTATGACGGATAACGGTGGTCGCAACGCGGCCGAACTCGTCGAAATAGCAGATCAGATCTGACCCTTCCGGAGGCTGTCTTGCCGCATCCACAAGGGCACCGCTGCAGGACAGGTTGCGCGTGCGCAGCGTGTGGTCATCGCCACCTTCGCTCAGGAAACGGCCTTCAATTTCGATATCCACGCGCTTGTTCCGGCGGCGATCGCGCCCCGAACGGAGGTTCGGCTCTGCTGAGCGGTTTTCTGAGCGCAATGCTGACATGCCAGTCTCCAGCCGGATCTGCGGCTCTTTAGAACGCCTTCTTCATCCTGAGGTAGCGCGATTGGGTTCACAAAGTGTTGCTGAAATCGCTCTAACCGCACATACCTGATAGAGATAAAGCGTAATGAATTATGGAGGTTCAGCGTGGCTGAGGCGGCGGGGCGAAAAGAATACGATTATGTGATTGTTGGGGCGGGAAGCGCAGGGTGTGCCCTGGCGAACCGGTTGAGCGCTGACCCGGATGTCCGCGTGTGCCTGATTGAGGCAGGTAAGAAAGACTCTAGCCTGTTGGTGCGTATGCCGGCTGGGGTCGGCTCGCTCCTGAAAGAAGAAAACGACTATAATTGGGGCTTTACGACAGAACCCCAGAAACACATGAATGGTCGTCGGCTGTACTGGCCTCGCGGCCGGGGTTGGGGCGGGTCGTCCTCTATCAACGGCATGATCTACATTCGCGGGCATGCGCGGGATTACGACCAATGGCGTCAGCTGGGCCTGTCCGGCTGGAGTTATGCGGATGTCCTGCCCTATTTCCGGAGATCGGAGTCTTATGAAGGCGGGGCCGATGCCTTTCACGGGGATTCAGGCCCACTAAACGTCACCGACAGCCCAATGAGCAATCCGGTCTATCGGGCCTTTATCAAAGCCGGCGAAGAAGCAGGCCACAAGACCACGCCGGACTTCAATGGCGCACAACAGGAAGGGTTTGGCCCCTATCAGCGCACCATTCATGCTGGTGAGCGCTGGAGCGCGTCATTCGCCTATCTGCGCCCCATTGAGGGGGTTCGTTTGAACCTGGAGGTCGTGTCGACCGGATTGGTCACCAAAGTGCTGATCGAGGATGGCAAGGCGGTCGGTGTTGAGGCCGTTGAAGGCAAGGGGGGAGCCGCGCAAACCATTCGGGCGGCGCGTGAGGTTATCGTCTGTGCCGGTGCCGTCCAGTCGCCGCAAATTCTGATGCTGTCGGGCATCGGCGATGCTGACGCGCTGGGGCGCTTTGGCATTGAAACGAAGGTCGACGCCAAGGGGGTGGGCAAGAACCTTCAGGATCACCTCGATGTCACGGTCATCCACGAAATGACACAAAAGCTTTCAGCCTATTCCCAGCAGGCCGGACTGAAAAAGCTTGCGGTCGGGATCAACTATCTCGCGCGCAAGAAGGGAGCCGGTGCGGACAACTTCCTGCAGGCCGGGGCTTTTCTGAAATCCCGTGAGGGCCTCGACCGCCCGGACATTCAGCTGCATCTCGTTAATGCGATGATGGTGGATCACGGGCGGGTCGACATGAAGCGTGACGGCTTCACGGTTCATGCCTGTCAGCTGCGGCCTGAAAGCAAGGGAACCATTTCCCTTCGATCGGCTGACCCGTTTGATCATCCGGTCATCGATCCGAACTATCTTGAAGCAGAGGAAGACCGCCGCGTGATGCGCGAAGCGGTGAAGATGGTGCGAGAGGTTTGCGGGCAATCATCGCTGAGCCCTTATCGCGGCGCTGAGTTCCTGCCGGGTGAAAGCGTCAAGACTGACGAAGACATCGATGCCTTCGTACGGCGCACGGGCGAGACGATCTATCATCCGGTTGGCTCGGTCAGCATGGGTGTGGGAGACGACGCCCCGCTGGATGACCAGCTGCGGGTCAAAGGGGTCAGCGGGCTTCGTGTGGTTGATGCCTCGGTCATGCCCACCCTGATTGGTGGCAATACGAATGCGCCGACCATCATGATCGCCGAGAAGGCTGCGGACATGATCCTCGGGCGTACGCCGCTGGCCGCAGACCCGCCTGAGCTGGAAGCTGTCTAGCGGGGCACTGCCGCGGGATCAGGGGTTCGAAACGACCAGACGCAGACCCTGACGTTGCACTAGACGCGCCGCCGGCATGATGGCTTCTACAGCGTGGGTCCACAACGACTGACTACCGATGGCCTCTGGGACACCAAGAATTTGGTACAGCCCCAGCATGCGATCGGGCCGGGGGTCCCCATTCGGTCGCGCCAGCGGGGCGAGTGAGACTTCGAGCCCGACGGTTCGCCGGTCGAGCGTTTGTCCTCGTCCATGTATCACGCCCGGCTCTCCTTCATGAGTCACAGAGGCGAGCAGGGCAGACACACGGCTGCGGTCACCCTCGCGCCACAGATCGGTGAAATCTCGGTCGTGCAGGACACGGCCTGTGACAGCGCTGAGGCGCGGGCCTGCATTGCGGAAAACCCATCCGCCATCATCGGCGCGATGGAGCACGAAAAGGTGCGACAGGAGATCCGCTGGGGCAGGCGTGTCGTCTCCCTCGCCGTCGTCCGGATGATCGGGATAGGCAAGCCGCCGCCACGCATTCAGCATGGCGCGGGAATTGGGATGCAGAGATCTGTCGATCATTCGGCGTCGTCCTGAATCGGTGTGTTGCGTCCCCTGTTTGGGAGCGCCTCGTCCGATGTCCATCGCAATAGATAGGCCAGTTTGCGCCGATACGCCTCGTGCGCGAGTCCTGTGCCAGATTGCGGCTCTGCTCCCCGTCGAGGAGAAGGTTGGCGGTGCCATAAGCTCTGCTCAGGGGAACCTGAATTCTGGGAAATCCTTCACCGTCTCACGACGGCACACTCCCTCGAAGCGTTGCGCTTTGATCACAATCATGTGGGATCGGCACACATTACTACACCTTCGGTTGCCTTTATCTCGAAGCCCGATACCTCCGTCCTTAGTGACCATTTGGTCACCGAAAAAATAGTTTTTTTGGGAGTAACCTTAGTGAAAAACTTCACGCGAAAGACCTTGTCTCAGTTCTCGATCCGAACCGCGCTGAGCGCCAGCGTTGGCATGGGTGCGCTTCTTGTCGCCGCCCAGCCTGCGGTGGCTCAAGAGGACGATGCTGAAACGCGCACGCTGCAGACCGTTACGGTCACTGCAACGAAGCGCGAGCAGACTCTTCAGGATGTGCCAGTCGCCGTCTCCGTGGTAGACGACTCGGCAATCGAGAAAGCCGAGATCCAGGATCTTGGTGATCTTCAGTCGCTTGTGCCGTCCCTGACTGTCGGTCAGCTTCAGTCGTCGGCGAACACGAACTTTATCATTCGTGGCTTCGGCAACGGCGCGAATAATGCCGGGATCGAGCCGTCTGTCGGTGTGTTCATCGACGGTGTGTATCGCTCACGCTCCGCCGCTCAGATTTCCGACCTTCCGAACCTGCAGCGGGTTGAAGTCCTGCGCGGGCCTCAGTCGACCCTGTTTGGCAAGAACGCATCAGCTGGCGTTATCTCGATTGTCACGCGGGCTCCGCAATTCGAACAGTCGGGCTCTGTTGAAGCCAGCGTCGGCAACTACAATGCCTTCCGCTTCAAGGGTGATATCACCGGGCCGCTCTCGGACACAGTCGCCTACAGCCTGTCAGGTAACTACAATACGCGCGACGGTTACGCCGATGATCTTGCCACGGGCACGGACGTCAACCAGCGTGATCGCTGGGGTGTGCGCGGTCAATTGCTTATCGAGCCGACCGAGGATTTGAGCTTCCGTATCATCGGTGACTTCGACAAGATTGACGAAATCTGCTGTGTGGCTGGAAACGTGGTCAACGGCCCAACCGGCGACGCGATCTTTGCGCTCGGCGGCGCGATCGATCCGGCGAACCCGTTCTCTTACGATGTTTTCAATAACTTCGATTCCGAAAACGATATCGAGAACTCGGGCGTTTCTGTTGAAACCAGCTACGATTTCGACTTCGCAACGCTGACAGCCATTACGGCCCATCGCAGCGTCGAGTCGTTCACCAATCAAGACTCCGACTTCACCAGTGCTGATCTTGTTAGCCGGAACAGCTCAGCAACCGAAATCGATACGTTCACACAGGAGATTCGCCTGACATCCGATGGCACCGGCATGGTCGACTGGATGATTGGCGGCTTCTACTTCGATGAATCGGTCGATATCGAGAATGAGTTCTTCTACGGCGACGACTTCCGCAATTACGGGTCCATCCTCGCGATCCAGGGTGCGCAGGCGGCTGCTGGCGGCCCCGTCACACCGGCGTCGGACATTCTTGCTGGCCTTGGTGCAGGCGTGATTACGAGCCCCTACGAGACAACCGAAGTGGCCCTCGGCTTCCCGGTTGGCACGTTTGGTGCTCCGGGGCAGGGACCTGTGGAGACCTTTGGCCAGGACAACACCTCCTACTCGATCTTCGGTACGCTGGACTTCCACTTTACAGACCGCCTGACAGCCACGGTTGGTTTGAATTACACCAGCGATGACAAAGATGCCTTTGGATCGACGGTAAACACGGATGTGTTCTCCAATCTCGATTTCATCGCGATTGGTGTTGCTGGAGGGCTCGCCGGAGCCGGTGTTGATCCGACAGATCCTGCGGCGGTTGCAGCCTTTGCGGCGGCCAATCCGGAAGTGTTCGCAGCCATTCAGGCTGGGGCTCGTGATCCGGCGACAAACCAGTTGCTTGGCCTGACGCCCCTGCAGTTCCTGCCAACGCTTCAGGCGTTCCCGAACGCTGTTGAAGGCGGGTCTACCAATGACAGCGACACCACCTATACGCTGCGGCTCGCCTATGACGTGACGGATAATGTCAATGTCTACGGTTCGTTTGCGACAGGCTTCAAGGCATCTTCCTGGAACCTCTCTCGCGACAGCCGTCCGCTTCCGGCCGATGTGGAAAGACTGACGGCCGCTGGATTGGCCGAGAACAATCTGACCTCGGGTACCCGTTTTGCAGGACCGGAGGAGTCGGAAGTCATAGAACTCGGTGTCAAAGGCCAGTTCGATACGTTCGGCTTCAATCTCGCGATCTTCGACCAGTCTATTGAAGGCTTTCAGTCGAACGTCTTTACCGGAACCGGTTTTGAGCTGCTCAATGCGGGCGAGCAGTCCACGACCGGTCTCGAATTCGACGCGACCTGGGCGGCTACAGCAAATCTGACGCTCGGATTTGCAGGGACGTTCCTTGATCCGACATATGACAGCTTCCCGGACTCTGCGAGCGGAGACCTTTCAGGAACACAGCCGTCCGGTATTCCGGAAATCTCGACATCGACTACGGTAAACTACGACTTCGTGATCAATGATTGGGACGCTTTCGTTCGTGCCGACTGGCAGCACACTGGAGACTCCGACTACTTTGATGATCCCGGTAATCAGGCGCTGATTGACGCGGCTGGTTTCGAAAGATCGTCTGATCTCATCAACGCCTCCGCAGGCTTTGTGACCGCCAACGGGATCGGCGTCTCGATCTGGGGCCGTAACATCTTCGATGAGGAGTTCATCACAACGGCGTTCCCATCGGTCGCCCAGGAAGGCTCGCTCTCGGGTTACCCGAACCAGCCAGCCACCTATGGCATCACGGTGCGCAAGACGTTCTAGCGTCTCACCGCGGCAAACACGGAAAGCCCGCGCTGGAAACGGCGCGGGCTTTTCTTCGTGTATCGTTTTTTTGGAGGGGCTTAAGTCGCGCGTCCGGCCACTTCTTCTTTCTCGGGCCCGCGCAACTCGTCCATTGACCGGATCGCCTTTGCCGCGCTGATCCGGACGAGGTGCCGGCCTTTCTCATCGCGCCAGTCCGCCTCGACGAACCCGGTCGTGCGGCCCCGGCTCACAAGCCGGCCTTCAATTGTAATGAGACCTTGCTGCACAGGACGGAAAATGCGTGTGGTAAGTTCCATCGTCGTGAACCACTCACCATCTTCTAGCGCTGATGCCATGGTCATGGAGACAATGTGGTCTGAAAAGCCGGCGACCCAGCCGCCAAAGACGCGGCCAGAATTAATGTCGCGGTCTCCATTGTTCGGCCACTCATAGAGTGTGTGGCCATAAGAGACCTCTTTCAGCCAGAGATCGGGCCGGATGCCCATATTCTTGATGCCGGCCGGAAACTCCCACTCGCCGGATTTCAGGCGATCGAAAAAGGCCTGCTGCTGGCCGGACAATTCGGTGCGTTGTGTCATTGGGGTGCGTAAGCCGTGACCTTGATCTCCACGAGGCTGCGCTCAGGAAAGAGGCGTGTAACGCCGATCGCTGTCCAGGAAGGATAGGGTTCCTTGATCCATCGATCCTTCACGCGGGTGTAAGCTCCGATATGGCTCATCATGTCCACATGATAGGTCGTGACATCGACGATATCGTCCCAGTCCGCCCCTGACGCTTTCAGCACACTGTCAATCGAGACGAAGGCGCGCTCGATTGCAGCTTCCTGATCCGCGTCGGTTTCATCGTCGCGGTAGGACGCGACGATACCCGACAGATAGACCATGTCGCCCGCACGTGTGGCCGGGGCGAATTTCAGGCTTTCATAGGTTTCGCGCCGGTCCTCCGGCACAATGACATCACGGGGCATCTCTGGCTCTTTCCTGACTTAGGTAATGGTCGCGCCGCCATCGACGACGTGCATCTGTCCGGTGGTGAAGCTGCCTGCGCGCGAGGCGAGATAGACCGCAATACCTGCAAGCTCCTCCGGCTCGCCAATACGTTTCAGCGGCGTGCCGGCGGTGGAGCGTTTCAGCGTTTCCGGGTTTTCCCATAGTGCGCGGGCGAAATCGGTCCGGATCAGGCCGGGCGCAATGGCGTTCACACGGACATTATCCGGCCCGTATTCGGCGGCAAGGTTGCGCACAAGCTGGAAGTCAGCGGCTTTGGAGATGTTATAAGCACCGATCACCGGCGAGGCGCGCAGCCCGCCAATTGAAGACACAATGATGATCGAGCCGTCCTTGCGTTCGCGCATCTCGGGAACACACATCTGAACCAGCCAATGATTAGAGATGATGTTGTTTGAGAGGATTTTTTCGAAGGCGTCATCGGAGATGCCTTCCATTGGCCCGTAATAGGGGTTCGAAGCCGCATTGCAGACCACGATGTCGATCTTGCCGAACGCTTCTTTTGTTGCGTCGACCATCTTCTGCAGTTCTTCCTTGGACGAGATGTTGGCCGGAACGGCAATCGCTGTTCCGTCGCCGTGTTTCTCATTGATGGCACCGGCTACCTCCTGGCATGGGCCGGGCTTGCGGGACGAAATTGTTACTTTCGCGCCTTGATCGGCCATGGCTTCGGCGATCGCTTTGCCGATGCCTCGAGACGAGCCTGTGATAATCGCGGACTTTCCTGACAGATCGAAAAGGCTCATGGCCTGCACTCCCATTACTGTTTCGCGGCACAGTAGGGCGGGTGTGTAGTTCCGGCTAGGGGTCTCGCTAGGGAATGAAGCGTGAGCCTAGAGCCGCCACTCATCGATCAGGATTTTCGCCAGCTGTTCAGTCCGCTGGCGCACCACATCCGGTGTCCAGGCTTCTATGTCCTGCAAGTCATCTGTCAGTGCGAAGACGTCGGCCGACTCCTGAAAATAGATGGCCTTCTTGGCGCGATAATCGAGACGGTCAGCCTCTTGGTTTACCGCGCGGGGCAGCAGTACGAAGTTGCCCAGGGCGTCGCAGAGCTCCCTTCGTTTCTGAGGGTCCGGCCATGTTTTCAGCCAGAAGCTGTCCTCGTCCAGATTCCTTGGCAGGATGTGCTCCACGGTCGCATCTGCTTCTGGCGGAAGCGTGGAGCCGCCTTGCAGGGCTGCATTCAGGCGCAGCGCCATGGAGCGCCGCTGGTTGAACGTGGCGAAACGGCCGAGCAGGCGGTCCCGGGATCTCTTGGCTTCGTCCCGGCTTATCGCGAAGGGGCCACTTCGACTATCAATCTTCTTGCGCGAGCCTGCGAGATCGACGACCTTCCGGTAGCGCTTATTGCGCTGATCGCGATCATGAATGATCAACTGGATGACATAACCGAGCCGCTCCAGATTAGTGAAGAAGGGCACCACGGCGTTGGTATCTTCCCTGCGATCAACAAGGAACTTCATCGCTGGCGCGCGCCAGTTCTTGTGTTCCAGTGCCCGCAGTTGGTTCAGCTTGTCCCGGACAAAGGCGGAATGCTCACCAATATCGACATCGCCTGTGGTGATTTCCTCGTAGGCTTCGACGTAACGGGGCAGGATGTTGTCGAGAAAGTCCCGTGCGTCGACCTTGGAGATGACCGCGCGCCGGAATCCGGCGACCATGCTGCCCTTAGATGACTTGTCGTAAAGAAACCGGATCTGTTGAAGCAGATCGTCAAATGGCCCGCCGCCAAGGCGGGCTTCATGCTCCAGCCATTTCCTTGCGTAATGGTCTGCCTCGTCGACGCTGAAGTCGGCCTTCTCGAACAGTTCTGTCTTGATGATGTCGTGGGCATTCGGCTCTTTGCCGCGCGTATTGAGAACGCGGAAGACCCGGTAACCAGAGTCGCGGTCCATCACAGTAACCCTCACAAGCGCGCAGCGTTGGCAAATCACGTCGACCAGTGCTCGGCGGGTCTCCTCGGAAACGTTTCTGAGCTTCTTCAGGAAGGATGCCGCATTGCCTGACATGCGCCTCTGGCTGTCACTCTCACCCGGCTCGCTGGCGACTCTCTGTGTCGCGCCGCGCTGCTGAATCGTCTCCAGGAAGAACGGGCCATCAATATGGTTGAGGGTCAATCGCCATCGCGATCCTTCCCCAAGCATCGGCCGGTCGGGGTCGCCGATGAACGCATCGATGGCATTTGCGGCGGCCTCGTCCGTTTCCAGATCCCGGAGCACCGAGAGCAGAATCGTGAGCGTCGTCAGCCGCTGCTGGCCGTCCACAATTTCCTGCGGGCCGCCATCCTCGGGGCGCACCAAAACAATGGCACCGATGAAATGATTTGAACCGCTCTCTGCCGCTTCCAGCAGGTCCCCAAGCAGTTCCTGCGCTTCGTTTTCGCCCCAGGAATAGCTTCGCTGGTAAGGGGGCATACAAAGCGCTTGCCCGGGCGCAAAGAGGCTTGAAACATCGCACTCTTGCGCACGCACTCCTAGATCCATTCGACACTCCACTACTTGTCCCCACGCTGACCAATCGGCGTAGCCCTTGTCAGACCCCGGGGCAACGCGCCATGACAATGCTTTCACATGAATCAGCAAGGCTGTGGCGGAGGAAGCACGACAATGAAGTGGTTGACCTTCCGGACTGCGGCTGGACCCCATGCTGGTTTCCTCGATGGCACTGACATCGTCGATCTTGGACCTGCACCTCTGCAGTCCTGGTTCGGGCGCGATGAGGCGGAGGCCCGTGCCATGGACGGGCGACGGCTTCCCCTGACTGATGCCGACCTTATGCAGCCAATCGTCCGACCCGGGAAAATCCTAGGGATCGGCGTGAACTATGCTGACCATGCCAAGGAGAGCGTCAGCTTCACAAACCTGAAGGCTGGAGGCGTCCAGAAGTGGTTTGTGAAGCAGGCGACAGCCGCCAATGGTCCATATGATCCAGTTGAACGCCCGGCCGTTTCGACCGACCTCGACTATGAAGGCGAGATCGTCGTGGTGATTGGAAAACGCGCCAGGCACGTGCCAGCGGCGCGAGCTCTGGAAGTCGTGGCGGGGTTTTGTGCGGGCTGTGATTACTCGGTCCGCGACTGGCAAAAGGCAAGCCCCACCGTGAACATGGGCAAAGGCTTCGACACGCACGCGCCGTTCGGTCCGTGGATCGCAACCACTGATGAACTCGGATCTATCGACGAAATTGGGGTACGCTGCTTTGTAAATGGTGAGCAACGCCAGTCAGGTACCGCCAGCCAGATGCTTGCATCCATTCCAGAGCAAATCGAGCACCTGTCGACCGCTTTCACACTGGAGCCCGGAGACGTGATCTTCACGGGGACACCAGCGGGTGTGGGTCAGGCCTTTGACCCGCCGCGCTTTGTATCGCCCGGCGACAAGGTTCGGGTTGAGGTCGACGGCGTCGGCTATATCGAGAACACGATTGTTCAGGGCGATCGTCAGACCGTTATCGGGTAGCGCATAATGAGAGGCGGATGGTTCGCAGCAGTCTTGATGCTCGGTGCCTGCACAGGCGAGGTTGCCGGAACGCAGCCAGACTTTCCTGAAATCGGCCCGGCAGACTTTGCGCTGACAAGTTGCCATGTTCCGAGAGCAGAGCATGCATGTGTTCTTCTGTCTGCTGGTGGCAAACGATTGCTCATCAATGCGCCAGCCGGCATTGGCGACGCGTTGGGAGCGGATGTGCTGGTTATGCTCGATGCGATCCTCCTGACGGGGCTTTCGGCGCAGGAGACCGAAGGACTTGATGAAGTCCGCAATCGTGGCTGGACAGCCGGTCGGCTTGAACCGCTCAGGGTTTCCGGGCCAGCGGGTGTCGACCTGCTCGCGCGCGGCCTGAATGGCGGCTTCCAGACAGCAGATGCCGTCGCGCAGGTGACTGCCAATCCGCCCGGCGGGTTCGGCGCGGCCCTGATTGTGGCACGTGAGGGAGATGATGGAGCCCGTTGGACGGCTTTTGACACCGGTGATCTGACAGCAGTCGCCGTTCCGGCGGGGCGTTTCCAGCAGGCCTACATCGTGAGCTATGGTGAAGTCAGCTTGTTGATCCGACCGTGCGATGTGGAATTGACGCGAGAGCTAGTGGCAGATTTTACGCTGACGTGTCCAAAGGACGCAGTGGAGGGCGATGTGTCCTGGCCGTTGGCTGACCCGGTCGTGTTTTTGGCGCGTTCGGAGGTTTCACCCTGAAAAGATTTCGGGGCCCTGCCTCGCCCGCAGAGCCCCGATCCCCCAATCGCCCCCGACAGAGCCCCATTCCGGGGCCGTGTCGCGTATTTGTCTGTGGAATTCGTAGGAACACGGAAGACGGGAGTCAAAACCCTGGGAGGGGAATCCCGCTATTGACGGCTATGTGTGGCGATTTCGTCACGCTAGAAAAAGGTCTGCCTCAAACTGTTCGTAGATTTGGCGCATTCCTCAAATCAGTTGTAATTCAAGCAATTCGTTAACTTCTTGGCGTCATTCGTTAAGATTAATTGTCCGAAAGCGGGGCTGGCGCGGCATGACAATCTTATTGTTCCTTATCTATGCAGCGCTTGGCGGCGCAGCGGGATGGGGGCTATTTACCTATACAACCATTGGCTTGCCCGTTTCCGTGGCCGGCGGCGCAATCATTACAGCGCTGTTAGGACAAGTGCATTTGTTGGCGACGCGAGGCGGAAAACAGAATGAGATTGAGGACCGTCTCAGCGCCATCGAGCGTGCCCAGCGCGATGCGGGCGAGCGCGTCAGTGTCGTCGAGGCCCGCACCGAAGCGGTGGAAGCCACGCTGAAGCATGAGCTGACGGAGCGCCGCGATGCGCTTGTGAGCGAGATGAAACAGCTCGAAAGCCTGATTGAGCGCCTGTCGAAGAGTTTCGAGGCCCGCCTCTCATCAGAAACCACGGCTGCCCATGTTGCGCCCCAGGAAGATGCGGTCCTGCGCGCTGTCAAAGTTGCGCTTCAGGATGGCCGTGTCGATCTCCATCTCCAGCCAATCGTATCGCTGCCGCAGCGCCGGGTTGCTTTCTATGAAGGGTTCACGCGCCTTAGGCGGCCGGACGGCTCCCTGATCCTTCCCGCCGAGTTCCTCGACGCCGCGCGCCGCGCCGGGCTGATGGGCGTCATCGACAATATGACCCTGTTCCGCTGTGTGCAGATTGTCCGCCGGCTGGCTGAGCGTGATCGCCGGGTTGGCGTTTTCTGCAACATTGCGGCGGCGTCTCTAGAAGATGATCAGTTCTTCCCGCTCTTCTTGGAGCACATGGCTGAGAACAAGGATCTTTGCGGCTCCGTGATCTTCGAAATCCGCGCAGACCGGTTCGAGACGCGTTCCCGCAAGATGCGCGAGAACATGGACAAGCTGACGGCGCTTGGTTTCCGCTTCTCCATTGATCACGCAGCAGATCTCGCCATTGATCTCCCGCGCCTGCAAGATGCCGGTGTGCGATTTGTGAAGATGAATGGCGGTACGCTGATCAATCACCTGCGCGACCCGGCGGGCACCCGCCCGCTCTCCTCGGTGACGCGTCGCTTGAACGGCGAAGACGTCTCAGCGGTTTTTTCACGCTATGGCGTGACGCTGATCGCGGAGAAGATCGAAGATGAGGCAAGCGTTCTGGAAGTGCTCGAATATGAGATTCCTTACGGGCAGGGGCATGTCTTTGGCGCACCGCGCCCGATCAAGTCATCGCTGATGGAAGAGACGGCTCCATCAGCCGATTTCGTGCGCCGGATTGGGGCCTTTGGCTAGCGAAGCGCCCTTTCGGGACGAGGCTGCCTCCAAGATCGAAGACGGCTCAGCTCGGCGCTTTCTGATCGCATCGATTGCGGCGCTGACTGCCGATCTCGTCTTAACGCTCATCCTGCGCGAGGCAACGTCGCTCTCGCTTGCTGCGTCTGCGGCCATGTCCTTCGTTATTGTCGGCGCATTCTTCTACTTCATCCACGAGTTCTGGACGTTCCGGCGAGCCGGGTCAGGTGCGTCGGCGAAACGCCTCGTCCAGAATCTAAGCGTGCTGGCGGCAGCCTTTGTCAGCCGCATTGCCACCATTGGATGTCTCGAGCTGTGGCACACACCCGGCATCGCGCTCGGTGCGATTTACTTCCTTGTCGGCGCGGGCGTTTCATTCAGCGTGAATTATCTCGCCAACCGCTTTTGGGTGTTCCAGGGCTGATTAGCGATTGTTGAAGTGCGGTGTGCGTTTCTCGACGAAGGCTTCCATGCCTTCCTTCTGATCCTCGGTTGCGAACAGAGAATGGAAGAGGCGGCGCTCGAACATGATGCCATGCGAGAGAGGTGTCTCGTAAGCGACGTTCACCATTTCCTTTGTCATCATCGCTGTGGCGCGCGGCAGCGCGGCAATCTTCTTAGCGACAGATTTTGCTTCATCGACCAGTTCATCGACCGGGACGATCCGGCTAACCAGGCCACAACGTTCTGCCTCTTCTGCGTCCATCATGCGGCCTGTGAGGCACATCTCCATGGCTTTGGACTTGCCGACAAAGCGTGTCAGGCGCTGGGTGCCGCCAGCGCCCGGTGAAACGCCTATCGTGATTTCTGGTTGACCGAATTTTGCATTGTCCGCGGCAAGGATGAAGTCGCACATCATCGCAAGCTCGCATCCACCGCCGAGGGCATAGCCCGACACGGCTGCAATGAGGGGTTTGCGGGTGCGCGAAGCGCGCTCCCAGTTTCGCGTGATGAAGTCCGTATAGTAGGCGTCCATATAGGATAGCTCGCGCATTTCCTTAATATCTGCGCCGGCCGCGAACGCCTTCTTTGAGCCGGTAATCACGATGCAACCGACGCTTTCATCTGCTTCGAAACGGTCGAGGGCTGCAGTGAGCTCGTCCATGAGCTGATTGTTGAAGGCGTTCAGCGCGTCTGGACGATTCAACGTGATCAGCGCGACGCCATCCTCGGCGTCCGCAATGAGAGTTTCATAAGCCATGGGGGACGTCCTTCTTGGCGGTTGGGTGTGCGGCATCGGTATCTTGGTTGCTTTGTCGCGCCCGTTTGCCTGCATCTGATGGTTTAGCGGGTTCAACAGCACTGAAGGTTACCCGCTCGTCAACCTTGTTCGCCACTCACGACCTTGATCTGAGCCCGCTTTCCCCATCGTCACGATTGGCCAGTTGGGCTCCGCATGCGAGAAAACGGCATGGATGGTTTTGCAGGAAAGACCTCGGGGCGCGGCGGACTGACCTATCCCTGGGGCGAGGAAACGCCGGTTGTTGGCGAGACAATGGAAGTCGCGCCGGGCGTGCATTGGGTACGGATGCCGCTGCCGTTTTCGCTACAGTGGATCAATCTCTGGCTAATCGACGACGGGAAAAGCTGGACGGTCGTCGATACCGGCATGCCTATGGACGAGACCAAGGCGGCCTGGCGCAAGATTGTGGAAGACGTTTGCGAGGGCCGTCCGATCTCCCGGGTGATCGTCACGCATATGCATCCTGACCATGTCGGCAATGCTGGCTGGTTCCATCGCAAATATGGCGCGGAGCTATGGATGAGCCGGCTGGAGTACATTTCCTGCCGCATGTTGCTTGCAGATACAGGCCGTGAGGCACCCCAGGCCGGGCTCGACTTCTACAGGCGCGCCGGTTGGGAAAAGGATTCCATCGAAAACTACAAGGCGCGTTTCGGCGGCTTTGGCCGGGCTGTCAGCCAGATGCCAGATGCCTATCGTCGCCTGTCGGATGGGCAGACATTCGAAATGGCTGGCGAAACCTGGCGCGTTATTGTCGGAAATGGGCACTCACCAGAGCATGCCTGCTTGTTCTGTCCTGCGCTGAACGTCGTGATCTCCGGCGACCAGCTCTTGCCCAAGATATCCTCGAACGTATCAGTTTTCCCGACCGAGCCCGCAGGCGACCCGCTGAAGGACTGGCTGGACAGCTGTGAGAAACTGAAACGAGAATTGCCCGAAGACGTGCTCGTATTGCCAGCTCATAACGAGCCGTTTCACGGAGCCCATAAGCGGCTTGATGCGCTCATTCACGGGCATGATGTGGCGTTGAAACGCCTGCTTCAGCGACTGTCCGAACCGAAGCGAGTGATCGATGTGTTCCCGGCGATCTTTGGCCGCAAGATCGGCGCGGATGTTCTCAGCATGGCGACCGGCGAAGCGCTGGCGCATCTCAACTATCTGATCGAGCGCGACGAGGTTCTAAAGGAGACCGGCCCCGATGGAGTCGATCTCTACAGAGCAGCCTGATCAGATCATCGTCATCGCGCTGACGTAATTCGTGGTTTAGAACCGAGTTGAAGCGGTCTGCGGGAGTCGATAATGGCGCAATCTACAAGGGGCTGGTTTTCAGTCGGCATGGGTCTGATCATCGCGGCTGGTGGAGTCTATGGTCTGGCTATGCTGCTCGGCGTGAGCTTTGCGATCGGAGCGGCAACGCAGGAAGCAGGCGCGCCTGTATTGCTTGTGCTTGCAGTTCCCGGCATGGGTGCCATCGGTTTTCTGATCCTGCTGCTAAAAGTCATCGTCGACAGGGTGGGCAATGCGGAAGACGACCATTATTCCAAGACCGTCGACCAATAGGAGTCCGCCTTGATCGTTACCATGACTGACACCCTGCCGGGGCATGAGATCGCTCACATCATCGGGACGGCACGTGGCAATGTCGTGCGTGCACGGTTCTTCGGCAGGGATATCATGGCCGGTCTTCGCAGCATTGTCGGCGGCGAGGTGCCTGAGTACACCAAGCTCATGGCCGAGGCGCGCGAACAGGCAATTGACCGTATGATCTCTCATGCTCGCCTTCAGGGGGCCGATGCTGTCGTGTCGATGCGCCTGACGACATCCATGATCATGTCCGGCTCCGCGGAGATTCTGGCCTACGGAACGGCGGTCCGCCTGAAATGAGCGAGAAGGCCGCCGAAACCGAAGCAGGACCCCTGACGCTGGCCGACCGCATTAAGCGCGAAGCCCGTGAATGGGGACAGACGCTGGCGGTCTTCGTACCGGCCTTCTTTTTGTTCTCGCTGATTTTCTTCGAGCAGCGTGTGATTCCGTCCGAGAGCATGGTGCCCAACCTGCAGGTTGGTGACCGGGTCGCTGTTAATAAGATGGCCTATGGCTATGGCCGCTATTCCATCCCGTGGGGCATAGACCGTATCCTTCCAGTGGGCGAAGGACGCTTCTTTGCACGGACGCCGGAGCGCGGTGACGTGGCGGTCTTCATGCACACACATACGCGGCGCGTGATGATCAAGCGTGTGATTGGCCTGCCCGGAGACCGCGTTCAGCTTCGCAACGAGCAGCTTTTCCTGAACGGTGGACCGGTCGATACTGAGTTTCAGGGGCGGCTTCGCTATGTTCCCCACAAGGACACGATGGTGGTCACGGCTCGCGAAACGCGCGAGTCGATTGGCGACAAATCCTGGCTGTCGCATCAATGGCAGGCGGGAACCGCGCTGGATACGACAGCAGAGTTTATCGTCCCGGACGGGCACATCTTTTTCATGGGCGACAATCGTGACAACTCGACCGACGCGCGCGCGTTGTCCGGGCACTGTCCACCCGTGAACGGCATTGTGTCAGAGGCTGGATGCGGTCCGCGTGTTGATCCGGAAGATGCATCCGTCGGGTTTGTTCCAATGGATCATCTCATCGGTCGTGCGGAGACCGTCATTTTCACGTTCCACAGGTGTAAGCGGCAAGAAGGTCTCGATTGCCCGCCAAAGCGCCTTTGGAAGGGTCTCTAGACTGGGAACGGGCGCTTGCGGAGGGGTAGCAACCGCTTTAGGTCGGCACGACGCGCTAAGGCGTTTGACACGACACAGATCGGGGAAACTAAACAGTCGATGACGGCCAATACGTCTCCCTCTGGCGGCTCCACGCGCGGCCCGATTATTGTGTCTCGTCACGGGCGGCCGGCGCTCGATCGAAGTGCAAGGCCCCGGCTCGGTTGGCGAGACTATGTCGACTGGTGGGCCCGATATGAGAAAAGCAGCCTGGCTGAGGGCCAGGTCGCTCCAGACGATCTGAAGGCCGTCGTTGCTGATGCCGAGAAAGTTCTGTCTTCAATCCGTCCGCGTGCTCTCGAAACGGCGCAGAGCGCGGCTCCCGGACGCGAGGTGGAGCAGGACGGCGTGTTCAACGAGGCTCCTTTGCCACCGCCTTACATCCCCGGGGTGAAGTATCTGCCAAAGACCTGGAACATTCTGGCGCGCGTGGCATGGCTGAATGGCCATGCGATGGAAGGGGAGAGTGTGTCCGAAGCCCGTATTCGGGCGGCGCAAGCGGCAGCGCGGCTTCATCAGGAAAGCGAAGTTGGCAAGATCTATGTAGCGGCCCATGGCTGGTTCAATCGCATGATGCGGCCTGAACTGCGGAAGATTGGCTGGCGCTGCACCCGCGATGGCGGCGATGGCTATTGGAGCTATCGCATCTATGAGTGGCCCGAGGATTAGTCCTCGAAAACCAGTTCCGGCGCTGGCTTCGTCTCCAGTGTGTCGAGGCTGATGGCGACCCGCCTCGCAAGCGTCGTGAAGAGTTTGCCAGTTTCCTCGTCTGTGACAGCAGCAGGCGTTCCGGCGTCTCCACCTTCGCGAATGGCCTGCAGCATAGGTAACTCAGCCAGAACCGGCAGGCCGAGCGCTGCGGCAATGCGTGAGCCGCCGCCTTCGCCCATCAGGTAATGGCGATCTCCACCGGGCCCTTCGAACCAGCTTAAGGTCTCCACCACGCCGAGAACGGGCACCGCCGTCTTTGCGAACATGGCCGCGCCGCGACGAACATCGGCTAACGCTACCTCCTGCGGCGTGGTCACGATCACGGCAGCTGTCACCGGCACACGCTGGGCAATCGCCAACTGGGCGTCGCCTGTGCCCGGCGGTGTGTCTATGATCAGCAGGTCGAGGGGGTCGTCCGCTGTGCCCCAGGCGGCATCGTTCAGCATTTGCGTGATGGCTGACATAACGATTGGCCCACGCCAGATCATCGGGGCATCAGGGTCGGACAGATAGCCGATAGACAGCGTTTTCAGGCCATGCGCCTCTACCGGAATAAGCTTCTTGTCTCCGCCTGCGCCGGGCTGCTCATCTACGGTTCCAAGCATTGTGGGAATGGATGGGCCATAGATATCGGCATCAAGCAGACCGACTTTCATGCCCGCTTTTGCCATGGCGGCTGCGAGATTGACGGCGACGGTCGACTTACCGACCCCGCCCTTGGCGCTGGCAACGACAAGAATTCGGGAGATTCCCTCGATTTTCTTGGTTTCTGACGGTGTGGGCGCGCCATCTGAAAGGGCCTGATCGGACAGGCGTGCGCCTTTGCGGACGCGTTGTGTCGCAGGCGAAGACGGGGTCAGCGGCACTTTGGGAGCGGGCGATGGTTCCTGGATGGACCGTTCTGCGGTCAAAACAGCGCTCGCCTCGACAACGCCTCTAACCCCGCGCGCGGCTGCTTCCGCATCCATTCTTCTGCGTTCAGCGGTCTCCATGTCGCTTGGATCCGCCTCGATCACGAGCACAGCACGCCGCTGCTCATCCAGTCGTACCGATTGGAGCCAGCGTGGGTCTCCGAGCGCTTTTCGAACCGCAGATTCAACGGTTTGCGCTTTCTCGGCTCTGCTGCGGAACATGATGCCTCCTTGAAGCGCGTGCGATAACTTCCAAATATTGGCCCATATGGTGTAAGGCCAGCACTTACGCAAAGTAGTCACTTGAAATGAGGAGGGCGCATGCCCTGGGATGACAAGACTTCGGGCGATGCCCCCAAATCAGCCGGAGGCCCCTGGGGCGGCGGCTCCGGCGGTGGCGGCGACAATAATGGCGGCTCGCCGTGGAACCGTCCGGGCGGCGGCGGCAGCGGCGGCCCGGATCTGGAAGACCAGATGCGCCGGATGCAGGAGCGCTTCAAGCGCGGCGTTGGCGGTCGTGGCGGCGGAAGCGGTGGTGGACGCCGCGGACCGAATTTCGGCCCGTTTGGATTTCTGGTTGTGGCGCTTGTGGGTGTCTTCGCATGGCTCTCAACCGGTGTCGTGATTGTCGATGCCGGTCAGCAGGCTTCAATTTTCCGCTTTGGGAAATGGCAGACGAATTTCGGTTCCGGCATCCATTTCCACTTGCCGAGCCCCATTGAAACCCACGTCATTGTTCCGGTCGAGGAGCAGCAGGAATTGCGGATTGGCCTTGTTGCCGAAGACAGCCTGATGCTCACTCAGGACGAAAACATCGCCGACCTGCAGTTTTCGGTGTTCTGGAAGGTGAAGACAGATGCACCTCAGGACTTCATCCTGAACGTGAAAGAGCCTGAAGAAGCTGTGGAACAGGTTGCCGAGTCTGTGATGCGTGAGGTGGTTGGTAAGAGCCAGCTGCAGAATGTCATCACGACCGGACGAGATGTTGTGCAGGCTGAAGTCGAGGATCAGGTTCAGGCGCTTCTCGATGACTATCGCGCTGGGATCGAAATTCTGGACGTGCAGATCGCTCGGTCAGATCCACCCGCTCCGGTGATTGAGGCGTTTAACGACGTGAACGTCGCTGAGCAGGATGCCGAGACCAATATCAACCAGGCGACCCGCGATGCGAACCAGGTCGTCCCGCAGGCCCGTGGTACGGCCCAGCGCCTCCTTCAGGAAGCAGAGGGTTATCGTGACCGTGTCATTGCGGATGCAACAGGTGAAGCATCTCGTTTTGAGCAGATTTACGAAGAGTATCGTCAGGCCCCGCGCGTGACCCGCGAGCGGATGTACCTTGAGACCATGGAGAGAGTCCTCGGCCGAGCCGACAAGACTGTGCTCGACAGCGATTCGGGAGCGGTGCCCTATCTGCCGCTCGACCGTGTCGACCGCCGGCAATAGGCGAGGAGAAGAGACATGAGAATTTTTGGTTGGCTTTTTGCCATTGTGGCAGTTCTCGCAGTGATCATTGCGCTGAACTCTTTCTATACCGTCCGTCAGGACCAACAGGCGCTGGTGCTCCAGTTCGGTGATCCGGTTGAAGTACGAAATGCACCCGGTACTGATCAGGCCGGTCTCTACTTCAAGGTACCCATCGCTCAGCAGGTGACGATTCTGGACCGGAAGAATATCGGTCTCGATATCTCTGACATCGAAGTGCTCGCTTCCGATCAGCGTCGTCTGACTGTCGATGCCTTTGTGCGCTGGCGGATTGCTGATCCGCTACAGTTCTACCAGCGTCTTCGTACGGAAGAAGCAGCCGCCGCCCAGCTCGATCGGTTCACCGAGTCTGCAATTCGGGAAGCGCTTGGTGACGTGCCTGTGCCAGAAATCATTTCCGGGCAACGGTCCGCACTGATGAACCGGATTCGCGAGACTGTGAACGCCAATATCAGTGGCACCGGCATCGACATTATCGATGTCCGTATTCGCCAGGCTGACCTTCCGGCGGCCATTGCTGAAGGTGTCTACAACCGAATGCGCACCGCGCGTCAGCAGGAAGCGGAACGTATCCGCGCTGAAGGTGAGGAGCGTGCGCGCCTTATCCGAGCGACCGCGGAACGGGAAGCTGTGGTGATTGAAGCGCAGGCGCGTGAAGAAGCTGAGAAAATTCGCGGTGAAGGCGATGCGCAGCGGAATGCAATCTATGCTGCGGCATACAATCGCGATGCAGACTTCTTCCGGTTCTATCGTTCGCTTCTGGCGTGCGAGAATGCTCTCGGAGATGGAACACGCCTCGTGATCGGCCCAGACAATCTCGGCGTTTGCGACGTGTTCTCCAACCAGGCCGCCGAGACAGGCCGGTAGGACACCGCATTGGACGTCGGCACGATCCTTCTTGCCGGCGTCGGGATGTGGCTTCTGGCCGAAGGACTGCTCTATGCCGGGGCACCGGATCTGCTCCGGCGTCTCGGTGCATTGCTGTCACGGCTAACAACGGAGGAAGTGCGCTCAGCTGGCCTCTGGTCGGCCGCGCTGGGTGCGCTCATCCTGTATATTGCACTGCGCTTCACGTGATCCGTTGCACCTCGTCAACGAAGCGCCATAGTCTTATGGCGTTTCTGTAACCCAGCAGATGGAGACCGGCCTTATGGCGAATTGGCGTCACGCAGCCCTTGTCGGATCATTGATGGCGGTGTGCGGCCCGGCCGCCGGGCAGTTGCTGTCCGAACCGCTCTCCAGCGTCGACCAGCGCGTGGCTCCGGAAAGCTTTTCGGAACTGTCCAAGCGGCTGATGCCTGCCGTCGTCAATATCTCCACAAGCCAGACCATCGCCACGGGAGGATTGCCGACCTTCCCTGATGGATCGCCGCTGGAACAGTTCAACGAGTTTTTCGGCCGCGATGATGACGGCTTTCGCCGCGAAGGCTCCCTCGGGTCCGGCTTTGTGATCTCCTCTGACGGCCTGATCGTGACAAACAACCATGTCATTGAAGGAGCCGACGAGATTGAGGTCATCTTTCATGATGAGCGCGTGCTCGAGGCTGAACTGATTGGCCGTGACGCAGACACCGACCTCGCCGTGCTACGCGTGCGCAGCAGCACGCCGCTCGCCTTTGTCGAGTTCGCAGACAGTGATGCCGCTGAAGTGGGCGACTGGGTGATGGCGATCGGGAACCCCTTCGGATTCGGCGGATCGGTTTCTGCGGGAATCATCTCCGCCCGCAACCGGAACATTCAGGCCGGGCGCTATGACGATTTCATTCAAACCGACGCTGCGATCAATCGCGGCAATTCCGGGGGCCCGCTCTTCAACCTGTCGGGTCAGGTCGTCGGCGTGAACACGGCGATCATTTCGCCAACTGGCGGTTCGGTCGGGATCGGCTTTTCCATTCCGGCCAATCTCGCCAAACGGGTCAGCGGTCAGCTGACCGAGTTCGGTAAGGCGCGACGCGGTTGGCTTGGCGTCAATGTGCAGGATGTCGATAACGCCATTGCGGAAGCTTACGGGCTGTCGGGCGATGATGGTGTGATCGTGACCAGCGTCGATGAGGCAGGACCCGCCAGTGAAGCAGACCTTGAAGTCGGCGATCTGATCCTTGATTTCGATGGGAGGCGCGTGGAAGGCGTTCGCAGCCTGACGCGGATCGTTGCCGACACCGAAATCGGCAAGACGGTTGAGATTGAACTCGTCCGCGATAGGAGGGCCCGGCAGACCTCCGTGGTCTTAGGCGAGCTTGACCTTGGCGATGACGAGGCGGACGCCCCTGAAATTCCTCAGACAGCTCTGAACGACAATGAAATCGGCGTGGAGTTTGCCGAGATCGATGATGATGCCCGCCGCCGTTTCGGTATCCCACGTGACATTGAAGGCGTGCTTGTGCAGTCGGTCAGCCCGCGTGGTCCGAGCTTCGGTCAGCTCGTGAAAGGCGACGTGATTGTCGAAATGGGGTTCGAGACCGTTGCCTCCATCGACGAAGCGGCAGCAGCCATCGAAACCGCCAAGTCTGATGCGTCCGGGCGGCCGCTCCTGCTCAGGATCAATCGCCGTGGGCAGGATGCCTTTATCTCAATCGAGTTGAATGACGCCTCATAGAAAAAGCCGCAGCCCTATTCGGGCCGCGGCGTTTCCAACTTCATTAAAGGGTATGTCTAGCGCTCCCGGATGACGGGTGCGCTTGCCCGCAACTCTCCGGATTGGATCGCGGCGAGTTCCTCAATCATTCCGATAAGACGCTCATCACCTGCAATGCTGCTGAGGACAGCGGCTGCACGAACCGACTCTGACGACGCTCCGAAGAAGTCTTCCAAGGCTTCGAATCCTTGCTTCTGGGCTGGGAAGTAGAGCAGGCGAACTTCCTGATCTTCGTCGATTTCGGCGAGCGCCTTGGCGCGTTCGACGGCGACATTGAAGCCGCCAATCGTATCGACAAGGCCCCGTTCCTTGGCATCGACACCGCTCCAGACACGGCCGCGTGCGCGGTCGTGAACTTCATCGACGGTCATACCGCGTCCGTCAGCCACCAGGCTGGTGAAGCGATCATAGCCGCGCTTCAGCCATTCGCGGACTTCGGCCCGCTGACCGTCGGTGAAGGCGTCGGCACCGTAGGCGTCTGCGAACTCGCCACCCACAGTGACGTTGTCGATGTTGATGCCGATCCGGCCAAGCCCCTCGGCGATCGCGAACTTGCCACCAAAGATGCCGATCGAACCGGTAATGGTGGATTCGTTTGCGACGATCTCGTCAGCACCGGTTGAGACATAGTACCCACCCGAGGCTGCGACGGAGCCCATAGAGACTACTACAGGCTTACCCATCTCCTGAACCCGCTCAACGGCGCGCCAGATCTGGTCAGAGGCTGTTGGCGATCCGCCCGGGCTGTCGACGCGGAAGACCACGGCACGCACGCTCTCATTGCGGCCGGCATCAAGAATGGATGCGGCGATGAAATCGGATGCAAACCCTCCGGAGCCGCCGAAAATGTCTTCCTCACCGGGGCCGGTAATGATGGGTCCCTGACCACCGACAACAGCAATCATCGGCACACCAGCTCTGGCGACCGGGGGTGTATAGGATGCCACGTCCAGCAACTCAGCAATTCCTGCCCGGGCTTCAGCAGCCTCTCGGGCATCTTCCGGCCAGCCAAGCGTGTCCGCGAAACCTGCCTCGATGAACTCATCGGCACTCAGCGCCCCTGATTCCAGAACAATGCGAGCATCCTCGACCGTCATATTCCGGTCCTGGGCGATGTCGCGCAGGGAGATCGCCCACAGGTCTTCTGCCAGTTCCAGCAAAGCTTCGCGGTGCGGTTCGGTAAAGCCCTCCTCCTGATAGGAGTTTGGTGCGTTCTTGTATTCGTAGAAGGCTTCAATCTCGGGGGTAATGGAGAGGTTGTCGAACAGGCCCTTCAGAAACTGGGTTTCCAGAGAGATGCCAGTGGCGAAGACATCGGAGCCGGGCTGAATCCAGATTTCGTCGGCTGCCGAGATCGCGCGCAGCGCTGACGGGCCGGTTCCCCCAAAGGTGCCTTGGGTGTGGGCAATAACGAACTTGCCATTCTCGCGAAGTCCAATCAGAGCGGCCCGCAATTCTTCGGCGCGCGCGCTGCCAACGCCGAAGCTGCTGCCACGAATGAAGACGCCTTTCACACTGTCATCGGTTTCGGCGGCCTTCAGCCGCGTAATGATGGTCGTAAAGCCCGGTTGGCCTGCAAAAGCCGCAAGGCCGGATGTGGGGGCTTGATCGGGAAGCTCCTCTCGCAGGTCCAGCGTGAGGACCAGACTGTCCGGCTGTGGCTCGGTCGCGGTCGCAGCACCAATAATGCCGCTGACTGTCAGCACGCCAATAAGAAGAAAAAGTAGGAGCGCCGCAAATGCGCCCGCCAGTGAGAGAAGGAAAGTCTTCAAGATCAACTCCACAGCATCTTGATGGATTTATTGTTTATCGAAAAATGATATGGTGCGAATATGCGCTCGTGTCAAAATTTTACTACTGAGTATTTGGCTGAACTGAGAAAAACATCTGCGTTTTGAAACCTGTGAGGGCAGGGTTAGGGCAGGAAAAATCCTGCTTTCGATCCAAGCTTCCCAAAGATGCGGCGCTCCTGAGCCAAACTATGCGTCGGGCGCGGCGGTTGCCTGTCGGGCCGGGCAGTGGACACGCAACAGATGAAGTATTGCAAGCCTAGGGAGAAGGGGTTATCTCGCCCACCTGTTGGGGCGTCGCCAAGCGGTAAGGCACCGGTTTTTGGTATCGGCATTCCCAGGTTCGAATCCTGGCGCCCCAGCCAACACTCCAACACTGCCCGAAAATCGACCACTTCTCTGCATTAGTGTGTTGACGACGACCTGTCGCGCGCTCGAAATGTGAATCAGAGATGAACCTTGTTGATCCTCGGCGTTCGTGTTGCTAGCGTCAGCCAAGGCATGAGGGGCTTCGTGCCGAAAGGCTTTAGCCTACTCAGACCATCGATAGAGAGAGTGACAAACACTCCGATACAAATTGGGGAGGTGAGACGGCCAGAAGGCCCATCTTCCGAAATAACTAGTGCGGCCTTGTTTGCGTGGCCGGGGATTTAGAGTTGGCGGTCGCTGTGAGTGCGCACCGCTGAAACAGTTTTTACGCGTATGGGCAAAGACCCTTGCGCGCCCTTCGGAGAGTGAGAGGCGAACCTCATGAGAAAAGTTTTGACACCAGCCTGCGGCGCTATCGCCGCTGCGCTGATTGCAGGCCTGGCGCTGCCGGCACAGGCGCAGGGTCTCCGGCCCGCCCTGGAAACCGGCGAGGCGGCCACGAGAGAGGCCGAGCAAGTTCAGAACCGCATCAATCAGCTCGATGACGAGCGCTCGGACATGGTTCGCGAGTATCGGACCCTTCTGCAGCGCCGGGACGCCTCCGAGCTTTATGCGCGCCAGCAGGAAAAGGTTGTTGAGAGCCAGCGCCGTGAACTGGAGTCGCTGACCGAACAGCTCGGCCGCGTTGACGAGATCACAGCGCAAACAGTGCCGATGCTTCTCGACATGGTCACGGATTTGAAAACCTTCGTCGCTGCAGACCTTCCATTCAAGCGTGAAGAGCGTCAGACCCGCCTCGATGCGCTAGATGCCGCCATGGTCAACCCGCAGGTCACCACTGCTGAGCGCTATCGCCTGATCATCGAGGCTTACCAGGCTGAGATGGAGTATGGACGCACCGTCGATACTTGGGAGGAAACGATCCAGATCGATGGCGCGGACGTGAATGTTGAGATGTTCAACTATGGACGTATCGCGCTCGTCTACATCGCCCCGAACGGTGATGCTGCCCGCTGGGATCGGTCTTCGAACTCCTGGGCTCCGCTGTCGGGCTCATACGACTCCGATATTCGCCAGGCGATCCGGATCGCCGAAGGTAAGACACAGCAGGCGGTCATGTGGGCCCCTGTTCAGAAACTCTCGGTTGGCCAGTAGGCCGTCCTAGCGATCAAGAGGTTCAGTTTCATGTTTAAGACCAAATACTCCTTGAAAGCTCTGGGCGCTGCAGCGGCCCTCGGAGTCTCCACTATCATTGCGTCAGTGCCGGCCCACGCCCAGTCACTCAGCGATGTCATTGACGCCGTGCGTCGCGACTCAAACCAGATGAGTGCCGAAGATCAGCAGCGCCTGGAAGAGTTCCAGCGTGACCGCAACGAGCAGTCTGCCCGTATGGCTGAAGCGCGCAGCGCACTTGCCCAGGCTGAAGCCCGTGGCAACGCTCTGAACGCCGAGTTTGACGCCAACGAGGCCGCGCTCAGCGACCTTCAGGCGCAGCTTGAAGCCGAAGCTGGTGATTTCGGTGAGCTTCTCGGTCAGTTCCGTACAGCGGCTGGTGAAACCATGCCGGAGATTTCCAACTCTTTCGCCAATTTCGACTATCCTGGCCGCGTCGAGGAGCTTTCCTCTGTCGCGCAAGCCCGGTCGCTTCCGACCCGCGCGGAACTCGACAGCCTGCCTCGCGCCATGCTGCGTGAGATGGTTGCTCAGTCCGAGGTCAAAACCTTCACTGCCGAAGTTGCCGGTGCAGGTCCGGATGGTGCGAACGCCGATGTCGAAGTGATGCGTATTGGCGTCTTTACTGCAGCCACAACAGACGGAGCCCGCTTCGTCGAAGTCATCGATCCCGGCCAGAACCAGGATACCTATCTGAAGGCATTTGATGCGCAACCCGCCGGTAACTATCGGTCCGCCATGACACGCATCATGAATGCGGGTCAGGACGAAGTTGTCCGCTCGCCGGTTGATCCGTCCAAAGGCGATCTCTTCGGTATTCTCGGTGACCTGCCAGGCATTGGTGACCGTCTCGAAGATGGCGGCCCTGTCGGTAACATCATCCTGCTTCTTCTTGCGATCGGTGCCCTGTTTGCGCTGTTCAAGATCTTCACGCTCTTCACCATGGGCGGTGCCATGCGCCGCACGGCGAAGACCAAGCAGGCTGGCGACGGCAACCCGCTTGCCCGCGTGTTCGAAGTCTATGAAACGCATAAGCATCAGGATCTCGAAACGCTTGAACTGAAACTCGACGAGCAAATCCTGCAGGAAACGCCGAAGATCGAACGGTTCAACGATATCGTGAAGGTCCTCGCGGCGGTCGCCCCGCTGCTCGGCCTGCTCGGCACCGTTATCGGTATGATCATCACCTTCACCGCGATCACCATCTACGGTGCCGGCGATCCACAACTCATGGCCGACGGTATCTCGGTTGCTCTGATGACCACGGTGCTCGGTCTTGTCGCTGCAATCCCGCTTCTCCTTCTGCACGCGGTCGCGTCCTCCATGGCGCGTGGCAACCAGCAGATCCTTGACGAGCAGGCCGCTGGCCTGGTCGCGGAGCGCGCGGAACGCAGCGGGGCGGCGGCTTAGGCCGCCGTAGAGGGAGACGAGCCCGATGGGACTCGCAGACCTTCAAGCCTTTCTTGACCGGGGTGGACCAGTCCTCCTTGTGATCATGGCAGCCACATTCATCATGTGGGCCCTGATCCTGGAACGCCTGTTCTACTTCCGGTTTGCGCACAAGGCTGTTGCGGAAGAGGCGGTACAGGAGTGGCAGTCGCGCTCCGATCGCTCATCTACTTATGCGCACTGGGTGAAAGACAAGATCGTGTCAGAGGTCCGCCAGAAGGCGGAGCAGAATGTCAGCATGACAAAAGCAATGGTTGCCCTGGCACCATTGCTGGGTCTGCTGGGCACTGTGACGGGGATGGTGTCGGTCTTCGACATCATGGCCATCACTGCCGGTGCAGATGCCAAGGCGATGTCGGCCGGTGTCTCCCGCGCCACGATTCCGACCATGGCCGGTATGGTCGCGTCGCTTTCGGGCATCCTGTTCACATCAGGCATGGACCGGCGGGTCAACCGCTCTGTTCAGGCCGTTGAAGACAGTCTGGAGATGCACTGATGCGGGGACGCCATACCAAACCGCCTGAAGAGGCCGAGGTAAACCTGACGCCGATGCTCGACGTCGTGTTTATCCTGCTCATCTTCTTCATTGTCACGGCGACCTTTACTCAGGAGGAAGCGCTCGGTCTTGAACCGCCGCCCCCACCACCGCCGCCGGACCAGATCATTGAACCGCAGCCATCCATCGTTATCTATATTGATGAAGACGGGTTGATCCGCGTGAACAGCCGTCTGGCCGATATCAGCGCCGTGCGCGCCAATATCGAGCGCCTGAAAGCTGAGACACCGGAAAGTGCGGTGATCATTCAGGCTCACCCGGATGCAAAAAGTGGTTTGATCGTCTCTGTTCGAGACCAGGCTGCCAGCGCCGGAATCGAGGCCGTCAACGTGGTCTTGAGCGCAAGTTAGGAGGACGACATGGCTAGAAGAAAACGCGCCCTCCATGCCAATGGCGGAAGCTCTGAAGACGATGTGAACCTGACGCCGATGCTCGACGTTGTGTTCATTCTGCTGATCTTTTTCATCGTGACGGCTCAGTTCATCAAGGAGCCGGGTGTCGACATCTCACGGACCGATGTGGACAATCAGGAGCGGGTTCGCCCGCTTGCTATCCTTGTCGCGATTGACGAAAACAGCGATATCTACGTTGATAAGCAAATCGTTGATCCAAACGAGATCGGCTTCACCTTGCGTGAAATGCGCGAGGACAATCCGAAGGGCGAAATTGTCGTTCAGGCGGATAATGATGCCCGGGCAGAAGTGCTCGTTGGCCTTATGGAAGCCATAAGTGAGGTTGATGCTTCGACATCGATCAATATTTCGGTCGAGCAGGACTAGAGGAGCAAGATTCAAATGTTCAACAATCCCCTGGTTCGGGTCGTTATCGGTATCCCGGTCGCCGCCTTTGTCACATGGCTGCTTTATGTATTCATGATGACGGCGATCACGCCGAATGAGATCCAACTGAACGAAGAAGAGCAGCGAACGCTGGAAGCGATCACGCCGCAGCAGGACACGACCGAGGTTCGTCTCCGCCAGCGCTCGAAAGCCAACAAGCTGGACGCGGCGAACAAGCCTCCGCCACCTCCAAAGCTGTCTTCGGCGAAGTCGCAGATCGATCTGCCAACGCCCTCCATTCAGGGGGCTGCGCCGACAGAGCTCAACTTTGATCGTGTGCAGTCGCTGGCAATTGATCCGGTTGCTATCTCTGACCGGGATGCCCAGCCGATCCGTCCACCTGCCCCGTCCTATCCGCAGCGCGCTGCTGAGCGCGGTGTTGAGGGCAGTTGCGATGTTCGCTTCGATGTCGATACGCGTGGGCGACCATACAATGTTGAAGCAACCTGCACGGATAACATTTTCAAACGTGAAGCCGAACGCGCTGTGAACCGCGTTGAGTTTGCGCCGAAGATCATCCGTGGCCAGGCGGCTGAGCGGCGGAATGTGGTCTATCCGCTGGAGTTCACACTCCGCGAATAGATAAGCCCAAACAATTCCAAGACGAAAAGGGAGGCTTCGCGCCTCCCTTTCTTATACTCTTGCTTGCGGGGTTGACGTTGGGGAAAGCTTCTCCAATATTTGAAGCCTACAAAGGCGAACAAGAGACCGGCAGCACACGAATGACGTCGAAAAACCAGCAGCAGCGAAAAAGATTTGGCACCGCTCGCCGTAGTCTTGTCGCTCTCCTGCCGGCCGCCATCGTCACCGGCATTCTGTATCTCGCCATGGACCGAATGATCATTGTTGAGGAGGTCCAGCTTGCGAAAGCGCCTGAGCGAACCCTCGCGGTAATAACGCCCATGATTGAGGACACTACGGACCCGCTGCCAACCAGAACACAGCCGGAGCGTATGGATGCCGTTACACCACCGCCTCCTCCGAAGCTCGGCATTCAGCGGGACAACGTCGTTCTGCCCGTGGTTAACCTTACCGGCAGCGCGCCGAAGGCGTTGGATTTCGTTGGCATCAGGAAGATTGCCTATCCGCCTGCTGCGATTGGGGATCGGGGGCTTGTGGTCATTCGCCCACCGGTTCCGGCTTATCCGTCGTCCGCCGCGGTTCGTCGACTGGAAGGCAAGTGCGACGTCCGATTCGATGTCGACTCGCGCGGGCGGCCTTTCAATGTGAATGCAGTCTGCAGCGATGACGTTTTCAAGCGAGCGGCCGAGCGGGCCGTTGCAAGCGCGGAGTTCGCTCCGAGGATTGTCGATGATCGGCCTGTCGAGCGGCGGAATGTCGTTTATCCGGTGAATTTCAGCCTCCGCTGACGGATATATCGGCATAAATTTGACGCAAGTGAATGATAACGATTACCGCAAGTGCTCTGAGCAGTGGCACTGCTGACAAATTCTATCGGAAATCCCTGTGAAGCGCTTGAATGATCAGGGAAGTTCCGGTTCATTACCGCTAAGCCGTCTGAAGACGGAGAGGAGTGAGACACCATGGGTATCAAGGCGATTTTGAAGGGTGCGATCGTGTGCGGTGCGCTGACAGCGTTCGGCGCGGGTGCGGCGATGGCGCAAGCCGCAGGTTGCGCGGAAACGCAGTTTGGCGCGAAGACCGGTGAAACCTATCTGAAGGCCGAAACTGAACTCATCGCGAACGAAAATCCGCAGGCTGCATTGGCAGAGCTGAACAGGCTGCGCGCGATGGAATTGAACTGTTACGAACAGGGTGCGGTGCTGCGTCTCGGCGCAGCAATCAAGATTCAGGTTGGCGACTATGATGGTGCTGTGCGCGATCTGGAGACGGCGCTGAACCAGGGCTACATTCCTGCAAGCGAGAGCGCGACGACCTATTACAATATTGCTCAGATCTACCTGACCCAGGAAAACTTGGAGAAGTCCTTCGAGTATATGACTCGCTGGATTGATGCGGGTGGCCAGCCCGATCGTGATCAGAAGTGGCAGCTCGCTGTGATCAGTCATCGGATGGATGACAACACAGAGGCGCTTCGCTGGGCAGAGGAAGTGTTCGAGCAGGATGGCCCTGGGGCCACGCGCGAAGTCTATGACTTCTTGATCTACCTCTACGACGCGACGAACAACCTCGCCAGGAAAGCTGAACTTCTTGAAGTCCTGCTGGCACGGGACCCCACAGATCGCCAGCTCTGGGATGCAATCTCAGGTGACTATTTCAAGGCCGACGATGAGCGTAAGGCGTTCGAGGTTCAGAAAGCCATGTATCTTGGCGGTCTTCTGGAAACAGAAGACGAGCTGATGCGGATCGTGAACTTCTACAACCGCTTCAATGCGCCATTCCACGCCGCGCAAATCCTCGAAAAGGAAATGAATGCGGGCCGCATTGAGCAGGACTTTGAGAAGCTCGAACTGCTGGCGAACCTCTATCAGGTTGCTCGCGAGTATGAGAAAGCGATTCCCGTGATTGAGCGCGCCGCTCAAGTCGGCGGATCGCAGGCTGGTGCGATGTATGAGCGCTTGGGCCGCTCCTATTCCGAGCTTCAGGATTGGGAGAACACAGAGGAATCGTTGACCAAGGCCTTGAACACCGGTGGCGTGAAGGACGCTGGTCTTGCCTGGGTTCTGATCGGTCAGTCTCGTTATGAACGTGGAGACCGCTCGGGTGCCCGCGATGCGTTCCGGAGTGCCAACAATCGCGGTGGACGCGGCTGGCTCGCCTTCATGGATTCCGAGGAGCGCACTGAAGTCGCCCTTGCCCGGTTCGACCTGCAAAGCGCCGTACTGGAGCTGACCAATGAGAAAGAGGTCTGCGACCGCCTGAAAGTGCTGGGCGATGAGGGCCTGCCGGAAGGTTGCGCAACGGTTGAGGAGCGTCTCGAAGAAGCGAACGGCGCACTTGGCGAGTTCGACGAGCGTAACAACATCTGATCGTCTCATCGATAGACATGAACAAAGCCCCGGACTTCAATGGTCCGGGGCTTTTTCTTTTTGGGCCATGACACCCGCTCAGGAGTCGATGCCGACGGCGCGGAGCGCGAAGGCAAACTCCACAGCCGTTTCCTTCAGGCCTTCGAATCGGCCCGATGCGCCGCCATGTCCAGCTTCCATATTGATACGCAGATAGTATGGCCCCGCATCGGGAGCCTCATGGCGAAGCTTGGCGGCCCACTTGGCTGGCTCCCAGTAAGTGACGCGCGGATCAGACAGGCCGCCTGTGATAAGCATTTGCGGGTAAGGCTTGGCCTCGACCTGATCGTAGGGTGAGTAGGTTTGGATCGTGTCGTAGTCTCCCGCGCTTTTGAGCGGGTTCCCCCATTCCGGCCATTCCGGTGGGGTGAGAGGGAGGCTTTCGTCCGACATGGTATTGAGCACATCAACGAATGGCACCGCCGCGACGATGCCCGCGAAGAGATCAGGATCCATATTCGCCGCTGCGCCCATCAGAAGACCGCCAGCAGATCCGCCCAGTCCGACGACGCGTCCCTCGGACGTGTAACCCTCTGCGACCAGATGGCGGCCTGCGGAAAGATAGTCGCGAAACGTATTGGTTTTCTTGTCGAGCTTGCCATCCAGATACCACTGATACCCTTTCGCCATGGAGCCGCGCGGATGGACGATTGCGTACACCATTCCACGATCGACCAGCGACAGGCGGCTGGTACGGAAGTCCGCCGGGATCGTCATGCCGTATGATCCGTACCCATAGAGCAGGAGCGGTGCCGAGCCATCGAGCGGCGTGTCTCTGTGCCGGAGGACCGTCACCGGGATCTGTTCACCGTCATGCGCGGGGGCCATCAAGCGGCTGGCGACGTAATCGTTCGCATTGTGGCCGGACGGGACTTCGCGCGTTTTGCGCAGCGTACGTTCGCGCGTCTGCATGTGGTAGTCGAAGACCTGATCGGGGGTTGTCGGCGAGGCGTAGCCGAACCTCATAGTCGGCGTGTCGTATTCGAGGCCGCCCGACAGTCCGAGATCGTAGGCGCTTTCATCAAACGAGATTTCGTGTTCGTCACCGCTGATCCGGGCGCGCACGACCAGTCTGGGCAGGCCGTTCTCGCGTTCCATGCGCACAAGGAAATCCTTGTAGGCGTCCAGCCCGAGCAGAAGCACGCCGGGCCGATGGGGCAGGAGGTCCTGCCAGGCATCACGGCCGGGTGTGTCGATCGCCGTCGTCACCAGTTTGAAGTCCACTGCGCCGTCCGCATTGGTCAGAATGAAGAATTGCTCATCATGATGGGTGACGCTGTATTCGATGCCCGCTTCGCGCGGGGCGATGAGAACGGGCTCTGTTCCGGGCGCGTCGGCGCGGATGTACCACCATTCCGATGTCGTGTGATTGTGGGTCGAGATGAAGATGAAGTCTCCGGACTCCGACGTGTCGAGGCCGACAAAGAAGCCCGGATCGGCCTCCTCATAGACCAACTCGTCTTCATCGTTCCCAAGCGCGCGGTAAAAGACGGCCGAAGGGCGGCCATTGGTATCGCGCTTCACCCAGTAAAGGCCATCAGACCCCGCCGTCCAGGCAAAGTCGCCATGGGTGTTTTCAATTGCGAGACCGGTATCCTTGCCCGTTACCAGATCGCGGACTTTTAGCGTGTAGTACTCACTGCCCTGATCGTCATAGGCATAGGCCAGCAGCTTGTGATCTCTTGAGTGCTCAACGCCGCCAATCTTGTAGAAAGCCTGACCGTCGCCCTCCTTGTCACCGTCCAGCAGGATCGTTTCTGGTGCGTCTTCATCGAATGCCCTGGCTGAGGGACGGCGCGCGAAAACCGGGTACTCACCACCCTGCCGGTAACGCGTATAATAGGCGAACGGGCCGTCCGTATCGGGTACCGAGCTGTCATCTTCCTTGATGCGGCCACGCATCTCCTTGAACAGCGTCTCACGAAGGGCCTTCGTCGGATCTTCCAGGGCTGCCTTGGTGTAGGCGTTCTCCGCCTCCAGGTATTCGCGGACATCGGCGCGCAGGACCGAGGGATCCTGCATCACCTGCTGCCAGTTCTCGTCCTTCAGCCAGTGATACGGGTCGATCCGTCTACGGCCCACCTGTTCGATTTCAACAGGGTCCCGCTTGGCGGTTGGCGGCATAAGTGTTGAAACCATAGCGAAGGCATCCTGCAATGTGTGCGGCGGTGGCGGCCGCATTTAAGCTCAAGTGGGGAAGGTCTTGCGGGCAAGTCGCCTGTAGACTCAAGTGTATCGAGTGGTCTGTGCGTCAGATCTCGTCTGCCGGCCGGAACTCCAGAACCACACCGTTGATGCACCATCGTTGCCCCGTCGGCGGTGGCCCATCCTTGAACACATGGCCCTGATGCAGGCCGCATATCGCGCAGTGGCACTCTGTCCGCGGCAGAACGAGTTTGAAGTCCGTTTTTGTCTCGATCACATTGTCCGACACCGGTTTCCAGTAGCTCGGCCAACCCGTCCCGGAATCGAATTTGTGCTCCGAAGACCAGAGTGCCGTTCCGCAGCCGACGCAGTGATAGAGGCCGTCTCGTTTCTCGTCGTTGAAATTGCCGGGAGAGAAGGCGCGTTCAGTGCCTTCCTTCACGCCAACATGAAACTGTTCCGGCGTGAGCAGCTCGCGCCATTCGGCATCGCTTCTTTTGATCTTGGCGGGGGCGTCAGTCATGTCTGGCTCCGATTGTTTCAGGCCAGATATAGGCGCGACAGCCCCCGCCGGAAACCAAGTCTAGTCCCCAACGTATCGCAGACGGCCATTCTCATAGGCCGCCCGGCAGTCGAGCGCGTCGCGGCGGGTATCCTTGGGATCAAGCTTGGCGGCGCTTGCGGCCCCTTCAAAGCGAGGGTCATCACACTCGCCGTCGCGCGCCCAGTTGCTGCTATTGTCACCAAAATTGATCGTGGCTGCGGGGCGCGCAGGTGGAAGTGTCGTGTCGGAAATGCCAGCCGCCACAGTCACGCCGCCGTTCGCGAACGCGGCACGGCAGTCATCCGCATCGCGGCCAACATCACTCGCCAGCCGCTTGGCCGCGGCATTCGGGCCGTCAAACCGTGGATCATCGCACTCGCCATCGCGCGCCCAGCGGCTGGAATTGTCGCCAAAGTCGAGGCCTCCGGGCACGTCAACCGTGCCGCCGCTGGTGCTGCTCCCTTCCTCTGGTACTGCATCATCAATGGTGCGCAGGCGAATATCGCCAGCCTCGAAAGCCGTCATGCAGTCTGTGGCATCCCGCATCAGGTCGTCATCCAAGAGGATGGTATCCGTCATTCCGGGGCCGATGAAACGTGGATCGTCACACTCACCGTCATTCGCCCAGGCTCCCTCATCGGTTCCGAAATCAACACCGGAGGATGAAAGGTTTGTGGCGGGTTCCGGCGCTGGCGACGGGGCATCGGTCAGGAGATAGATCGTGCCGGCTTCGAAGGCTGTCCGGCAGTCTGTGGCGTCCCGGCGGCGGTCGGCCGGCAGCAGGGTTGTGCTGGTCATGCCGTCCCCACCAAAGCGCGGATCATCGCACTCGCCGTCGTTCGCCCATGTGCTGGAATCGTCACCGAAATCGATCCCGCTGGCCGACACCACCTGCGCCTCGGGCGCGAGACGGATGGTTCCGGCTTCGAAAGCCGCCCGGCAATCGGTGGCATCGTGGAAACGATCGGCCTCAACCAGAGGCGTACTCGTCATCCCATCGCCGATGAAGCGGGGGTCATCACACTCCCCGTCATTTGCCCATTCACTCGTATCGTCACCGAACATGACCGGCTTTTCCGCAACTTGTGCGACGGCCGGCCATGCGGCCAGGCCGATGACGGCGCTCACCAACACTCTCGAAATCATGCCAAAATCCCCTCTGGCTGTCTGTCCCAAGCGTATTGGGCCAGAGTCCAGTGGCGAAATCTAGACAGAATCTTGCGGCAGATGCCTAGTTGTAGATGACCGAAATGGCTTCAGCCACACAGGCCGGGCGTTCCTGACCTTCGATTTCGATGGTGGATTCCACGATCATCTGCTTGCCGCCGGCTTTCGGCGCGACCGATTTCATGGCCTGACGAAGGCGTACTTTTGATCCGACAGGCACCATATTGGTGAAGCGCACCTTGTCTGAGCCGTAATTGATGCCTCGTGTCACGCCTTCAACGCGCAGAACTTCGGCGCTCAGCATCGGCAGGAGGGACAGGGTGAGATAGCCATGTGCAATCGGTGCGCCCATCTCCTTGGTGGCGCGCTCAACGTCAACATGGATCCATTGATGGTCGCCGGTCGCATCGGCGAACAGATTCACCCGGTCTTGATCGATCACGTGCCAGTCCGACACACCAATCTCCTGTCCGACCAGGCTTTCCAGTTCGTCGTATTGCACTTTGCGCGGCTCAGCCATCGCGTGTCCTCCTAGTTTGTGTCTGTTGCCCGCATTAAAGACGGGCTCGCTGGTGGCGCAAGGGGCGCCGTTACGTTCGGCCTAAACGATGCGGCTATTCTTCTCGCCCCAATAACGATCGCGGATCAGGCGCTTATAGAGCTTGCCGGTCGGATGACGCGGCAGTTCCGGATCGAAATCGATGCTCTTGGGGCATTTCAGTTTCGATAGATGAGCGCGGCAATGCTCCATCAGTTCTTCGGCGAGGGCCTCGTCCGATGCGATGCCTTCCATGGGCTGAACGACGGCCTTCACCGCTTCCCCGAAGTCGGGATCCGGCACGCCGATGACGGCGCAGTCGGCGACCTTCGGATGCGTGATCAGCACATTCTCGGTTTCCTGCGGATAGATGTTCACCCCGCCGGAAATGATCATGAATGCCTTGCGATCCGTCAAGTAGAGATACCCATCCTCGTCGACCTTTCCGACATCGCCAAGCGAGGACCAGTCTTCATGCTCGGCGTGGCGCGCCCCGGCGGTTTTCTCTTCATCATTGTGATAGGTCGGCGGGACCGTGCCGCCGAAATAGATCTGGCCTTCCTCGCCCACGGGAAGCTCCTCACCGTCTTCACCGCAAATGTGAAGCTCGCCCCAGATTGGCCGGCCAACCGTGCCCTTATGCGTCAGCCACTCCGGAGACTTTGCCCAAGTCATCCCGTTGCCCTCGGACCCGGCATAATATTCGTCAATGATCGGTCCCCACCATTCGATCATCTGTTCCTTCACCGGGATCGGGCACGGCGCAGCGGCATGGATGGCGAATTCCAGACTTGAGACGTCATATTCAGCACGGGCCTCTTCCGGCAGTTTCAGCATACGGACGAACATGGTCGGCACGACCTGTGTGTGGGTCACCTTGTGTTTCTCGACCTGCCGCAGGAAATCTTCCGGATCGAACTTCTCCATGATGATGAGCGTTGCCCCAAACCGGGTGAACGCGCCGCACCATCTCAGCGGAGCCGCATGATAGAGCGGGGCCGGAGAGAGATAGATCGAGTTCTCGTCCGCGCCAGCGAGGCCCTTCGCGATCTGGTTCAGAACATTGTCTTCATCGATCGCCCGGTCTGGCACAAACGGCGCGCGAATGCCTTTCGGTCGGCCCGTCGTGCCAGACGAGTAGAGCATGTCCGCGCCATGCATTTCGTCCGGGATAGGTGTCGTCGGGAAGCGCTCACGCTGGGTCTCAAGTGCGGTGAACCCTTCTATTTCACCATCGATCGACCAGCCATCCTTCAGACCGGTTAGCTGCTTGGCTTCAATGGCAGTTGCCCCAAGCTGCGCGCTGGCGATGAGGAGCTTCGAGCCGGAGTCCTGAATAATGTACTCGACTTCAGGTGCCGTCAGCCGTGAAGAGATGCAGGTCACATAGAGCCCCGAGCGCATGGCGGCCCAGTAGATTTCGAGATAGCGGGCGGAGTTTTCCGCAAACAGGGCGAACGTCTCGCCGGGCTGTAGTCCGGCTTCCCGTAAGGCGTGGGCGGTCTGGTTGGACCGCTCATCAAGCTGCTTGAAGGTGACCGTCTCGCCGGAGCCCGCCATGATGTAGGCGGCCTTGTCCGGATGGCTTTTCGCGAAATGGCTCGGATGCATCAAATATCTCCCAACAGTCGCCTGTTATTGGCGGCTTTTCTTCAGATTATTTGATAACGCCTTGGGCGCGGGCGTCCACGGGCGACGCTAAGGAAACGTCGCTCATTTTCCGTCGTCGCCAAGGGCTTTCAATCGCTGGCGAATGTACTTCGCCGCAGAGCGGTAATGGCTGGGTCCCGATGCCTCCGCGAAGCGGCCTGTGGTCCAGTGATTGTACGCGCCCTTCATCGGGCCTTCGTAGAGTTCCTTTTGGCCGAGACTTTCGATCAGAGAGACGAGCTTGTCATGATTTGCCTGGAGAAGGTCGACTGCTTCATCCCAGCCGAGCCCCGCCTGATCTTCACGCAGCTTGGCATTGTAGGCTTTCAGCTCATTCCACTTGTATCCCTTCGCCGGGAAGAAAACCTCGCGCCCGGCCTGACCATCGCGGTACCAACCGAGGAACAACTCGATCCAGTGCGCGCGATGCGCGATGACGTCTTTTATTGATGTGTCTTCATCATCCTTGCGCAGAGCCGCCGCCTCTGGAACCTTTTCGAGCAGGTCCTGCAGTTTCCCATAGTCTTTGAGCGTGACGGTCAGAAGATCGGATTTCGTCGTGGCAGCTGGCATGAAGACCTCACTTTCGTGCTCCTCATATGGCGTCGTTTGCCTGCCTAGGAAGCCCTGCTTGTCCCGCCTGATCGGGATGTTCGTCGACAAAGGCCTGTTTCAGTTCAGCTGACCGATTGTGCACGCCGTCCGGGCTCCATCCGGGTGCGTTTACGAGCCGGCCGATCCAGCGATCCGGGCGCAGGCCGTCGCTCGCGCAATCCCGCAATATGGCGGCGAACTCATGATAGGCGACCGCAATGGGATTGTAGCTCTCCAGCGGCTTCACGATCCCATAGTCGCACGGATCGTCCTCGCGCTCGGGTACGAAACTGCCGAACATCTTGTCCCAAGTGATGAAGACACCCGCATAATTGGAGTCGAGATAGCGCGGATTGATGGCGTGATGCACGCGGTGATGAGAAGGGGTGTTGAACACGGCCTCGAACCAGCGCGGCATCCGGTCGATGGCTTCGGTATGAATCCAGAACTGGTAGAGCAGGTTCAGCCCGCCCGCAAAGAAGATGAAGGCGGGGTGGAAGCCGAGGATCACCATCGGGGCACCGACCAGGATGAGCCCGGTAAACGGCCCAACCCATGGCTGGCGCAGCGCCGTGGTCAGATTGTAATGTCGGCTGGAATGATGGGTGACGTGCTCGGCCCAGAACCAGCGAACCCGGTGCGCGAAGCGGTGCTTCCAGTAATAGGTGAAATCATACAGCACGAAGACGATCAGAAAGCTCCACCATGTCACTGGGATTTCGAGGAGCCGGTAGGGCCAGAATAACATCATCATCCACAGTGCGGCGAATCCGGTCGCCGTGTTCACCACCACATTGCCAAGCCCCATCGCCATGGATGTGATGGCATCTTTCGTCTCATAGCGGCCTTTCGCGCGGCCAGTCCTCACCGCCCACCATTCCCAGATGACGGACAGAACAAATAGTGGCGCGGCAAGTGTGGTGGGCGGTGGAAAATCGTACATCGCGTCCTGATGACATGAGACCTTCCGTCAGAAAAGCGCATGGTACACCGCAGAGGCGCTTGACGACCCCAGCGTCATGCCCTGTGTGCTCTCATCAAATCAGGAGAATTCCCATGGCCGAGATGAAAGCTTTTGAGCAGATCAAGCTGGAGAAGGATGGCGCAATCGCGACGCTGACCCTTCACCGCCCCGACAAGATGAACGCCTTCACCGGCAAGATGATGTACGAAATGATCGAGGCCTTCGATCTGACCGATGCCGATGACGAAGTTCGTGCTGTCATCGTGACCGGGTCCGGTGACCGGGCGTTTTGCGCCGGTGCCGATCTCTCCGAAGGCGCGAAGACATTCGATTATGAAGCGCGGGCTGAGAGCGGTGAGGTTGGCCGCACCTCGGCTGAGGATATGCAGCGTGACGGCGGCGGCCGGCTCACCCTGCGCATGTTCGACAGCCTCAAACCGATCATCGGTGCGATCAATGGCGCAGCCGTAGGCGTGGGCGTCACAATGCAGTTGCCCATGGATATCCGCATCGCGTCCGACAATGCGCGGTTCGGATTCGTCTTCAACCGCCGCGGCATCAATCCGGAAGCCGCTTCAAGCTGGTTCCTGCCGCGTCTTGTCGGCATCTCGAAGGCGCTGGAATGGTGCTATTCTGGCCGTGTCTTTCCGGCGCAGGAAGCTTTGGATGGAGGCCTAATCCGGTCGATCCACCCGCAGGCCGAGTTGATGAATGAAGCCCGCGCCATCGCGACTGAGATCGCAGAGAACACCGCCGCAGTCTCCACCACGCTCAGCCGTCACATGATGTGGCGCATGCTGGGTGCGGCCCATCCGATGGAAGCGCACATTGTCGATTCAGCGGCGATATACTCGCGAGGCCAGTCGGCTGACGCGAAAGAGGGCGTGATGAGCTTCCTGGAAAAGCGCAACCCGACCTATCCTGTGAAGGTATCAGACGGCCTACCGGAATTCTGGCCGTGGTGGGACGAGCCCGAATTCAAGTGGATCGGGAAGTAGAACTCACTGGCCCAGCTCCAGCGGTTGGCCAAGATCACGCAAGCGCGTGCAGCTCCACTCAAAGCCACCTGAGCAGGCTTGGCGGAGGAGGCGCGCGCCTTCAGTGCGATTGTGAGGAATCCCGGTGCCGGTGATCAGCAGGTTGCCAGCACCGGCGCATCCGCTGAGATCGCCCCGGTCGCAGCCGCGCTCGTAATAGTCGAACGAGACAGCGTAATCCTGATCAAGGCCGAGGCCCTTATTGGCGAGATAGCCTAGCGCGCTGCAGCCTTCTCCAGCGCCGCCCTCGCAAGCAATGGCATACCAGCCAGCAGCCTTTGAGAAGTCCTGCGGGATGGTGTTCCCAATCCGGTAATTGTTTGCCGCAGCGAGACATCCGCGCATATCGCCGCCCTCGCAAGCGATCTGGAATTGCGTGTTTGCAGCAGGAACGTCGTTGCGGCGTTCAAACAGCAGGCCCTGACGGTAGGCTGACCGTGCCTCTGAAGATGCCGCATCAAGCTGCGCGGCGGCGGTGCCAGCAAGTGTGGACAGGACAATCAGCGCACAGGCGAGAAAACGCATAGAAGGCTCCGGATAAAGACTGTCCTGTACCTAAGACCGAAAAGTCGACCTTTCCATGGCGCAGCTGGCATTGCGCTGGGCACATGACCGGGCCAAGCTAAGCTCGAAACAAAAAGAGTTTGGGAGAGTAAGATGGCTGCAGTAGATCAGGTGCCGATCGGATCAGGTTTTCATGCAAAATCGACCGCCGCGGAAGTGATCGATGGGATCGATCTGAGTGGCAAGAACGTTGTTGTCACCGGCGGTTATTCGGGGATCGGTCTGGAAACGGTCCGCGCTCTTGCTGGTGCCGGAGCGAAAGTCACCGTTCCCGCCCGCCGTCCAGAAGCTGCGCAGGAAGCGCTCGCCAGCCTGTCCGGCGATATCGAAATCGCAGAGATGGACCTCGGCGACATTGCCAGCGTCCGGTCATTCGCCGCCGACTATGTGGCCAGTGGTCGGGCTTTGCATCTGCTGATCAACAATGCGGGCATCATGGCATGTCCTGAAACACGGGTCGGGCCGGGTTGGGAGTCCCAGTTCGGTGTGAACCATCTTGGGCACATGGCGCTTTATCTTGGGCTCGAGCCGGCACTTGTGAAGGCTGACTCGGCGCGCGTCGTCGCGCTGTCCTCAACGGCGCATATTCGCGGTGGCATCCTCTGGGACGATGTCCACTTCAAAAATACAGACTATGAAAAGTGGACGGCCTATGCGCAGGCCAAGTCGGCCAATGCGTTATTTGCCATCGGCGTCGATGAGCGTGGCAAGAATCATGGCATCCGCGCCTTCTCCGTCCATCCCGGTGGCATCTTTACTCCGCTCCAGCGCCATTTGCCGGATGAGGAGATGGTGGCGCTCGGCTGGAAGAATGCGGACGGGACCATTCCCGATGTCATACAGGCAATGTTCAAGACACCGGAGCAAGGCGCTTCGACCACGGTCTGGGCGGCGACTTCGCCGCAACTCGAAGGTCGCGGCGGCGTCTATTGCGAGGATGCAGACATTGCCCAGCTAGCCACGGATGACAGCCAGCCTTGGGAGCATGTTCGGCCCTGGGCCTGCGATCCTGAGGGCGCAGCAAAGCTCTGGGCAATGAGCGAGGAGATGCTGGCCAGAGTGTAACGGTGGCTTCCGCTGATATGGACAATTCCTTAACAGGACGGGCTGAATCCGACCCGAGTTTTCACGCGACATGAAGGCTGTTTTGTTACGCAGCTTTCATGAAACGCCGTTTGATCTCAAGAGTTCAGTCCTTCTTCGCGCCGGATGTACGGGCCACATCCGCGATCGGACCCTACATCCTGAGGACGACGGGGGTGGTCTGCGCGGCGATCGCGGTTATCGCCACAATCGAAGCCAGCCTGACCGATCAGCGCTACGTCTCGACAATCTTGATCGGCATCTTTTGCGTGCTCCTCATCATGCCGCCGCTCAGCTATCTCAATGCGCACGTGCACATGCGGAACTACAAGCTTCGCGAACGCCTGCGGGAATCAATTCGCAAGGCCCGCCTTCAGCAGAGTGAGATGGAAGCGCGCAATGCCGAACTCGAAGAAGCCCGCCGTTTGCTGTCCGATGCCGCCAATAGCGATCCGCTGACAGGCCTCGCCAATCGCCGGCACTTCGACATTGTCCTGCAGGAGCGTTTTGACTCCGGCGAGCCTTTTGGCGTCATCGCGCTTGATCTCGATGCCTTCAAGCCCGTGAACGACATATACGGACACGAAGCTGGGGATACCGTTCTTCAAAACGTTGCCAAGCGCCTGAATGAGATCATGCAACCGCTCGACGGCCTGATCGGGCGGACCGGTGGTGACGAGTTTGTAATTCTCGTGAACGATATTGAGGAGCCCTTCCTCGCCGAGCTTGCCTCCCTGATGAAAATCGCGCTTGGCAAGCCGCACGTCTACAATGGAGACGAGCTTCGTGTGGGATCCAGTGTCGGTTACCGGATCGCCGATCTCGACTTCGATGAAGCAAGTGACGTGGTTGCCGCTGCCGATCGGGCGCTGCTCGAAGATAAGGAAAAATCGACAGAATTGGCGCTTGCCAACTCCGATAGAGATGGCGTCGTTCGTGGCTCTTTCCGGCGATCGGCAACGCGGCGCGCATCTGTCGGCTGATACGCGTCGCTTGACGCAAGGGCGAGCGCGGCTCAATGGGGCTGAATGAGTGTATTGCCCCGCTTCCTGACGCGCCTGGATGCGACCGCCCAGCGTTCGGTTTTGATTACGCTCGCTCTGTTTGGTCTGGTCATAGCGATCTTCCTGGTCGGTAAAGCCGGAATTGGCCTGGATATGCGGGCCGTTGAGGGCACCATTTCGAGCTTCTCCGAAAGTCCGCTCGCCCCGCTCATCCTTATCGCCATCTTCTGTGTGGCCGCCTTTCTTGGGGCTCCCCAGTTTGGTCTGATCGCAATGGCGGTTGCCGTCTTCGGGCCGTGGCAGGGCATGGCCTATTCATGGTTGGCCACCATGATTTCTGGCGCAGTCACGTTCTGGGTCGGCCGGTTCGCGGGAGAGGAGACCTTCCGCCGTTATGCTGGGAACATGGCCAACCGGATGTCCTCCTTCATTGGCCGCAATGCCTTTGCGGCGAGTGCGATCGTCAGGAATGTGCCAACGGGGCCGTTCCTCGTCGTGAATATGGCATTCGGGATCAGCAGTGCGCGGTTTCTCCCCTTTTGGGCAGGCATGGCCATCGGCATCGTGCCAAAGATCCTGCTGGTTGCGTTTGCAGGCCAGTCACTGCTCGCAGCGCTTCAGGGCGCGCCATGGATCGCGGTTGGCGCGGCGCTCGCGGCTGGCGGGCTCTGGATTGCTATCATGCTTTATGCCCGCCGCCGGGTCCGGGGTGAAGCAGGTCTGCAACAGGGGCAAATTGTTGCGCCGAAGCCTGAAACTGAGATTGACACCGACGATCAACAGGCCAATTAGTTACATATGCGGAAGCTCTTGCCCCTTCTTAGCCTTATCGGCCCCTGGCCGAAGCCTGTCGCCTAGTTCGGGGCGGCGCGCGGCCAGGGGAGTGATCGACAAACCTTCCACGATCCTGAAAGCTGCAAGACAATGTCCAACGAGACACCCCACATAACCATTTTCGACACGACCATGCGCGACGGCGAGCAAAGCCCCGGCGCATCAATGACGCTGAACGAAAAGCTCGAATTGGCCGACCTGCTGGAGACGATGAAGGTCGATGTCATCGAAGCTGGCTTCCCTGCGGCCTCGCAAGGCGACTTCGAAGCGGTCAAACAGATTGCCCAACGGGCCGAGCATGCCGTGATTTGCGGTCTTGCGCGGTCAACACCGGGCGATATCGACCGCTGCGCTGAAGCCGTGAAGCACGCGGCCCGCCCGCGCATCCACACCTTCATCTCCACCAGTCCCGTCCATATGAAGCACAAGCTGAAAATGGGCGAGAATGCCGTGCTGGAAGCGGTGGGCCGGTCCGTGACGCAGGCCCGCAACCATGTTGAGGATGTCGAATGGAGCCCCGAAGATGCAACCCGTACAGAGTGGGAGTTTCTCTGCCGGTGCGTCGATGCGGCGATTACGGCAGGGGCCACCACGATCAACATCCCTGATACCGTCGGCTACTCCCACCCGGAGGAGTATGGCGCGCTGATCCGGCGACTGATCGAGACGATTCCGGATTCTGACAAGGTCGTCTGGTCGACCCATTGCCATAACGATCTCGGCCTGGCGGTCGCGAACTCGCTTGCCGGGGTCGCCAATGGGGCGCGTCAGGTTGAGTGCACGATCAACGGTCTGGGCGAGCGGGCCGGCAATGCGGCGCTGGAAGAGGTCGTCATGGGGCTGCGCGTCCGCGAGGACACGCTGCCCTTCTCAACCAGCGTTGATCCTCAATACCTGTCTCAGGCCTCCACCATGGTCAGCCGGGTCACCGGTTTCCCGGTCCAGTTCAACAAGGCCATCGTCGGCAAGAACGCCTTCGCGCATGAAAGCGGCATCCATCAGGACGGCATGCTAAAAAATGCCGAGACCTACGAGATCATGCGGCCGGAGGATGTCGGCGTCTCCAAGACGAGCCTCGTCATGGGCAAGCATTCCGGCCGTCATGCCTTCCGGGACAAGCTCGAAACCATCGGCTACACGCTCGAAGACGATGAGTTGAACGATGCCTTCAAACGCTTCAAAGCGCTGGCGGACGTGAAGAAACACGTTTTCGACGATGATATTGCTGCGCTGGTCGATGCGCAGCTCTCGGAAGCCGGTCAGCGGGTCGCACTGGAAGACCTTCGTGTCGCCGCAGGTATGAGAGGCCCGCAAACGGCGGACATCACCCTGATTGTGGACGGTGACACGAAGACAGCCACGTCCGAAGGCAACGGGCCGGTCGATGCCGTGTTCAAAGCGATCCGCTCAGCGATTCCTCATAAGGGCAAGCTGGACCTGTTTCAGGTCCATACGGTGACCGGCGGGACCGATGCGCAGGCCAAGGTCACGGTGCGCCTGGATGGGGACGGGTTCCTTGCCACAGGCGTAGGTGCCCATCCGGACACCCTGGTCGCGGCGGCAAAGGCCTACATTCAGGCGCTTAACAAGCTTGAGACTCGTCGGGCCAAACAACTCGCGGCATAGGAACGGATCGTTCCATCAAATTTGGGAGTTGAGCCCGGCTCCCAAGCCGATTCATCGATAGTTATTGGCGTTGAGCCAGAGCGGTACGGTGCGTACTTATATAGTGCGCTGCCGTGCTTGCTTTAAGACTATGTAAACGGCAGAAGGGTAAACGGGCCGGGAGAACATGGACGAGGTGCGAGTCGTTTTCGCGGCGCGCGCCCTAGAACAAACGGCGCGACGATATGATTGGTAGCCTTCTTGGCATGCTGTCCACGGATATGGCGATCGACCTGGGGACGGCGAATACGCTCGTCTATGTGAAAGGTCAGGGGGTTCGCCTCGATGAGCCTTCCGTCGTCGCCTACATGACTCAGGGCGGCCGCAAGGTCGTCTATGCGGTCGGTGAACAAGCCAAATCGATGCTCGGCAAGACACCCGTGAACATGGAGGCCATTCGCCCCATGCGCGACGGCGTAATTGCCGACTTCGAAGTCGCCGAGGAGATGATCAAGCACTTCATCCGGAAAGTGCACAATCGGCGCGCCTTCGTCTCTCCCCTCATCATCATCTGCGTGCCAAGCTCCGCGACCAGCGTTGAGCGCCGCGCCATCCACCAATCCGCGCTCGCGGCCGGGGCCCGTCAGGTCGAGCTGATCGAAGAGCCCATGGCGGCTGCCATCGGGGCTGGCCTGCCAATTGAGGACCCTGCCGGCTCCATGGTTGTCGATATTGGTGGTGGCACGTCCGAGGTTGCGGTTCTGTCGCTGGGCGGGATCGTTTACTCGCGTTCGGTCCGCATCGGCGGTGACAAGATGGATCAGGCCATCGTGAACTATCTGCGCCGCGAGGAGAAAATCCTCATCGGCGAAATGTCGGCTGAGAAGATCAAGAAAGAGATTGGAACCGCCGCGCCACCCGAAAAGGGCGAGGGCATGACCCTCACCGTGCGCGGCCGTGGCACGCTGGACGGTGTCCCGCAGGAAACTGAAGTGACCGAGCGTATGGTCGCTGACGCCCTGTCCGAACCGGTCAATGACATTGTCGACGCCGTTAAGGTCGCGCTGGAAGCCATGCCTCCCGAACTCGCCGCCGACATCGTCGATCGCGGCATTGTTCTCACCGGCGGCGGTGCGCTGCTGCGCAACCTCGACTCGGTGATCCGTGAAGAAGCGAAACTGCCCGTTATGGTCGCTGACGATCCGCTGAAATGCGTCGTCAATGGCTGCGGACACGTGCTAGAAAACTACTCAAAGATGAAATCTGTTCTGTCGCCCGAAGTGTAGGGTGACAAAAGCCGGCGGAGGCTGAACATCCGCTCAGGGGACGTCGAATATGGCCCGCAAGAGCAAAATGAGCACGAGGAAACGGCCAATGCGCCGTCTCGGGCTCGGTGTGCTCATGGCCGGCGTGTTCGGACTTATCGTTGCGCAGACAGCTCCGCAGATTCAGGCCTGGTTCTCCCCTGTCCGCACCGTTGCCGCTGACCAGCTTTCGACCAGCGCACGGCCCGGCGTCTGGGCGCGGATCAGCGGCCAGAGTGAGCGCGAGCGGCGGATCAAGGAATTGGAAGCTGAGGTCCGTGACCTTGCGCGTTGGAAGGCGGCTTCAATCTCGATGGCCGAGCGCATGGAAAGCTACGAAGCCATGCTCAACGCGCTGGGAGAGCCACCCGCGCGCGGCGTAACGGCCCGTGTCGCCGCTGAAAGCGACGGCCCGTTCTCTGAAACCCTGCTTTCGAACGCCGGCCGGGCGCAGGGCATTGAGGCAGGTTCGATCGCGGTCAATGAGGGCGGCCTTGTCGGACGTGTGGTTCAGCTTGGTGAACGCTCAAGCCGCATTCTGCTGGTGACCGACTTTAACAGCCGTGTGCCGGTGCTTGGCGAGTCGAGCGGCCTGCGGGCCATTCTCTACGGCGCACGGGACGGCATGGGCTCGCTGACTGATTTGCCGGAAGAAGGCGAGTTCATCCTTGGCGAGCGCATTTTGACATCCGGCGAGGGCGGTGAGTTTCCGCGCGGCACCGTGGTTGGCACAGTGGTCTACCAGGGCGACACGGCGCGCGTCGTGCTCGGCATGAAGAGTGGGCAGGGCGGTTTTGTCCGGCTGATCCCGCCCGCGGCCATCCCGAAACCTGAAGTCATTCCGCCGACCCCGCCACAAGTGGTGGCGGAGGCCGATGCTGTCGCTGAACGGACGGAGCGCTAGATGAGTCAGTTCCGCGTCGGAGCCAAGCCGCCATCACTGTGGAGCCGGACCGGCCCGACGCTGCGCCTTGTCGTCGGTGCAGTCCTCATCGCCGCGATCGGGCTCCTCGGTCTGACGGAGAAAACCCTGTTCGGTGTCACTGTGCCTTGGCCGCATGCGGCGCTCTGGGGCGCTGTTGGCTGGGGCATGGTCGGCTTGTCGCTGCGGCCCATGCTCGCACTGACCCTGCTTGGCTTCGCGCAGGACATCGCATTCGTTGCGCCGCTTGGCTGCTTCGTGCTGGTCAATCTTTCGATTTATGGGCTGAGCGCAGCGGTTAGCGATGCGATTGATCCCGAAACCGATCCTTTCCTTTCATGGCTCGCACCGATCGCCCTGACCGCGGCCGGGTTTCTCGGGCTCTGGATAATTGCCTCGAGTGTGGCCGACCATGCCGTCCAGGCCTGGCCGCTCCTGTTGGCCTACTTCTCCACGGTTGGCCTTTACTTCTTTGTGGGCGGCATTTTCCGTCTGGGCCGCGCGCCCGGTGAACCTGCGGGGCAAGGCGTATGAGCCGGAATCGCGACGCTGAGAGCCTGTTCACGCGCCGCGCGGCGATTGCCGCCAGTGCTGGCGGCGCGATCTGGGCGGCGCTGCTGGCGCGACTTTATCAATTGCAGGTCGTCGACGGCGACGCCTATCGCAAACTCGCTGCTGAGAATGGGGTCAAGCTCGACCTCGCCCCACCGCGCCGTGGTGACATCCTCGACCGGTTCGGGCGTCCTCTTGCCGCGCATCGCCGGGCCGGCCGTATCAGTCTGGTGCGCGAGCAGGTCGCCGACATGGATCAAGCGCTTGCTCAGATTGCCAACCATATCAGCCTGACGCCCGAGCGTCGTGAACGCATCAAATCAAGAGCCTACTCACAAGCGCGTTTTGTGCCGACAGTTGTCGCCGAAGAGTTGTCTTATGAGGACTTCGCCCGCATGTCGCTGCACGCGGTCGATATTCCGGGTGTTTCGGTGGAGATGGCGGCCACGCGGTCCTATCCGCGCGGGCGCGATTTGGCTCATGTGCTCGGCTATGTCGCCCGCGCCAGCGAGCGGGACCTGACGCGCCTCACTGATGGGGCGAGCCGGCCGGAAGCGGCCGCTGTGCGCCGGCTCTTCAAGCATCCCGATATGCGCACCGGGCGGTCAGGCATTGAGTTCTTCGCCGAAGACTGGCTGCGCGGCGAACCGGGTTTCAGACGTCTTGTGACCAATGCGGCAGGCCGCGTCATCGAAGAGCTGCCGAGCGATGACATCGCCCCGACGCAGGGTCGCGATCTGTCGGTCACCATAGATGCAGAGCTTCAGCGAAAGGCAATTGAACGCTTTGGTGACGAGTCCGGCGCGGCGGTCGTCATGGACATTGAGTCGGGCGATATTCTCGCCCTCGTTTCCACCCCGGCCTTCGATCCGAACGATTTCGTCAACGGCATCAGCCAGACTGATTATGACGTGCTGCGAAACAATTCTCGCTCGCCGCTTTATCACAAGGCGTATGACGGCACGTATCCGCCCGGGTCCACATTCAAGATGGTTGTGGCGGCGGCGGCGCTTGAAGCTGGTGTCGTCGATCCGAGCGAACGAGTGTTCTGCAACCGGCGCTACTGGTTTGGGAACCGGACCTGGCACTGCTGGAAACCCGGCGGCCATGGCTCCATGAACATGCATGAGGCCATCAAGGGCTCGTGCGATGTGTACTTCTACGAGATTGCGCGGCGGACGGGCGTCGAGAAAATCGCTGAAGTGTCCCGACGCTTCGGCTTCGGACAGGTCTGGGATCTGGGAATGACGGGCGGCCGTGGCGGCGTTGTTCCGGACGACCCATGGAAGCGCAGTGTCCATGGCGAGCAGTGGTATGAAGGTGAGACCCTGAATTTCGGAATCGGGCAGGGCTATCTGACCGCCACACCGCTCCAGCTAGCTGTAATGACTGCGCGCATCGCCGCTGAAGGCCGCCTGATCACGCCGAACCTTGTCGGTGAAGGGCCACGCCCGGATGCTGACATTCCTTTTGATGGGACGTTTGACCCGGAAATCATGCAGCGGATGAAGGCCGGTATGTTCGGTGTGACGTCGGAAGGTGGCGGCACGGCGCTACGGTCCGGAGACCTTGGCCTTGGTGGACCTCGCCTTGCAGGTAAGACCGGCACCGCTCAGGTGCGCCGGATCACAATGGCCGAGCGCAATTCCGGCATTCTGAAAGGCGATGCCATTCGGCGGGAACTGCGCGATCACGCGCTCTTCGTCGCATATGCGCCAACCGATGATCCGAAATACGCCATCTCGGTGATCGTTGAACACGGCGAGGGCGGCTCGAGTACCGCCGCTCCTGTCGCCCGGGACATCATGGCCGAAGCCATGCGCCTAAACAGCCGGGGCACCCCGGCCTATACGCGCACGGCGTCTGTTTCATCCGGGCAAACCGGGGACGGTGCGCCGTGAGCGGGTATGCCGACTATTCCGGCCATAGCTATTCGGCGCGTGCGCCAGCCTCGGTAAAGTTTGGCCGGTCCGGTCTTGTCGAGAAATTCGGGCGGATGCCCTGGGGGCTCGTGCTCCTCATCCTGGCGGTCGCATCTATTGGTGTCGCCGTTCTCTACTCCTCCACCGTGACCAATCCGGTGGAAGCCGACTTGCCGATGAAGCATGCGATGCGCTTCGTCATGACTTTCATCATGATGCTGGTGCTGGCGCTTATCCCGCTGAAGATCTGGATGCGTCTGGCATTCCCTGCCTATCTCGGCACGCTCATCCTCCTGATTGGGGTGGAATTGTTTGGTTCAACGGGCGGCGGCGCACAGCGCTGGCTGCAGATTGGGCCCGTTGGCGTCCAGCCATCTGAGTTCATGAAGCTGGCTCTGTCGCTTGCGCTGGCCCGTTACTACCAGATGTATCTGGGCGCTCGGGCCGGTGGCTTTTGGATTCACCTGCCCGCCCTGATCCTCATCATGATGCCGGCGGCGCTTATCTTCATGCAGCCCGATCTCGGCACGACACTCATGCTGGTCGCGTCCGGTGGAACGATCATCTTTTTCGCCGGGCTCTATTGGCGCATCATTCTTAGTGTCGGCACGCTTGGCATTCTCGGGGCACCGGCCGCCTACTTCTTTGTTCTGGAAGATTATCAGCGCGCCCGGGTGGAAACGCTCTGGAATCCGGGGGCCGATCCGCTGGGCGCAGGCTACCAGATTGAGCAGGCCAAGATTGCCGTCGGCTCCGGCGGCTGGGATGGCAAAGGCTATATGCAGGGAATCCAGTCCCAACTCGACTACATCCCAGAGCAGCACACCGACTTTATCCTCACCGTGATCGCGGAAGAGTTTGGCTTCCTGGGCGCGGCCGGCCTCCTCCTGATCTGGGCGATTATCCTCGGCTGGGCGTTTGCAATCGCGCTGCGATGCAACTCGACCTTCGGGCGTCTGGCCGCGTCGGGGGCCGTGGCGACCATTCTGTTCTACATCGCTTTCAATGCCGGCATGGTAATTGGCCTGTTGCCCGTGGTCGGCGTGCCGATGCCGCTCGTCTCCTATGGTGGCACGGCCATGGTCACGGTGATGGCATGCCTCGGACTGATCCTGTCGGCGCACATTCATCGTGACGACAAGCTCACGGCGACAGGCATAATTTGACCCTTCATCACGGGTTTTGTTGACGTTTCGATCGCGCTGACTAGTGTCCGCGCAAAATCATCGCAGGGGAGAGCGATATGACGGAAATTGGCCGCAAGACAGATACGTGGGGCTCACGCTTCGGCTTCATCATGGCGGCTGTCGGATCGTCCGTCGGTCTCGGCAATTTCTGGCGCTTTCCCTACACCGCAGGTGAGAATGGCGGCGGGGCTTTTATCGTCATCTATCTCGTCTGCGTCCTGCTGGTCGGTCTGCCGGTGCTGATGGCTGAATATGCGATGGGCCGCAAATCCGGCATGTCGGCCATTGAAGGCGTCCAGTCGCTAGCTCGTGCTCAGGGCAAGACCCAGTATTGGGGCATCGCCACTTGGGTCGGGTCGATGACGGCCTTCTTCATTCTCAGTTTCTACATGGTGATCTCGGTCTGGCTGCTCTCCTTTCTACTGCAGGCTCCGTCCGGGCGTTTTGAGGGCATGGATGCCGCTGCTTCCGGCGCAAACTTTGAAGCCACCATCAGCAACACGTGGGGCGTTCTTGGCCTGCTGGCGCTCTTTCTATCGGCTAACGTTCTAGTTGTTGGCCGCGGCGTCAAAGGAGGCATTGAGCGCGCCGCCACCATTCTCATGCCTGCCTTCTTCATCATGCTGGTGGTGGTTGTCGGTTTTGCCGTCACGCAGGGCGATTTCGGCAAGGCCGCTGCCTTTATCTTCGAACCCAAATGGGGCGATGTCGGCTTCAAGACCTTTCTGGCCGCCATCGGTCAGGCCTTCTTCTCGATTGGCGTTGGGGTTGGTCTTATGATCACCTACGGCGCGTATCTGTCTAAGGATACAGACATTCCTCGTTCTTCGTTCCTTGTGGCCGGAGCCGATACGCTCGTCGCGTTGATTGCGGGTTTTGCGATCTTCCCGATTGTCTTCCTTGTCGGTCTTGATCCTGCGGGCGGACCGGGCCTGTTCTTCGTGTCGATGCCGGTCGCATTTGGTGCGATTCCGGGTGGTTCGCTGATGGCGACGGTCTTCTTTGCGCTCGCCCTGTTCGCAGCATTCACCTCATCGATCTCCCTGATGGAGGTCGGCGTGTCTTGGCTTGAGGAACGTCAGGGCGTTACGCGCATGGGTGCGGCGATGGGCGTTGGCTTCGTCCTGTTCATGATCGGCGCGGCCTACGTGTTCTCGCTCGAATATCTTGATTTCGTGGACTTCATGACCGAGGGCCTCCTGCTGCCGCTTGGCGGCCTGCTGATCGCGATTTTCTCGGGCTGGATCCTCAGCCGCGATATGCTGACAAGCGAGCTTGGCGAGGGCGCGATCATGAACATCTGGCGCTTCCTGATGCGCTGGTTCGTGCCGCCCTTCGTGGCGCTCATCCTCGTTTTCGGATTCCTGGACAAGATTCAGGATCAGTACGGCGTCAGCCTTCCCGGTTTCCTGACGCCGCTGCTCGGGCCGAACGCCTAGGAGAATTTCTCCGCGAACTGGTCGGCGGCCCGGACAAGCTTGTCGACAATGCCGGGTTCCAGGCTGGAATGGCCCGCATCCGGAATGATGTGTAGCTCGGCGTCCGGCCAGGCTTTCTTGAGTGCCCAGGCGGAAGAGAGCGGTGTCACCACATCATATCGGCCATGCACAATCACGCCTGGCAGGCCCTGCAGTTTCTCGCGGGCCTGTTCCAGCAGCCAGCCATCCTTTTCGAAGAAGCCGCCATTCACGAAGTAGTGGCATTCGATCCGCGCGAACGCATCGACAAAGGCATCCTGATCGAAGCGGGGCGGACGCTGTCCCGGACCCTGCAGGGAGAGCGTTTCGCCTTCCCAGCGCGCCCATGCGCGGGCCGCATCGATCCGGGCCCGGCGGTCATCACCGGTCAGCCTTTGATGGAATGCGGTCAGCAGGTCGCCGCGCTCGTCTTCAGGGATCGGCGAGACATAGCGATCGTAAGCATCGGGGAAGAGGCGGCTTGCGCCCTCCTGATAGAACCAGCCGATCTCGCTCTTGGTGATCAGGAAGATACCGCGAAGGATCAGGCCGAGCGTGCGGTCCCGATGGGCGACGGCATAGGAGAGCGACAGGGTGGAGCCCCACGACCCGCCAAAGACGACCCATTTGTCGACGCCCAGATGCTCGCGCAGCTTCTCGGCGTCGGCGACGAGATCCCATGTCGTGTTCTCGCGCAGCTCAGAATGCGGGGTCGAGCGGCCGCAGCCGCGCTGGTCGAACAGGATGATCCGGTATTTTTCCGGATTGAAGAAGCGCCGCATCTCCGGGCTGGAACCGCCGCCGGGGCCGCCATGAAGCGCCAGAACCGGGATGCCATCAGGGCTGCCTGATTCTTCCCAGTAAATCTCATGAACGTCTGAGACGCGAAGTCGGCCGGTGCGACGTGCCTCGATACGAGAGTAAAGCCGACGGCAATTTTTGTTAGTATTCATAAGTCCTTCACCTATCGGCAGTCATTTATGAGATAAAGGACTGGACGGGGCTTTTTTGGACTGCAATGAACATTGCAGGGTCGAGGTTAGTCTTAGGTGGTGTTGATGCGTAGTGTTGCGTTGGGTTTATGTGTGATCGGGCTTGCCGGTTGCGCAACCGTGTCGATGGTGCCTGGACAGGCAACGGTCGAGACAAACCTCTCCGTACAGCAATCAGCTCTGAGAACAAGCTCTGACGCGTTTTACGAAACAGCGCGTGAATCCGGCTGGGTTGAAAAGTCCACCGGTCTTGCAGGTCTGGCGCGAATTCTCATGCACGGACAGGACGAGGCAGAGGATGCACCGTCGGACTATTCCGAACGGGTTGGCGCGGAGACAGAACCGCCCGCCAACGTTTTCAGTCGTGTCGTGACGGATTCCGAAGCCGCCCGCGAGGGTCTGTCTGATGTGGCCGAACAGGCGGTCACCGTTCTGAACAGCGAACTCGAATATGGCCGCAGCGATATTGTCAGCTTTGAGCGCAGCCTTGTGACGGCCCAGAAAGCCCATCGAAGCTTTTCCCGCGCCGCAGACCTCGCCGCGACCAGGAACGGTGGAGCGCCCGAAACCGTTGATGCCGCGCTTGCCCGTTTGGCTACGGAAATCGATGAGGCCCGCCGCGTTGCCGACCAGCTGGCCGACCGCTACGCCTCAATTGATGTCGCTGTCTCCTAGGCCGCTGACCTGATCGCCCAGGCGAGCAGGCACCCCCACCCAATCAGCAATCCGATCCCGCCAATGGGCGTGACCGCACCCAGCCATCGCGGCGCGCCGAGCGCCATCGCATAGAGCGTTCCGGAAAAGATCAGCGCGCCACCAGCCAGCGCCCAGCCGCCGGCAGACGCCAGCCCTGTTCGGCCACTCATCGCGACGGCGAGCACCGCGGCTGCATGAACCAGCGCATAGAGCGTTGCGGTCTCCCACCAGCCAATCCCTTCAGGGGTCAGCCGGTCCCGCAGACCATGCGCCCCGAAGGCTCCCAGCGCGACGCCCGCGAATCCAAGTCCTGATGCGGCAGCGGTAAGCAGGGTCATGCCACGCCCTCATCCTGGGGAATCGCGTAAGTCACGACAGCATGGCTCGCCGCTTTCTCCGAACCGGCAATGCGCACGTCGACATCGGCGACGGCAAGCGTCCGTCCGAGCTTCATTAAACGCGCTTCGGCTTCCACCACGTCGCCAATGCAGGGCCGAAGGAATGTCATGTTCAGGGATGTGGTTACTGCCATGGGAACAATACCAAGCCGTGTCATGATCGCCATGTATACCACCGTGTCCACCATGGACATCTGGGTCGGTCCCGAAATGTAGCCGCCTGGCCGCAAATGGCTGCCATTGGCCTCAAGACGCACGATACAGCGACCGTCCTCCATCAGCGTCACGCGGCATCGGTTTTCCGAACCTTCGAACGTGTCATCCAGATAGGCATTGGCCTCCTCGACAGAGACTTGTGAACTCATGGCGGCATTCCCTTCCGGCAGGATTGACCCCCGCCACGCGTCTCGTCCAACCTACCGATGACAGCGCGGCCGCCAAGAGGTGCCGCCACGGGAGGATGACAGCGATGCTGACCAAAGGCGATGAGTACCCAATTCACCAGACACCGGAGCCGGTTGCCTATGCCGGGTCCGACCGGAACTTCTACGACCGCTATTTCTACAATGGCTACAATCAGGACGGTTCGGTCTTCTTCGCCGCTGCGTTTGGCGTCTATCCGCACCTGAACATCATGGACGGTGCCTTCTCGGTTCTGATGGATGGCGTGCAGAAATCGGTCTTCGTGTCCCGCCCGCTCGGAATGGAGCGGATGGACACTGAAGTCGGCCCGATGCGCATCGAGGTCACCGAACCGCTGAAGCGCATCCACTTGCACTTAAATGAGACCGAGGGGCTCGCAGCCGAGCTGATGTTTGAAGGCCGCGCCTTTCCCATCGAGGAGCCGCGCTTCAACTACCGTCAGGGCCCGCGTATGCTGATCGATTGCACGCGCATGACCCAGAATGGGCGCTGGGAAGGGATGATCCGCGTCGACGGCAAGACGATCGAGCTGCGCGGGAAGTCCTGGCAGGGCACCCGCGATCGCTCTTGGGGTGTGCGCCCGATAGGTGCGCAGGATTCTCAACCGCTGACCCCTGTTCAGATGCCTCAGTTCTACTGGATCTGGACACCCACCAATTTTCAGGACCGCTCAATGTTCTTCCACGTCAATGAAGACGGGCAGGGTGGAGCCTGGAACACGCGCGCCGTGCTGGCCGAGGATGGCGCGTCGACCGAAGAGCTTGTGCATCTCAACACACCGAAGATGAATGTCGACTATGCCCCCGGAACGCGGCGAATGGAGTCGGCCGAGCTCGAGCTCACGGACGGAATGGGCCGCCCGCACAAGGTGACGTTCAAGCCGCAATCCACCTTCCTCATGAAGGGCATCGGATACGGCCATGAGACATGGCGTCATGGTGCCTATCATGGCGAACAGCTGGCCATCGCGTCTGAGACCTTCAAGCCGGAAGAAGCCTCGTGGCAGGACCCATCCAACCTCCACATTCAGGCGATCTCGAAAGCCATTCATGAAGGCCCGGATGGCGAAACCTCTGAAGGAATCGCCGCCTACGAACAGCTCTTCCTCGGGCCGCACGCGCCCTCGGGCTGGAAGGACATTCTTGATGCCTGAGGCTGTTCAGGATCAGGCGCTCGCCGACGCGTTTGCGGCCTATGCGGAAACTCGCATGGCCGACGCCTCGAATATCGAGGTTACCCAGCTGGCCCGGATTCATGGCGGCGCGAGCCGGGAAACCTTCACTGTGGACATCGCTTTTGATGGCTCCAATGGGCGCGAGACCAAGGGTCTGATCCTGCGCAAGGATCCGCCGGACAGTTTGATCGACACCGACCGCAAAGTGGAGTTCGCCGCCATTCGTTCCATGACGGGGGCGGGCATTCCGGCACCGGATGCGCTCTTCCTGGAGCCGGATCAGAAACATCTGGGCGCGCCATTCTTCGTGATGGGGCGCATCGAAGGCGGCGTTCCGGTCAACCCGTTTCGCATTGAAGAGGTCGAGCCGCACCGGGAGGCTATCGGCCGGCAATTCTTCCGGCATCTTGGATCAATCGCGAAAGTCGATCCTGCCACCTCTCCGTTAGCGGACGAAATCGATACCCCATCACCGGATACCTGCTGGAAACGTGAGCTCGATTACTGGGAGAACGAAATCGACACGAACGCACGCGCGCCGCAGCCAATCTCGAAAGCAGCGATCCGACACCTGCGCCGAAACCCGCCGCCGCCCGCCCAGCGCCTGTCCATCGTTCACGGTGATTATCGCTCGGGCAATTATCTCCATGACAGTGCCGGCTCGATCAACGCCGTTCTCGATTGGGAGATGGCGCATATAGGCGACCCCTATGAAGATCTTGCATGGGCCACCGACCCCCTCTGGAGCGGTAGCGACAAAGAGCTCGCCGCCGGACTGCTGCCGTGGCCGGAAGCAATCGCCATCTGGCAGGAGACAAGTGGGTGCACATTTGATCCGGCGGCCTTTGAGTGGTGGTCGATTTTCGCGAGCGTGAAGGCCATGGGCATCTGGATCAGCTCCGCCCGCGCCTTCGCAGACGGCAAGAATGATGATCCGATCCTTGCCTGGTCAGGCTGGTTCACCCATTGCGCCCACGAACTGACGCTCGCCTCCCGGCTCGCGCCCAAATACGGTGTGGAGATGCCGGCATGACAGACATTGGAATGATCCTTCAGAAACTCGGCGGAACCCTTGTCGGCGAGGTCGTGCCGAAACTGGAAGGTGACTATGCCGGGGGGCAGGCGGGCATGGTCGGCATGATGGCGATCATGGCCGGGGAAGCATGGGACGGCGCAGCGGACCGCCTGTACCGCGAAGTTGAAGGGATGCGCGCGTTGCTCGCCGCCGGCGGTGTCGACATCAAGACTCAGCCCGACAGTTTCAAACTGTTCGATCTGACCGCGCTGCGGAACACGCTCGCTGACGAGTTGATAGAGCTACAGACGCGTCTGGAAACCAGCGATGACGAGGCGGCCAAGGCGCTTAACACGCAGATCTGGGGTTTTTTTCTGGCCGGTGCGGCCGAGCGCATGCCCAACCCACCGCAGTTTGAGGAAGAGGCCGGCTAGCCCCGGTCGCCCGGATAGACTTCCTTGCCGTCGACTTCGAGACGAAAGAGGTCGGGTCGGGAATAGTGCCCCGCGGGATCGCTGGCCATCTTGCATTTGCGGGCGAGTTCAAGGTCGGCATCCACGACGAGAACGCCTTCTTCCCCGATCAGCGGCCCTGCCACGATTTCCCCGCGCGGATCGATGATGGCCGATCCACCATTATGGTCAAACTCGTAAAGCGGCTGGAACCGGTCCGGCACATGATCCTTCATGCGCAGTCCGGCGGAGCAGACCACCCACGCTCCGGCCTGACTGGCAAAGGCACGACTGAGCAGCAATTGCCGCGCCCAGACTGGTTGCTCGGGCACAGTTTCGGGTTCGCGACCCGGCCAGGCCGCAACATGCACATCGACTCCCTGCGCCATAAGTGTGTATCCGGGCAGGACGGCATTATGCTCCCAGCAGTTCAGTCCTGACAGCCGTCCCCAATCTCGCTGAACCGGCTTCAGGCCCTTGGCATCGCCATCGCCCCAGACCGAGCGCTCATGATGGGTGGGCTTGATCTTGCGGTGCCGGTTCGGAATCTCGCCATCCCGCGAGATGAACAGTAGGGTGCAATAAAGTGTACCCTCCGTCTGCGGATCAAGTTCATTGATGCCAATGACGAGGTCGGACTTCGCGCGTTTCGCCGCCTGGCACAGCGCGTCCGTTTCAGGCCCACCGACCCTGATGCCGTTCTCAAGTAGTGCTGCGGCGGCCTCCCACCATACATCGCTCAGTGGGCTGTCGATGAAGAACGGATAGCCCGGCAACCATGCCTCACCAAAAGCGATCAGTCCGGGCTTATCTTTCGCCGCCGTCTCAATCCAGCGCAGCGCCGTGTCGAGGCTGGTCGCCTTGTCGAAGTACGCCGGCGCGGCCTGAACAGCCGCGATGCGAAGGGTGTCCGTCATCCCCAAAGCTCCCTGACAGGTGGGCTGACGCGACCCGCCTCATATTGAAGGCCGTGTGCGACATCGCGTTCGAGCCAGAGAGGACCATCAAGATCGACCGCATCGGCGAGTTGTCCAAGAAGAACTGCGGGGGCCATCGAGATCGATCCGGCCACCATGCAGCCCACCATCACGCCAAGCCCGACCTGCCGCGCAGCGCGCACCATGTTCAGTCCTTCTGTCAGGCCGCCGGTCTTGTCCAGTTTCACGTTGACGACGTCATAGGCGCGGGCGAGCTGGTCGAGATCTTTCGATGTGTGCGCGCTTTCATCCGCGCAGACGGAAACGGGGGAGGCCCGGCGGATCAGACCGTCATCCATGCCGGCCGGAAACGGTTGCTCGATCAGGACCACGCCGAGCGCCTTCGCCTCGCGCGCCAGTTTGGGGAAGGTGTCGGTATCAAGCCCTTCATTGGCGTCCACGATCAGACCTGCATCCGGGCGGGCAGCGTGCACGGCCGCGATGCGCTCAATATCCTCAGGCCCGCCAATCTTCAGCTTCAGAAGCTTTCCGGGTGCAGCTTTGGCGGCGGCGGCCATGGAATCCGGCGTATCAAGACTTAATGTAACTGCGGTTTCCAGTGGCTCGGGTTCCGGCAGCCCAGCGAGTTGCCAGACGGGTCGGCCCGAAAGCTTGGCCTCAAGATCCCACATGGCGCAGTCGACCGCGCATCGGGCCGCCCCCGCCGGCAGCAGCGATTGTAACGCCTCGCGCGTGACGCCGCCCTCTATGTCACCTCGGATCGCCTCAATCTCTGTGGTTACCGAGGCGATACTCTCATCATAGCGGGCATAGGGTACGCACTCGCCCCGTCCGAGAGCGTCGCCGCGCGCAAGTGTCACAACAAGCGTTTCGGCATGACGCTTGCTGCCTCTGGAGATAGAAAAATCAGCGTTGAGCGGCGCGGTAACGGGCGTAATCGCGAGTTCTGTTGCGGTCATAGGAACGGAGTTTGTCGAATTTAACAGGTCTTCTGTCGCTGGGCTTAACCATGTTTTGCTACAGAATGGCAGAGAAAACATGGTGATGAGCGCAACGACTTCCCCTGAATTCGCCTTTGAAACCGAAGGCGGCCGGACCTTTCTGAAGGTGGCGGGGGACTGGACTGTAGCCACAATCGGCGCACTGGACGATGCGCTCCGTGCGCTCCCGGAGCGGGTTGAGCCTCCGGCGCTTGATGTCACCGATCTCGGCAAACTCGACACCGCCGGCGCATTCATCATCGACCGCACCATCCGCTCCGGCTGTAAGGTCTCCGATCCGCCACTCGACATGGTGGGCGAACATGACACCGCTGAGCGGCTGATCCGGCAGGCCCGCGCCGCCTCCGCCGCCTGTGACCCTGAACCGGTCCCGTCGCGCGGCCTTGTCGATCTGCTGGAACGCACAGGGCGCGGCGTGACTCACCTGCTTGAGGAAACTTACGCAACGCTGGTCTTCCTCGGCGAAGCGCTCGTCACCTGTTTCCGCCTGCTTCTCAATCCGCGGAAGCTGCGCGGCACAGCTACCATCGCCATCATGGAAGAGGCCGGTCTCGATGCGATGCCTATTGTCGCCTTCCTGTCCTTCTTTGTCGGCATGGTGGTCGCCTTCATTGGCGCGACGACCCTGCGAACTTTCGGCGCAACCATTTTCACGGTCGAACTGGTCGGCATCTCCGTCCTGCGTGAATTCGGCGTGATCCTGACAGCGATTATTCTCGCCGGCCGGACCAATTCAGCTTTCACCGCCCAGATCGGCGCGATGAAGATGCGTCAGGAAATCGACGCGATGACCACACTTGGACTCAACCCGATGGAAGTGCTCGTCGCTCCGCGCGTCTTCGCCATGGTTGTGATGACGCCCGTTCTCGCTTTCGTTGCGACGCTGTCGGGCGTGTTCGGCGGTCTTGTTGTCAGCTGGATGGCGCTCGACATCAATCCGGCCGTATTCCTGTCGCGGATACAGGCTTTCGTCCCGATCGAGAATTTCTGGGTCGGCATGTCAAAGGCCCCGATCTTCGGGCTCGTCGTCGCATTGATCGGCTGCCGGCAGGGGCTCGCCGTCGGCGGCAGTGTGCAATCGCTTGGGGCTATGACGACCAAATCGGTGGTGCAGGCGCTCTTCACCATCATCGTGATCGATGCGGTGTTCGCCATCTTCTATATGGAGCTTGGCATATGAGCGGGCCGCTTGCCATTCAGGTTCGCCGTCTCAAGACCGCTTATGGCGACCATGTCGTCCATGAAGACCTCGACCTTGATGTGCGGGAAGGTGAAATCCTTGGCGTCATTGGTGCGTCCGGAACAGGCAAGTCCGTCCTGCTGCGTGCTATTGTCGGCCTCAAAGAGCCCTCGGCCGGAAGCGTCAATGTCTTCGGCAAAGACGTGCTTCGCCTCGACGAAGAGGCGCGCGATGCGCTGGAGCGCCGCTGGGGCGTGATGTTCCAGGACGGCGCGCTGTTCTCGAACCTCACCGTCCGCGAGAACGTCATGATCCCCATGGCCGAACATACCGACATGCCGCGTGATCTGATGAAGGAGCTCGCCGACATGAAGATCCGCATGGCGGGGCTGGGCCCGGATGCCGGAAACAAGTATCCGTCCGATCTCTCCGGCGGCATGCGCAAACGCGCTGCGCTCGCCCGCGCGCTCGCGCTCGATCCCGACCTCCTATTCCTGGACGAACCGACCGCAGGCCTGGACCCGATCACGGCTGCGAACTTCGACGCCCTGATCGTCGAGCTGCAACGCGCACTTGGGCTCACCGTATTTCTCGTGACCCATGATGTAGACACGCTTCATGCGGTCTGCGACCGGATTGCGGTCCTCAGCGACAGGAAAGTCATCGCGGTCGGGACCATCCCGGAACTGCGCCAGCAGGACCATCCCTGGATACAAGACTATTTCGGCGGCCCTCGCGGGCGCGCCGCGACGGCGGCTTAGAAGGAGCGACGCCAATGGAAACCCGTGCAAACTACGCCCTGATCGGTGCCTTCGTGATCCTTGTCTCGATCGCCGCGCTCGGCTTCACGCTCTGGCTCGGCCAGTCCCAGTTCCAGCGCGAATTCGACGATTATGATATTGTCTTCGAAGGCCCGGTGACGCTCGAAGCGGGTGCAGCCGTTCGTTACATCGGAATCAAGGTCGGAGAGGTGGAAAGCGTCCGGATTGATCGCTCCGATGCCTCTAAGGTCCGCGCGCGTGTACGCATCGATGCCGAGACTCCGGTAAAGACCGACTCCACAGCCGTCATCGATTTTGCCGGCATTACGGGCGTGACCTTCGTGCAGATCAATGCCGGGGCCCCGGACGCCCCTCTTCTGGAACGCGAAGCGGGCGAGCCCGTGCCAGTGATCCCGGCCGACCGGACCCAGTTGTCAGAGCTTGTCTCCGGCGGACGTGAAGTAGTGCGCTCGGCCGAAGACGCCTTGCAACGCATCGACACCGTGCTTAGCGACGACAATATTGAGAGCCTGTCGCAAACGCTGAAAAACCTGGAGATCATTTCGGCCAAGCTCGCCGAGGAAGACGGCGCAATCGATGGCGCAGCCGAGACGCTCGCCTCGATCAATCGCGCAACGGCCTCTTTTGAAAATGCGGCGAACGCTCTTGGCGAGTTTGGCGAGGAAGCCGACCAGCGCATTGCGGAGTTCGGAGATCAGTTCGGCGGTCTTGTTGAGGATGTCAGCGGCATTCTGGAGTCCTCGGAGAAAGTGATTGAGCAGAGCGCGCGCGCCGCCACCGCCGCCGCTGATGCGGTCGAAGGCCCCGCGCGCTCGGCGTTGGAGGATGCAAGCCTCGTCAGTCAGGATCTCCGCCGCCTCATCAATCGCCTTGACCGGATTGCCCGTGACGTCGAACAGAATCCGCAAAGCTTCGTCGTTGGCGACCCCATTCCTTATGAGAGGGAGCAGTGATGTTTCGTTGTCTGTCTGTCCTGGCTGGCGCAGCTGCGCTGGCCGGTTGTGTCTCGGTTCTGCCAGAGCCTGAAACCGCCGATGCGCTTTATCGCTTTGGGCCAATGCCCGCGACCCACCAGCTCAGCGCGGTCGTCTCGGTTCGCGAGCCGGACTCCCCGCGCCTGTTTGGCGGACGCGCCATCGCGTCCCAGGCATCTGACGGGTCACTGCGTCTCGTGCCGGGCGTGGAGTGGGCGGATCGCGCGACTCGTATGTTCCAGCTCAGCCTTCTTGATACGCTCGACAGCAGCGCAGGCGGGGCGGCGATTTCGTCCAGCGAGGCTGGCGTCGGTGACTACACCCTGTCATGGCGAATCTCTGATTTCTCGTTAACTGGCAACACAGCCCGCTGTCAGCTTGAGCTGACACTCCTACCGGCCGCGTCGGATGCCGCCGTTGCGCAGACGGGCGTTGCAAGCACGGTGACGGCTGATCACCGGGCCGCTTCCGCCCGCGCACAGGCCATGGCCGAAGCTGGGCGGGGCTGTGTGCGTCAAGCTGCTGATTTCGTGGTGGAGGCGTCGTCCTAGCGCCTAGGCGACATCCCGGGAGGTCTGGTGGGCTGCATTGTCGATAGGCAGGTAGAACCGGATCAGCGTGCCTTTGCCCTCGGCACTGGCAATGGTCAGCCGCCCGCCATGCATTTCGGCAAAGGACTTTGTCAGCGCGAGGCCAAGCCCGGTGCCTTTCAGGTTCCGGTCTGTATTGCCTTCCACTTGCTCGAATGGCTGGCCGAGGCGCGGCAGGTCTTCCTTGGGAATGCCGATTCCGGTGTCACGGACCGACACTTCCACTTCGCCATCGCGCCTGTGCACGCCAACCGTGATCGAGCCGCCGGAATCGGTAAACTTGATCGCATTGGAAACAAGGTTCAGCACCATCTGCCGGACCGCGCGGTGATCGGCCGGGATCTCCGGCAGGTCGTCATCGTGGCGCAGCGTCAGATCCACATTCTTCTCATCGGCCTTTCGCCGCACCATGCGGACCGCTGCATCGACAGGGTCGACCGGATCAATCGGTCGCGGATCAATCGTCATCTTGCCGGCCTCGATTTTCGCCATGTCGAGGATCTCGTTGATCATGTCGAGCAGGTGCTGGCCGGAGGTCAGAATGTCGGTCGCGTATTCCTTATAGCGGGGGTCGCCAAGCGGGCCGTAAAGCTCGTTCACCAGCATTTCGGAGAAGCCGTTCACCGCATTCAGCGGCGTGCGCAGCTCATGGCTCATATTGGCGAGGAAGGCGCTCTTTGTCTTTGAGGCATACTCGGCCTTGGTTTTCTCTTCGCCATATTTGCGGGCGAGTTCGGCGGCGCGTCCTTCGGAGCGTTCCAGCTGTGAGACCAGCACGTGCAGCTTCTGTTTCTGCCGGGTCAGTTGCTGCTCGGAGCGGATGTTATCGGTGATATCGACGCCGACGGTGATCAGGCCGCCATCGGATGTCGTGCGTTCCACCATCTTGATCCACTGGCCAGATTTCAGCGCGTAGATCGTTGTGTTGGAGTCGTCCTCGGAGACCTGCTCGCGCTGGATCGCCTGCGTGCGCGCCACGGTCACCATGTCGTGGCTGATCCCGGCGCGCAGAACCTCCTCAAGTTTGAAAGACACGGCATAGGCCTGATTCCAGTACAGCAGCCGTTTGCGTCGGTCCCAGAGAGCGAAGGGGCCTGAGAAGTTCTCGATAGCTCCGCGCAACCGCCGCTCTGCGGCAACGATCCGCCGCTCCGCCAGTACTTCCTGCGTGACATCCAGAAGGATGCCGCCATACGCCGAAGGCGACGCACCATGCTGCACGGTTGCGTCTGGTGAGGTCCCGCCTCGCATCTCCACCCAACGCTCGGTTGGCATACCTTCGACGCGGAACCGCACCTGCACCCAACCACTCGCTGACGCTTCGCTCAGCGTCTCGATCATCGCCTCCTGATCCTCGATCGCGACCGATTGCAGGAAGCGCTGATAGGTGATGGGCTGCTCCAGATCGACACCGAGCAGGCCCTGCGCCTTTTCACTCAGCTCAATCGTCTCGAATCCATCGCGCATCTCCCAGTAGCCAATCGCTGCCCCGTTCGCGACGAGGCCGAGCAGGCGGGCGGATTGGTCCTGCTGCTCGGTAATGGCGGCGTCGAAGGTGCGCTTGTCCGCCACGCGATTGGCGAGGCTTACAATGGCCAGCGTTGGTGCGGCAAAGAGCAAGGCGTAGATGATCAGGCTGACAATGTCGCTCAGCGCAACAACAGGCCGGGCTGAGCGTACGCACACCGTCGCCAGTCCGGCGGGCACCGGCATGCACGCCTGACTGTGAACCTGAAATCCAGCCCCGATGGCCGATCCGGTCTTCATGCCTTCAATGGGGCTTTCCGCGAGCGCGGGATCACCGGTAGCAACTGTCGTCGCACCGTGAAGCAGGAGCCGCCGGCCGTCAGTCGTCCCCGGAAGCCATGCCGCGGATGGGGCGAGCGCGAGAAGCGGATTCTCGATTTCCGGATTGCCAACCGTGAGAACATCCCCGGTCGATGTCAGGGCCACCAGCCTGTCATTGGTTCTGGCGGCTACAGCTGCGTCTGCGGCGGCCCGCATGCGAGAGCCAACCGGAGCCTGCATGGCATCGCTAAGCGGCAGAACGACATCGACGCCGGGCACAGCGAGCGCGGCATGGGAGAGCTCGGTCTCCTCTCGCTCGGCCAGGCTGATCGCGATTCGCGCCGAGGCGATCTTTCCGCCAAGCTGCTCTGCGATCATGGCTGCCTCGGTTTGCAGGAGGATGATTTCAGCCTGGTTGGCGCGCTGGCGGTCGTCCCAGGCCTTCAGCGTCAGTGCCACTGCCATGACAGCGATCAGGGCCAGCAGCCCGCGGGCAATGCCGGGCTGAACGATCGACCGCGAGGCCTCCGTCTGGTCGCCCTCCGCTGTCGCCGATCTGGTGCGCAAAATCTGGCCCCGTTCGATTCCCCGAATCACGTTCGTTAACGCGACTGATTCTTCTACGAAGCGAATCGTTGCTCAAGTCTTAATGTTTCTTGCCGATTCGTTAATCAAGCGCGCGAGCGACAATGTCCGACGCATTCTTGGAAAGCGCAGCTTCTTTCAGATTTTGCAGGGTTTTTTCCGCCGATTCGCGGGCAACCGGCTCCAGCCGTTTCCATTGCTCGAACGCCGTCAGAAGCCGGGCGGCCAATGCAGGGTTGAGTTTGTCAGCTTCTCGCGCCGTTTTTGCGAGCAGGGCGTGACCCTCGCCGGATTTGTGATGAAACCCGGTCATGTTCTGCACAGAGAAGACACCGATGACCGAGCGCACCCGGTTCGGATTCCGCAAGTCGAAGTCGGCATGCTTCATCAGCTTCTCGACATCTCCAACAGATCCTGTGGCGGCCAGCACGCCAAACCATTTGTCGACGACAAGCGGGTTCGTCCGCCATTTCGCATAAAAGGCTTCGACAGCGGTCGCGCGCTCCATGGCGTCCGGCATGTTGCAGAGGGCCCGCAGCGTGGCGAGGCTTTCCGTCATGTTGGTTGCTTCATCGAAAAGCGTCTTCAGGCGTGGCGCGCCATCGGCCGTGTAAGATAGAAGATCGGCAGCAGCCGCGCGCAGCGCCCGCAGGCCTGCCTGATCGGCATCCGGCCGGAACGGTGTTGGCACTGGCGCATCGAGAATTTCGCTCGTCCAGTCTGCCAGTCGTGTCGCCAGTGCGGTCTTCACGGTGCGGCGGGCCTCTTCTAGCGCCGTCGGATCGGCCGGCTCGCGCTTCATCATCAGATCGCTGGCCAGCGGCAGGCGAAGCAGCAGGGCGGCAAAGGCGGGGTCTGTCTTGGAAATCGCTTTCGTCGCCTCCGAAAGCGCTTCAAGCAGCCCGTCTTCCGGATCGCCCGAGTCGCCATCGGCAAGACGCAGAATGTCCATGCCTGTCGCCTTGTTAATCGCCTCCCAGCGATTGTAGGCATCGGTTTCGGCGCGCGCGAAGGCCAGCAGATCTTCGTTCTCCCGGCGGACCGTGACGGGAGCCGAGTAACCGCGATTGACTGAGAGCATCGGCCGGGCAGACCCAGCCGGCAGAACGATCTCAAGCGATGCGTCTGCCTCATCCAGCACAATCAGCTTCTCACCGTCCGGCCAGCCATCAGCGTTCACATGTCCGCCCTTACCGTCAAGCAGGGCGCAGGCAAGCGGGATCGGAACAGGGCGCTTCTCATCCTGCCCGGGCGTTGCTGACGTCACCTGCTTCAGCGCAACGTTCAGCGTCGCTTGATCTTCATCCCAGGTCTCCCGAAGGCCGACGGCGGGTGTTCCGGCCTGCCCATACCAGACTCGGAAGGCAGACAGGTCTTTGCTCATCGCGGTTTCGAAGCAGGCGTAGAAATCTTCGATCGTGGCGGCGTCGCCGTCATGGCGCTCGAAGTAGATGTCCATGCCGGCCTTGAAGGCCTCGGGCCCGATCATGGTCTTGAGCGCACGGATCAGTTCTGCGCCCTTTTCATAGACGGTCGCCGTGTAGAGATTGTCGATGGAGGCATAGCTATCGGGCCGAACGGGATGGGCGAGTGGTCCGGCGTCTTCCGGAAACTGCCGCGCATGAAGCCGGATGACATCCTTGATGCGCTGGACCGGGCGCGAGCGCATATCGGCTGAGAATTCCTGATCGCGAAACACGGTCAGGCCTTCCTTCAGGCAGAGCTGGAACCAGTCGCGGCAGGTGATGCGGTTGCCCGTCCAGTTGTGGAAGTATTCGTGGGCGACAATGCTCTCAATGGCTTCGAAGTCGAAATCCGTGGCCGTCGCTTCATCGGCGAGGACATAGGCGGAGTTGAAGATATTCAGACCCTTGTTCTCCATCGCCCCGAAATTGAAGTCCCGCACGGCGACGACGTTAAAGACGCCAAGATCGTACTCTCGTCCGAAGACCTCTTCGTCCCATGTCATCGAACGCTTCAGGCAATCCATCGCCCAGACGGCCTTGTCCGCTTCGCCTTTATCCACGTGAATGGCGAGATCGACCGAGCGGCCGGACATCGTCTCGAATGTGTCTTCGTACACATCGTACTCCCCGGCGCAGAGCGCGAAGAGATAGGAGGGTTTGGGGTGAGGGTCGTCCCACTCGGCAAAGTGACGGCCACCCGCCAGGTCGCCGGTGTCTCCCGGCGTCCCGTTAGATAGAAGGATGGGGTAGGCCGCCTTGTCTGCCGCCATGTGCACGGAGAACTTCGCCATCACGTCCGGCCGGTCCGGCCAATAGGTAATGCGACGGAAGCCTTCGGATTCGCACTGAGTGCAGAAGCGTCCGGCTGACATGTAAAGCCCGGACAGGGCCGTATTGCTCGCCGGCGCAATCTCCACTTGGGTGCGCAGCGTGAACGCCTCAGGGGTCTCGGCGATCTCCAGATAGTCATCGCCGACCGTGTACTCGCCATCTTCCAGCGCGCGGTTGTCGATCGAAATCTCTTTCAGCTTGAGTGTCTCGCCATCAAGGCGCATCGGAACAGCGACGGCCTCTGTGCGGCGAACTTTCATCACGGCTTCAACGACAGTCGTTTCCGGAGACAGGTCAAAGTGCAGTGTCACCGTGTCGATATCGAATGGATAAGGCGCGTAGTCTGAAAGCTTGACGGGCGGCGGCGTGTCGGTGCGCATGAGAAACCTTGTGTTTGTGCCGTCGCTGGTGGAGTCTTTGCGACGGGAGGGCTTCCTTTATAGGGGCCTGGCGCGGCGCGCCAGTAAACAAGCGATGACATCAGCCACCTTCTTCGTGAAAAATGCGATAGGGGGGCTGGCCTTTCTGGCAGCCGCGATCGTGGCCGTGACCTCGCTCGCGCCCGCCTCGGATGTTTCGTCCATAGCCGTCCTCAACGACAAGGCGAGACACTTCATCGCTTACGCCGTGCTCGGTGTGCTGTTCGCTGAAACCTTTCGCGCGCGTTCCTGGGCCTTGGTTGCGGTATGGGTCGCCGCTTATGGCGGCGCAATCGAGCTGCTTCAGGGCCTCATGCCCGTGGGGCGGGAAGCCTCATGGCTCGATCAACTCGCCAATACAGTTGGTGCGTTTAGCGGCGTCCTGGCGCTCCGTTTCGCGCGGCGCTGATTACTCGGCGGCGACAGCTGCGGTGTCTTCGCTGATGTCGTAGATCTGCCGCAGGATGGACGAGCAGCGCTTGAGGTCCGGAATAATCTCGACCGGCATCTCGTCAGACTGCTCGCTTGCAGTATCGGCAAGGCTCTTGATTAGGCGCAGCATGTCCGGCGCGGCGGCGATGAGGCGGGCCTGATGCTCGATCCGCGACGGATCGCGGTCATATTCTGCCCCTGGCACACGCCAGCCACCCCAGTCCTGAGGATCCGTCACGACAACCGGAAATGTCCCCGGATGCGGATGGGCGCTGCGGGTCTCGCCAGCCTGCCATTTGCTTTTCATACGTAGAACGCGCCAGTTTTCCTGTCCGATCCGTTCCTCGGAATCAAGCTCATCCACGTCGCGCTTGTCCATGGCCGCTTCGGACACAAGCTCGGCGGCCTGAAAGTCCCGACCAAGGCCAACATCATAAGTGACGCGTAACGGTTCCTGCACGTCCTTCACCCAATGCGGGATCACGCGCTCGACCAGCGCCCATGTGCCGACTGGCTTCACATAGACACGCTGCATTTTATGGAAAAGGGCCTTCGCCATCAGGGCTCTCCGTACGGGTTCGCCGTTTATTCCATAATATGTTTAGGCGATGGTGAACGCGCATTCGCAAATTCGTCAGACCCGAATTTCATTGACGCAGCGTGAGACCTTTCCGTGCGCGTCAACTAAGCTATTCTTGTGCTAGAAAATCTAGAAAACGCCCTGATGGGCCGGGAGCCAAACGTCCATGAACTTCGATTTCTCCGAAGACCAGAAATTCCTGCGCGATGAGGCGCGGAAATTCCTCACCGCCGAGTGCACCACACAGCATGTGCGTGAAGTCCTCAATGATGACGATACGAGCCACCATGAGGGGGTCTGGAAAAAAGTCGTCGAAATGGGCTGGCTCGGCACAGCGATCCCGGAAGAGCATGGTGGGCTCGGCCTTGGCATGCTGGAGCTTTGCGTAATCGCCGAGGAAATGGGCCGCGCGCTTGCGCCGGTACCCTTCGCTTCGACCGCCTACTTCTTCACTGAAGCGCTTAAGCTCGCCGGCTCTCAGGCCCAGCAGGCTGCTGTGTTCCCGGGCGTTGTCTCCGGTGATGTCGTTGGCTGCTACGCTGCCAGCGAAGGCCCCGGCGACCCGCAGGTCTCAAAACTTACAACCACATTCGACGGCGACACCCTCAACGGCAAGAAAATCCCGGTGACCGACGGCGATGTTGCCACCCATGCCGTGGTTCTTGCCAAGGAAGGCTCAGGTGCGAGCCTGGTCCTCGTCGATCTCACCGGCGATGGCGTCACCCGCGAGACCGTCGACACGCTGGAGCCAACCCGCTCCCACGCAAAGATCACTTTCAATGGTGCAAAGGCGGAACGCCTCGGCGAGGCCGGGCACGGCGCAGACCTTGCGGCCCAGCTGATGGACCGTGTCGCTGTCTTGATCGCCTTTGAACAGCTGGGCGGCGCGTCCCGCTGTCTCGACATGGCGACCGACTACGCCAAGGAGCGCTATGCCTTTGGCCGTCCAATCGGCGGCAATCAGGCAATCAAGCACAAGCTCGCCGAGATGTATGTGAAGAACGAAGTGGCCCGCTCCAACGCCTATTATGGCGCGTGGGCCCTCTCGACCGACGCGACCGAGCTGCCGGAAGCGGCCGCGGCGGCTCGCCTCGCAGCATCTGAGGCCTACTGGTTCGCCTCCAAGGAAAACATCCAGACCCATGGCGGCATGGGCTTCACCTGGGAGGTGGACTGCCACCTCTTCTATCGCCGGGCGAAGCTGCTGGCCGTTCAGGCCGGCGCGCCGAAAGTCTGGAAAGAAAAACTCGTCAAAGCACTCGAACTGAAGAACGCGGCATAGGAAGGACAACTATCATGGACTTCAACGACACACCCGAAGAAGCAGAATTCCGCGCGGAGGCCCGCGCCTTTCTCGAAAAACACCTGACGCTGAAATCAGCCAACAAGATCGCCACGGCAGAAGACCGCAAGAATCTTCTGAAGCGGGCGAAAGAGTGGCAGGACATCAAGGCGCAGAACGGCTACGCCAAGATTACTTGGCCGAAAGAGCTGGGCGGCCGCGACGGCACGCCGATGCAGCAGGTCATCTGGGGCCAGGAAGAGGGTAAGTTCGATGCGCCCACCGGCCCGTTCGCCATCGGCCTTGGCATGTGCATCCCGACCGTCATCGCGTTCGGGTCTGACGAACACAAGAAGCGCTATGTCCAGAAAGCCCTCCATGGCGAGGAGATCTGGTGCCAGCTCTTCTCCGAGCCATCTGCCGGATCGGACGTTGCGGGCCTGAAAACCCGCGCTGTCAAAGACGGCGATGACTGGGTGATCAACGGCCAGAAAGTGTGGACCTCCGGCGCGCACTATTCCGACTATGGCATTCTCCTTGTGCGGACGGACCCGAAAGTCCCGAAACACAAGGGCCTGACCATGTTCATCGTGGACATGAAGCAGGAAGGCGTTGAAGCCCGCCCGATCCACCAGGCGTCCGGCGGCCGTGAATTCAACGAGGTCTACTTCACAGATGTTCGCATCCCGGACTCCGACCGTCTCGGTGAAGTCGGGCAGGGCTGGAAAGTAGCGCTCGTCACGCTGATGAATGAGCGCCTGGCTGTTGGCGGATCGCCCGGCCCGGACTGGGCGGAGATCATGAACTACGCCAAGGATGCCGGCACCATGTCCGATCAGGCCTTCCGTGAGAAACTGGCCGACTGGTATGTGGCGGCCCAGGGCTACAAGTTGACAAAATTCCGTACACAAACGGCGCTGTCACGCGGCGAAACGCCGGGTCCTGAAAACTCCATCGGCAAGATCATCACGGCCAACCACTTGCAGGACATCTGCAACTCAGCCATCGAGATGCAGGACCATTACGGCCTGATCAATGATCCCGACGCCGCACCGTCCGATGCCATCTTCCAGCAAAGCTTCATGTGGGCTCCGGGTCTGCGCATTGCTGGCGGCACGGATGAAATCCTGAAGAATATCATCGCCGAGCGCGTGCTTGGCCTGCCACAGGATGTCCGCGTCGATAAGGATGTCTCCTTCGAGGAACTGAAGCAGGGCTAAAACCTCCAGTCTTCTCCTAAATATACCAATGGCCCCGGCGTTCGCTCCGGGGTCATTTCTTTTGCGGAAGACCTCGTTGAAGGTCTGCACCTTTCTAGGGGGCGGGCCCGGCAACTGTGCCTTGACGGCAGGCCTTGATTGTGAAACGTGAACATGTTCATTTTATTGTTTGGCAGGGCATATTCTGATTGCCCGGCGTGATCGGGCCTGGCGGAGATGACTAATGGCAAGGATGGGTGAGCCCGGTTTCGGGAATCGGAAGCTGCCGGCACGTGCGCGTGTGGGCCGTTTCCTGGAGACGTGGCTCGGCGCGCCGCTGAATCTTTTGGAGGCAGCCTTAGGGTGGGTGATCGTCAAGCCAACGCGCTGGGCGATGCGGCATTTGGACGGGCTTTCCTACAGGCTGGAAGGCACGCTGCTGCGCAAAGTCCTCTCCAACACCCTGTTTCCCTTCACCATCGCGCTGTCTCTCTTTGTCGGTTTCAAGATGGTGGAGAACGGCATTTCGATCGGGACGTTGCTCTCTTTCGTACTGCTGCCTGTCATCTTCGGGCTCTATTGCGCACCATTTGAACGCCTCATGCCCTACAGCCGGAACTGGCTTGAAGGGGGGAATGACACCGCCGTCGACATCATCATGTATTTTTCAGGTGCTTTCTGGAGCGGTGTGTCGAAAGTTTTGGTCAGCGCTCTGTTCATCGTGGGCGTGGTCGAGTTTCTCGAACCTTACGGCCACGAATACTGGCCATCGAACCTGCATCCGGTTCTGCAGGTTTTCCTGTTCATCCTGATCAAGGATTTCTTCCGGTACTGGTTTCACCGTGCTCTACACGAAGTCCCGTTCCTGTGGCGGATCCATGCGGCGCATCATTCGGTGGAACGGCTCTATTGGCTCAACGGAATTCGCGCCCATCCGCTTGAGATCTTCGGTCAGGCGCTGTTTTACGCCATCCCGCTTGCACTGGTACAGCCTTCAGCCGAGATCGCCCTGGTTGCAATTGTCCTGCAACTCAGCATCGGGATCTTCCAGCACTCCAACATCGACCTGAACCTCGGATTCTGGGAGTACATCTTCTCGATCGGGGATAATCACCGCTACCATCACTACCCCGACAAGGGCGTTGGCGATTCCAATTATGGTGGCGAGTTCATTGTCTGGGATATCCTGTTCGGCACGTTCCACAAGCCAAAGGATGAGCGCCCGCATGACCGGATCGGTATCGGCACGGCACCGGACTACCCTATGACTGTCGCTGGCCTTCTCATCGCACCCTTCCTGCCCAACCAGAAAGTCTTCGGACGAGGCTCGGACGAGGCCACCGAGGGCGAAATCAAACCGTCCGCTGCCGATCAGCCGGTCCTGCACCCCGCCGAATAGGGCGGACCGCTCAGGACCCTATCCCCGCTTTTGCTCTGCTCATCCCGGACGTGATCCGGGATCTCGTGCCGCGTGTTCAGTAGTGTTTGCTGCATATCCCGGCCGACGCCGGGAGGCGCGGGGTAAGAAATCAGCCAAAACTTATCCCCCTCGATCCGGGTACAGCTATGATCCAGTGATCGCTCCCCTGAAGGGCCGGGTCGGCCGTCTGGCTTTGGGGGGCGAGGTCGCGGTCTGGCGGCCCGGCACCGGCGGTGTGCCGGTCTCCGTCT
>JANQQC010000041.1 GCA_028285145.1 Hyphomonadaceae bacterium
ACAGCGCGAAACACCGCGGCGTGCGGGGACGGCTTGCGCCGAACATCGCATTCACTCTTTCAGCGAGGCGCAGCGTCGTCTCCGCACGGGCTCTTCATATCAACCGGACGCTGGGAGGCGGGCCGGGCGGGGGTGCTTGCCAAACGCGCGCCACGGCAAGACAGTCTCTTCACGAGAGGTAGCGCAGATGGCGAAGGCCCAGAACAAGACCCAGCCCACGACTGTATCCCCTGAGGTTTTCATCGCTCAGGTCGATCATCCGACCCGGCGCACTGACGCTCAAAGATTGCTTCAGCTCTTCGATGAGGTGACTGGCCTCAAGCCCAAAATGTGGGGGCCGAGCATTATCGGCTATGGTCGCTATCACTATAAATATGACAGCGGTCGCGAAGGTGATTTCCTGATGACAGGGTTCAGCCCGCGCAAGGCCAATCTCGCTTTGTACATCATGCCCGGTTACCGGCAGGCTAAGCAGCAGGAAATGCTCACGCGCCTCGGCAAGCACAAGCTTGGAAAGTCCTGCCTCTACATCAACAAACTGGCGGACGTGGATGAGGAGGTCCTCAAGGAGATCATCCGGGATGGCTTTCTTGAAATGCGTGAAAAGTACGAAACCTGGGACGAATAGGGCTCAGCCGTCGCGTGGCCCGGCAGCGTATATGAAGACGCCGCCCTTGAGTAGCGGGATCAGATGCTCGACGGCCTGTCGCTCCAGCGCCGGGCAGCCCCAGCTTCGTCCGAGCACGGCGCGCCCGGGGCGGACATAGTCAGCGCCATGGATGACGATGGCGCGGGCGAGGGCTTCGTCGTTCCGGGTCTCCAGTCCATGAAGACGCAATGAGAGGCCGTGCCGGCCGTAATAGGTCTCACCCGTCAGGAAAGCACCAAGGGAGGTCATCTTCGATCCGTGAGTGTTGGAGAACCGGTCGGCGAGGCCGTCATGATCCGGGTCAGACCCTTTTCCGTGGGCGACAAGGAAAGCGTCGCTTCGGTCTTCTTCAAGATCATGCACGACGAGGCGACGCTCAGAGGATGGCAAGGCATAGTCGATGGTGACGAGGTATCGTAACACCGGCGCATCCGGCGCAAGGCGCTCGCGCGCGGCAAGGGCTTCAGAGAGCAGGTCGGACGCCGTTGCTGAAGCGATCGGCGCAAGAGCGATCGCGGCCAAAAGGAGGGCAGTACGTAGAAACACGATCCAACACTTGCCGGAGATTTCGTCCGCAAGATGGCGGTCAGGCGAGCGCCTCGGCGGCCTTGTCGGCATAGTAGGTGATCACGCCGCTGGCTCCCGCGCGCTTGAAAGACGCCAGCGCTTCCATCATCACGCGCTCGCCATCAATCCAGCCATTCTGCGCGGCCGCCATGATCTGCGCGTACTCGCCGGACACCTGAAACGCCATGGTCGGTACGCCAAACGTCGTCGACACACGATGCACAATATCGAGATAGGGAAGGCCCGGTTTCACCATCACCATGTCTGCGCCCTCAGCGAGGTCCATCGCCACTTCGCGCAGCGCTTCCTCGGTATTGGACGGGTCCTGCTGATAAGTCTTCTTGTCGCCTTTCAACGCCGTCGCAGAGCCAATCGCATCGCGATAAGGCCCATAGAAGCCGGACGCGTACTTGGCCGCATATGACAGGATCATCGTGTTGACGAAACCATCCGCCTCCAGCGCTTCCCGGATCGCGCCGATGCGGCCGTCCATCATGTCCGATGGGGCAACGACATCTGCTCCGGCGCGGGCCTGTTCGAGCGCCTGCAGAACCAGCACATCAGTCGTCGCATCGTTGAGGACGTATCCCTCATCATCGATCAACCCGTCATGGCCATGGCTTGTGAAGGGATCGAGCGCGACGTCGCAGATGACACCAACCTCCGGCGCGGCATGCTTCATTGCGCGGATGACCGTTGGCACAAGCCCATCAGGGTTCAGGGCCTCAGACCCAGCTTCATCTTTGCGGGCGGGATCAATGTGCGGGAAGATTGCGATGGCAGGAATGCCAAGCTCTCGTGCGCGAACGGCGGCTTTCGCAGCCTCGCCAACCGAAAGCCGGTCGATACCCGGCATGGACGGAACGGCAATGCGATCCTCCTCGCCATCATGGACGACCAACGACCAGATCAGGTCTGCCGGTGCCAGGATGGTCTCAGCCGTCAGCGAGCGGATCCACGGGGCCTGCCGAAGACGGCGCAGGCGTGTGGCGGGAAAGATCTGCGGATAATCAGTCATGCTGACGTTCTGGCGGAGAAGCGCGCGATTGTCATCCCGTCGCTAAAGCCAGCGGACACGCCGACGCATGAAGCAGCGCTTGGAGACGTCGAGTTCGAGAGCCTGCTCGGCCTCGATTTCAAGCATCCATGGCTCCAGCTTGCGGCGCGGCAGCTCCTTGAAACCGAGGCCTGCATAGAATGGTCCGTTCCAGGGAAGGTCGCGAAACGTGGACAGAACAACGGTCTTGAACTTGCGCATCTCTGCGAGCTGGAACACCGCCAGCACCAGCGCAGCACCGAGGCCCTTTCGACCATGATCGGGGTGAACGCTGATCTGATCCAGATAAAGCTCGCCGCCGCGTTCCGACACGAGCGCGAACCCGATCGAGACCATATTGCTGTCGCGGATCACCAGCAGGTTCGCCCCGCGGCTTGCCGCATCAAGAACCTCTGCCGGGACATGATCGGCAAGGGCCTCCTCAGAGAGAAGACCGGTCGGCGCAAACAGTGCGCTGGCCGCCTTGTCGACTTCGATCAGGGTGGCGGTATCGCCAACCTTGCCGCTGTCGATCGTGTATCCCTCTGGCAGGCTTCGCATTGACGCCAGTGTCCCCTATGGCATTGATTTCATCCCTTAGCCGACGGCAAAAGGAATTCCAATGACGGCTCCTTTCACTGACGAACAGGTCATGATCCAGGATATGGCGCGGAAATTCGCCGCCGACCGGCTCGCGCCGAACTCTGGCCGCTGGGACGCCGAGAAGCATTTTCCCGTTGATGTCATCAAGGATGCCGCAGACCTGGGCTTTGCCGGCATCTACCTGAAAGACGACATTGGCGGCTCCGCGCTGACGCGGCTCGATGCAGTGCTGATTTTCGAGCAGCTCTCCTATGGGGACGTGTCCACGGCCGCCTTCATCTCGATCCACAACATGGCGAGCTGGATGATCGATACTTTCGGCTCAGAAGAACAGCGCGAGACATGGCTGCCACGGCTGACGTCCATGGAACTGATCGCAAGCTATTGCCTGACAGAGCCGGGCTCCGGCTCGGACGCTGCCGCAATGAAGACGACGGCTGTCCGCGACGGTGACGACTATGTGCTGACCGGTTCAAAGCAGTTCATCTCGGGGGCGGGGACCTCGGATGTCTATGTCCTGATGGCGCGAACGTCTGATGACGGCGCACGCGGCGTATCCTGCTTCATCATAGAGAAGGATACGCCAGGGCTCTCTTTCGGTGCGGATGAGCGCAAGATGGGCTGGAATAGCCAGCCAACGAAGCAGGTCATCCTTGATGGTGTTCGTGTGCCTGGTGCCAACCGCGTCGGCGAAGAGGGGCATGGCTTCAGGTTTGCCATGGCTGGGCTGGACGGAGGCCGGTTGAACATTGCGGCCTGTTCGCTGGGCGGGGCGCAGCTCGCGCTCGACAAAGCTGTTGATTATGCCCGCGAGCGCAAACAGTTCGGCAAGCCAATCGCCGACTTCCAGGCCACTCAGTTCAAACTAGCGGACATGGAAACCGAGCTTCAGGCCGCGCGGGTCATGCTCTACGAGGCCGCCTCAAGGCTAGACGGCAAAGCGCCGGATGCGACCCGCTGGTGCGCGATGGCGAAACGGTTCGTCACCGATACTGGCTTCAAGGTCGCCAATGACGCCCTGCAGATCCATGGCGGATATGGCTACCTGCAAGACTATGGCGTAGAACAGATTGTCCGCGATCTGCGCGTCCACCAGATTCTCGAAGGCACAAACGAGATCATGCGCGTGATCGTGTCACGCGACATGCTCAAATAAGGTTTTCGGCGGTTTAGCTGACGTAATTGTCGAGCGTGATCACGCGGGCGGTGGTAAACTTCACACCCACAAGACCCTGCTTCTGCCAGGTCCGCTGACAATCGCAGCGCTTGACCTTTTTGCGGTCTGGGCTGGTCACATCGATCACAAACTCGGACGGCAGCACCAGCATTTGCTTCAGCCGCAGCTTGGCACCACGCTTGGAGATGTTGTCGATCGTGAACGGAATACGCGCGCCGCTCGGCAGGATCACCTGACCATCGGTCTCGATGTCGAACCGGTCTACGGATCTGCGCTCTTCTTCTGCAACAACGTGCACGGGCTTGCTCCTGCTTAGTCTGTACCAACCCCTTCATTGCAAATCGTAAGCCAAGTATCGCCATGGGCGGTGTAGAGGGCGTAAAAGGAATAGATGAAATTTGAGGGAGCTGGCGGCAGACCAGCCCCAGAAACCGGGAGGAACAGGGAAATGAGTGCAATTGATATTCGCAGGACAGACGGTGTTGGAGCCGAGATACACGGCGTTAACCTTGCCGACGGTGTTTCAGATGAGGATTTTGCTGCCATTCAGGGCGCATTCGCAGAGCACGGCGTGATCTTCTTTCGTGATCAGGACATCGACGAAAACCAGCATATTGCGTTTGCGAAGCGCTGGGCAGAGATCAATGTTAACCGCTTTTTTGCGGCACACCCGGACTATCCTGAGATTGCGCTGGTTTCGAAGGAGCCCGATCAGAAGGACAATATTGGCGGGGGCTGGCACACCGACCATTCCTACGATGCCGAACCGGCCATGGGCTCAATCCTTGTCGCGCGCGAACTGCCCGAAACGGGTGGAGACACGATGTTTTCGTCGATGTATGCGGCCTATGAGAGCCTGCCAGACGACGTCAAAGAGCAGATCGATGGGCTGAAAGCGGTTCATTCGGCTCGCCAAATCTTTGGGGAAGCGCCCGACACTTATTACAACAAGACAGATGCGGGCGGAGCGCGGATCGGAAATGCATCTGTCGCCGACACACTTCAGGATGTGGTCCATCCCGTCGTCATCACGCATCCGCTCAGCGGCAAGAAAGCGCTCTACGTAAATCCGGCCTTCACGACCCGGATCGAAGATCTGGATGAGGAGGAGTCGGACGCTCTGCTGACGCGCCTCTATTCAGCGGCTGCTGACAAATCACATGTCCATCGATTTGAGTGGCGGCCCGGAAGCATCGCGTTCTGGGACAACAGATCGACCTGGCACTGGGCCCTGAACGATTATCAAGGCCAGCGCCGCGTGATGCATCGTATCACCCTGGAAGGTTGTGAGCTGAACTAGACGGTTACTCTGCGTCCTCTTCCTCTTGGCCGTCCTCGGCAGGCGGCGCGAGGAGAACTTCGCAGCTCGTCAGCGTGACGGCTTCAGCGCCGGCAATCGAGACGTTGGCGGTCGAGAGGTCATCGGTGATTGCGAAGGTGAACGAGACTTCCTCGGATGGAATCTCACCGTCGGGCGTCGGTTCAGCATTAGCGACCGGGCACTCGGCGTTGATACCGACAGTGATCCCCCCTGAGACTTCTTCACGTGCGAAGTCGCCAAAGCGACATGCGCGATTTGCGAGTGGGTCGACAATCCGGCCCGGAGCCACATAAAGCGCACCGTCCGGGCAGTCTTCGGCCGTTACGCCCCACAGACCGACATGCGCGTTGGCCCGGCGGAACGCCTGAAAGGCCTGCGTGCCGTCCGTGCTGTTGGCGCGCGCCACCGCGCTCGCCAACGTGGCAGCGTTGTCGGTCGTGGCCGGAAGTTCTGGTGTGTTGTTCGAGCCGTACGAGCCACCGCAAGCAGCGAGTGAGCAGGCAGCAAGAGCATAGAGCGGGGCGCGATACGTCATGGATTTCTCCGTAAATCTCGGTTCGGGGGCGACATTAACCGAAGTCTATCGGGGCGCAACTGCGTGACTGGTAAGCATTTCTTGCCCGTCCAGGGTAAACCGGCGATGGTTTGATCGATTCTGAAGTAATGACGGGGGGAATTGGATGACGGAGAACGTGCTCACGCGTGTCGAGAACGGTTTGGGGCGCATTACTCTCAATCGTCCTGAAGCCCTTCATGCACTGAATTTGCCCATGTGCTCGGCGATTCTGTCCGCTCTTAAGGCATGGGCGGGTGACGATCAGGTGCATATGGTGGTTATCGATCACGCGGAAGGCACGCGCGGCTTCTGTGCAGGTGGCGACATTCGCATGCTCGCCGAAAGCGGACAGGGCGATGCCTCCGAGGCACGGGCCTTCTTTGCCGAAGAGTACCGGATGAATGCAGCCATCGCGGCGTTTCCCAAGCCATACCTTGCGATCATGGACGGGGTCACGATGGGCGGTGGGGTTGGCCTGTCAGTTCATGGCAGCCATCGGATTGCAACCGAGCACACAACGTTCGCGATGCCGGAGACGGGCATCGGTCTGTTCCCGGATGTCGGCGGAGGCTGGTTCCTGCCGCGACTGCATGGGGAACTCGGCACATGGCTCGCACTGACCGGAGCCCGGCTCAAGGGGGCCGATGTGGCGGCCGCTGGCGTGGCGACGCGATTTCTGCCATCTGAACTCCTGCCCAACCTGTCGTCCAAACTGAAACAGGCCGACTTCTCGGTGGGCGCAGCCGAACTCCTGAACGTGATCATTGGCGGTTTCACGCATGCGACACCGAAAGGGTCGTTCGAAGACCATCGCGGAACGATCGATAAGTGCTTTGCGTTCGATACGGCGGAAGAGATTGTCGCCGCTCTTGAAGGCGATGGCGGTGAATGGGCCGCTGCGCAGGCGCAGACCATCCGGTCCAAGTCACCGGAGACAGTGAAGGTCGCCCTGCGTCAACTGAGGGAAGGCGGAGCGCTGGAGGATTTCGAGGATAATATGCGGATGGAGTACCGCATTGGCTGGCGCAAGGTTCAGAGCGCTGATTTTATTGAGGGGGTGCGCGCCGTGATTATCGACAAGGACAACAAGCCGAACTGGTCCCCGGCAACCCTGGAAGAGGTGTCGGATGAGTATGTCGACCGCTTCTTTGCGCCGCTGGGTGAAGACGAGTTGGCTTTTTCATGAACATGGAACTGAGCGACGAGCTTGCGACCTGGTGTGCGTCCTATGTGAAGGCGTTCTCCGCTTATGATTCCAGCGGTGTTGCAGATCACTGGCTGTTCCCTGCGCTGATCACGCAGGAGGGGCGAACCATTTTGTTCAAGGACAGGGACAGGTTCGACGCCAACACACGCAGCTTGCTGAGCTTCTATCGAAAGCAGGGCGTTGTCCGCGCCGAGAGGATATTGATCGACGCCATGGCCATGAACGAAGACAATGCATCTATGCGGGTCGAAGACCGGATGGTGGATGAGGACGGAGCCGTCATCGTATCTTGGCAGGCCGCCTACGTGCTAACACGCACCCGCAAAGGCTGGCGTGCCGTGCTTGCGGCTGCAGATGGCGAGATGGACGCTTGGAAGGCACGTGGGACACCGCTCGGTAGAGGATAGGAGAACGCCGGATGGCAAAGGTCGCATTTATCGGGCTCGGAAATATGGGAGGCGGCATGGCCGCCAATCTTGTCACCGCTGGTCATTCGGTAAAAGCATTCGATCTCAATGCTGATGCGGTCAAAGACGCCGTGTCCAAGGGGGCCCTTGGCGCAGAGCGCTTGGCTGACGCTGTCAGTGGTGCTGATACCGTCGTCAGTATGCTGCCGGCAGGCGAGCATGTGCGGGGTGTTTATGGCGGGGAGGACGGCGTTTTCACGCATGCCGCACCGGGCTCCATCCTCATCGATTGCTCGACGATTGATGTTGAAAGCGCGCGCGCGGTATCTGCCGAAGCGACCCTGAATGGCTTTCCGATGGTGGACGCTCCTGTCTCTGGCGGTGTTGCGGCAGCGCAGGGCGGTACACTGACATTTATGGTCGGCGGATCGGAGGAAGCGTTCGGGAAGGCGGAGCCGATCCTGTCAGTCATGGGCAAGACCGTGATCCACGCCGGAGACCCCGGCGCGGGGCAGGCGGCGAAGATCTGCAACAATATGCTTCTCGCCATCACAATGATCGGAACGTGCGAAGCATTCGCCATGGCCGAGAAGCTTGGTCTCGATCAGCAGACCTTTTTTGATATCTCCTCAAAAGCCTCCGGACAGAGCTGGTCGATGACGAGTTATTGTCCCGTCCCGGGCGTTGGGCCGGAATCTCCCGCTGATAGAAACTATGAGCCGGGCTTTGCGGCGGCCATGATGCTTAAGGATTTGAAACTGGCGAAAACGGCCGCCACGGAAGCCGGAGCCTCAACACCTATGGGCGCTTTGGCCGAAGCTTTATACCAAGCATACTCTATTCAAGGGAATGACGGTAAAGATTTCAGTGGGATTATTAATACTTTGAGGGCCAAATAAATATGAAATTAAACAATAATTAGGCTCCAGCGTGTAACTACACTCTCACTACAACAAAAGTTGAGTGGGTGATGATATGAATAACGATAGCGCTCTTGCGCATACTTCCGCTGTTGCTGACGACTTTCTGAAGTCGCTGTCCCTTCTTGAGCAGGCTCACCGCCGGCTCCATGACGTCGTGAAAGACGACCTTGAGCGTAGCGGCGAACGTTCGCTGACCGGCGTTCAGGCGCTTCTCATCTATGAGATTGGCGACGAAGAGACGCCTGCCTCAGCCCTGCGTGCTCGCGGTGCCTTTGCTGGAACGAGCCTCTCCTACAATGTGAAGAAGCTCCAGGAAGGCGGCTACCTTACGCAGGAGCGTTCCAAGGAAGACAAACGTACGGTTCACCTGAAACTGACCGAGCGGGGATTGTCTGTTCGTGATCGTGTGGCAGGCCTTTTCGAAAAGCAGGCCGCTGCGCTTGAGCCAACCGCAAGCGTTCGCCATGACGACCTTGAGCACCTGAACAAGACGGTCTCTCGTCTTGAGCGCTTCTGGTCAGACCAGATCCGCTACCAGCTCTAAGAGCCTGCACTGACGCCAAACTAGCGTAAGTGAACATCCGCTTGCTTGCATGGCCTAGACTGATATTGTCCAGGCTATGCGGGGGGCGGTTTTCACGTTCGGGATGGCAGTTTTTGCCGTGAAAGCTTCGGCTGCGCCATGGGGGCAGCAGAAAGGCGAGACGTATGCACGCGTCGCTTACGCTGCCGAAGACGTCGAAGGGCTGAGCGCGCACCGCTACGATGCATATGCTGAGCATGGCTTTGCCGATAGCTGGACGGTAACCGCTAAGGCCGAAACGGTTCGCTTTGTCGACAGCGAAGACTTCAATGCAGAAGGGTTCCGGGCGACTGTCCGCAAGGAGCTGTATCGTGGCGACCGTTTCGTGGTCTCGGTCGAAGGCGGCGTCCTCAACGGCGCGGCTTTCGGGGGTGCGCCCGACGGATGCGATACAACCGGGGCTGAGGCGCGCGTTGGGGCAGGTTGGTCAGGCGGGTTCGATGAGGACCGGGAGTGGTTTGCCTTTGCTGATCTCGCGCGCCGGGCGCATGAGGGTGGTTGTGAGCGCGACCGGCTGGAGCTTGGATATGGATCGCGTGTGGTTGGCGACGTTTATGTCGTGAATCAGCTCTGGCTTGAGCGGGGCTCGGAGGATGCCCGGTCGGACAAGATCGAGACCGCGATCGTCTGGCGAGCAGGTTTTGCCGATGTATCGCTGGCCTACAGGGAAGAACTGAGCGGTCGTTTTGACGAAACAGGTATAGTTTTTGCGGTAGCGAAGCGATTTTGAAGGGTTCGCAGCGAACCCTGCCTGCGATACGAAAAGATATGCCTGACACCGCTTCGCCAGCCGTGAAACCTCTCAGCCGCCGGGCGCTGATCCGCGGCCTTGATGCCCTTGAGGAGCGCTTGCTGTGGCTGTCCTCGTGGATGATCCACAATGCGAACCACCTGCGCGAGAGCCGGGATGGGCTGAAAGTCGGCGGGCATCAGGCGTCGTGTGCCTCGATGACGACGATCATGTCGGCGCTCTATTTCCATGCCCTGCAAAACCAGGATCGTGTCGCGGTCAAACCGCACGCCTCGCCGGTGCTCCACGCGATTGAGTACATTATGGGCCGGCAGAGCCTTGAGAACCTCAAGAACTTTCGGGGGTTCGGCGGCGCGCAAAGCTATCCGAGCCGGACCAAGGACGACATCCGGGTCGATTTCTCAACCGGGTCTGTCGGCCTCGGGGTGGCGGTCACGGCCTTCGCATCTCTTGTGCAGGACGTACTCCTCGCGCGCGGGTGGCGAAACGAGCAGGATGCCGGCCGGTTTATCTCGCTGCTTGGCGATGCCGAACTGGATGAAGGCAACATCTATGAAGCCTTGATTGAAAGCTACAAGCACGACATCCGCAACACCTGGTGGATTGTCGACTACAATCGGCAGAGCCTCGATGCGACGACGTCCGAGCGCATGTTCGACCGGTTTGACGACATCTTCGAGACCGCCGGCTGGGAGGTGATGACGCTCAAATACGGCGTCAGACAGCGCGCAGCGTTCAAGAAGCCGGGCGGCCAACGCCTTCGTAAATGGATCGATGCGTGTCCGAATGATCTGTATGCGGCGCTTTCCTATGAGGGCGGGGCAGCATGGCGCGAACATCTGAAAACCGATCTCAAGCGTTCGGTGAAAGCGCTGGAGCTGATCGAAAGCTATTCAGATGAAGAGCTTGCCAATCTGATGACAGAGCTGGGCGGGCATTGCCTATACACGCTGCTGGAAGCTTTCGAGGAAGCGGCCGCGAGCGATACGCCGAAATTCATCATCGCCTATACCGTGAAGGGGCGCCGCCTGCCATTTCAGGGGCATAAGGACAATCATTCGGGGTTGATGACGCCTGATCAGATCAACGCGCTTCGCGCGAAGCTTGGTATCCCACAGGGGGATGAGTGGCAGCCACTGGCGGGTCTGTCGAAAGAACGAACCTCCGATGCCGAGGCCGTTCTTGCTCGCGTGCGCTATGCTGAAGATCCAGCGCCTCAGGCCGCGCTCCCGGTTGCGATTCCGTCGCTCGCCGATTTCCCCGATCCGGGAACCAAGACGCAGTCAACACAGGTCGCCTTCGGCAAGATCCTGAACGATCTCGCGCGCGAGGATACCGATTTCGTCCAGCGCATCATGACGACGTCCCCGGATGTTACTGTTTCTACGAACCTTGGCGGCTTCGTGAATCGCAAGGGGCTCTTTTCCCGGGCTGCTGAAGCGGATGTCTTCAAGGAGTTGAAGATTGCAAGCCCACAGATCTGGGCTCACACCCCGGAAGGCCAGCACATCGAGCTTGGTATTGCCGAGAACAATCTCTTCCTGATGCTGGCGGCGCTGGGCCTCTCCAAGGACCTGTTTGGCGAACGCCTTTTCCCGATCGGGACGGTCTATGATCCCTTCATTGCGCGCGGTCTCGATGCGCTGAATTATGCCTGCTATCAGGATGCCCGCTTCATTCTGGCGGCTACACCTTCGGGCCTGACGCTGAGCCCTGAGGGTGGGGCGCACCAGTCGATTACCTCGCCCGTCATCGGAATGGGTCAGCCGGGGCTTGCTTATTATGAACCGGCGTTTGCGGATGAAGTGCGCGTATGCCTGCGTGAGGCCTTTGATGCTGTTGAACGTAGGGATGGCCATTCAACGTATTTACGGCTGTCGACACGGCCGCTTGCCCAGCCCGACCGGAGCCTGGATGCGGCGCTCGCTAATGGCATTGTGTCCGGTGCCTACTGGGCAGAGACTCCAGGCGAACGAGCCGAGGTCATCATCGCCTATGTCGGCGCGATGGCGGTTGAGGCGCGAGCCGCGTGGGAACAGCTCAATGAGGAGTGCGGCGGAGCTGGCCTTCTGGCTATTACATCCCCGGATCGCCTTCATGCTGATTGGACAAGCAGCATCCGCGCGAACTGGACGGGCGAAGCCGTCGGCCCGAGCCATATCGAGTACCTCCTGAAAAGCGCTCCGCGTGGCGCGCCGGTCGTGGCGCTTGTCGATGGTGCTCCTGGCACGCTTTCCTGGATGGGTTCGGTTGATGGCAGGCGCGTTGCAACGCTCGGGCTTGAACGCTTTGGTCAGACCGGCGATCTGCCTGATGTCTATCGGGAATACCGGCTGGACGCTGACGCCGTTCTTGATGCCGCTGCGAGCTTACTCGCTCTCTGACGGCTCCCAGCCCGTTTCAACCATCAGATAGGCGATCACCGCATGGCGGTCATCCTCGCGGCGGACGCCAGCGAAGCTCATCCGGTTGCCGGGTAGGAATGTGCGCGGATTGGCCAGCCACTGTTCCAACTGCTCAGGCGTCCAGATGAAATCTGCTTCCTGAAGTGCGGTCGAGTAGGCAAATCCTTCCGCAGCGCCGACCTCCTTGCCAAAGAAACCGCTCAGATTTGGCCCAACGCGGTGTCCGGCTCCTTCTTCAAGAAGATGACAGGACACACATAGCTTGAACGTCCGGCGGCCGCGCGCATAGTCAGCGCTTTGATAAGGCTCAGGAAGCGCAGCAAAAACGTCGGACGGGACCTCCGGAGCAGAGGCCGGTGTAGCCGCGGCGACAGTTGTGGACGAGACGTCAGGTGGGCTCGCCTGATTACTTTCAGAAACTTCGGGTTCTGCAGCCGGCGCGGACGCAGGTGGTGTCGAATTTGACTCTCCACCGCCTCCGCAGGCTGCCAGAAGTGTCAGGGCCAGCGTGGTTGCCGCTGCGTTTGCAAGAAGTTTCATGAAGTCAGCCTCTGGGTTGTCTTTGTCGTTTTCTTGCATGGTGACGCCAGCGGGGTAAAGGGGTTTCGATGCCGCAGAGAAAAGCAAATCAATACAGAGGTTTAGGCAACTTCAACTCCATCCCACTGAGACATGCGATCGGGAATTCGGCTTGACGATTGCTCCGCATACTCTCGCTGAAGGCATTAGTTGCGGTGGCAGCCGACGGCGGGTAAGCGCGACACATGGCCAAGCGCAAAAAGAAGAAAAAACCACATATCGCGCCGGATATCAGCACGGTTGAGGGGCGTCGCCGGGCTCGGCGGGAGCTTATATGGGCTGATCATGGATTCCTCCGCGTGCGCTTCAGGAATCTGCATCAGATTTCCGACGAGATGTGGCGCTCCAATCAGCCAAGCCCGCGCCAGATCGAAGAGCATGCGCGCGAGCGTGGCATCAAGACGATCATCAACCTTCGCGGCGAAAGTACCAAAGGCTACTACCTCCTCGAAAAGGAAGCCTGTGAAGCGGTGGGCATCGACCTTGTCGATTTTCAGGTATTTTCCCGGGATACGCCCACTCGCGAAAAGATATTCGGTGCAAGGGATCTGTTCGACTCCATTCGCTACCCGGCGCTCATGCACTGCAAGTCTGGCGCGGACCGGGCCGGCCTCATGAGTGTCCTCTATCGCCTGTTGCGAGAGAAGGTGCCGTTCGAGGAGGCTGTTGAGCAGCTTTCGTTTGATTATCTTCATGTAAAACAGGGGAAAACGGGTGTGCTGGACGCGTTCTTCGACGCCTATCGCCAGTTCAACGCCGTCACGCCAAAGCCGTTTCTGGACTGGGTCGCGGAGGATTATGACCGCGAGGCAGTGAAGGCGCGTTTCATGGAAAGCTTCGAGTCGCGGCTGAACATCGACAAGCTGCTACGGCGGGAGTAGCCGCCATTTCCGCTGGCATAGCTTCCCTATTCGTGGAAGCTTCGCGCTGAGATCACGGCATCGGAGAGGATACGCCATGAAAAAGTATATTTTTGCATCTGCGCTCGCGCTTGGATTGGCCGCATGCGGTGGTGGCGGTGGCGGCAAGGCCGCGCTCGTGAAAGCCTGCACCGATGATGGAACGTCCACTGCGGAATGCGAGTGCATGGCCGATGCAGCCGAGGAAGAACTCGACGCTTCGACCTTCGACAAGTTGGTTCAAGCGGCCAATGACGGCGAAGAAGCGGCTGAAGAGATCATGACGAGTCTGACGCCCGAGGAGCAGGGTAAGTTCATGGCGTTCGCCATGAAAGCTGCTATGACTTGCAGCGCATCCTAGAACGGGGATGGCATAGCGTACCGGAGGGGTTCCATGAAGTTCTTCATTATCAACAGTTTCCGCACGATGGTCTATGTGGCCTACATCGCCGTTATTGTCGGCGGTATTGGCCTTGGCGTGTATCAGAGTGGTGAGTGGAGCAATGCGGTTCTTGGCATTGATGGCGGTTTGGCGCAGATCGTCGACATCGCTGTCTTCTCGCTGGGCGGCTGGATTGTAGCCAGCCTCATCTGCGGGCTCATCGTCACACTACTGGACATTCGCGACGACATTAACGACCGCCTGCCGGATGCGCGCCGCGACGACTAAGCGTTTCAACCATCCATAGAATAGCAACGCCGCCGGTTAACCTGGCGGCGTTCTTCGTTGCGTATGAGCGGTTGCGCAACAGACGTCGCCGGTACATCTAACGCCCATGTCAAAATCAGATACCGACCCCGCCAAACTGCTTGAGGCGTTGCTGGACCAGTGCAAGACCGCAGGCGCGACCGATGCCGATGCGCGGATCGCACGAGGCCGCGGCGTCAGCGTGAACGTCCGAGAAGGGAAGCTTGAGGATATTGAGCGTTCTGAGTCTCAGGGCGTGGCGCTGCGTTGCCTGTTCGGACAGCGGCAGGCGCATGTCTCAGGCTCTGACCTTAGTGCCGATGGCCTGAACGCGCTCGCTGAGCGCTGTGTCGCCATGGCCAGGGCCGTCCCAGAGGATCCGTACTGCGGTCTCGCCCCGGCTGAAGATCTCGCCCGGGACCTGCCGGAACTCGACCTGTCCGGCGATGGGGAGATTTCTGCTGAGAAGCTTGAGGCTGACGCGCTGAGTGCCGAAGCGACGGCACTGAACGTGGATGGCGTCAAATCGGTGTCGAGCTGTAGCGCCGGCTGGGACGAGACCGAACGATGGGTTGCGGCGACGAACGGCTTTTCAGCCTATCGGTTTGGAGGTTCGTCGGGTCTTGGTCTTGCGGTCGTTGCCGAAAGAGACGGCGCGATGGAGCGTGACTATGACAGCTGGTCGACCCGGAAAGTGGTCGACCGACCCAAGCCTGAAGAGATTGGTTTAGAGGCGGCAACGCGCGCGGTGGCGCGTCTCGGATCGAAGAAGATCGCCAGCCGGACCGCGCCAGTGATTTACGATCGGCGGGTGTCCTCCAGTCTGTTGGGCGCATTTCTGGGGGCGATCTCAGGCCCGTCGGTGGCGCGTGGCGTGAGCTTCCTTAAAGACCAGCTCGGCGAGGCTGTATTCGCGTCCGGCATCGACGTCATCGACGATCCATTCCGGCCGCATGGTATCGGATCCCGGTCCCATGATGGCGAAGGTCGCCCGCTGGCAGAGACCAGGCTGATCGACAATGGCGTACTGACAAGATGGTTGCTGAACGGTTCCTCGGCCAAGCAGCTTGGCCTCAAACCCAATGGATTTGCATCCGGAGGATTTGGCGACCCGCCCGGTGTGGGGACATCAAACGTTTACTTGCAATCCGGTGCCAAGAGCCCGGCAGAGCTGATGACCGATGTGGGTGAAGGTCTTCTGGTGACCGATATGTTTGGTCCATCGATCAACCCGAACACCGGTGACTACTCAGTGGGAGTCTCTGGCTTCTGGTTTGAGGGCGGGGTGGTCGTCCATCCGGTGTCCGAAGTTACCATTGCTGGCGATTTGCCAGATATGTTCGCGCGGCTTGTGCCGGCGTCCGACCTTGAGTTTCGCGGACGCCGCGACGCGCCAAGCGTCCTCATAGAAGGCATGACCATTGCGGGAAGCTGAGACCGGTGCGACTCTTTCGGAGGATCTGGCGACGGTGAGGGCGGCTGTACTTGAGGCGGGCGAGCTTGCGATGGATCACATGCGTCGTGGTTTGAAAGTATGGGACAAGATTCCCGGCCATCCCGTCACAGACGCTGATATTGCGGTGAACACGCTGCTTGCTGAGCGCCTGCGCAGTGCGCGGCCGGACTATGGCTGGCTATCCGAGGAGTCGGCTGCTGAGCCGGACACGCGTAGTCCGGAGCGTGTCTGGGTCGTTGATCCGATCGATGGTACGCGCGCTTACCTGCGCGAGCGTGATCCGAACTGGTGTATCGGTGTTGCCGTCGTCGAAAACGGGCAGGCCGTTGCAGGTGTTGTCTACGCGCCGGAGCAGGAAGCGCTTTATGAGGCCCGCCTTGGCGGCGGTGCATACCGCAACGGCGAGCTGCTTAAGTCCTCGCGAATCAAGCACGAGGAGGGATGTCGGCTCATCACCAATAAGGGCTTGGTACAGCATCCGGACTGGCGTGAGCCTTGGCCCGCGCTGACCGTTGCTGATCCGAAGCCCAACGCGACGCTGCTACGCCTCGCATTTGTTGCGGAAGGAAGTTGGGACGCCGCTCTCGTTTTGTTTCGGAAGTCGGACTGGGATCTGGCTGCGGGCGTCATCCTCGTTCAGGAGGCGGGCGGCGAAGCGACAACGCATATGGGCGAGCCCTTTCAATTCAACGGGCCAGTGCCTGCACAGCGCAGCATCATCGCGGCTGGAAAGCATCTTCATCCTCTGCTAGTGCGACGCACACAAATGGTGGCGCTGCCGAATCCCGGCGCAGCTGCCTGACAGGACAGGTAAAAAGCGGAGCAAAGCGCGCGATGACAGATGCGCCTACTTCACAGAAACAGCTGCTTCACCTCGTGATTGGCGGCGAACTCAAGGACGTCACGGACGTCGAGTTTGAGGATCTTTCAAAGATCGATTTCATCGGTGCGTTCCCGAACTACAAGGCGGCCTACGACGCTTGGAAGTCTGCCGCTCAGCGGACGGTAGACAATGCGGAGATGCGCTACTTCATTCTCCACGCACACAAGCTGCTCGATCCTGAAACCGGCTCACACCATCACGTCTGAGCGGCGGCATAGCCTGCTGAGGCTCATTCGCGAGCGTTTTGCGCCGCATTGGGTCTGGTTTGCTGGCGGGACAGCGCTTGCCGTCGTCACATCAGCCGCCGTGTCGTCATACGGTGTGCTCATCAAGCTAGTACTCGACTCGCTGGAGCAGCTTTCGGAGACAGCCGAAGCTGGTGTTGCAGCCGTGCCGGGCGAGACCTGGGTTCTGCTCGGCCTGATTGGCGTAATGGTCGTTGTCCGCGCGCTGTCGCTCTACGGCATGACCATCCTGAACAATACCGGCGTCCAGCGGGCGATTGTGGATGTGCAGGATGACCAGTTCGAGAGCCTTACCGCGGGCGACTTTGAGCGCTTATCCGGCGATGCGTCAGGCGGCTTTGTGTCCCGCTTCATCAATGATGTGAACGCGCTGCGGGATGCCGGACTGCGACTCGCAAACAATCTCACCAAGGGTGTGTTGACAGTGATTGGCGCGATTGCGGCCATGCTCTGGATCGACTGGCAGCTGACGCTGATGCTGATCGCGGCCTATCCGATCGCGTTCGCGCCTGTGATTGCTCTCGGCAACCGGGTTCGGAAACGCGCCAAGCATGCGCAAACGCAGGTTGGCGAGGTGACCTCGCTATTGTCGGAAGGCTTTCAGTCCGCGCGGATTGTGAAAGCGTTTGGCCTTGAGGGCTACCAGCAGGAGCGTGCACGGAAAGGGTTTCGAGAGCGTGCGCGGCTCTTCCTGAAAGTGCTGACCGACAAGGCCGCCGTTGATCCTATCCTCGAAATTGCAGGCGGTGCGGCGATTGTTCTCGTCCTTGCCATTACGGCCTGGCGGATCGCGTCGGGTGGATCGTCGATTCCTGATTTCGTGGCGATCGTTGCGCTGATCGGGATTGCAGCACCTGAGTTGCGGGCGCTTGGCACATTGAACGCAGTTGCGCAGGAAGGCGGTGGCGCGGCGGATCGCGTCTTCGACATTCTTGACGCTGAGCCACGCATCGCGGACCGACCCGCTGCAAGCATACTCAGCGATGTGCGGGGCGTTATCGACTTCACTGACGTGCATTTTCACTACCCTGATGGCACCGAAGCGCTGAGCGGCTTGAGTTTCCACGCTGATGCCGGCGAACGGATTGCGATCGTTGGGCCGAGCGGGGCCGGCAAGTCGACTGTCTTCAATCTTCTGCTCAGGCTCTATGACCCGTCCTCTGGGACGGTCAGTGTTGATGGCAACGACATTCGATCAGTGACCGGATCGAGCCTTCGCGCGGCGACAGGACTCGTCGCGCAGGATGCGGCACTCTTTGACGATACAATCCGCGCCAATATCGCGCTTGGGCGGATTGGTGCGTCTGACGACGAGATCGTAGCGGCCGCGCGCGCCGCAAATGCTAATGAGTTCATTCTGGAGCTTCCGGGTGGGTATGATGCCCCAGCCGGTGAAATGGGCCGTAATCTCTCCGGCGGCCAGCGCCAGCGGATAGCGCTGGCTCGGGCGATCCTTCGCGGTGCTCCAATCCTATTGCTTGATGAGGCGACCTCAGCGCTTGATGCGTCGAGCGAAGCGAAGGTGCAGGCCGCGCTCACCGAGTTCTCCGAAGGCCGGACCACACTCATTATTGCCCACCGACTCACCACGGTTCGCGCGGCAGATCGGATTCTTGTCATGGAGAATGGCAGGGTTGTCGAAGAAGGGTCTCACGATCAGCTCATGGCGGCCAACGGTGGGTATGCACGGCTGGTTGAGCTACAGCTGTCCTGATCAATCGCCAGTGAATTCAGGATCGCGTCCTTCGAAGAAGGCTTGGATGCCTTCCTGGAAATCCTCGGACTGTTGCATAAGCGCGAAGGCTTCGAGATCCCTGTGGCTGGTGGCCTTGGCAAGTGCGTGAGCTGCAACGTTGGTATCGTGCTTGACCAGCTTTAGAGCCGTCGGCGGAAGGCTCGCCGTAGCCCGGGCAATCTCCATCGCCTTTTCGAGTGCTGCGCCATCCGGGGTCACATGATCGGCGAGTCCCCAGGACAAAGCCGTCTCGGCGTCCACTTTCTCGCAGAGCGCGGCAAGCCGTTTCGTGCGCGCCGGGCCAACAAGCGCGACCAGCCTTGGGATGGAGCCCCAACTCATATTCATGCCGCGCTCGACTTCGGGAATGTAAACGTTCCCGCTCTGTCCCACGATCCGCAGGTCACAAGCCGCTGCCAGAGCTGCACCGCCGCCCACACACCATCCCTCAATGGCGCAGATGGTCAGCGCGTCGACTTTCTCCCAAGCCTCGCAGAGGCGCGGGCCGGCGCGCAGCAGGATGCGTCGCTTCGCGAGGCCAGCCTTTCGGGCGTCGAGTCCTTCCGGGTCCTTGAGATCTGCTCCCATAGAGAAAACGTTGTTGTGGCCAGTTAGTACGACGGCCGAAACGTCCGGGTCATCGTGAAATAGCTCTGCAGCAGCCGTAAGCTCGCGCATCAATTTCTGGCTCAGCGCGTTTGGCTTTTCACCCGTATCGAAACGAACGATAGCAATCCGGCCTTCTCGCTCTACGGAAACGAGATCAGGCATTACCGGCGAGGCCGCGTTCCTGAGGCATCTGGTTTGCGGCGGCGCGCAGGAATTTGGCCAGCTTCTCCGCGCTTTCAGCCCCCTGAACCGCCAGCCGCCGATTGGCGATGTAGGTCGGCACGCCGCCCACACCCATCTGCCGGAATATCTCTTCCTCTTCGCGAACGGTCGCGATGTCCGCATCCGAGGCCAGAAGATCAGCCACGATCGCGGGATCAAGCCCGATGCTCTCGGCAATTGTCGTAAGGACAACCGCATCGCCGATATCCTTGCCCTCAGCGAAGAAGGCATAGAAGAGCGCTTCTTTCGCCTCGATGGCTTTGTCCTGTCCCTGCGCCCAACGAACGACCCGGTGCGCATTCAGCGAATTGGGGCGGATGACAATGCCATCGAAATTGAATGGGATGTCTTCTTCCTCGCCATACTTGATCAAGGCATTGCGCATCGTGCGGGCGCGGTCTTTGCCGACATCCGACCCGAACTTCTCGGCATGGTAGGCCTTGTAGTCGACGCCCCCAACCGGAATGGTTGGATCGAGTTCATAAGGCCGGAACAGAAGGTCCACTTCCACGTCCGGCGCGAGCGACATGGCTTCCCGGATCCTGCGTAGGCCGAGCCAGCACCAGGGGCATACAAGATCTGATACCATTTCGACGGTGACAGTCATGCCGGGGCAAGCTCCTGTTTCGAGGCGGCCTGGGCCAGCACTTCAGCGTAGCCGCGGCGGACTTCCATCCGGTCGGTGATGCCCTTCTTCGCGAGAAGTTTGTGCGCCCGTCCCAGCCGGTAGGAAGGCAGATGCATGAACATGTGATGCTCGCAGTGATAGTTCACCCAATAAGGCGCGATCAAAAGACCCTCCCACCAGCTGGCGAGCGTCGTGCGCGCATGACGCATGGGGTCTTCATTGTCGGGTACGACGGCATGCTCGGCTATGTTGCGCAGCCGAGTGATCATCATGAACCAAGTCGCCATCGGCAGTAGCCAGAGAACAAAGAAAGCCCACCAAGCTCCGACTGCTATGAGCAGCGTCAGCAGCAGCCCGTTCGTGATCAGCATTGGAATAACGGCTTCGCGTGCGGACTGGGAGCGGTTTTCCGTGCCGGGGCCCTTTTTGATACCGATCCCGGCGGCGTTGGCGAACTGGTTTAACCGCTGCTTGTAGAACGTCTGCCCCGTCAGATCGCGAATGATCTTGCGGCGAAGCGAGGCTTTGGTCACCGGGAACGGCTTGGACAAAGCAAGATCGGGATCTTCCGGCTGCTGGGCGTATTTGTGATGCGTCAGGTGATACTGGCGATAGGCTTTGACGTGGCTTCCTAGCGGTGCGCCGCACAGCCAATGTCCCACCCATTCATTCACCGCGCGATTTGAATGCAGGCCACCATGGGCGGCATCATGCATCAGGATGACGAGACCGAGTTGGCGTGCGCCGATAATCGGGACTGCGAATATGATCAGGATCGGCTGCCAGATGGCCGCGGCCATTGCGAGCGCGATAATGCCCCATGCATGAGCGACCTGGCCCAGCCCCAACCAGTCGTTTCGCTGGCTCACATAAGCCCACTCTTCTTTGGAGAAGATGTCGAGCGGGCGGATTCGTTTTGCAGCGGCCATTCTTTAAAATACGCCTTTGACCCAGCGTTAGACAAGAAGGGCCGCAACTGCGAAGCCGCTAGCGAGCATTCCACCTGCCCAGACGTTCGATTTGAACACCGCCAGCGCGTTCTTTTCGCGCTCAGCAGCAAGGCGGTTGGCTTGCCAGATGCCGTGTCCCAGAAAGACGAGCGTTGTGAGAGCACCAATCTCGTCCGCACCGGCGATCCATGCCGCTAGGCCAACAAGCGCTGCCGCGCCCATATGAAAGCCGAACGCCGCCAGACGCGTGCGCTTGCCGAAAAGGCGCGCGGTCGATTTGACGCCAATCAGCGCGTCATCTTCTCGATCCTGAAGCGCGTAGATCGTGTCATACGCGACAGTCCAGAGCGCCAGTGCGAGGTACAGGATAATGTCATCGATTGAGATCGACGCCGCAGTGGCTGCCGCGACCAGGACGCCCCAGTTAAACGTCATGCCGAGCCATGCCTGCGGCCACCACACCACGCGCTTCATAAATGGGTAAAGCGCCACTAGCGGCAATGCGAGCAGAGCGACGATCTTCGCGTCCAGCGGCAGGAAGAGCCAGACGAGGCTGCCGACCGCCAGCTGGCAGCCGAGGAAAAGGTAGGCTTCCGAAACACTTAGCTGGCCTGAGGGGATCGGACGCCCGGCCGTGCGCGCAACGTCGGCGTCAATGTCACGATCCGTGATGTCGTTCCATGTGCAGCCCGCGCCGCGCATGACAACGCTGCCGATCGCGAACAGCATAAACCAGAAGATATCGAGCCACTGAAAACCCGATCCTATCCGCGAATAAGCAAGGCCGATCCAGCATGGCAGCAGCAGCAACCAGATGCCGACAGGCCGATCCAGCCGGGCAAGCGCCGCATAAGGGCGCAAGCCGTCGGGAAGGCCCGACAACCAGCGCGGCAGCGCTGTGTCAGCGGGCATAGGGCCTTGAGAAGACGTGGTTTCATCGCTCATGGGCGCGCTATAGCGCCGAATCTTCGATTTGGCACGTCACGCAATAGATACGGTCTTCCGATTGACGAAGGCACGGATACCGTCAGCCGCCAATTCGCGCCCGAAACCCGACTGCTTGATGCCGCCGAATGGAAGACGCGGGTCGCTCGAGACTCTGGAATTCACGAAAGTTGAGCCGGCCTCCAGGTCACGTACGGCTTGCTCGATATCATCATCCTCATTTGTGAAAATCGCAGATCCGAGCCCGAATTTTGTGGCGTTGGCGTGTGCAATGGCTTCCTCGAGTGAGGCGACGGACCACAACCCGGCGGCTGGTCCGAACAATTCATCGCTAAAAGCAGGACTGCCGGTCGGCGCGTTCTCGATAACAATCGGCGCGAAGTACCAACCCTTATCAGGTAGCTGCCGTTCTGCGGTGAGATGCGTTCCGCCAGCACCCAGAGTCTTTTCAACCTGATCGATCAGCTCATCGCGAATAGTCTTGGTCGCGAGTGGCCCGATATCTGTTTCATCCCGCATCGGATCGCCGATTGTCAGAGCGTCAAAGGCGACGACAAACCGGTCGCGAAATTCGGTATAGACGTCCTGATGAACAAAGAAGCGCTTGGCAGCGATGCAGGACTGCCCGTTGTTCTGGGTGCGCGCCTCGACGGCAGTTTTGACGGCGGCATCAAGATCTGCAGATGGCATGACAATTAGTGCGTCTGTGCCGCCGAGTTCCAGAACGCTAGGTTTGATCTCCGATCCTGCGATTGATGCCACGGCTCCACCGGCGGGGCCGGAGCCCGTCAGTGTCGCAGCGCGTACCCGTTTATCGCGTAGCACGTCTTCGACCCTGTCAGATCCAATGAGGAGCGTCTCGAAACAGCCGTCGGGAAATCCAGCTTCGCGAAACACGGCCTCTATGTTGAGCGCCGACCGCCAGACATTCGAGGCATGTTTCAAGAGCCCGACATTTCCTGCCATCAAGGCGGGCGCAGCGAACCGAAAGACCTGCCAGAACGGAAAGTTCCAGGGCATGACTGCCAGTACCGGGCCAAGCGGAAGGTGCCGGACGTAGGACTGGCGCGCATCGGTCTCGATAATCTCGTCTTCGAGATATCCCTCAGCGTGTTCAGCGTAGTGCCGGCAGACCCAGGCGCACTTTTTGACTTCGGCAACTGCTGATTTGAGCGTCTTGCCCATCTCAGCCGTCATCGTTTCTGCGTAGGCCTCCTTATTGGACTCCAGAACGTCTGCCGCGCGCATCATCGGCTTTGCGCGTTCATCGAAGGATGTCAGACGCCAGGTTTCGAAACGCTGTGCGACGCGATCCACGCGACGCTCGACCTCTGCATCGTCGTATGCCTCGAACGTTTCAATGATGTCTTCGGTGGTTGGATTGACCGACTGCGCCATGCCCATCTCCTGATTGCCGTCAATTCGTGATCAATGTAGCAGGACAGCGATGAGTTCCGCGCCGCGCCTTTTTGTCGACTTCGATCTGAGCGAAGGTGTAAGCGCAGAACTCTCCGATGAGCAGAGCAACTACCTCGCACGCGTTCTCCGTCTTCCGGCGGGAGCGTCAGTCCGGCTCTTCAATGGCAAGGACGGTGAATGGACGTGCGAACTGGCGGAGGTGTCCCGTCGGTCGGTGACGGTGGTCGTACGCGACCAGTTCCGAGCGCAACCAACAGGGAATGCGGTGAGCATCGATCTCTGGTTCGCGCCGGTGAAGAAGGCGCGGACCGATTTCATCGTCGAAAAGGCGACCGAACTCGGTGCACTAGCGATCCGCCCGGTTATCACCTCGCGCACGCAATCAGATCGCGTGCGAGTTGATCGCCTTGCTAAGATCGCGCTGGAAGCCGCTGAGCAGACCGAGAGGCTGGACCTTCCGGAAATCAACGAACCGCTCACACTCGAAAAGGCGCTGACAACGCTGGAGCTCGGCAAAAGTCTAATCTTTTGCGATGAGGCCGGAGACGATACTGGGCAGCCCTGGGGCGGAGAAACCGGGCGAGCCAGACCCATTCGGGAAGCGCTTCAGGCTTTGGGAGCCCAGTCGGCGACGCTGCTGGTTGGACCGGAAGGCGGCTTCACATCCGAGGAGCGGGCATCTTTACGTGAGAAGGAGTTTGTGTGCCCGGTGACGCTGGGACCACGTATCTTAAGGGCGGAAACTGCCGTGGTCGCTGGGCTGGCCGTCTGGCAATCGGTGGTTGGAGATTGGGGCCGAGACCCCTATCTGGATTCAGTCGCTGATTCTCGGGGAGCGAAAAATTGACCACGCCCACTGCCGATATCGACGAGTCCGCACCGCGAATAGCCGATAAATCCGAGCTGGTTGAGTGGTTCGAGAAAGGCGAAAAGCCCAAAGCGGACTGGCGGATTGGCACGGAGCACGAGAAGTTCGGTTTCCTGAAAGATGGTCTCCGACCGCTGCCCTATGAAGGCGCGTCGTCCGTACGCGCCATGCTGGAGGGTCTGCGTGACCGGTTCAACTGGTCGCCGATTGAGGAAGGCGGGAACCTGATTGGTCTGAAAAAGGACGGGGCCAGCGTCAGCCTTGAGCCGGGTGGTCAGTTCGAGTTGTCCGGTGCGCCTTTGGAGCACATCCATCAGACCTGCAACGAGGTCGGCGACCATCTTCGTGAAGTGCGCGAAATTGCTGAGCCTCTTGGAATTGCGTTTTTGGGCCTTGGGGTGAGTCCGCTTTGGTCGTTCGACGAAACGCCAATGATGCCCAAAGGCCGCTACAAGATCATGAAGGCCTACATGGACAAGGTGGGCCGGCTCGGAAAGCAGATGATGTTCCGGACCTGTACTGTTCAGACAAATCTGGACTTTGCCTCTGAAGCGGACATGGCGAAGAAGTTTCGGGTATCGCTGGCGCTGCAGCCGCTCGGAACAGCGCTTTTCGCGAACTCGCCTTTCATCGATGGTCGCCCGAACGGCTTCCTGTCCTATCGCTCGCAAATCTGGACCGATACCGACCCTGACCGCACGGGCATGCTGCCTTTCGTGTTCGAGGATGGATTCGGATATGAACGCTATGCCGACTACGCGCTTGATGTGCCGATGTATTTTGTTCGCCGGCGCGGAACCTATCTTGATGCGTCGGGTCTGAGTTTCCGCGATTTCCTGGCCGGCAAGCTTCCCATTCTTCCCGGTGAGCGCCCGGCGATTGATGATTGGGAGGACCACCTCTCGACGATTTTCCCGGAGGTGCGTCTCAAACGCTTCCTGGAGATGCGTGGCTCAGACTCCGGCCCATGGAGCCGCCTTTGCGCGTTCTCCGCCTTCTGGGTGGGCATTCTTTACGATGATGCAGCGCTCGATGCGGCCTGGAGCCTTGTGAAAGACTGGAGCGCGGCAGAGCGGGAGTCGATTCGGCAGAGCGCCCGTGTGCTCGGGCTTCGCACACCGATCCCGGGTGGTGGTAACCTTCAGGATCTTGCCAAGGATGTCCTCACTATCTCTCGCGACGGCTTGTCGTCCCGTGCGAAGCTTTCAGTTTCCGGCGACAATGAAACCGGTTTCCTTTCGGAGCTGGACG